>WNDQ01000013.1 GCA_009912175.1 Paracidovorax wautersii | reverse complement strand
TGCCTGCTGCCTGAACTCCAGGCTGAACTCCTGCCCCTTTCTGCCTGCCTTGCTCTTGGTCATCGTCCACCTCCTATTGCGATAGTTAATCGCTTATAGGGGTGTCCGTGAAACGGGGGCAAGATCAGGTAGGCGTCGGTGCCGATGTCGTCGAAGGCGGCGGGCGACGCGCCGGGCGCCGGCGGCAACTGGCGCGGCAGGGTTGCTTCGATGGTGGTGCCCGCGCCCGGGGCCGAACGCACGGCCAGTTGGCCGCCGTTGGCTTCGACGCGGTGGCGCATGCCGTCCAGCCCGTGCGTCGAGGGCTTGATGTCCTCGGGATTGAAGCCGCTGCCGTCGTCGCGCACGAGCACCTGCACGCTGTCGGTGTGGACGCGCAGCTGGATGTCGATGCGCCGCGCCTGGGCGTACTTGCTGACGTTGGTGAGCGCTTCCTGGATCAGCCGGTAGATGGTGAGCTCGGCATTGGCCGACAGGCCTTCGACGGGCTCCAGACTGAGGCGTACGTCCAGTCCCGAGCGGTCCTGGTACTCGCGGGTGAGGATTTCCAGCGCAGCCGCCAGGCCCAGGTTGGACAGCGAGGACGGCCGCAAGTCCTCGATGATGCGGCGCTTGAGCGCGATGCCCGAGTTGAGCATCTCGACGAGGTGATGGATGCGCTGCGTCGCATCGGCGTTGACGTCGCCGATGTAGTTGCGCAGCCGCGTGACGTCGAGCTTGGCCGCCGTCAGCAGCGCGCCGAGCTCGTCGTGCAGCTCGCGCGCGAGCCGGGCGCGCTCGTCCTCGCGCACGTTCTGCAAATAGGTGGCCAGCTGGGCCAGGCGGTGGGTGCGGCGCTGGACCTGGATCTCCAGTTGGTCGCGCTCCTTTTGCAGCAGCCGCTGCTGGCGCTCGTTGATGGTCTGCAGCGTCTCGCCCTGACGCAGGTAGAGGTAGATGCACAGCAGCCCCAGCAGGCAGACAAGGGCGATGGCGCCGCGCGACATCATGAGCGTGCTGCGCACCTGTTGCTGGGCGTCGTTGGAGGCTTGGTCCAGGCTTCTGAGCATGGCGTCGGCCACCGCGCGGATGGCGTTCATCCGCTCGAGTCCGACCTTGGTGTCCATGACCGAGCGCAGCGCCACCTGGTTGCCGACGTCGTGCAGGCGCAGGCTCACTTCCATTTCGAGCTGCTTGCGGGTGATGCGCGAGAAGAACTCGTGGGTCTGCGCGATCTCGTAGGGGTGTGAGGTCAACCAGCGGTGCAGCGTCTGCCGCTCGCGCTCGATGTTCAGGGTGGCGGACTGGTAGGGTTCCAGATAACGCTTGTCGCCCGTGAGCAGATAGCCGCGCTGGCCGGCCTCGGCGTCCAGCACGTAGCGCAGCATGTCCTGGATGGATTGGCGGGCGTCGAGCAGTTCGCTCATATCTGCCAGCGCCTGGCGCGAACGCTGGTAGGACAGTTCGCTGATGCCGATCAACACGACAATAACAAGCACCGCCAGCGGAAAGCTGATGTAAAAACGGGGCAGGCGAATGAATTTCATGGCGAGTGATTCGTTCTACACTGGTTGGTGACCGATCATCGATGGGGTCCGGACTGGGGCTCGCCGTTCAAATTAACGAATCGGATTATGAAATTATGATCAATGTAGCGATTGTGGACGACCACGCGCTGGTGCGGACCGGCCTGCGCCAGTTTCTGTCGGAGGAGACCGACCTGCGCGTCCTGGACGAAGCCGCCAGCGGCCGCGAGGCCATCGACCTGGTGCGCCGCCAGCCTGACCTCGACGTGCTGATCCTGGACCTGTCCATGCCCGGCCAGAGCGGCCTGGACGCGCTGGCGATGATCCGGGCCAAGTCGCCCGACCTGGCCATCCTCATCCTCAGCGGCTTCCCCGAGGAGCACTATGCGATGAACCTGATCCGCCAGGGCGCCAGCGGCTACCTCAACAAGGAGTGCGACCCGGCCGAGATCGTCCGCGCCATCCGCACCGTCGCGCAGGGCCGGCGCTACATCACGCCGTCGGTGGCCGAACTGCTGGCCGAGCAGCTCAACCGCAAGGAAAGTGGCCCGCTGCACGAGCAGCTCTCCGAGCGCGAATTCCAGGTCTTCCTGCGCCTGGCCCAGGGTGACACCGTCGGCCAGATTGCCGAGGCGCTGTCGCTCAGCGTCAAGACCGTGAGCACCTACCGCACCCGCCTGATGGAAAAGCTGGCGCTGCAGTCCAACAGCGACCTGACCTACTACGCGCTCAAGAACGGCCTCATCAGCTGAGCCCGGCCGCCACCGATACGTGAAGCGGACGCAGGTCCGCTTTTTTCACGTGGGGCCCACCCCAATTCAACCGCCTCGCAGAAATCCGCCGTCCATGAAAATCGCCACCTGGAACGTCAACTCCCTTTCCGTGCGCCTGTCCCAGGTGCTGCAATGGCTGCAGGCCGAGCCCGTGGACGTGCTGTGCCTGCAGGAGCTCAAGCTCACCGACGACAAGTTCCCGCTGCAGGCCCTGGCCGATGCCGGCTACCAGAGCGTGAGTTTTGGCCAGAAGACCTACAACGGCGTGGCCATTCTCAGCCGCTTCCCGATGCGCGATGTGGTGCGCAACATGGTGGCCTTCGAGGACCCGCAGTCGCGCCTGATCGCCGCCACGCTGGACACGCCGCTGGGCGAGGTGCGTGTGCTCAACGGCTACTTCGTCAACGGCCAGGCGCCGGGCTCCGAGAAGTTCGACTACAAGATGAAGTGGCTCGACGCGCTGCGGCTGTGGGTGGCCCAGGATCTGGCGAACCATCCGCGTCTGGTGCTGCTGGGCGACTTCAACATCACGGTCGACGACCGCGACACCTACGACCCCGAAGGCCTGCGCGAAACGATTCACCACACGACCGAGGAACGCCAGCACTTCCAGGCCCTGCTGGACCTGGGTCTGACCGACGCCTTCCGCGCCTTCGAGCAGCCTGAGAAAAGCTACTCGTGGTGGGACTACCGCGAGTTCGCCTTCCGCCGCAACCGTGGCCTGCGCATCGACCACATCCTGGTCAGCGCCGCGCTCAAGGCCCAATTGACGGCCTGCACCATCGACAAGACCCCGCGCCGCTACGAACGCCCCAGCGACCACACGCCCGTGGTCGCTACTTTTACGGGCTGAGCCGCCTCCGCTTTAACGCCCCCAGCGCAGCACCAGCGGATCGAGCCGCCTGGCGGTCTCGATCAGGCCGGCCCGCGTGTCGGGGTGCATGGCGGGCAGCGGATGGCGCGGCGCCTCGCAGGCGATCACGCCGCCTTCCCTCATCAGCGACTTGCAGGCCAGCAGACCCGCCTGGCGGTTCTCGTAGTTGATGAGCGGCAGCCACTGCTGATAAAGCGCGAAGGCCTTGTCGCGGTCGCCCGCGCGGTGCGCCTCGATGATGGGGCGGATGCCGTCCGGATAGCCGCCCCCCGTCATCGACCCGGTGGCACCGGCATCGAGGTCGGGCATCAGCGTTATGGCTTCCTCGCCGTCCCACGGGCCCTCGATGGCGTCGCCGCCCAGTCGGATCAGCTCGCGCAGCTTCGAGGCGGCACCGGCCGTCTCGATCTTGAAATACGCCACCTGCTCGATCTCTTTGGCCATGCGTGCGAGGAACGGTGCCGACAGCACCGTGCCGCTGGCTGGCGCGTCCTGGATCATGATGGGAATGCCGACCGCGTCCGACAGCCGCGCATAGAACGCGTAGATCTGCTCTTCGGGCACGCGGAACGTTGCGCCGTGGTAGGGCGGCATCACCATCAGCATGGCCGCGCCCATGTCCTGCGCGCGGCGGCTGCGCTCGGCGCAGACGTGGGTGCTGTAGTGCGTGGTGGTCACGATCACCGGCACACGGCCCTTCACGTGTTCGAGGATGGCGCGCGTGAGCACCTCGCGCTCTTCGTCGGACAGCACGAACTGCTCCGAGAAATTCGCCAGGATGCACAGGCCGTCGGAGCCCGCGTCGATCATGAAGTCGACACAACGCTTCTGGCTTTCGAGGTCAAGCAGGCCCTGTTCGGTGAAGGTGGTGGGCACCACCGGGAAGATGCCGCGGTATCTGGGAGTCATGATGTGTGATCAGTGTGAATGGCGGGGAACGGCGGCGCCTCGGGTGCCCACCAGGAAGTCGAAATCGCAGCCTTCGTCGGCCTGCAGCACGTGGTTGACGTAGAGCTTCTGGTAGCCGCCGCCGCGTGTGCTCATGGGCTGTGCGTCCGAAGCGGACAGCGACGCCAGGCGCAATGCCAGTTCCTCGTCGCTGATGTCCAGGTGCAGGCGGCCCGCTTCGCAGTCCAGCTCGATCCAGTCGCCGTCGCGCACGGCCGCCAGCGGGCCGCCATCGGCCGCCTCGGGCGCGACGTGCAGCACCACCGTGCCGTAGGCCGTGCCGCTCATGCGCGCGTCCGAGATGCGCACCATGTCCTTCACGCCCTGGCGCAGCAGCTTGGGCGGCAGGCCCATGTTGCCGACCTCGGCCATGCCGGGGTAGCCCTTGGGGCCGCAGTTCTTGAGCACCATCACCGAGCTGGCGTCGATGTCGAGCGACTCGTCGACGATGCGCGCCTTGTAGTGCTCCAGGTTCTCGAACACCACGGCGCGGCCGCGGTGCTTGAGCAGCTCGGGCGATGCGGCCGAGGGCTTGAGCACCGCGCCGCGCGGCGACAGGTTGCCGCGCAGGATACGGATGCCGCCGTCGGCGATCAGCGGCTTGTCCAGCGGGCGGATCACTTCGTCGTTCAGGCTGGGCGCCTCACGCACGTTGTCCCAGATCGACTGGCCGTTGACGGTCAGCGCGCCGGGGTGCGGCAGCAGGCCGGCTTCGCCCAGGCGGCGCAGCACGGCCGGCAGGCCGCCCGCGTAATAGAACTCTTCCATCAGGAAACGGCCCGAGGGCATCAGGTCGACGATGGTAGGCGTGTGGCTGCCGATGCGTGTCCAGTCTTCCAGCTCCAGCTCGACGCCGATGCGCCCCGCAATGGCTTTCAGGTGGATGACCGCGTTGGTCGATCCGCCGATGGCCGCGTTCACGCGGATCGCGTTCTCGAAGGCCTCGCGCGTGAGGATCTTCGACAGCGTGAGCCCTTCCTTGGCCATCTGCACCGCGCGCATGCCCGACATCTGCGCAAGCACATAACGCCGCGCGTCGACCGCCGGAATCGCCGCGTTGTGCGGCAGCGAGGTGCCCAGCGCCTCGGCCATGCAGGCCATGGTCGAGGCCGTGCCCATGGTGTTGCAGGTGCCCGCCGAGCGCGACATGCCGTCTTCGGCCGAGAGGAACTGGTGCAGGTTGATCTCGCCGGCCTTCAACGATTCGTGCAACTGCCACACGGCCGTGCCCGAGCCGATGTCCTTGCCGTCGAGCTTGCCGTTGAGCATCGGCCCACCCGTCACCACGATGGCCGGGATGTCGCAACTGGCCGCACCCATCAGCAGCGCGGGCGTGGTCTTGTCGCAGCCCGTGAGCAACACCACGGCGTCGACCGGGTTGCCGCGAATGGCTTCCTCCACGTCCATGCTCGCGAGGTTGCGTGTGAGCATCGCGGTGGGCCGCAGGTTGGATTCGCCGTTGGAGAACACCGGAAACTCGACCGGGAAGCCGCCCGCCTCGGAGATGCCGCGCTTGACGTGTTCGGCGATCTTGCGGAAGTGCGCATTGCAGGGTGTGAGCTCCGACCAGGTGTTGCAGATGCCGATGATGGGCCGGCCGTCGAACTCGTGGTCTGGGATGCCCTGGTTCTTCATCCAGCTTCGGTACATGAAGCCGTTCTTGTCGGCCGACCCGAACCATTCGGTCGAGCGCAGTTTCTTCGTGGTGTTGTCTGGCATGGGGGTGGTCCTGGGGAGGAAGGAAAAGAAGTCGGCGGGAAATCAGCGAAAAATCAGCGCTGGGGGCCGCGCGAGGTGAAGAAGCGTTGCAGCAGGCAGAAGACGAACAGCAGCGCGCCGACGACGATGCGTGTCCACCACGAGCTCAGCGTGCCGTCAAAGGAGATAAGGGTCTGGATGATCCCGAGCATCAGCACCCCGAACAGCGTGCCCGCCACATAGCCCACGCCGCCCGTGAGCAACGTGCCGCCGATGACCACGGCCGCGATGGCGTCGAGCTCCAGCCCCATGGCGTGCAGGCCGTAGCCCGAGAGCATGTAGAAGGTGAAGATCACGCCCGCCAGCGCCGAGCACAGGCCCGACAGCGCGTACACGCCGACGAGCGTGCGGCGCACCGGCAAGCCCATCAGCATGGCCGAATGCGCGCTGCCGCCAATGGCATACACCGCGCGGCCGAACGCCGTGTAGTGCGCAATGAAGATGGCCGCCAGCAGCACCCCGACGGCGATCACGGCGCTGATCGACACCGATGCCTCGCCCCACACCGGAATGCGGATCTGCGAGACCTCGGCGTAGAACGTGTTGGTGATGCTGATTGAGTCGATGCTGATGAGGTAGCACAGCCCGCGCGCCAGGAACATGCCGGCCAGCGTGACGATGAAGGGCTGCAGCCGGTAGCGCTCGATGAGCACGCCCATGCCGGCGCCGAAGGCGGTGCCCATCACGAGCACCAGCGGAATCACGATGGCCGGGCTCCAGCCGTGATGCTCGACCAGGGCGGCCGAGACCATGGTGGTCAGCGCAATCACCGAGCCCACCGACAGGTCGATGCCGCCGGACAGGATCACAAAGGTCATGCCCACCGCCACGACGATGACGAAGGCGTTGTCGATCAGCAGGTTGAGGAAGACCTGCGCCGAGAAGAAGCCGTCATAGAACACTGAGCCCAAAGTGGCCACCAGCACGAACAGCGAAATCGTCGCCGCCAGGGGCAGGTATTTGGGGTTGAGTCCCGTGCGGCTGCTTTTGCTATGCGCGGCAGAGGGCAGGGGAGAGGGGCCCGTTTTCATGGTCATGCTCATGGGCGCTGTCCTTCTTGCGGCGGCCGCTGTACCAGCGACCGGATCTCCGCCCGGAATTCGGGGGACTGCAGCAGCATCACCACGAACACCACACCGGCTTTCACCACCAGGTTGATCTCGGGCGGAACGCCCAGCGAATAGATGGCGTAGGTCAGCGTCTGGATGATGAGCGCGCCGATCACGCTGCCCACGAGGCTGAAGCGTCCACCAGTCAGCGCCGTGCCGCCCAGCGTGACCGCCAGAATCGCGTCAAGCTCGATGAGTTGGCCCGCGTTGTTGCCGTCCGCGCTTTTCACGTTGGAGCTGATGAGCAGCCCCGCCACGCCCGCGCAGGCGCCGCAGAAGGCGTACGCACCGATGATCAGCCGCCGCGCCTGCACACCCGCCACGCGCGCTGCCGTCGGGTTGATGCCCACGGCCTGGATGAACAGGCCCAGCGCCGTGCGGGTGATCGCGAGGTACAGCAGCACGAACACCGCCGCCACGATGAACAGCGAGAACGGCAGGCCCAGCAGGTAGCCGCTGCCCAGGAAAAAGAAGGGCTTGTAGTAGATGGTGATGATCTGCCCGTCGGCAATCAGCTGCGCGATGCCGCGCCCCGCGACCATCAGGATCAGTGTTGCGATGATGGGCTGCATGCCGACCTTGGCCACCAGCAGGCCGTTCCACAGCCCGCACACCAGCGCGATGCCGATGGCTCCGAGGATGGCGACCACCGCGCCCACCGAGATGTCGATGCCGCGTGTGGCGATCACCAGCGTCATGCCCAGCGACACGAGGATCAAGGGGGCTGCGCGGTTGAGCACGTCGATCAGGCTGCCGTAGAGATGGCCGTCGCGCCATTCGAGGTGGAGGAAGCTGGGGTTGAACGCCGTGTTGATGGCGAGCAGCAGCAACAGCGTGATCACGGGCCAGGCCAGGCGATGTTGCATCGCGCGGGTCAGGATGTTTTTTTTGTTCTTTTCGAGCATGTCAGTGGTTCCGCTGCATGTTGGCGTCGGTGGCGCGTGCACAGGGCATCGGGTATCTCCCTCCGCGAATGTCCCCCGCCCTTCGGACTCCTCCTTGATTTCGCTGCGGGAGGTACCCGATGCCCTGTGCACGAGAAGCGCTGCAAGGGTGCGGCGTGTTCGATGGCGACGCCCGAGGCGCACGCCGATGGGGTACTCCACGCAGCGAAATCAAGGAGGAGTCCGAAGGGCGGGGGACATTCGCGGAGTGGAGTACCCCGTCGGTGTGCGCCGGCCCCAAACAACCGCCGCATCGGCATCGAATAGAGAACAAGCACGTCATGCCGCAGCAATCATTTCGTAGACCTCGTCCTCGGTCGAGCCGCCCGGCAGCTCGCCCACCTTCTTGCGGTCGCGCAGCACCACGATGCGGTGCGCCACACGCACCACCTCGCTCATCTCCGACGAGATGAAGATCACCGCCATGCCCGCCTTCGCCAGCCGCAGAATCTCTTCCATGATTTCCTGCTTGGCCGCCACGTCGATGCCGCGCGTGGGCTCGTCCAGGATCAGCAGGCGCGGCTCGGTCGCGAGCCAGCGCGCGATCATGGCTTTCTGCTGATTGCCGCCCGACAGCAGCCCGATGGGTGTCTCCACACTCGCGGTCTTGATGCCCAGCGACGCGACGAATTTCTCGGCCATCGCCGTCTGCTCGGCATGCGACAGGAAACGTTTCGTGCCCAGCCGCGCCTGCAAGGCCAGGGCGATGTTCTCGCGCACCGACAGCTCGGCGACGATGCCGTCGGTCTTGCTTTCCTCGGGGCACAGCGCCAGCCCTGCACGGACCGCGTCCGCCGGGTTCGAGAACGCGACGGTGCGCCCGTCGATCTTGAGCACACCGCGGTCCGGCGTCACCAACCCGAACAGCAGCCGCGCCAGCTCCGTGCGGCCGGCGCCCAGCAGGCCCGCGATGCCCACGACCTCGCCCGCGCGCACGCGCAGGTCGGTCGCCTGCAACTGGCCCGCCTGGCCCAGCCCTTCGATCTGCAGCAGCGCGGGCGCGGCCGTGTCGAACGTCGGCATGGCCGCAGGCCTGGCCGACTGCGCCGCCAGTTCGCGACCGAGCATCGCGGCGATCAGCGCCTGCGGCCCCAAGTCGGCCGCACGCCATTCACCGATCCAGGCGCCATTGCGCAGCATCGTGATGCGGTCCGACACCGCGTACATCTGGTTGAGGAAGTGCGTGACGAAGACGATGGCCAGCCCTTCGCCGCGCAGCCGCCGCAGCACCTCGAACAGTTTTTCGACCTCGTCGTCGTCCAGGCTCGATGTTGGCTCGTCCAGGATCAACACCTTGGCCGACACGCCCAGCGCACGCGCAATGGCCACCATCTGCTGCACGGCCACCGAATAGCTCGACAGCAGTCGCGTCACGTCGATGTCCAGTCCGATGCGCGCCAGCAGTTCTTCGGCGCGCCGGTTCACCGCCGCCCAGTCGATACGAAAGCCCTGTGTCACGCCCTTGCGTGGGTAGCGCCCGGCGAACACGTTCTCGGCCACCGACAGGTTGGGGCACAGATTCACTTCCTGGTAGACCGTGCTGATGCTCAGCTTCTGCGCCTCCAGCGGTGAGGCGGGGCGGATGGCCTGGCCGTCGAGCCGCATCTCGCCGCCGCTCGACGGCAGCACGCCCGTCAGCACCTTGATAAGCGTGGACTTGCCCGCACCGTTCTGCCCCATCAGCGCGTGGATCTCGCCCGGGTACAGGTCGAGTTGCACGTCGCGCAGCGCCGGAATGCCGCTGAACTGCTTGTGGATGCCCCGAAGCGCAAGCACGGGGCGGGCGGTGCGGTCTGTCATGCGCGGCTTACTTGTTCTTGTTGTAGACGTCGATGAACACCGCCGCCAGCAGCACCAGGCCCTTGATGACCTGCTGGTAGTCGATGCCGATGCCCAGGATCGACATGCCGTTGTTCATCACGCCCATGATCAGGGCGCCGATCACCGCGCCCATCACGCGGCCCACGCCGCCCGAGGCCGAGGCGCCGCCGATGAAGCAGGCCGCGATCACGTCGAGCTCGAAGCCCAGACCCGCCTTGGGCGTGGCCGTGTTCAGCCGCGCCGCGAACACCAGGCCGGCCAGCGCCGCCAGCGCGCCCATGTTCACGAAGGTCAGAAATGCCAGCCGCTGCGTCTTCACGCCCGACAGCCGCGCCGCCTTCTCGTTGCCGCCCAGCGCGTAGATGCGCCGGCCGATGGTGGTGCGGTTGGTGATGAAGTCGTACACCACGATCAGCACCGCCATCACGATCAGCACGTTGGGCAGGCCCTTGTAGGTCGACAGCAGGTAGCTGAAGAAAAGAATGATCGCGGCAAAGAACAGGTTCTTGATGAGGAAGAAAGCATAGGGCTCCTGCTCCATGCCGTGCGCCTTGAGTTTGGCGCGGCCGCGCAGCTTGAAGAACACCAGCGCCACCGCCGCCAGCGCGCCCACGATCAGCGAGGTGGTGCGAAAGGCGTCGCCGCCCAGCGGGTCGGGAATGAAGCCCGAGCTGAGCCGCTGGAATTCCACCGGGAACGGCCCCACCGACTGCCCCGCCAGCAGCGCCAGCGTGAGCCCCTTGAACACCAGCATGCCCGCGAGCGTGACGATGAAGGACGGAATCTTGAGGAAGGCCACGAACCAGCCTTGCGCCGCGCCAATGACCCCGCCCGCCGCGATGCTGATGATGGCCGTGGGCACGAAGTGCCATTCGTACTGGACCATCAGCACCGCCGCCAGTGCGCCGATGAAGCCGCACACCGAGCCGACCGACAGGTCGATGTGCCCCGCCACGATCACCAGCAGCATGCCCAGCGCCATGATGACCACGTAGCTGTTCTGCAGCAGCAGGTTGGTCAGGTTGAGCGGGCGCAGCAGCGTGCCGTCGGTCAGCACCTGGAACAGCGCCATGATCGCGATCAGCGAGATCAGCATGCCGTATTCGCGCAGGTTGTTCTTCAGGAAACCCACGTGGTTCGTCGAAGGCGCAGGGGGGCGGCTCGCACCGCATTGATTTCAGGCTGCGACATGAACGGATCCTCCTGCGTTCACGATGGCGTGCATGATGCGTTCCTGCGAGGCCTCGGCCGCCGGAAATTCGGCGACGAAGCGCCCCTCGTTCATCACGTAGATGCGGTCGCACATGCCGAGCAATTCCGGCAGTTCCGAAGAAATCATGAGAATGCCTTTGCCCTCGCTGGCGAGCTGGTCGATGATGGTGTAGATCTCGTACTTGGCGCCCACGTCGATGCCGCGCGTGGGCTCGTCGAGGATCAGCAGTTCGGGCTTGGTGAAGAGCCACTTGCTCAGCACCACCTTCTGCTGATTGCCGCCCGAGAGATTGACGGTCAGTTGCTCGATGCCCGAGCAGCGGATGTTGAGTGCCTTGCGGTAGTCGTTGGCCACCTTGAATTCACGCCCGTTGTCGATCACCGATTTGTCGGCAATCGCGTCCAGGTTGGCCAGGCTGATGTTCTTGCGGATGTCTTCCTCCAGAACCAGCCTCAGGCCCTTGCGGTCTTCGGTGACGTAGGCGATGCCGTGGTCGATGGCGCGGCGCACGGTGCTCACGTCCACCGGCTTGCCGTGCATGAAGACCGAGCCGCTGATGCGCTGGCCGTAGGACTTGCCGAAGACGCTCATGGCCAGCTCGGTGCGGCCCGCGCCCATCAGGCCGGCAATGCCGACGATCTCGCCCTGGCGCACGTTCAGGCTCACGCCCTTGATCTGTTCGCGGTCGGCGTGCAGCGCGTGGTGCACGCGCCAGTCGCGCACCTCGAACACGGTCTGGCCGATCTTTGGCGAACGCTGCGGATAGCGGTGTTCCATGTCGCGGCCCACCATGCCGCGGATGATGCGGTCCTCGCTGATGGGCTGGCTGCGGCAGTCCATGGTCTCGACCGTTGCGCCGTCGCGCAGCACGGTGATCGCATCGGCCACCTTGGCGATCTCGTTGAGCTTGTGCGAGATCAGGATGGATGCGATACCCTGGCGCTTGAGCTCCAGCAGCAGCATCAACAGCGCGTCGCTGTCCTTCTCGTTGAGGCTGGCGGTGGGCTCGTCCAGGATCAGCAGCTTCACTTCCTTGGCCAGCGCCTTGGCAATTTCAACCAGCTGCTGTTTGCCCACGCCCAGGTTGGTCACCAGCGTGGTCGGCGGCTCCTGCAAGCCCACCTTGGCGAGCAGCTCGCGCGTTTTTGCATAAGCGGCGAACCAGTCGATCACGCCGCCGCTGGCGATCTCGTTGCCCAGGAAGATGTTCTCGGCAATCGACAGCAGCGGCACCAGCGCCAGCTCCTGGTGAATGATGATGATGCCGAGCTTCTCGCTGTCATCGATGCCCTTGAAGCGGCGCAGCTCACCCTCGAAGTGGATCTCGCCGGAGTACGAGTCGCACGGGTAGACGCCGCTCAAGACCTTCATGAGCGTCGACTTGCCCGCGCCGTTCTCGCCGACCACTGCGTGGATCTCTCCGGCGCGCACGCGGAGGTTGACGTTGCTCAGCGCCTTCACGCCCGGAAACGTCTTGGTGATGCCGCGCATCTCAAGAATGACGCCGCCGGCGCCATCCCCACGGCTGCTGCTGCCTGCCATGCTCACTTGATCTGGCCTTCCTTGTAGTAGCCGCTGTCGACCAGCACCTGCTTCCAGTTCGAGGCATCCACGCTGACCGGCTTGAGCAGGTAGGAGGGCACGACCTTGATGCCGTTGTTGTAGGTCTTGGTGTCGTTCACCTCCGGCGTCTTGCCTGAGAGCATCGCGTCCGCCATGGCCACCGCCACCTTGGCCAGCTCGCGCGTG
The DNA here is from genome assembly GCA_009912175.1 of Paracidovorax wautersii. Taxonomy (GTDB): domain Bacteria; phylum Pseudomonadota; class Gammaproteobacteria; order Burkholderiales; family Burkholderiaceae_C; genus Comamonas_F; species Comamonas_F wautersii_A. Next base: position 65,480 of record WNDQ01000013.1, on the reverse strand, counting down.
TCCTTGAACACGGTCGAGGTCTGCTCCTTGCGCAGGATGGACTTGATCGACGGGATCTCGGCGTCCTGCCCCGACACGACGGGCATCGACTGCGAGCCCGAGCCGTAGCCCACGCCCTTGAGCGACGAGAGGATGCCGATGGAGATGCCGTCGTAGGGCGAGAGCACCGCGTCAACGCGGTCCTTGGTGTAGAAGGCCGACAGCAGGTTGTCCATGCGTGCCTGCGCCACCGCGCCGTCCCAGCGCAGCGTGCCGACCTTGTCCATGCCCATCTGCTTGCTGCGCACCACCAGCTTGCCGCTGTCGATGTAGGGCTTGAGCACCGAGAGCGCGCCGTTGTAGAAGAACGCGGCGTTGTTGTCGTCGGGCGAGCCGCCGAACAGCTCGATGTTGAACGGGCCCTTACCGCTCTTCAGATCCAGCGCCTTCTCGATCGACTGCGCCTGCAGCACGCCGACCTGGAAGTTGTCGAAGGTGGCGTAGTAGTCGACGTTCTTCGAGCCCCGGATCAGCCGGTCGTAGGCGATGACCTTCACGCCCTTGTCGGCAGCCTTTTGCAGCACGTCGGACAGCGTGGTGCCGTCGATGGCGGCAATGACCAGAACCTTGGCGCCCTTGGTCACCATGTTCTCGATCTGCGCGAGCTGGTTGGGGGTGTCGTCGTCGGCGTACTGCAGGTCGGTCTTGTAGCCCTTGTCCTTGAAGTACTGGACCATGTTGGCGCCGTCGGCGATCCAGCGAGCCGAGGACTTGGTGGGCATGGAGATGGCGATCAGGCCCTTGTCTTGCGCCTGCGCGAGCGGCGAAAAACCGACGACCGCCAGCGTGACGATGGCCACGGAGGCCTTGAGGAAATTGCGTTTCATGGGGCGTGCTCGCTCTCAGTACTTGCGGTTGGGGAATTCCTTGGCGGCGACTTCCATCGGGAAAATGCCTTCCTCGGTCACGATGCGTTTGGGCAGCGTCTTGCCGTCCTTGATGTCTTTGACGGCCTGCATGAGCTGGGGCCCGAGCAGCGGGCTGCATTCGACCGACACGTTGAGCTTGCCGGCGATCATGGCTTCGAAGGCGCCCTTGACGGCGTCGATGGAGATGATCGTGATGTCCTTGGCGGGCTTCAGGCCGGCTTCCTCGATGGCCTGGATGGCGCCGATGGCCATGTCGTCGTTGTGCGCGAACAGCACGTTGATCTTTTTGCCCTCGGCTTTCAGGAAGGCTTCCATCACCTCCTTGCCCTTGGCGCGCGTGAAGTCGCCGGTCTGGCCCTTCATCTTGTCGACCAGCCAGCGGCCGGCCTTGCGGCCTTCCTCGACGAAGTCCGATCCCATGAAGGTCACGTAGAGCGTGTCGTCCTTGGTGTTGACGGCGCGGTCGGTCAGCACCACCGGAATCTTGGCGGCCTTGGCCTCGCGCAGCACGGTTTCCCAGCCCGACTCGACCACGGGCGAGAAGGCGATCACGTCCACCTTCTGCGCGATGTACGAGCGGATCGCCTTGATCTGGTTTTCCTGCTTCTGCTGCGCGTCGGAAAACTTCAGCTCGATGCCGGCGTCCTTGGCGGCGGATTTGATCGACTCGGTGTTGGCAGTGCGCCATTCGCTCTCGGCGCCGACCTGGGCAAAACCCAGCACGATCTTCTTTTGTGCGTAGACGGAGGCCGGCAGCAGGCCGGCAAGCGAGGCCGCGGCCAGCGCGGTGTTGAGGGTGCGGCGATTCATGGTCATGGGATGTCTCCTTGTTGGTGATGCGAGGACCTGCGGATTGGCGTGATGAAACTCCTGGTTAGGTCAGGCCAGCATGTAGCCGGTCTTGACCGTTGTGTAGAACTCCGCGGCATGGCGCCCTGGTTCGCGCGGCCCGTAGCCCGACCTCTTGCGACCGCCCAGGGGCACGTGAAAGTCCACCCCCGCGGTCGGCAGATTGACCATCGTCATGCCGACGGCGGCATGGCGCCTGAAATGCATGGCGTGCTTGAGCGAGTTGGTGCAGATGCCCGCGCACAGGCCGAAGGGCGTGTCGTTGCACAGCGCCAGCGCCTCGTCGTAGCCATCAGCGCGCAGCACGCAGGCCAGCGGGCCGAAGACGTCTTCGCGTGCGATGCGATGCGTGGGTTGGGCCAGGAACAGCGCCGGGCTCATGTAGTGGCCGGGCGTGGCGTGCGCCAGCGCTTCGCCGCCCCAGACGTGCTCGGCGCCTTCCTCGCGCGCGATGCCGACCCAGGCCAGGTTCTGCCGCAGGCGTTCGGCGTCGGCCACCGGGCCGATGTCGATGCCGCGCTCCAGCGCATGGCCGATCTTCAGGGCCTGGAGCCGCTGGCGCAGCCGGGCCACGAAGGCGTCGTGCACGGCCGCTTCGACGATCAGCCGGCTCGACGCCGTGCAGCGCTGGCCCGCGGAAAAGTAGGCGCCCTGCACCGCGCAGTCGACGGCGCGGTCCAGGTCGGCATCGGCCAGCACCACCAGCGTGCTCTTGCCGCCTGTTTCGACCTGCACCTTGGCGCGCCGGGCGGCCGCGGCGTGCAGGATGCGCTCGCCATTGGCCACGGAACCCGTGAAGCTCAGCGCATCGACCAGCGCGCTGTCGACCAGCGCCTGTCCGACTTCACGGCCGCCGCCCATCACCAGGTTGAAGGCGCCTGCCGGCAGCGCGGCGCGGCTGATGATCTCGGCCAGCGCCCAGCCGCAGCCCGACACCAGTTCGGCCGGCTTGAACACCACGCTGTTGCCGTGGGCCAGCGCGGGCGCGATCTTCCAGGCGGGAATGACGAAGGGCGAGTTCCACGGCGTGATGAGCCCGACCACGCCGACCGGCTCGCGCGTGACATCGACCTGCACGCCGGCGCGCACCGAGGCCACGTGATCGCCGCCCCCGCCACGCAGGGCTTCGCCCGCGAAGAACTTGAAGATCTGGCCCGCGCGGACCACTTCGGCCACGGCCTCGGGCAGCGTCTTGCCTTCCTCGCGCGCCAGCAGCAGGCCCAGGTCGTCCTTGCGTGCGATCAGTTCGGCGCCGATGCGGTCGAGCACGTCGGCGCGCCGCTGCGGGGTGCTGTGGCTCCAGTGGGGAAAAGCCTCGGTGGCCGCGCGGATGGCAGCCTCGGCCTGGCGGCGATCGGCACGTGCGTACTCGGCCACCACTTCGCGGGTGTCCGAGGGGTTGACGCTCACACCCGTGGTCGCGCTGGTTTCCCAGCGGCCATTGATGTATTGCCGCACGTTCTGATGGATCTCGCCGTGAATCACCGTGGCGTGGCCCTTGTCTCTCTTGTTGGTTCTGAAGCGAGTCTAGGAACAGAATCGATATCGATCCAATCGTTTTTTAGACAAAATGCATATCGACCGCCGGATTCTGGAAAACCCTTTCAGACCTTCGTTTCCCTAGAAGCAATGACCAACTACAACCACTGGTTCATCCGCGCCCGCCTCAAGACCCGGCAACTGCTGCTGCTGGTCGCCCTGGCCGAGGAAGGCAACATCCACCGCGCCGGGCAAGTGCTCAACATGACGCAGCCGGCCGCCTCCAAGCTGCTCAAGGACCTGGAAGACGTGCTGGAGGTGCCGTTGTTCGAGCGCCTGCCGCGCGGCATGCGGGCGACCTGGTATGGCGAAACCATGATCCGCCATGCGCGTGTGGCGCTGGCCAGCCTGAACCAGGCGCACGACGAACTCACGGCGCTCAAGGCCGGTCGTTTCGGGCAGGTGAGCGTGGGCGCCATCACCGCGCCGGCCCTGACGCTGATGCCGCCCGCCGTGGCCATGGTCAAGCGCGAGCAGCCCGACCTGCGGGTGTCGCTGGAGATCGAGAACAGCCCGGAGCTGATCGAGCGGCTGGAGCAGGGCAAGCTCGACATCCTGGTGGCGCGGCTGTTCGCCGAGCACGACAAGTCGCAGCTGCGCTACGAGGCGTTGAGCGAGGAGTCGGTGTGTGCGCTGGTGCACCCCGGCCATCCGCTGCTGGGCGTGAGCGGCCTGACGCTGCGTGACGTGGTGGGCGCCGGCTGGATCGTGCCGCCCGCGGGCAGCGTGCTGCGGCATCGTTTCGAGCTGATGTTCCAGGAAGAGGGCCTGGCGCCGCCGACCAACACCATCGAAAGCTCGGCACTGCTGTTCATCACGCGCATGCTGCAGCAAAGCGACATGGTGGCGGTGCTGGCGGCCGACGTGGCGCGCTACTACGCGTCGCACGGCATCGTGTCGCTGCTGCCGCTGGACATGCCCTGCCACATGGACGCCTTCGGCATCATCACGCGCACCGACCGGCTGCTCTCGCCCGCGGCGAAGGTGATGATGAAGGCGCTCAAGACCGCGAGCCTGAGCGTCTACGGCCGCAAGCTGGAGATCGACTGATCAGGTCCAGCCGGCGTCGACGATGAACTCCTGTGCCGTGCACATCTTGGCGTCGTCCGAGGCCAGGAACAGCACCATGCGCGCAATGTCCTGCGGCATCAGCTTGTCGGGCAGGCACTGGTTGCGCTTGAGCGCCTGCTCGCCTTCCTCGTCGAGCCACAGCGCGACCTGCCGCTCGGTCATCACCCAGCCGGGCGAGACCGTGTTGATGCGGATGCGATCACGCCCCAGCTCCACCGCCAGCCCGCGCGTGAGGCCGTTGACCGACGACTTGGCGATGGCATAGCAGGGGTAGCCGCCGCTCTTGCTCTGCCAGCCGGTCGAGCCCAGGTTGATCACCGAGCCAAAACCCAGCCGTTTCATGCCCGGCACCACCGACTGGATCGCGAACAGCGCGGGCCGCTCGTTGATGGCCATGCGGTTGTCGTAGTAGTCGGGCGTGACCGATTCGAGCGTGTGGCGGTCGTCGCTGGCCACGTTGTTGACCAGCACCGCGAAGTCGCCCACCTCGGCGGCCGCGTCGGCCACGGCCTGCTGCAGCGCGGCGATGTCGCGCACGTCGCAGACACGCCACCAGGGCGCGGCGTGGCCCGCCGCCTCGATCTGTTGCGCCAGTTCGGCACTCGCGCGCTCGGCGATGTCGACAAAGGCCACGCGCGCGCCTTGCGCGGCAAACGCGCTGACGATGGCCGCGCCGATGCCGCTGCCGCCACCGGTGACAAAGACCGCGCGGTCCTTCAGGCTGGGATGAATGGACAGTTGGGGGGAATTCAAGGCAGGTCTCCAGAGTTCATGGCATGTGACATTGCAATATGCATATCAATCTATGCCTTAATTTTTAATTTCCGTTATCAATATGCCTTGATACGATCCATGGCGTCAAGCCAACTGGATCCGGAAAAAAGAATGAACGAGACAACAAGCCCCTTTTCCTCATCGCCTGCACCGTCGGTTGCGGGCGCGCTCGAATGCGTCTGGCCCGCCGGCGCCAACCTGGGCGAAGGCACGCTGTGGTCGCCGCGCGAGCAGGCGCTGTACTGGGTCGACATCCTCACGCCACGCCTGTTCCGCTACGAGCCGGCCACCGGCGCGCAGCGCACCTGGACTTTCGACGAGGAAATCTCCGCGGTTGCCGAGCGCGCCTCGGCGCCCGGCCTCTTGATCACGCTGCGCCACGGTTTTGCGCTGTTCGACACCACCGCGCCCGGCAATGACGCCAAGCCGCGCTACCTGCACCAGCCCGAGCGTGAGCGCATCGGCAACCGCTTCAACGACGGCAAGTGCGACGCTCGCGGCCGCTTCTGGGCTGGCAGCATGGACTTCGACTGCCAGGCGCCCACCGGCGCGCTCTACCGCTACGACGCCGACGGCCGCTGCACGCGGCATGACGATGGTTTTGTGGTGACCAACGGCCCGACCTGGTCGGCCGACGGCCGCACGCTGTACTTCAGCAACACGCCGCTCAACCAGATCCATGCCTACGACTTCGACAGGGATGCCGGCACGGTGTCGAGGCGGCGCCCGTGGCACCAGTTGGCGCCAGCCGATGGCCTGCCCGACGGCATGACGACCGACGCGGCCGGGCGCCTTTGGATTGCGCATTGGGGCGGCGCCTGCGTCACCTGTCACGACCCGCAGAGCGCGGCCGAGCTGTGCCGCATCACGCTGCCCGCCAGCCACGTCACCAACTGCGCCTTTGGCGACGCCGACCTGCGCACGCTCTACATCACGACCGCACGCAGCGGACTCACGGCCGAACAGCAGGCCGCCGAGCCCTTGGCGGGCGGCCTGTTCAGGGGGCGCCTGGACAGCCCGGGCGTGCCGGCGGGGCTGTTCGCGGGCTAGTCTTCCAGGCCCAGTTCCTGGATCTTGCGTGTGATGGTGTTGCGCCCGATGCCCAGCTTCTGCGCGGCCTCGATGCGCCGACCACGTGTGTTGAGCAGCGCGATGTGGATGAGGTGCGACTCGAAGCGGCGCGTGAGCTGGTCCCACACGTCGGGGTGACCGGCTTCCAGCAGCGCCTTGGCTTCCTGCTCCAGGCCCAGTTCCCAGGAATCGGCACCGGTCGTCGCGGGCAGGGCCGCGGCTGGCGGCACCTGCGCGCCGGGGATGGACGCGGTGGCCTGCAGGGGCTCGAGCGTGTGGCCGGTGGCCGTGCCCGGTACGTCGGGCGCCGGCACGTACGACACCGCCGCCGCGAGCACGTCGCTGGCGGCGCTGACGGGCGACGCCGCTGCGTGGGCGGGCAGGACTTCCGGCGGCAGGTCCTTGACTTCGATCACCTGGGCCGGGGCCATCACGGTCAGCCAGTGGCAGATGTTTTCGAGCTGGCGCACGTTGCCCGGGAAAGCAAAGCCGCCGAGCACGGCCAGCGCCGCTTCGGAGATGCGCTTGGGCTCCACGCCGAGCTGCTTGGCGCTTTGCTGCAGGAAGTGGCGGGTGAGGGCCGGCACGTCTTCCTTGCGTTCGCGCAGCGCGGGCAGGCGCAGGCGGATGACGTTGAGGCGGTGGAACAAGTCCTCGCGGAAACCACCTTCCTTGACGCGCTGCTCCAGGTGCTGGTGGGTCGCGGCGATCACGCGCACATTGGCCTTGACGGCGCTGTGGCCGCCCACGCGGTAGAAGTGGCCGTCGGAGAGCACACGCAGCAGCCGCGTCTGCAGGTCGAACGGCATGTCGCCGATTTCGTCGAGGAACAGCGTGCCGCCCTCGGCCTGCTCGAAACGCCCGCGCCGCATGGTCTGCGCGCCGGTGAAGGCGCCGCGTTCGTGGCCGAACAGTTCGGACTCCAGCAGGTCCTTGGGAATGGCGGCGGTGTTGATGGCCACGAAGGGGCCGCTGTGGCGCGGCGAGTGCTTGTGCAGCGCGCGCGCGACCAGCTCCTTGCCGGCGCCCGATTCACCCGTGATCAGCACCGTCACATTGCTTTGCGACAGCCGGCCGATGGCACGGAACACGTCCTGCATGGCGGGGGCCTGGCCCAGCATCTCGGGCGTGGCGGCCATGCGCTCTTCGGTGACTTCCTCGCGCTGGCTTTCCTCGACGGCGCGGCGGATCAGCTCGACCGCCTTGGGCAGGTCGAAGGGCTTGGGCAGGTATTCGAAGGCGCCGCCCTGGAAGGCCGAGACGGCCGAGTCCAGGTCGGAGAAGGCCGTCATGATGATGACGGGCAGGCCCGGCAGGCGGGCCTTGATCTTGTCGAGCAGATCCAGGCCCGAGCCGCCCGGCATGCGGATGTCGCTGACCAGAACCTGCGGGCCCTGGTGGTCGATGTCGTCGTCGTCGAGCGCGGCCAGGACTTCGCGCGGGTTGGTGAAGCTGCGCGTGGGCAGATCTTCGCGCAGCAAGGCCTTTTCCAGCACAAACCGGATCGACTGGTCGTCATCAACAATCCAGATGGGCTTCATGGGCGGTACTACCTCAGGTTGGGCCGCTGTGTTCGTCGGGAGGTTGCCCTGGCGAGCGACTTCCGTCGGTTCACGGCAGCGGGATCAGAATCTTGAAATCGGTACGGCCGGGCACGCTCTCGCATTCGATCATGCCATGGTGCTGCTGAATGAAGGTTTGTGCCAGCGTGAGCCCCAGGCCCGATCCGCCTTCGCGTCCGGAGACCAGCGGATAGAAGATGCGGTCCATGATCGACGGCGGGATACCCGGTCCGTTGTCGATGACATGCAATTCCAGTGCCAGCCGGTAGCGCTGCTTGCCGAAGGTGACCTGGCGCGCGATGCGGGTCCTGAAAGTGATGAGCGCATCGCCCGCGGCAATGCGCTCGACCAGCGCCTGCGCCGCATTGTGGGCGATGTTCAGAATGGCCTGGATCAACTGCTCGCGGTCGCCGCGGAACTCGGGAATCGAGGCGTCGAAGTCGCGATCGATGGTCAGGCCGCGCGGGAACTCGGCCTGCACGACGGCGCGCACGCGGTCGAACACTTCGTGGATGTTGACGTCGGTCACCACGTGCGGTTTGCGGTGGGGCGCGAGCAGCCGGTCGACCAGGGTCTGCAGGCGGTCGGCCTCGTGGATGATGACCTGCGTGTACTCGATCAGCTCGCGCGACTCGACTTCCATCTGCAGCAGCTGCGCCGCGCCGCGGATGCCGCCCAGCGGGTTCTTGATCTCGTGCGCCAGGTTGCGGATGAGCTCCTTGTTGGCCTTGGCCTGGTCGAGCAGCCGGTCCTCGCGCTCCTGGCGCACCTGCATGTCCTGCGGCAGCATCTCGACGACGAATTCGTCGCCCTTCTCGCCGCGCGTGACGATGACGTGCACGGCCATCGGGTCGTGGTGGGGGCGCTGCAGCGTGCCGTCGTAACGCAGCGCTGAAAAAGCGTGGGAGCCCGCGCCTTCGAGCGCCTGCATGAGCAGGTCGTCCTGGCCCAGGAAGTCGGGCATGAGGCGGCCTTCGATGGTCCGCCGGGAAATGCCCATGGCGTCTTCGAAAGCGGTGTTGGCGTACAGCACCGTGCCGTCGTGCCGGACCACGGCCACCAGGGTGGCCAGCAGGTCCAGCGACTGCAGGCGGCGTGGTGGGGCCGGTGACGTGGACGGAAAGAGCGGGGTGCGAGTCGAAGGCATGGAGGGTCTCGCCGAGGAAAGTTGGAGAAGGGCGCGTCGCCGCGTCAGTTGGCCGGTGGCAGGCGGCTGATCTCGCGCTGCAGCCCGTCGATGTCGCTCTGGGTGCGTTCGATATCGACCTTGAGCTGCGCCACACGGTCCAGGTAGCGCTGGTAGTTGCGCTCGTTGCCCTGGCGCTCGGGCTGGCCGTCCTGGTATTGGGCCTGCAGCTCGCGCAGGCGGGTGAGGCTCTTGTCGAGCTCGGCGCCCAGGATCTGGCGGGCCTGCTGATCGCGGCTGCGCTGGGCGGTGCTGTCGATGCGCGTGGCAGGCGACGGAGCGGTGGCGACCGCGTTGGCGCCGGTCTGCGTGCCGGGGATGCCGGGCGTGGGCGGTCGGCTTTGCAAGATGGTGACCTGCCCGCCTTCGAGCAAACGGCAGCCGCCCGCGGCCGTCGCACGGGCGTCATTGGTGTACTCGTTGCCGCAGCGGTAGACGCGCGTGTCCTGTGCGTGCGCGGGCAGCGCCGCTGCCAGGGCGCCAGCCAGGCTTGCGAGAACGAGTGCGGTCTTCATGGTCAGGAGGAATGAATCGGCCCTGTGACGAAAAAGGACGCCGAGGCGTCCTTTCCCGGCCGGGCCGGTGGGGCTGTGTGCCGAAGCTTACAGCGAGTAGTACATGTCGAACTCGATCGGGTGCGTGGCCTGGCGCAGGCGGGTCACTTCCGTCATCTTGAGGTCGATGTAGGCGTCGATGAAGCTGTCGGTGAACACGCCGCCCTTGGTCAGGAAGGCACGGTCGGCGTCCAGGGCTTCCAGCGCTTGATCCAGGCTGTGGGCCACGGTCGGGATCAGCTTGTCTTCTTCCGGGGGCAGGTGGTAGAGGTCCTTCGTGGCGGCTTCGCCCGGATGGATCTTGTTTTCCACGCCGTCCAGACCGGCCAGCAGCAGGGCCGAGAAGCACAGGTAGGGGTTGGCCGAAGGATCGGGGAAACGCGCTTCGATACGGCGGCCCTTGGGGTTGGCCACGTAGGGAATGCGGATCGAGGCCGAGCGGTTCTTGGCCGAGTAGGCCAGCTTGACCGGGGCTTCGAAGCCGGGGACCAGGCGCTTGTAGCTGTTGGTGCCGGGGTTGGTGATGGCGTTCAGCGCGCGGGCGTGCTTGATGATGCCGCCGATGTAGTACAGCGCGTAGTCCGACAGGCCGCCGTAGCCGTCGCCGGCGAACAGGTTCTTGCCGTCCTTCCACACGGACTGGTGCACGTGCATGCCCGAGCCGTTGTCGCCCACGATGGGCTTGGGCATGAAGGTGGCGGTCTTGCCGTAGGAGTGAGCCACGTTCCAGACCACGTACTTCAGCACCTGGGTCCAGTCAGCGCGCCCGACCAGCGTGCTGAACTTGGTGCCGATTTCGTTCTGGCCAGCGCCCGCCACTTCGTGGTGGAACACTTCGACCGGGATGCCCAGGGATTCGAGCACCAGGACCATCTCGGCGCGCAGGTCTTGCGTGCTGTCGACGGGGGGCACGGGGAAGTAGCCGCCCTTGGTGGTGGGACGGTGGCCCTTGTTGCCGTCGTCGAGCTTGGCGCCGCTGTTCCAGGGCGCTTCGTATTCTTCGATCTTGAAGAAGGAGCCCGAGGCGTCGGTGTTCCAGCGGATGTTGTCGAAGATGAAGAATTCGGGTTCCGGTCCGAAGTAGGCGGTGTCGCCCAGGCCGGAGGACTTCAGGTAGGCTTCGGCGCGCTTGGCGATGGAGCGCGGGTCGCGGTCATAGGCCTTGCCGTCGCTGGGCTCGAGCACGTCGCAGGTCAGGAACAGCGTGGTTTCCTGGAAGAACGGGTCGATGTTGGCGGTGTTGGGGTCCGGCAGCAGCAGCATGTCGGACGCTTCGATGCCCTTCCAGCCAGCGATGGACGAACCGTCGAACGCGTGGCCCGACGTGAACTTGTCTTCGTCGAAGTGGGAGATCGGCACGGTCACGTGCTGTTCCTTGCCACGGGTATCAGTGAAGCGGAAGTCGACAAACTTGACTTCGTTCTCCTTCACCAGCTTCATCACGTCGGCGACGGTCTTCGTCATCTAAAACTCTCCAGGTTGAAAAATCGAGCGGGCGGTCAGGGGTATCTGCGAATGGGTTTTCGAGACCGGCCGACTCTAACATTGGCCCGCACCTAAATGCAGAATCTGTGCCAAGCAGACGTCGTCCAAAAGGCTGCACCCGCACCATCTGGAAGCGAATGGCGGCGGCCTGGATGACGCATGGCGCCCATTGATTGCACCAAATTGGTTCTTTACATGGAGATAAATACCAATTTGGTGCGTTTTTAATTTATTGCACCAATTCGGTGATGATGGGGTGCCCCAAGGCGATGAGTTCGGCCCGCAGGCTGGCATAGGCGTCGGCCACCACGGGGCCCCGGCCCTTGACGCCCAGTTCGATGTGCACACCGTACTGCGGGTGGTCGACGCTGGGCAGGCTGAAGACCTTGACGCCGGGGAATTCCGCCTCGATGCGTTCCATGAGCGGCACCAGGCGCGACTCCATGGCGCCCTGGACGATGGCCGAGCGCTCCGACCAGTTCTGCGCGCGGTGGCGCTCGGCGTATTCGAAGTCCAGCACCCATTCCATCATGGGCCAGGCCATCACCGGAAAGCCCGGCACGAAGTGCACGCGGCCGACTGAAAAGCCCGGGATCTTGTTGTAGGGGTTGGGAATGATGCGCGCGCCCTGCGGGAACACGCCCATGTTGAGCCGGTGCACGTTGTCCGGGCGGTCGGGCTCGTAGGGGATGCCCTGTTCGCGCGCGACGTCCTGCATGCGTTCGCGGATCAGCTCGGCCGCCTGCGGGTGCAGCTCCAGCGGCCGGCCCAGCGCCTGGGCGGCGCACTGGCGCGTGTGGTCGTCGGGCGTGGCGCCAATGCCGCCGCAGGAGAACACCACGTCGCCGCTGTCGAAGGCGCGCTTGAGCGCGGCGGTGATGCGCTGGCGGTCGTCGCCCAGGTACTCGGCGTAGGACAGGTGCAGGCCGCGCGCGGCCAGCAGTTCGATGTTCTTGGCCAGGTGCTTGTCGGCGCGTTTGCCCGAGAGGATTTCGTCGCCGATGATGAGCAGGCCGAAGGCCGTGCCCTGCTCGGGCGTGGCGGTCGAGGGGGTCGTGGACATGAGGGCTCTCTTGAAAAGAATAAGCGAAGTGAAGGGCGGCGTGGCCAGGATCAGGGCGGCGGCAAGGGCGCGTGCGCTGCGGCGGGCGTGTCGCTGGACGCGGGCGGCGGGATCGGTGTGGGCGTGGCGGCCTGGTAGGCGCGCAGGCGCCGGGCCTCCAGCGCGCCCAGCGTGTAGTTGGCGAACCACAGGCCGGAGAAGGCGAACACCAGGGTGTAGAGCCACATGGCCAGCGGGATCAGCACCACGAAGGCCAGCGCGAAAAGAATGCCCGAGGCCCACAGCACGGCCGGCGCCGTGCCCAGCAGGCCGCAGACCACGCCCATGCCCAGCAGCCAGTAGCGGTGCTCACGCATGATTTCGACGCGCTCGTCTTTGCTGGCGTGCTCGGCCAGCGCGTCGTAGCTCATGACGCGGTAGGTCAGCCAGCCCCAGATCAGCGGCGGAAGGATGAGCAGCAGCGGCGGCACGAACCACAGCGGCAAGCTCACGGCCAGCGCCACCACGGCGATCAGCGTCGACCAGGTGGCCCAGGTCAGGCTGCCGGCCAGCGTCGCGCCGTGCTTGCGCTCCAGATGGGGAAAACGCCGGCGGGCGACCAGCCGCGACATGATGGGCGTGAGGATCAGCCCCACCACCAGCAGGCAGACGATGACCAGCAGCGGCGTGGCCAGCAGCAACACGACCAGCGGCGCCAGCACCTCCTTGAAGGTCGCGCTCTGGGCCGAGCCCAGCCAGGCCAGCGCCGCGTTGACCCAGCCCCAGCTGTCGAGCCAGCCATGCACCGCGCCGATCGCGGCATTCCAGTAGAAATAAGTGCCCAGCCCCGCCAGCAGCGTCAGCAGCACCAGCGGCAGCAGCGACAGCACGATGACGCGCGGCAGCAGGCATTGCCCGACGGCGCGCCAGAAGGAAGAGAGCAGCAGGTTCATGCGCGCGAGCATACCGTGCGCGGCCGGCGCCCGCATGTCGGTGTCGTCGGCAGAGGGGGTGATGCCCTCGCCAGTGACAGCGTGGCCGGGCTTGGCCCGGCCGGTGCTGTCGCCCCCAGTGAGGGGAGGCGCCGTCAGGCGCTTCGGGGGGCGCTTAGCTGATTCAGGTCGGCTTCGTTCAGCCAGCGCCATTGGCCGGGTGCCAGATCGGGCGGCAGCACCAGGCCGCCGATGCGTGAGCGGTGCAGGCCCTCGACCCGGTTGCCCACGGCCGCCAGCATCCGTTTGACCTGGTGGTACTTGCCCTGCGTGAGGGTCAACTGCAGATGGTGGGGCGCAACGATCTCGCAGGCCGCGGCCGCCACGGGCCGCGGATCGTCGTCGAGCACCACGCCGGCTAGCAGCCGCTGGACCTGCCGCTCGTCGAGCGGGTGTTTGGTCGTCACCTCGTAGACCTTGGGCAGGTGCTTTTTGGGTGAGCTCATGCGGTGGATGAACTGGCCGTCGTCGCTCAGCAGCAGCAAGCCGGTGGTGTCCTGGTCCAGCCGGCCAACGGCCTGCACGCCCTGGAGCGCACCTTTGGCCGGGCGCTGGCGCAGCGGCGCGGGCAGCAAGGTGTAGATGCTGGGGTGCGCCGAAGGTTTGTGCGAACACTCGGTGCCAGCGGGCTTGTGCAGCAGCACATAGGCCTTGTCCTGGTAAAGCCATTCGACGCCTTGCACACGCAGTCGCAGGCCTTCGGGTGCAAGGTCGAGCGTGGCGTCCTGCGTGACCGTGAAGTCGTGTTCGTCCTTGGCACGGCAGGCCACGTGGCCTTGCTGGACCAGGCCGGCGCACACGCGCCGTGTGCCGAAACCCTGCGAGTAAAGAATGTCTTGGAGCTGCATGGCGGGATTGTCGCTGGCGCGGCGCGGGCCGCAAACGAAAGCGGGGGCCTTGCGGCCCCCGGTGGGATGGCACAGGCTCGGGTGAGCCTGGCCTTCAGTCGGCGAAATCAGCGTTCGGTGCGGCGTGCGCGCTTTTGCGCATCGCGCGGCACGAACACCTTGCCGGCCGGCTTGGCCGGGCGGTGGGCGGCCGGGCGCTGGTCGCCACCGTCGCGGTAGGACGGGCGGGCGCTGCCGTGATTGTCAAAGCGCGGATCGCCGCCACGGGCATCGCGCGGTGCTGCGGCACGACGGTCGCCAAAACCACCGCCTTCGCCACCGCGGCTGTTGAAGCGGTCGTTGAAGCCGGTGCGGTTGGCGAATTCGCTGCGCTCGCCAAAGCCGCGCGGGCGGCCAAAGCCTTCGCCGCCGTCACGGCCACCGCCGTGGTGGGCGTTCTGGAAGTGACCGCCGCCGAAGCTGCCGCGACCCTGAGGCGCGCCACGGCCACCGCCGCCCTTGCCGTGACGGGAAGGACCGCCGCGACCGTTGCCACGGCCTTCTTCAGCGGCCGAGGGGAAACGCTGCTGCGGCTCCAGGCCGGGGATCTTGTTGGCCTTGAAGGGCTGCTTGCTGTAGCTCTCGATCTCGAAGATCTTGCGGCGGTCGCGGAACTCGGCGAAGGTCACGGCCAGGCCGTCGCGGCCGGCACGGCCGGTGCGGCCGATGCGGTGGGTGTAGTCCTCGGCCTTCATGGGCAGACCGAAGTTGAAGACGTGCGTGATCGTGGGCACGTCGATGCCGCGCGCGGCCACGTCGGTGGCCACCAGGATCTGCACCTGGCCGTTGCGCAGCGCCATCAGGCGGCGGTTACGCAGACCTTGGCTGAGCGCACCGTGCAGCGCCACGGCCGAGAAGCCGTCCTGCTGCAGGTCGTTGGCCAGGCCGTCGCACTCGACTTGCGTGCTGGCGAAGACGATGGCCTGGTCGATCGAGGCGTCGCGCAGCCAGTGGTCGAGCAGCTTGCGCTTGTGCGCGGTGTTGTCGGCCCAGAACAGCTTTTGCTTGATGTTGGCGTGCTTTTCCTGCGGGCTGGCGATGGTGATGCGCTGCGGCTCGCGCATGACGCGTGCGGCCAGTTGCTGGATGCGCGGCGCGAAGGTGGCGCTGAACATCATGGTCTGCTGGCGCTCGGCCGTCAGGTCATTGAGTTCGGCCAGGTCTTCCGAAAAGCCCAGGTCGAGCATGCGGTCGGCTTCGTCGACCACCAGGAATTTCACCTGGTCGAGCTTGATCTGCATCGAGCGCTGCAGGTCCAGCAGGCGGCCCGGTGTGGCCACCACCAGGTTGGCGTTCTGCAGGCGCTGGATCTGCACCTGGTAGGGAATGCCGCCGACCACGTTGGCCACGCGCAGGCCGCGGCAATGCTTGACCAGTTCAATGGCGTCGTGCGCGACCTGTTGCGCCAGTTCACGCGTGGGGCACAGCACCAGCGCGCCGGGGGTGGCGGCACTGAAGTTACGGTTTTGCAGCGGGTTCTTGCGCTTGGGCTTCTTGGGCGGGGCTTCGCCGCGCTCGGCGGCTTCAGCGGCCAGGCGCTCGTACTCGGCCTTGGCGTTGGCTTCGGCTTCGGCCTGCAGCTGGATCAGGGTGTGCAGCACGGGCAGCAGGAAGGCGGCGGTCTTGCCGCTGCCGGTCTGGCTGGAGACCATCAGGTCGATGAAGCCCTGGGCTTCATCGGCGGCGGGCAGGGCCTTGGGGATGGCCTGCTCCTGCACGGCGGTGGGCTGGGTGTAGCCCAGGTCGGCCACGGCCTGCACCAGCTCAGGGGCTAGGCCCAGCTTGACGAAGCCATTGGGCAGCGCGGCCTCGGCGGCGATTTCTTCAGAGGCGATCTCGGCGCTTGCGTCCGACACAACGGTGTCCAGCACGGCGGTGTCGAGTTCGAGATCGGTGGTGTGTTGCGAGTCAGTCATTGGGAAAAAAAGTCCATCGGTCCACGAGCAGCAGCGCGCTTGCGCGGACGGACGATCGCAAGCCCCGGCCAGGAAAGGCGGGCAGCATGCGACGGCACGGCGGGCGGGCACATCACTCTCGTTGTGGTCAACAAAACATCAACCATCAAACGACGCCCGTCCGGGTCATCCTGCCGCGTCCGGCTGTGAGCCGGGTGGGCAGGGGTAGGTACGGGGGCTTTCTGGCGCGGCCTGCTTGAACTGACAAGCAGGCGGGTCGGGGCGCCGAGCCAAGTGTGTGAAGGAGATGCGGGAAAAATGGCTGTCTGAATGCAAAAAGACAGCCAAGCCAGCGATTGTCGCAGGTTTTCGGGTTTTCACCTAATGTTTGTTCGCGCGGCGGGCCGAGCCCAGGGGCGCGAAGGCTTCGGCTATTCTCGCAAGCCATGGGGCCGGCCGTGTGCAGCCCCCGAATCGACAGGAGCGACCCCCACCGTGAACAAGGCTTTCACGAAAGAGCCGGATGGCGACGACGATGACGACGATCTGGCGTTGCCGGACCTGCCCGCGTCCAGCCAGGGCAAGAACTACATCACCCCGGCGGGCGAGGCGCGGCTGCGCGCCGAGCTGATGGACCTGATCGACCAGGAGCGCCCGCGCATCGTCGAGATCGTGCACTGGGCGGCGAGCAATGGCGACCGCTCGGAAAACGGCGACTACCTCTACGGCAAGAAACGCCTGCGCGAGATCGACCGGCGCATCCGTTTCCTGACCAAGCGGCTGGACATCGCCGTGGTGGCCGACCCCAGCGTGCACCACGGCAGCGACCAGATCTTCTTTGGCGCGACGGTGCGTTACGTGGAGAACGACAGCGGCATCGAGCGCACCGTGACCATCATGGGCATCGACGAAGCCGACAGCCTGCAGGGCCAGGTCTCGTGGATCTCGCCCATCGCACGCACCTTGCTGGGCGCGCGCGAGGGCGACGAGCTGACGCTGCTCACGCCCAGCGGGCCGCAGGGCATCGAGGTGCTGGCGGTCAGCTATCCAGCCGCGGCTGCGGCTGGCCGTAACGGATGACCAGCGGCAGCCCGATGGCCAGCACGGCCAGGCCGGCCAGCGCGCCGGGGCCTGCGTAGAGCGCGCTCGAATACAGCAAGCCGGCGCAGGTGGCGCAGAACAGCGGCGGCGTCAAGGGATAGAGCGGCACACGAAACGGCCGCTCGCGCTGCGGGTCACGCAGGCGGAACACGATCAACGAGGCGCCCACCAGCAGCATGAACAGCCAGAACACCGGGGCCGTGTAGGCCACCATGGTGTTGACGCCGCTGCCATCGGTCAGCGCGCCGAACGCCACCAGCACCAGGGTGATGAGCCCCTGCACGATCAGCGCGTTGGACGGCGTGCCGCCCAGGCGGCGCAGCACCGGCACGTCCTGCCCGAGCGCGTAGTACACCCGTGCGCCGGTGAAGATGGTGCCGTTGATGGTCGACAGCGCGGTCAGGCACACCAGCACGCTCAGCAGCATGGCGCCATGGGGGCCGGCGACGATGGCCATCAGCGCCGCGCCCACGGCGTCGGTCTCGCGCAGCGCCTGCAGGCCGAAGATGCGCAGAAAGACCCACTGCTCCGCCAGGTACAGCGCCACCACCACGGCGGTGCCGTAGAGCATGACGCGGATCAGGTCGCGCCGCACGTCGCGCATTTCGCCGCTGAGGTAGGCCGCCTCGTTCCAGCCGCCGTAGGTCAGCAGCACGAAGACCATGGCCATGCCCAGGCTGGCCGAGGCTGGCAGCGCGCTGGTCGCGGCGCGCGCGGCGGGCTCGCCCGCCCCGCCCGTGCCCAGCAGGCCGGCGACGATGACGGCGATCACCGCCAGCAGCGCACCGGCCGTGAAGATGATCTGCGCCCATTTGGACTGGCCCGTGCCGGCCAGGTTGAGCAAGGTGAGCACGACCACCGCAATGGCGGCGTGCAGCGCCGGGCCATGGGCCCCGAGGTCGAGCAACTGGTTGGCGTAGTCGCCGTAGATGAAGGCGACCACGGCGATGGCCCCGGTCTGGATGACGGTGCCGCGCGCCCAGGCAAACAGCAGCCCGACCCGGGCGCCGTAGGCGCGCGAGAGGAAGTGGTATTCGCCGCCCGCGCTGGGGTAGATGGAGCCGAGTTCGGCGTAGGTCAGCCCGCCCACCAGCATGACCACGCCGCCGGCCAGCCAGACCAGCATGTAGGCGCTGTCGCTGCCGACACGGCTGGCCACCATTGGGGGAAAGCCGAAGATGCCGATGCCGACGACGACACCGACGACGAAGGCCACGCCGTCCAGCACCGACAGCTTGCTGCGGTCGGGCCGGGGCGTGGAGGAAAGAGGCACGGCGGAGGACATGAGGGCGGCTCCGAAAAAGGCGGGGAGGAAGGCGCAAGGCCAGGCGCCAGCAGGTTTTCAGGGGCGCTGGCGGCCCAAGAAAAACGGCGCCGGGGCGCCGTTGTCGTGGTGGTCAGGACGTGCGTGTGGCCGTCCAGCCGCTGGCCTGCATCGCACGGCCGTTGACGCGCGCGGTGTGGCGCTGGCCGTCGAGCGTGAAGGTCAGTTCGGCACCGCGCAGCGTGACGTCGGCCAGCGGCACCTGGCGCCCGTCCACCGTGGCGCTGCCCGAGACCTTCTGGAATTCCTGGTCGAGCGCCAGCGTGAAGGGCTGGTCGGCCTGGACCTGCCAGGTGCCGGCCACGCGCGCCGGCACGACCCACAGGTAGAGGTTGCTGGTGCCGACGGTTTCCTGGTGGTCCGGCTCCCATTCCTGCATGGTGAAGGCGTGCGAGACCACCCGCGCGCCGGGCTGCAGTTCTTCCAGGATGCGCGGGCGCAACTGCAGGATGCGCGGGCGCAACTGCAGGTTGATGTTGGGCAGCAGGTACATGGTCAGCACCTGCGCCTCGCCGATCGGCGTGTCGAACAGGTTCTGCTCCTTGAAGGTCACCTTGTCGGTGACGCCGTTTTGCCGGGCATTGGTGTTGGCCTCGCGGATGCGCTCGGGGTTGAGGTCCACGCCCAGCGCGCGGGCGCCGTAGCGCTGGGCGGCGGTGACCGGAATGCGGCCGTCGCCAGAGCCCAGGTCGATGACGTAGGTGTCGCGGCTGACCTGGCCGAGTTCAAGCATGCGGTCGACCACCGCCTGCGGGGTCGGGACGTAGGGCACGTCCAGGGGGCGGGGTTCGGCCAGCGCGGGGCCGGCGGCCATGAAGGCCAGGCCGCCGATGGTGGCGGCGAGCCAATGGCGCGAACGGGCAAGTGCGGGGAGCGGCATGACGGTTTCCTTCTGAGTTGGGGGGCCACAGGGAAAGACGCATGTCCTCGGTGCGAGCGGCCAGCCGCCCGCGCACCGGACTTGTCATATGGTTTTTGCGCGTCAGCGATGGAGAAAGTCAGGGAGCGCAAGTTCCTTGTCGAGTTGAAACTTTTTTGGGGTGGCCGCAACGGCGCAGCGCGAACGGGGCTTGCCTGTGGCGGCGGGCCTCAGGCCTTCAGGGGTGCTGCGAGACGATGGTGTGGTGGCGGTCGGAGACCAGCAGGGACTGTCCGCCCACCTGCACCCAGTGCTGGCCGCGCGGCGGTGGCGGCAGTTGATAGGCCCGCCAGTCCTCGACCCGGTAGACGCGGTCGCGGAAGGCGGGTGGCAGCGGTTGGCCCACGCGCAGCGCCGGCGCTTGCCAGCCGGGTTGCGGGCGCGGCACCTGGCCATCACGCGCCACGGGTGGCGGCTGATAGGTGTGCGCGTCCTGCGACGGGATCTTGTGCTGGGGCTGCGGGGTCACGCGTGGCGTGCCCGGTTGCGCGTGGGGCGTCATCGGCTGCGCCGGCATGACGGTGGGCGCGTGGCGCACGGGCGGCGAGGCGCCCTGTGCCAGGACGCTGCAACTGGCGGCCAGGATGGCGGCGCCCAGTCCCCAGTGCAGCAGCGAGGTTGGCGGGTGGTGTGTGCAAGGCATGACGGCGGTCTCCTTCGCGGTGGACTCCGGGACCCGTGCGGTCCCGGCTCCGACGTCATCCGTTGTAAATCAGAACCGGCCCTGCGACATGTAGGCCATGTGCTCAATTTTCGTGCAGCGGTTCTGCACGGCCAGCAGGCCGGCTGCACGCGCACGGGCGATCGCCTCGTCATTGGTAATGCCCAATTGCAGCCAGACGGCACGTGCGCCGACGGCGATGGCCTCGTCGATCACGGGCGTGGTTTCTTCGCTGCGGCGGAAGACGTCGACCAGGTCGATGCGATGCTCGGCCGCGGCTTCGGTCAGCGAGGTGTAGGCCTTTTCGCCCAGCACCTCGAAGGCATTGGGGTTGATGGGGATGATGCGGTAGCCATGCGCCTGCAGGTACTGCGCCACGCCAAAGCTGGCGCGGTGCGGCTTGAGACTGAGCCCGACGATGGCGATCTGGGTGCCGTGCGTGAGGATGTCGGCCACGTCCTGCTCGGGCGCATCCTCGAAAAGTGGGGGCGTGCGGTTCGTCATGAGGGTCATGATAAGACCGGGATGCAAAGGCCGTGCAAGGGTGCATGTGGGCACCGACGGCGCACGCCGTCAGCGGCTGGCCAGGGCTTGCTCGATGGCTTCGCGGCTGAGGATTTCCGGCAGCACGACGGCCGCTTGCCCGGGCCGGCGCAGCACATACGCGGGCACGCCGTTGCGGCCCAGCGCCGCGAGCGAGGTGGTGATCGCCGCGTCGCGGCGGGTCCAGTCGGCGCGCAGCAGCGCCACGCCCGCGGCATCGAACTGCGCCAGCACCTGCGCGTCGGCCAGCGTGGTCTTCTTGTTGTACTGGCAGGTGATGCACCAAGCGGCCGTGTAGTCGACGAAGACGGTGCGGCCCTCGGCCAGCAGCGCCTGTTCGCGCGCGGCCGACCAGGGCTGCCAGCCAGACTCGGCGGCCTGCGCCGCAGGCGGGGCCTCGCGCACCACGGCCGGGCCCAGCCAGGCGCCCAGCACCAGCAGCGTGGCGGCCGCCAGCGCGCCAAAACCCCAGCGGCCGGCGCGGCGCGGCAGGCTGCCGGCCCACAGCAGCAGCGCCAGCGCGACCAGCAAGGCCGCCAGCGCGGCCACGCCGTCGCTGCCGCTTTGCTGGCCCAGCACCCACAGCAGCCAGGCGACCGTGCCGAACAGCGGGAAGGCCAGGAACTGCCGCAGCGTTTCCATCCACGCGCCCGGGCGCGGCAGCCAGCGGCCGGCGCCAGGCGCCAGGCTCAGCAGCAGGAAAGGCAGTGCCAGGCCCAGGCCCATGGCGGCGAACAGCAGCAGCGTCTGGCCGGCCGGCAGCGTCAGCGTGAAGCCGAGCGAGGCGCCCATGAAGGGCGCCGTGCAGGGCGATGCCACGGCCACGGCCAGCACACCCGAGAAGGCGGCGTCGAGCGTGGGGTGGTGCAACTGGCGCCCCGCCAGGCCGGCGGGCAGGAGGTTGCCGATGTGAAAGAGACCCGCCAGATTCAGCCCGAGGACCGTGAACAGCGCGGCCAGTCCCGCGACCACGGCGGGCGACTGCAACTGAAAACCCCAGCCCAGGGCCTGGCCACCGGCGCGCAGCGCCAGCAGCAGGCCGGCCAGCAGCAGGAAGGACACGAGCACGCCGGCGGTGTAGGCCAGGCCGGTCTGGCGCAGCGTGGTGCGGTCCTGGCGCAGCACGCTCAGGGCCTTGATCGCCAGCACCGGGAACACGCAGGGCATGAGGTTGAGCAGCAGCCCGCCCAGAAAGGCCCCTGCCAGTGCCAGCAGGTAGGCGCTCAGCGGCGCGGCGCTGATGGGCGGCGCGGCCAGTGCAGTCGTGGCCAGGGGCGCCGGCGCGGCGGCGAGGGCGGGCGGCGCTGGTGGCGGCCAGGTGCCCTGCACGGGCAGTTCCGCACGCCAGCCTTGCAGGCCGCCCGAGCCGCCGTCCAGCGTTACTACCACGGGTATCAGCGCGGGGCTGGCCGCGCGGTAGGCCGACAGCGGCACGCGTGCATGCCAGGTCGAGCCCTGCCATTGTTGCTGCCAGGCCGCACCGGTTTCGATGACTTCGGGCGTTTCGACGAACAGCGCCAGATCGCGGCCCCGCGCCCGCGGCGGCAGCCCGTCGAGCACGATATCGAGCGCGCCGGGCGGCGTGGCGTCGTCGATGGTCAGGCGGCTGGCGGTGCTGGCCGGCAGCGGCTGCGGCTGGCTGGCCAGCGCGGCGTCGAAGGCGGCCCCGTGCAGCGCCGTGCTACTGTGCGCGGGCAGGCGCAGCAGGAAGTCGCCTTCTTCAGGAATGCACTCGACACGGCAGACCAGCCAGCTCGCATGCAGGCGGACGTCGACGTTGCCCAGCGGTGAGGGCTGAAGGCCCGCGTCCACGGTGAGCGGCACTGGCAGCAGCACGGTGCCGTCATAGCCGTAGTTGGCCAGCGGGCCGATGGGGAATTTGTGGGGCAGCGGCCAGGCGATCTCGCCCGCGGACAGGCCGGCGGGCAGCGTCCAGCGCAAGTCGGTCGGCAGGCCCGAGTCGCCCGCGTTCTTCCAGTAGGTGTGCCAGTCGGGCTGGTGCGTCAGGCGCAGGCCGAGCCAGACGGTGGCGCCGGGCGACAGGCCCTGCGGCGCGTGGGCCAGCAGCTCGGCCGTGACGTGGGGCGTCGTCAGCGTGGCCGAGACGGGCTGGGCGCTGGCCGGCAGTGCCGGCAGGACAAGGGTGGCGGCCAGGCCCAGCGCTGCCGCGACACGGCCCAGGAACAAGAAGAGGGATCGGGACAGCGGCATTGGCATGGGGTTCAGGCTTGCGTGTGGGGCGCGGTGCCGGGTGCTGGCGGCGTGCCGCCCGCACGCGGGGCGGCCGGGGGCAGGGTGCGCATGGCTGCCCGCCACAGCAGCATGCCCAGCAGCAGGAAGGCCAGGTGGGTGATGGCGATGCTGCGCGCCGAATGAAAGACCAGCGGCGAGACAAAACCCGCGATCAGCGCAAAGGCCATCATCTGCACAAAGCTCTGCATGGATGCGGCCAGGCCGCGCATGTGCGGAAACACCGACAGCGCGCGCAACACCATGACGGGCATGGCCAGGACCATGCCGAAAGTGAACACCAGCAGCGGCAGCACGACGTAGGGCAGCCGCACCTGCCAGGCGCTGGCGTAGACGACCGAGGCGATGGTTGCCAGCAGCATCACGCTCATGCCGGCGTTCAGGATGCGCTGGGGTGCCACGCGGCGTGC
Organism: Paracidovorax wautersii; assembly: GCA_009912175.1. Lineage (GTDB taxonomy): Bacteria > Pseudomonadota > Gammaproteobacteria > Burkholderiales > Burkholderiaceae_C > Comamonas_F > Comamonas_F wautersii_A. The sequence goes on along the minus strand of WNDQ01000013.1, from coordinate 42,457 downwards.
CAGATGGCGGCCCAGCCAGGCGCCGCCCACCGTGCCGGTCACCAGTGGAATGAACAGCCAGCCGAAGTCGGTCTCGGTCAGTCCCAGGATGTCGATGATGAGGGCGGCAGCCGAGCCGATGTACAGCGGCAGGCCGCCGAAGATCAGGGCAATCGCCACGATCATCAGCACGAAGCCCGGGTGGCGCAGCGACTCGGCGTAGCGCGCCAGGATGGGGCCGGGATGAAACGGCGCGCGCTGGGCCGCCGGCAGCGTCTCGGGCAGGCCGCGCTGGCAGATCACCCACAGCACGGCGCCGTACAGCGCCATGAAAATGAAGATCGAACGCCAGCCCGCCAGGCTCTGCAGCACGCCGCCCGGGATGGGCGCAATGGCCGGCGCCAGGCTGAAGACCATGGTGATGGTGGCCATCACACGCTGCGCCTCGGCACCCTTGAACAGGTCCTGCACCATGGCGCGCCCGACCACCAGGCCGGCGCCGGCTGACAGGCCTTGCAGCGCGCGCAGCACGATCAGCGCCTGCACGTTGGGGGCCGCCGCCGCGGCCAGCGAGGTGAGCGTGTAGCCCACCAGGGCCACCACCAGCACGCGCCGGCGCCCGAACGAATCCGACAGCGTGCCCGACACCAGCATGGTCAGCGACATGCAGGCCACGTAGACGCTGAGCGTTTGCTGCACCACCAGCGGCCCGACCTGGAAGTCGGCGCCGATGGCATGGAAGGCCGGCAGATACGTGTCGATGCCGAGGGCACCGACCATGGCCAGCATGGCCAGCACGACGGTAAGGGAAGCGTGAGTCATGAATACGGAGTCGATTGGGCTGGACAAAAACAGCACTGCCAGCCAGATGCGCCCCCGGCCAGGGCCAGTGCAGTGGCTCTTGGGGCGCCGGGGCGGTCTTGTTCGGAAAGCGGGGCCCGCCATTGTCGCCGCTTTGCCGAAATCACGGCCAGCGCGACGCTCTACACTGGCGCCTTTCCTGAGGAGATTCCATCATGCAACCCGCCGCCCAAGCCTATGGCAGCCTGTTCCTGGCCATCGTGCTGGAGGTGATCGGCACCTCGGCGCTGCAGCAGTCGCAGCAGTTCACGCGGTTCGTGCCCACGGCCATCATGGCGGTGTGCTATGCGGGTGCGTTCTACCTGCTCTCGCACACGCTCAAGACCATGCCGGTGGGCATCGCGTACGCGATCTGGAGCGCGCTGGGCATCGTGCTGATCTCGCTGGTCGGCTACTTTGTCTTCGGGCAGAAGCTGGACGTGCCCGCCATCGTGGGGTTGGGCCTGATCATCGCGGGCGTGGTGGTGGTCAACGTGTTCTCCAAGTCGGTTTCGCACTGATCGGCGATAACATCGGCCCATGTCCAGCCCCGCCCCGTCTTCCGCCGCCGCGTTCGTGCCGCCCTCGCGCTACTGGGCCGAACTGACCACGCGCGACTTCGCCGCGCTCGATCCGGTCCGCACCGTCGCCGTGCTGCCGCTGGGCGCGACCGAGCAGCATGGGCCGCACCTGCCGCTGGCCGTGGACGCCTGCCTGGCCGACGCCATGGTCGGGCGGGCGCTGGCGCAACTCGCGCCCGACGTGCCGGCGCTGGTGCTGCCCACGCAGGCCGTGGGCTACAGCCCCGAGCACACCGCCTTCCCCGGCACGCTGTCGCTGTCCATCGACACGGTGGTGCGGCTGTGGACCGACATCGGCGAAGGCGTGGCACGCGCCGGTGTGAAGAAGCTGCTGCTGTTCAACGCGCACGGCGGCCACGTGTCGGTGATGGACATCGTCGCGCGTGAATTGCGCGTGCGCTGCGGCCTCATCGTCTATGGCGCGAACTGGTACACGCTGCCGCTGGGCGATGCCGCCAACGGCCAGTTCAGCGCGCATGAACACCGCTTCGGCGTGCACGGGGGCGAGGTCGAAACCAGCCTGATGCTGGCCATCCGCCCGCAGGACGTGCGCATGGAATTGGCCGCCCATTTCGAGTCCACCTCGCAAGGCCGGGCCCAGCGTTACCCCATCCTGGGCAACGGCAAGAGCGCCAAGCTCGGCTGGGCCATGCAGGACTACAACCCCAAGGGCGCCGCCGGCCATGCCGCGCTGGCCACGGCGGCCAAGGGCGAAGTGCTGCTCGAAGCCGTCGGCCGCCAGTTGGCCGCGCTGCTGGCCGAGATCGCCGACCTGCCGCTTTCGACGGTGCGCGACGACATCGACCTGCAGGGGTGAATGGCAGCCTGGATGCGCGGGCCTGTGCCGCGCATGCAAGCTTATGACGATTTCTCGCATGGCTGGGATGCGGCGCGAGCGCATCATCCGTCGACTGTTTTCTGCATCGTTGCGTTTTTTCACGTTTCAACCCAGAGAAGACGAAAGGAAGCCTCCATGTCTACGACCAACGTCAACGCCACCGCCACCGCCTTGTCCACGCCCGTGCCTGCCGGCCACGTGCTGGATGGGGCCCGCAATGCCCTGCTGCTGCTGGGGCGCCTGCTGATCGCCTACCTGTTCATTCCCGCCGGCTGGGGCAAGCTCGTCGGCTTTGGCGGCGCGGTGGGCTACATCGCCGCGACAGGGCTGCCATTGCCCGCCGTCGGCGCCGTGATCGCGATCGTGGTCGAGCTGGGCATCGGCCTGCTGCTGCTGATCGGCTGGCAGACACGCTGGGCGGCCCTGGTGCTGGCCCTGTTCGCGCTGGCCACGACCGTGTTCTTCCACCCGGTGTGGGCCGATCCCGCGCAGGCCGTCAACTTCGGCAAGAACCTGGCCATTGCCGGCGGCCTGCTGAGCTTTGCGGTGGTGGGCGCGGGCGCCTTCAGCGTCGACGGACGGCGCGCTCGCGGCTGACGGCGACCTGCGCAGCCTGGCTGCGCGCGACACGGGCCTGGCGTTCGGGATGCGCCGGGCCCGTGCCGTTTGTGGCACGCCGTTTTTGCGGCTGGCGCCACTTGCCGCCGTCCCGCTCTAGAATGGCTGCCGGGTGTCGACACATGAGGTGCGGCAGGTACAGCGACGGTCGGGCCGCCTCGCGGCCTTTTTGCGCCTTGGCTGCGCCGCTCCCATGTCCCTGTCTCTTGACGCCATCGCGGCCGTCCTGTTCGTCGTTGCCCTGCTGCACACCTTCGCGGCCAAACAGTTCGAACGCCTCTCCCACCGTTTCCCACGCCATGCCGGCGTGTTCCATCTGCTCGGCGAAGTCGAGGTGGTCTTTGGCTTCTGGGCCATCGTGCTGGTGGCCGCCATGGCGGCGCTGGGCGGCACGGGCCAGGTGCTGGCCTATGTCGAGTCGCGCAACTACACCGAGCCGCTGTTCGTCTTCGTGGTCATGGTGATGGCCGCGTCCCGGCCCATCCTGCACACCGTCGACCGCCTGATTACCGTCGCGGCGCGTGCGCTGCCGGTGCCCACGCCGCTGGCGACTGCCTGGCTGGGCCTGGCCGTGGTGCCGCTGCTGGGCTCGCTCGTGACCGAGCCGGCGGCCATGACGATCGCGGCGCTGATGTTGGCGCCGCAGGTCTTTCGCCCGTCGATGCCCGAGGCCGCCAAGTACTTCGCGCTGGGCGTGCTGTTCGTCAATGTCTCGATCGGCGGCACGCTGACCTCGTACGCGGCGCCGCCGGTGCTCATGGTGGCCGCCACCTGGGGCTGGGACAGCGCCTTCATGTTCACCCAGTTCGGCTGGAAAGCCGCGCTGGCGGTGGTCGTCAATGCCACGGCCGCAGCCTATTGCCTGCGCCATCACCTGCCGAACCGGCCCGATGCATCCACGGGCAACGTGTCCGCACAAGCACCCATGCCTGCCGCCGTGATGGCCGTGCACGTGCTGATGCTGGCCGGCGTGATCATGGCCGCCCACCATCCGGTGGTCTTCATCGGCCTGTTCCTGCTGTTTCTGGGTTTCACCCAGGCCTACGGCCGCTACCAGAGCCCGCTCATCCTGAAGGAAGCCTTGTTGGTGGGCTTTTTCCTGGCGGGCCTGGTGGTGCTGGGTGGCATGCAGCAGTGGTGGTTGCGCCCCATCGTCGAGGGGCTGGAGCCGCTGGTGCTGTTCTTCGGCGCGCTGGGCCTGACGGCCATCACCGACAACGCGGCGCTGACGTATCTGGGCTCGCTGATCGACGGCATTTCCGACGCGTCGAAGTCCATGCTGGTGGCCGGCGCCGTCGCGGGCGGCGGCCTGACGGTGATCGCCAACGCGCCCAACCCGGCGGGCGTGGCGCTGCTCAAGCGCGGTTTCCGTGACGAGACCGTGAGCGTGGGGGCCTTGTTTCTGGGCGCCCTGGCGCCCACGGTGGTCGCGGCTGCTGCTTTCTTGCTGCTGTAGGGCGCGTGCTGCTGGCGCGGCTTACTTGACCGGAATCGCCGTGCCCCGGTCCACCGGCACGGCGGTCACGCTGTTGGTGGGCGAGCCGTCGATGAGCTTGTCGGAGTAGGTCAGGTAGACCAGCGTGTTGCGGGTGCGGTCGACCATCCGCACGACGCGCAGGCGTTTGAACAGAATGGACTGGCGTTCGCTGAAGACTTCTTCCTGGCCGGGCACCGCGCCCTTGGGAAAGGCGATGGGGCCGACCTGGCGGCAGGCGATGGCGGCTTCGGCCTTGTCCTCGGCCAGGCCGAAAGCGCCCTTGACGCCGCCGGTGCGGGCGCGCGAGATGTAGCAGGTCACGCCCTGCACGGCGGGGTCGTCATAGGCTTCGACGACGACCTTGTGGTTGGGGCCGACCAGCTTGAAGGCGGTGCTCACGTCGCCGATTTCCTCGGCATGGAGCGTCGTGGCGGCGCTGGCGGCCAGCAGCAGGGCGGGCAGGCGAAGGAACGTGATGAAAGCAGGGCGCATGGCGATCAGGGCGGCGAGGGCCAGGTCGGAGATGGCCGCATCCTAAACCGGCGCGCGCCAGGCGTAGCATGTGGCCCATCGCTTCAGTCCTGTCCCGGCCCTCGCCACCCTGATCGCCATGCCCCTGACTTCCCCGACCGCTCCCGCCTTCTGGCCCGACGCCGCCGACGCCCGTGGCACGCACCTGCTCGTGATCGACGCGCAGAACGATTTCTGCGACATCCCGGGCGCGACGCTGCCGGTGCCTGGCGCCGATGCCGACCTGCATCGGCTGGCGGCCTTCATCCGCACCCATGGCGATGCGCTCGACGCCATCACCCTCACGCTGGACAGCCACTACCGCATCGACATTGCGCACCCGGGTTTCTGGCGCACGGGCGAGGGCGGGGCGGTTGCACCGTTCACGGCCATCACGGCGCAGGACGTGCGCGACGGCCGGTTTGGCCCACGCCGGGCGGCAGACGGTCCGCGTGTGCTGGCCTACCTCGACGCGCTGCAGGCGCGCGGCCGCTACACGCACACGGTGTGGCCGGTGCATTGCGAAATGGGCACCTGGGGCCACAACCTGCATGCCGAAGTCGCCGCCGCGTGCGCGCAATGGGAAGACCGTCACGGCCGCCAGGCGCTGCGGGTGTTCAAGGGGCTCAACCCCTGGACCGAGCACTACAGCGCCATCGAGGCCGAGGTGCCGGACCCGGCCGATGCCGCCACCCAGGCCAACACGGCGCTGCTGGCCCGACTGGCCGCCAGCCGCCGCCTGCTGGTCGCGGGCGAGGCGGGCAGCCACTGCGTGAAGGCCACGGTGGACGACATCGCGCGCCACCAGGGCGCGGGCGCGATCGAGCTGCTGACCGACGCCATGAGCCCGGTCACCGGCTTCGAGGCGCAGCAGCAGGCCTTCCTGACGGCGCTGCGCGACCAGGGCGCGCGCTGGCGCGACACCCAGCGCTGGACGCCGTGAAAGAGCGGGCCTTTGTGGCAGCCACTATGATGCGCGGCTGATTCCAATCCCATGAAACCGACCAGGCGACGCGTGGCGCAAGAGACAACCCGACAATCCCAGCCGGCCGCCGATGCGGCGGTCTACATCGGCCGCTTCCAGGTCTTCCACCGGGGCCACCTCGGCATGCTGCGCGAGGCCTTGGCCCGCGCGCGGCTGTGCGTGGTGGTGATCGGCTCGGCCTACCAGGCACGCACGCCCAAGAACCCCTTCTTCTGGCACGAACGCGCCGAGATGATCCGGCGCAACCTGTCCGAGGCCGACCGCGCCCGTGTGCTGTTCGTGCCGGTGCGCGACTACTACGACCTCGGGCGCTGGGAAGCCGCGGTGCGCGCCAGTGTCGAGCAGGCGCTGGCCGGGCAGGGCCTGGCGGGCGTGCCGCCGCTGCTCATCGGCCATTTCAAGGACGTGAGCAGCCAGTACCTGCATGGCTTCGAGGGCTGGCCGCTGGTCTCGCTCGAACGCATCACGGCGGCGGGCCGGCCGCTGCACGACGCGTCGCAATTGCGCGACGCCCTGTTCGCGCTGGGTCGCGAAGCCTCGGGCGAGGTCTGGGCCGCGCTGGGCGAGCAGGTGCCGCCCGGCACGCTGGACTTTCTGCGCGGCGCCGTCGCCCAGCCCTGGTTTGCCGAGATGGCCGAGGAATGGCGCATGCTGCGCGCCTACTGGGCCTCGTGGTCGGCCGCGCCGTACCCGCCCACGCTGATCACCACCGACGCGCTGGTGCTGTGCGCCGGCCACGTGCTGCTGGTGCAGCGCGGCGAGCTGCCCGGGCGTGGCCTGTATGCGCTGCCGGGCGGTTTTCTGAACCCCAACGAAACCCTGGCGCAGGGCGCGCGGCGTGAACTGCTCGAAGAAACCGGCCTGGCGCTGCCGGACGATCTGGCGCCCGAGCAGTCCGCCGTCTTCGACCACCCCGACCGCAGCCTGCGCGGGCGCACCGTCACGCATGGCTTTCTCTGGCGCCTGGCAGGGGACACCGCCGGCGCGCTGCCGCCCGTGCAGGGCCAGGACGGCGCGGCCCACGCGGTGTGGCTGCCCGTGGCCGATCTGCAGGGCCTGGAAGACCGCTTCTTCGACGACCATTTCCACATGCTGCTGCACATGCTGGACCTGCCGTATCCGGTGTATTGACACGGCAAGCCAGCGTCGCGGGACCCCGCACCCGCATTGAAAACCCCCCGCGCTGACCGGGTCAGCGGCGAGGGAACGGGATCACCTAGAATCTCGCATTCCTAAATGCGAATGGTTCTGGTGATCTCTTTGCTTCGTGCGCGAGGCGAACACCAGGCGGTTTCAGAACAATGACAACAGGAAACGTTTGGCCCATGGGTTCTTCTTGGCTTGCGCCGTTCCTCATCATGCTTCGCGAGGGGCTGGAGGCGGCATTGATCATCAGCATCGTCGCCACCTATCTGGCGCAGACCGGCCGCCGCGCCTGGATGCCCGTGATGGGCGTCGGCATCTTTCTGGCGGCGGCGATGGCGCTTTACGTGGGGGCCGCCCTGCAGTGGCTGGCCGCCGAATTTCCACAGAAGCAGCAGGAGTTGTTCGAGGCGCTGGTCGGCTTTCTGGCCGTGGCCATGCTGACGTCGATGGTGCTGTGGATGAGCGGCTCGGGCCAGGCCATGGCTGCGCGGCTGCGCGGCGCGGTGGCGCAGGCCACGGCGGGCGGCGGTGCGGGCAGCGCCTGGGCGCTGGTGGGCATGGTCTTTCTGGCGGTCGCGCGCGAGGGGCTCGAATCGGTGTTTTTCCTGCTGGCCGTGTTCCAGCAGGGCGCGGGCTGGCAGGCGCCGGCCGGTGCGCTGGCCGGCGTGGCGGTTGCCGTGGTGGTGGGCTGGCTGCTCTACCGCGGTGGCATCCGCCTGAACCTGCGCCGCTTCTTCGGCGCCACGGCGCTGCTCATCGTGCTGGTGGCGGCCGGGCTGCTGGCCGGATCGCTGCGCAAGCTGCACGAGGCGGGTGTGTGGAACATCGGGCAGCAGCCCGTGGCCGATTTCAGCGCCGTCCTGCCGCCTGACAGCGTGCTCGGCTCGGTCCTGTCCGGCCTGCTGGGCTACCAGGCCCATCCGGTTGTGAGCGAGGCGGTGGTCTACCTGGCCTACCTCGTGGTCTGCGGTGCGCTGCTGGCCTGGCGTGCGCGCCGGCCCGTGGCGGCGAGGAGGGCGGCATGACCACGCCGTCGACCCATCCCCAACAAACGATCGTCGGGCCGTCGCCGCGTCTGTGGCGCGGCCTGCTGGCGGCCTCCATCGCGCTGGCGCTCAGCGGGCTGTACGCCTTCTACGCCGCCTCGGTGCGTCCCCAGCCGGCTGTCGCCGCGGTGGACGAACGTGTGGTCACCGTCACCATCCGGGGTGGCACCTGCGATCCGTCCGACATCACGGTGCCGGCTGGGCGCACGCGTTTTGTGGTGGTCAACCAGTCCGACCGCGCGCTGGAGTGGGAGATCCTCGACGGTGTGATGGTGATCGACGAGCGCGAGAACATCACGCCCGGCATGAGCCAGTCGCTGCGCGTGCGGCTGACGCCGGGCGACTACCAGATCACCTGCGGCCTGCTCAGCAGCCCGCGCGGCCGCCTGCGTGTGCTGCCCTCGGCCGAATCGCATGAGCGCGCGCAGGCGCCGCAGATGGCGGACTTCATCGGCGCCCTGGCCGAGTACCGCGTCTACACCCTGCTGCAGGCCGACGACCTGCTCGATGCGCTGGGCCAGTTGCAGGTGGCGCTGGCGGCGGGCGATGCGGCCCAGGCGCGCACGCAGCTCGACCGCGCCGCGGCGCTCTACGCCAGCGTCGCGCCGATCGCGCAGGCCTTTGCCGATCTCGATGCGCGCCTGGACGTGCGGGCCGACTACCTCGCGCAGCGCGAGCGCGACCCGGCATTCACGGGCTTTCGTGCACTGCAGGCCGCCCTGGCAGCGCCCGACGCCGCGCGCGCCACGGCGCTGGCGCGGCAGGCGCGGGACGACGCGCAGGCCTTGCAGGCGCGTTTGCGCACGCCCAGCCTGACCCCGGCGCACCTGCTGCAGGCCAGCGCGTCGGCCTTGCATCGTGTGGTCAGCCATGCGGGCGAGGCCGCCACACCGCTCGACGCCGTCGCAGCCAGTGGCCTGCAAGAGGGCCTGCAGAAAGTGCTGGACGTGTTGCAGCCCGTCGTCGGCCCGGTGGCCGCGCCTGCCGTGGCCGATCCATGGCGCCGTGCTGGCCAGGCCTTGGCCGCCTGGCAGGCCGCGGGCGCCAGCCAGAGCCCCGCCTTGCTGCAGACCCTGGCCGACGCGCTCGGGCAGGTGGCCGACGCGCTGGGCAGCGATGCGGCCCCGTCCGCGCCGGCGCCGGTTTCTTCTTCCTCGACCACAAGCCCCACACGATGACCCGCAAGAACGATTCCACCGGCTGCCCCATGGGCATGGCCGTTTCGGCGCCCGGCTGTCCGGCCCTGACCCGGCGCGGCCTGCTGCAAGGCTGGGGCGCGGCTGCCGCCGCGTTGTCCACGGGCGCGGCCGTGGCCAGCACCACTGCCGCACCCGGGCAGGTGACCGATGCGCCGCTGACCACCTCGGCCGAGCAGCGCCACGACTACCTGGGCGCGCACCAGGCCGGCATCGTCACGCCGCGCCCGGCCGCCGGCATGATCGCGTCCTTCGACGTGCTCGCAGCCAACCGTGCCGAGCTGGAGCGGCTGCTGCGCACCTTGACCGAACGCATCGCTTTCCTGACCCAGGGCGGCGCCTTGCCCGTGCTCGATCCGCGCCTGCCGCCCGCGGGCTCGGGCATCCTGGGGCCGCAGGTCACGCCGGACGCGCTGACCATCACCGTGTCCGTGGGCGATTCGTTGTTCGACGAACGTTTTGGGCTGGCCGCTGCCAAACCACGCCACCTGCAGCGCATGCAGCGCCACCCCAACGACGCGCTCGACGCCGCGCTGTGCCATGGCGACCTGTCGATCCAGTTCTGCACCAACACGCCCGACACCAACATCCACGCGCTGCGCGACCTCATCAAGAACCTGCCCGACCTGCTGGTGCTGCGCTGGAAGCAGGAAGGCAGCGTGCCGCCGATTGCCGCGCACGCCGGCCAGGCGCCCGAAAGCGCGCGCAACTTCCTGGGTTTTCGCGACGGCTCGGCCAACCCCGATTCGTCCGACGCCAAGATGATGGACGACGTGGTCTGGGTCACACCCACACGCGGCGAGCCTGCCTGGGCCGCGGGCGGCAGCTACCAGGCGGTGCGCCTCATCCGCAACTTCGTCGAACGCTGGGACCGCACGCCGCTGCGCGAGCAGGAAGCCATCATGGGCCGCAAGAAGGGCAACGGCGCGCCGCTGGACCAGCCCGAGGCCGACGAGCACCACGTGCCGCTGTTCTTCAACGACCCCGAAGGTAAACAGACGCCGCTGGACGCGCACATCCGCCTGGCCAACCCGCGCACGCCGGGCAGCGAGGCCAACCTCATCCTGCGCCGGCCCTTCAACTACTCCAACGGCGTGACCAAGTCGGGCCAGCTCGACATGGGCCTGCTGTTCATCTGCTACCAGGCCGACCTCGAAGCCGGTTTCATCACCGTGCAAAAGCGCCTGGACGGCGAGCCGCTGGAGGAATACATCAAGCCCGTGGGCGGCGGTTTCTTCTTCACGCTGCCCGGCATCACCGATCCGTCCGATTTCTTCGGGCGGACGCTTCTGCAAGCCACGGCCTGAGCGGCCGAAGCCAGTTTTTCCATCGCATCCCGACAAGGAGTCCTGCATGTCCATCCGCCCATTGCACCTGCCGCGCCGCGCGGCGCTCGCCACCCTGGCCGCCGCGCTGGCCCTGGGGTGCGGCTTGGCCCGCGCCGCCGTTTCGCCGCAGGAACTGGTGGCGCCGGTGGCCGACTACAAGCTCTACGTGATCCAGAACGTGCGCCAGCTAGTGGCCGACACCCGCGCCTTCACCGCTGCCGTCAAGGCCGGCGACCTGGCCAAGGCCAAGGCGCTGTACCCGTCCACGCGCACCAGCTACGAAAAGATCGAGCCCGTGGCCGAACTGTTCAGCGACCTGGACGCGGCCATCGACTCGCGCGCCGACGACCATGAAAAAGCCGAGAAAGACCCCGAGTTCGGCGGCTTTCACCGCATCGAACACGGCCTGTGGGTGGGCAAGAGCGCCAAGGGCCTGGCGCCCGTGGCCGACAAGCTGCTCAAGGACGTGCTGGAGTTGCAGGCGCGGCTGGGCAAGCTGACCTTCCCGCCCGAGAAGGTGGTGGGCGGCGCTGCCGTGCTGATGGAAGAAGTGGCCGCCACCAAGATCTCGGGCGAGGAAAACCGCTACAGCCACACCGACCTGTGGGACTTCCAGGCCAACTTCGAGGGCGCCTACAAGATCGTCGAGCTGCTGCAGCCGCTGGTCGAGCGCGAGGACAAGGCCTTTGCCGCCAAGACGCAGGTCAACTTCCAGGTCGTGTTCGACACGCTCAAGAAGTACCGCACGCCCGACGGCGGCTTCGAGACCTATGCCAAGCTCAGCGAGCGCGACCGCAAGCTGCTGGCCGGCCGCGTCAACACGCTGGCCGAAGACCTTTCCAAGCTGCGCGCCATGATGGGCCTGGACTGACTTTTTTGTAACGACAGGTGTCCGCACGCGCGGCGGATACCTGCTGTTCACGTTGCTTGACCTGCGGCTTACCAGCGAGCCGCCAAGGCTTCAAACGCGGCCGATAAGGTCGGGCCATCGCCGTCATCGGCTCGATGGTTCCGATCTGCCATGCATCCTCATGCTTTGCCGCGCGCTGCCGCGCCGGTGCCTCGCGGCCCCTTGGCCGATGCCACGCCGCCCCGGCGCACGATCGGCGCCATCGTGGCGCTGGTCGACGGCGAACCCATCACCCTGCATGAGCTGGACCGCGCGTGCGAGCGCCTGCGGCGCGGCGACCCGGATCACCCCGCCGCCGACCGGCGCGCGCAGGCACTCGAATTCCTGATCGACTCGACACTGGCGCGCCATTGCGCGCGTGCGCTGGGCATTGCCGTGGGCGACGAGGCCCTGGGCCAGGCCGCGCGCCGCCTGTGTGGCGGTGCCGACGGCGAGGCCGCCTGGCAGCAGGCCTGCGAGGCCTGGCAGCTCAGCTGGACGGGTGTGCGCGCCGCCCTGCACGAACAACTGCTGCGCCAGGCCCTGCACGACGCCGCACTGGCGCGGCTGGCGCCGCAAGCCGTGGCGGACGATGCGCCAGTCGAGCCAGTCGAGCCAGTCGAGCCGGGCGAGAGTGTGCGACGCGCCGTTCGCCTGCGGCAGATCATGCTGAGCGCACGCCAGGGCCCCGCGCCAGCCACCACCCCGCAGCAGCGTCTGCAGGCGCTGCGCCAGCGCATCGTCGCGGACGGCGAGGACTTCGCGGCGCTGGCGCGTTCGCTGTCCATCGACGGCTCCGCGCGGGCCGGGGGCGACCTGGGCTGGCTGGCCCAGGGGCAACTGCCGCCTGAATTCGAATCCGCCATCGCCGCGCTGGCGCCGGGCGAGGTGTCCCAGCCCTTTGCCTCGCGTGTGGGCTGGCATCTGGTGCAGGTCGTGGCGCGCCGCGAGCAGCGCATCAGCGCCGCCGAGCGCCAGGCCCAGGCACGCCACCAGGCGCGCGAACAAGCCGCGCGGGCCCTGGTCGCGAGCTGGATCGCCGAGCGCCGGGCGCGCGCCCGCATCGTGTACTGGCCAGCCCGTGCCGAGCAGGGACTGGCCGCCTGCTGAGCCTAGGCCGATGCGCGCCAGCCGGCGCGTTTTCTTTTTTCTTCGTTCTCCCGCTTTTCGCAAAACTTCATGAAGACATGTCAACGCAGGCTGCCTGGCCTGTTCGCCGCCGCCGCCCTGAGTCTGGCGGCCGCATCGGCCTGTGCGGCCGAGGACTTCACCATCCGCGACATCCGTGTCGAAGGGCTGAGCCGGATCGAGCCCGGCACCGTGTTCGCCTCGCTGCCCGTGCGCGTGGGCGACCGCTACAACGACGATCGCGCCACCCAGTCCATTCAGGCGCTGTACGCGCTCGGGCTGTTCAGCGACGTGCGTGTGCAGACGCAGGGCGACGTGCTGGTGGTCCAGGTGCAGGAGCGCCCGAGCATCGCCAACGTCGTCATCGCCGGCACCAAGGAGTTCGACCAGGACACGCTCAAGAAAGCGCTCAAGGACGCGGGCGTGGCCGAGGACCGGCCCTACGACAAGGCCACGGTCGACCTGGCCGAGCAGGAACTCAAGCGCCAGTACATCAGCAAGAGCCTGTATGGCGCGCAAGTGGTGAGCACGGTCACGCCGGTCGACCGCAACCGCGTCAACCTGACCTTCACCGTGACCGAAGGCACACGCGCCAAGATCGACCACATCGAGGTCGTGGGCAACCACGCGTTCGGCACCTCGACGCTGACCGACCTGTTCACGCTCGACACGGGCAACTGGATGAGCTGGTTCAGCAAGTCCAACGAATACACCGGCGCCAAGCTCAACGCCGACCTGGAAAAGCTGCGCGACTACTACATGACGCGCGGCTACCTGGAGTTCCGCATCGACTCGACCCAGGTCGCGGTCTCGCCGGACAAGCAGCACATCGGCATCGTGATCAACCTCACCGAGGGCGCGCGTTTTGCCGTCTCGGACGTGCGGCTGGAAGGCAGCTACCTGGCGCGCGACAACGAATTCAAGTCGCGCGTGACGATACGCCCGGGCCAGCCCTATGACTCGGCCACCGTGGCCGAAACCGTCAAGGCCTTCAAGGACCACTTTGGTGATTTCGGCTACGCCTTCGCGCAGGTCGAGACCGAGCCGCGCATCGACCACACGACCAACCAGGTGGCGCTGACGCTGCGCGCCGATCCGGGCCAGCGCGCCTATGTGCGGCGCATCGAGGTCGAAGGCAACGACCGCACGCGCGATGAAGTGATCCGGCGCGAGTTCCGCCAGTACGAAGCCTCGTGGTACGACGGCGCCAAGATCAAGCTCTCACGCGACCGGGTCGACCGCCTGGGCTACTTCACCGACGTGTCGGTCGACACACGCGAGGTGCCCGGTGCGCGCGACGAGGTCGACCTGGTCGTGAAGGTCAAGGAAAAACCCACGGGCAGCCTGTCGGTGGGCGCGGGCTACTCCAGTTCCGACAAACTGTCGCTGAGCTTTGGCGTGTCGCAGGAAAACGTGTTCGGTTCGGGCAATTACCTGGGCCTGACGGTCTACACCGGCTCGACCTACCGCGAGTACTCGGTCACCGCGACCAATCCATACTTCACGCCGGAAGGCATTTCGCGCACCTACGACGTCTACTACCGCACCCAGCACCCCTACGATTACCAGAGTGACGACGACTACTACCGCTACATCACGCAGGGCGTGGGCGTGAAGTTCGGCGTGCCGGTCAACGAGGACAACACCATCTTCTTCGGCGCCGGTTTCGAGCGCGTGAACGTCAAGGACTACAGCGCCGCGGGCGACTACATCCAGAAGCAGGTCGCGACCTTCGGATCGAGCATCGACACGGTGCCGCTGACCGTGGGGTGGTCGCGCGACCGGCGCGACAGCGCGCTGGTGCCGACCACGGGCTCGATGCATTCGATCAACACCAAGATCAACCTGGTGGGCGACGCCCGTTATGTGCGCTCCAACTACCAGTACCAGCACTACGAGCCGCTGTCGGCGCGCTACACGCTGGCCTTCAACGGCCAGCTCGGCTGGGCCAAGGGCCTGGGCAACACGCTGCCCTTCTTCTCCAACTTCTATGCGGGCGGCCTGGGCACGGTGCGTGGCTTCGAGCAGGGCACGCTGGGCCCGCGCGATTCGCACGGCAACGCCATCGGCGGCAACAAGATGGCGGTCGCCAACCTGGAACTGCAGACGCCGTTCCCCGGCGCCGGCAACGACCGCACGCTGCGCCTGTATGGCTTCGTGGACGTGGGCAGCGCCTACGGCGAAGACCAGTCGATGACACTGGGCGGCCTGCGCGCCTCGTCCGGCATCGGCGTGAGCTGGATCTCGCCCATCGGGCCGCTGCGCATCGCCTACGCGCAGCCGCTGCGCAAGAAGTCGACCGACAAGACCGAACGTATCCAGTTCCAGATCGGCACGTCGTTCTGAATCAAGACCGCAGGCCGCCACCCGGGGCGGCGTCGTCGGCACGCTGGATCAGCTCGATCTTGTAGCCGTCGAGGTCCGTCACGAAGGCGATCACGGTCGTGCCGCCCTTGACCGGGCCGGGCTCGCGCGTGACGCTGCCGCCGGCCGCGCGAATCTTGTCGCAGGCCGCGTAGGCGTCGGGCACGCCGATGGCGATGTGGCCGTAGGCGTTGCCCAGGTCGTAGCTCTCCACGCCCCAGTTGTAAGTCAGCTCCAGCTCGGCCTGGGCCGGGTTGGATTCATAGCCGAGGAAGGCCAGCGAGTACTTGTACTCGGGGTTCTCGGAGGTGCGCAGCAGCTTCATGCCCATGACCTCGGTGTAGAAGTCGATGGCACGTTGCAGGTTGCCGACGCGCAGCATGGTGTGGAGCATTCGCATGGGATCAGTCTCGCGGGTTTGGGGGCTGCGCCGCGCAGCATGGCGGCGGACGCGACTCGATGGAAAAACGGCAGGTGGCGATGCCGGCCGCGCAGGGCCTTGCCACCGCCGCCGATTGTGCCGCAGGCCGTGCGCGGGCGCAGCCGCAGGGGCTCTCGCGGCAGGCCCGGGCTGACCATGCAGTCCCCCGACGACGGGCTGGCCAGGGCCACGTTCAGACTGGCTTGCAACATGGCCTTGATGTGACGCTGTTTCTGCAGGGCTCCAATAATGTCATTTCATTGACATCAACAAGGAAGCACCGTGTCCGACTCTCGTGAACTCCGTGCCAGTCCCGACTCCGTCGGCGAAGACCTCCAGCGTGCGGGGCACTCCCCCGCAGGGGACGCCGCCGCGACGCCGCGCGACGTGGCCCAACGTTATCTTGAAGGGGTTGCTGCGTTCTGGGCCGATCCGAGCGCCCCTCAGGCGCTGGCTTCGATCCTCGCGTTGTTTGCCGAGGACGTGGACTGGGACATTCCAGGTGACCTGAGCGTCGTGCCCTGGATCGGCCCACGCCGCAGCCGTGAAGCCGTCGGCGACTTCTTTCGCCAACTCGCCCTGCACATCGAGCCGCAGCAGTTCGAAGCCAACCGGATCGTGGCCGACGACGAGACGGTGGTGGTGCTCGGCCATCTGGTCTCGAAGGTCAAGCGAACCGGCCGCCTCATCACATCGTCATTCGCCTTCGACTTCATCGTCAGGAACGGCCGCATCGCACGCTACCGCATGTTCGAAGACAGCCACGCCGTTGCCCAGGCGACCCGGGACTGAAAACAGCCAACGGGCCTGCTTCTTCAACCCAGTCCTTCGATGGCGAAGCCCCCGGACTGCAGGCGTTGAATCAAGCTGTGGGCCTGGTCCTCGCTCAGGCTGACCAGCGGGGGGCGTACATGGCGCCAGCTGTCCTCGCCGCTCCAATGCGCCACGGCGGCCTTGAGTGCGGGAATCATGGGATAGGCCTGGAAGGTCGCGCGCAAGTCGTTGAGCGCTGCCTGCTTGTCCTCGGCCCATGCCTGCTGCCAGGTCTGGCACAGCTCATGAATGGCGAACGCATTCACATTGGCGGTTGCGCTGATGCAGCCGGCCGCGCCCGCGCGCAAGGCGTCGAGCAGGATGGCTTCGGTGCCGGGAAAGACGTCGAATCCATGCGCGGCGAAGTTGTTCAGCATGGACTGCGTGTGCTGGATGTCGCCGCTGGAGTCCTTCATGCCGGCAATGCTGTCAGGGTAGGCTTTGAGCAGGCGCTCGATCAGGGGGATGCTGAAGCCCACCTGCGCCACGGAAGGGATGTGATAGAGGTAGACGCGCAGCGCCGCGTCGCCGACCTGTTCGATCAGCTCGGCAAAGAAACGAAAGACGCCTTCATCCGAAACCCCCTTGTAATAGAACGGTGGCAGCACCAGCACGCCACCGCATCGCTGGGCCACCGCGTTGCGGCTGAGCCTGACGGCGGTGGGCAGGTCGCACGCGCCGGTGCCCGGCATCATGCGCGAGGTGTCCAGGCCGGCCTCGGCCAATGCTTGCAGCAGCGCGATGCGTTCGTCGGGGCTGAGCGAGTTGGCCTCCGAATTGGTGCCGAACACAGCCAGGCCGATGTGGTGGCGTTGCAGCCATTGGCATTGCCGGATGAACAGCGGTGTGTTGATGGTGCCGTCCTGGTGAAAGGGCGTCACCACCGGGGTCAGGACCCCTTTGATTTTCTGGGCCATGTCGATGCCTTTGTTGCGGGTTCAGTGAGGGGTTTTTTGCCCTGGCGCAGCGAGCCAGCGCGTATCGCAAGGGAGCAGGGACGACGCCGTGATTTCAGTGGTGCGGTTGACACCCATCATGGCCATCGCGCGGATGATTTCGTCGCGCAGGAGGTTCAAGGCGAACTCGACGCCGGCCGCGCCGCCCAGCGCGACGGCGTAGATGCAGGGGCGTCCCACGAACACCAGTCTGGCGCCCAGCGCCAGGGCCTTGATGACGTCGGTGCCGCGCCGAACCCCGCCGTCGAGCATCACGGGCATGTCGCCCGCTTGCTCGACCACGGCGGGCAGCATGCGCAGCGGCGCCGGTGCGCTGTCCAGTTGGCGTCCCCCGTGGTTGGAGACGATGATGCCGTCGACGCCGTGCTCGCGAGCCAGCCGGGCATCCGCCGGGTGAAGAATGCCCTTGAGGATCAAGCGGCCTGGCCACATCGCGTGGATGGCCTTCAGGCGGGCCCAGTCGTTGCGGCCGCGTTCTGAAAAATCCCAGGCCACGTTCTTCGACAGAATGGCGGCGCCCCGGTGCGCATGGTTGTTTTCGAAGTGCGGCAGGCCGTGCTTGCAGATCGTGCGCAGAAAGGTGCCGAGCAGCCAGCGCGGGTGTTGCAGGCCTTCGAGCGCCAGCGCCAGGCTGGGCCGCAGCGGCGCGTTGAAGCCGCAACGTTTGGCGAATTCCAGCTTGGGCTGCGCCTGCGTATCGACGGTGATGACCAGCGTCTGAAACCCCGCGTTCTTCACCCGCGCGATCAATGCCTGGACTTGCTCGGGTGAGCCTGGCAGATAGGCTTGAAACCACGTGTGGGGCGATTGCCGGGCGACTTCCTCCATGGGGATCAGCGACGAGCCGCTCATGATCATCGGCACGCCTTGCGCGCTGGCGGCTTGCGCCAGAACCAAGTCGCCCCGGTAGGCCGACAGCGCACTCAAGCCAATCGGCGCGATGCCCACCGGCGTGCGCCAGGTTTGGCCGAACAGCGTGGTTTCGCAATGGACCTGGCCGACATCGACCAGGACGCGCGTGAGCAGCTCGAACTGCTCGAAAGCCCGCAGGTTGTTCGCCAGCGCCTGCGTGGAGTCGGCGCCGGAAGCGATGTAGCCAAAAATCGGGGCGGGCAGGTGTTTCCGGGCCACGGGCGCCAGATCGTCGAGCGACAGGATGTCCTGCCAGCGTCTGGCGGCCGGAGCCCGTAGGTGGGCCTGCATTTGTATGGGATGGCGCATGGTGGTGCTGGTGCAGCCGATCAGTCCGCCTCGATGCCCGCGGATTCAACCACCTTGCCCAGGGTTGTTTCCTGCTCCTTCAGATAGGCATCCAGCGCCGGGCCGCGCAGCGCGTTGATCGTCAGCCCTTGTGCGGCCAGCGAGGCTTGCAGCGCGGGGTCCTTGAGCGCGTCCTGTGTGGCGGCCGCCAGCTTGTCGATCACCGCGGCCGGCGTGCCGTTCGGGGCAAACAAGGCAAACCAGGTCTCGGCATCGAAGCCGGGCAGACCGGCTTCCGACACCGTGGGAAGGTCGGGCGCGGAAGCCGCGCGGCTCTTGCCGCTCACGGCGATGCCGCGCAACTGGCCGCTCTGGATGTAAGGCAGCAAGGTGGGCAGGTTGCTGAACATCAGCGGCACATGGTTGCCCAGCAGGTCAGCGATCGCGTTGGCTTCGCCCTTGTACGGGACGTGTGCCATCTTGACGCCGGCCATGGACGCGAAGAGTTCGGCGGCCAGGTGCTGCGGCCCGCCGGCGCCCGAAGACGCGTAGATCAGGTTGCCGCCGTCCTTCCTGGCCAATGCGATCACATCCGCGACCGTCTTGACCGGCAGCGAGGGATGCGAAACCAGCGCCAGGGGAACGGAGCCGACCAAGGCGATGGGCTTCAAGTCCTGAAGCGGCTTGATCCTGAGCTTGGGATACATGCGAGGGGCCACCACCATGGTGGACTGTGTGGCCAGCAGCAAGGTGTAGCCATCGGCGCGCGCACGCGCGGTGCTTTCGGCCGCAATCGTGCCGGTCGCGCCGGCCTGGTTTTCGATCACGAACGGTTGCCCCAGGCGCTGGGACAGGGCCTTGCCCATCTGGCGCGCGACGTTGTCCACCGCGCCGCCTGCGGAGAAGCCCACCATCACGCGCACCGTCTGGTTGGGATAGGCATCCGATGCGGCGGCAGGCGCCATCCACATCAGGCAGGCGCTGGCCAGTGCGCCAGGGAGTGCCGCACGCATCGCGGCCAGGGTCTTTCGGGTTGCCATAGCTTGTCTTCCTCTTGGTGGTGGTGGGCTCGCGTTTGAAAACGCTTTTTTTGCGATCGCGTGATGGCCGCTCAAGACGGACTCATGGGCTTGTTCTCGCGTCAGCGAAGGCGATTCTGGTTTTTGTAAACCAAACATACAATGCAGCATTGCTTTGTTTAAAAGAAAGCAATGCTTTGCTTTTGTGATCAACCGCTTCGTCGCAGACCTTCGTGGAAACCAGCTTCATCGACAGCTTCGTTCTGATTGCGGAGTGCGGCTCCCTGGCGGAGGCGTCCCGGCGCGGCGGGCTCACGGCCCCGGCCTTGGCGCAGCGCATCCGGGCACTGGAAGAAGAGCTGGGCGTGACGCTGTTCACCCGTTCCGGGCGGACCGTTGCGCTGACGGAATCGGGGCGGCGCCTGTTGAAGCAGGCCTACAGCTTTCAAGGCGCGTTGCGCGACTTGTACGCAGCCACGGCCTCCGATGGCATTGGCCAGACCTTGCGGCTGGGCACCATCTTCACCGGCTTGAGCGGGCTGGTGCCCCAGATGCTGGCGGCGCTGCGCCGGCATCACCCGGATCTGGACACGCATGTCGAGCTGGGCATCTCGCAGAACCTGTACCACCAGGTGCTGCGTGACGAACTCGATGTCGCTCTGATCGTCAAACCGCCTTTTGCATTGCCCAAGTCCGTCGTCTGGCACCCGGTGCGCCTGGAGCCCCTGGTGGTGCTGGCGCCTGCGCAATGGGCGGGTACGCCGCCGATGCGTTTGCTGAGCAGCAAGCCTTTTGTGCGCTACGAACGAAAGAACTGGGGCGGGGCCTACGCCGACGCATTTCTGCGCCACAAGGGAATCGAGCCGAACGCCCGCTACGAGCTGGATTCTCTGGAAGGCATCGCCTTGCTGGTCCGCGAAGGGCTGGGTGTGTCGCTGGTGCCGACGTGGGCGCGCGTGGGCGGCATGCCCGATGGCGTGGTCGTGCTGCCGGTGCCGTGCGCGGGGTTCGAGCGTCCGGTCGGCCTGCAATTCAGGCAAGGCTATGCCGGAGGTTTGCGTCTGGTTGAGTACCTGAGCACTGGCGCGGTGTCCCTGCCGCCCACAGGCGCCACAAGACGGCGCGCCTGACGGCTTTCACCGCGGCGTCGAAAAAGGGCATCGCTATGCGATGACCCGATCTCCTGAGGCGGATGTTTTTTTGTCTCGGGACGGCCCGGCAACAAAAAAGCCAGCGTCCGAAGGAACGCTGGCTTGGCAGTGGGTGGCGCGGTCGCGCCACGGGATCAATAGCTGCTGCTGCTGCGGCTCGGGCGGCCGTGGCCGCCGTTGCGGGCGCCGCCGCCATTGCCACCACGGCTGGGGCCATTGCCGGCGCCACCACGGCCAGCTGCTGCGCGCGGGGCATTGGGGTTGCCGTTGCCACGGCCGCCGCCATTGCTGTTGCCGCGCGGCGCGCCGCCCGAGGGTGCCGAGGCGGACGCGCCATTGCGGCCACCGCCGCCACCTTGGCGTGCCTTGTTCTGCTGGACGCGGTCCATCATCTCGCGGCGCGCGGCCTTGCCGGCGGCGGCCATGACTTCGCGTGAAGGCGGCTTGCCCAGGCCGCCCCACAGCGTCTGGCGGCCCATGGCCAGCGGCTCGGCCTTTTCGCCGGGCGCCGGGCCGTAGCCGGCGATGTCCTCGCGCGGGATGGCCTGCTTGATGAATTTTTCGATGTCGCGCAGGAAGCCTTCTTCGTCCAGGCAGACCAGGTTGACGGCTTCGCCGGTCTTGCCCGCGCGGCCGGTGCGGCCGATGCGGTGCACGTAGTCTTCGCTGATGTTGGGCAGCTCGTAGTTGACGACGTGCGGCAGCTCGTCGATGTCGATGCCGCGCGCGGCGATGTCGGTGGCCACCAGGGCGCGGATGGCGCCGCTCTTGAAGCCGGCCAGCGCCTGCGTGCGTGCCGACTGGCTCTTGTTGCCGTGCAGCGCCATGGCCGGGATGCCGGCCTTGACCAGGTATTCGGCCACGCTGTTGGCGCCGAACTTGGTGCGCGTGAAGACCAGCACCTGGCTCCAGTTGTTCTTCTCGATGATGTGCGTGAGCAGCGCCTTCTTCTGCTCGCGGCCGACCAGGTGCGAGACCTGGGTGATGCGCTGCACCGTGGTGTTGCTGGGCGTGACCTGGATGGACTGCGGGTTGTTGAGCAGGCCGCCGGCCAGGGTGCGGATCTCGTCGCTGAAGGTCGCCGAGAACAGCAGCGTCTGCTTTTGTTTGGGCAACAGCGCCAGGACCTTGCGGATGTCGTGGATGAAGCCCATGTCGAGCATGCGGTCGGCCTCGTCGAGCACCAGCACCTGCACGGTCGAGAGGTCGAGCGCGCCTTGCTGCTGCAGGTCGAGCAGGCGGCCCGGCGTGGCCACGACGATGTCCACGCCGCGGCGCAGGCGATCGATCTGCGGGTTCATGCCGACGCCGCCGAAGATCACGGTGGACTTCAGTTGCAGGTACTTGCCGTAGGTGCGGACCTGCTCTTCGACCTGCGCGGCCAGTTCACGCGTGGGGGTCAGCACCAGCGCGCGCACGCCGGTGCCGCCGAACTTGCTGACGGCGCTGCGCCCCATGCTCAGGCGATGCAGCAGGGGCAGGGTGAAGGCGGCAGTCTTGCCGGTGCCGGTCTGGGCGCCAGCCAGCAGGTCGCCGCCGGCGAGCACGGCGGGAATGGCCTGGGCCTGGATGGGGGTGGGCGAGTCGTAGCCCTGTTCTTGCACGGCCTTCAGGATGGCCGGTGCCAGCTTCAATTCTTCAAACGTCATACCAAGAAATAAAAGTGCAGGACTGGCATGGGGCCAGCCTGGGAATCGGCCTGTCATGCCGCCGGCAGCAAGAAAGCTGCTGGGCCGGGGCGCGCCAGTCAAAGGCAGA
This sequence comes from Paracidovorax wautersii, assembly GCA_009912175.1. Lineage (GTDB taxonomy): Bacteria > Pseudomonadota > Gammaproteobacteria > Burkholderiales > Burkholderiaceae_C > Comamonas_F > Comamonas_F wautersii_A. The sequence continues at coordinate 20,214 of WNDQ01000013.1, read as the reverse complement.
TGGGGTTGATCGGGGTGCAGGCTGGCGAGGGCCAGCGCAGACCTGTTGGCGAAAACTGGAGTCGCCGCAGCCCACCATTGTCGCATGCCGGGGGCGAAACGGGCGGAATTGGCAAAACCGGCCCGGGTGGCGCCTGGGGTGCCCGCGTCTTCGGAAAACCTCGAGGTCGAGGCAGATTGGCGGCCTGTGCCTGAGTTTGTCTCTGATAATCGCTGGCGTTTAGCGCGTCTCGCGCACGTTGGTCGCGCTCTGGGCAGGTCCTGGCGCGGCGCCCGGCGTGCACCAGGCGCCCTAGCCACCCGGCGGGCCTGAGAACCTTCACGACAACAGCCACGGGCGCCGCCCTTTCTTCTTTCTTGCTTGATGCCATCCTTTTCGGGACAGAAGGGACTCTTTTCATGTTTGCAATCCTCAACCGGGCCCGCAAGGCCTGCCTGCTGGCCGTCGCGGCCGCCGCCGTCTGCCTGCCCGCGCACGCCGCGGGCGAGGTCACGCTCTACACCACGCGCGAGCCGGGCCTGATCCAGCCGCTGCTGGCCGCGTTCACGGCGCGCACCCAGATCCAGGTCAACACCGTGTTCGTCAAGGACGGCCTGCTCGAGCGTGTCAAGGCCGAAGGCCAGCGCTCGCCGGCCGACCTGCTGATGACGGTGGACGTGGGCAATCTGCTCGACCTGGTCGAAGGCGGCGTGACGCAGCCGGTGCAATCGGCCGCGCTCAACGAGGCCATTCCCGCCAACCTGCGCGGCGCCGACAACCAGTGGTTCAGCCTGTCGCTGCGCGCCCGCGTGCTGTATGCCGACAAGGATCTGAAGGTCGGCACCTTCCGCTACGAAGACCTGGCCGATCCGCGCTGGAAGGGCAAGGTCTGCATCCGCGCGGGCCAGCATCCCTACAACACCGCGCTGGTGGCCTCGCTGATCGCGCACGACGGCGAAGCCCAGACCGAGCAGTGGCTGCGCGGCGTCAAGGCCAACCTGGCGCGCAAGGCGACCGGCGGCGACCGCGACGTGGCGCGCGACATCCTGGGCGGCATCTGCGACATCGGCCTGGCCAACTCCTATTACGTGGGCCAGATGAAGGCCGCCAAGGAAGGCAGCGACGCGCGCAAGTGGGGCGACGCCATCCAGGTGGTGCGCCCGGTGTTCGCCAAGACCGGCGGCACCCACGTCAACATCAGTGGCGCGGCAGTTGCGCGCCATGCCCCGCACAAGGCGCAGGCCGTGCAGCTGCTCGAATTCCTGGTGTCGGAGCCGGCGCAGGAGCTGTATGCCAACGCCAACTACGAGTATCCGGTGCGCCGGGGCGTGCGGCTGGACCCCATCATCGGCCAGGCCATCGGCACGCTGAAGGTCGACACGCTGCCGCTGGCCGAGATCGCCAAGTACCGCAAGCAGGCCAGCGCGCTGGTCGACCGCGTCGGCTTCGACCAGTAATGGCCGCACTGCTGCGCCGCGCCATCGCATGAAGCCGAGCACCTGGTCACCCGACCTGGCCTGGCGCGTTGCGGCGGCGTTGCTGGCCGCGGGCGTGCTGGTGCCGATCGGCTCGCTGGCGTGGCTGGCGGCCGGTGCGGACTGGGCGCATTGGCGCCACCTGGCCGCCCACGTGCTGCCGGCAGCGGCCGCCAACACGGCCTGGCTGCTGGCCGGCGTGGGCGTGATCGTGCTGGTGGTGGGCACCGGCTGCGCCTGGCTGGTCACCGCTTATGACTTTCCCGGCCGGCGCGTCTTCAACTGGGCGCTGCTGCTGCCGCTGGCCATGCCGACCTACATCGTCGCGTTTGCCTACCTCGACCTGCTGCACCCCATCGGGCCGGTGCAGGAGGCCATCCGCTGGGTGCTGGGCTACGACAGCCCGCGCCAGTTCCGCCTGCCGGACCTGCGCTCGACCACGGGCGCGGTCTTTGTGCTGGGCTTTGTGCTCTATCCCTATGTGTATTTGACGGCGCGCGCGCTGTTCATGACGCAGCCCGCCCACCTGCTGGAAGCCGCCCGCACGCTGGGCGCGGGGCCGCTGGGCGTGTTCTTTCGTGTGGCGCTGCTGGAAACGCTCAACGACATCGGCGCCTCTGAATTCCTGGGCGTGCAGACGCTCACCGTCACGGTCTACACCACCTGGATCACGCGTTCGGACCTGGCCGCCGCCGCGCAGATCGCCTGCGCCATGCTGGCCATGGTGACCGCGCTGGTGCTGCTGGAGCAGCGCGGGCGCCAGCGCCAGCGTTTTGGCGTGGCGCAGCGCATGCGCGGCATCGTGCCGGCACGCCTGGCCGGCTGGCGCGCGGGGGCGGCCAGTGCCGTGGTGGCGCTGCCCATCGTGCTGGGCTTCGTGGCGCCGGCGCTGTACCTGGTGTGGGAAACGGCCAAGCGCCTGTCATTGGGTTACGGCATTTCCAGCCATCTGATGGGCGCGCTGGGCAACACCCTGACACTGGCCGCGGGCGTGACGGCCGCCGCCATGGGCGCGGCGCTGGTCATTGCCTGGGGCGCACGCCTGGGCGCCACACGCGTGCGCGCACCGTGGCTGCTGCGCTGGCCGGTGCGCGTGGCGGCGCTGGGCTACGCCGTGCCGGGCACCGTGCTGGCCATCGGCTTGCTCAGCCCGGCGCTGGCGTTCGACGCCTGGCTGGCCGACGGCCTTGGGCTGCCGGGCCTGCCGCTCATGTCGCTGGGCATCATCCTGGTGGTGTGCTGCGCGCAGCGTTTTCTGGCGATCGCCGTCGGCGGCATCGAAGCGGGCCTGGCCCGCATCCCGCCGGTGCTGGAACAGGCCGCGCGGCTGCTGGGCGAGCGGCCCGGCGGCGTGCTGCTGAACGTGCACCTGCCGCTGCTGCGGCCGGCGCTGGGCGCGGCCGCGCTGCTGGTGTTCGTCGACGCCATGAAGGAATTGCCGGCCACGCTGCTGCTGCGCCCGGCCAATTTCGAGACGCTGGCCACCAGCCTCTACGCCGAGGCCGCGCGCGGCACGTACGAGGAAGGCGCCGTCGCGGCCCTGGCCATCGTGCTGGCCGGCCTGCTGCCGGTGGTGTTGCTGGCACGCACCCAACTGAAGGCCACCCAGGCCCGCATGGCGCCCGACGTGGCCGCCGACGCCCGGGTCGGCGCAAGGATGAAGAACGCATGACAGTCGCTTTGCAACTGCGCGACGTGACCGTGGCCTATCCGGGCGCATCGGGTCCGCAGCGCGTCCTCGATGGCTTCACGCTGGCGCTGGAGGCCGGCGAACTGGGCTGCCTGCTGGGACCGTCGGGCTGCGGCAAGACCACCGCACTGCGCGCCATCGCGGGCTTCGAGCCTGTGCTGGCCGGCCGGATCGAACTGGGCGAAAGCCTGCTGTCAGCCCCCGGCGTGCACCTGCCGCCCGAGCGTCGGCGTGTGGGCATGGTGTTCCAGGACTACGCGCTGTTCCCACACCTGAACGCACGCCAGAACGTGGCCTTCGGCCTGCGCGCCTTACCCTCGGCGCAGCGCGAGCCGCGCGCCCTGGCCATGTTGGAGCTGGTCGGCCTCAAGGACCTGGCCGGCCGTTATCCGCACGAGCTGTCAGGCGGCCAGCAGCAACGCGTGGCCGTGGCCCGCGCGCTCGCGCCCGCGCCGGCGCTGCTGCTGATGGACGAACCGTTTTCCAACCTCGACCCGGCCACGCGTGAACGTCTGGGACGTGACGTGCGCGCCATCCTGCGCGAGGCGGGGCAGACGGCGTTGATGGTGACTCACAACGAGGCCGAGGCGGATGCGATGGCGGATCGTATTGGGCGCATGGCCGGGGGGCGGTTGCAGTCTTGGCTGGCGCCGGTGGGGATTTGAAAGTGTCAGCTTGGATACTTGGCCGTGTGCAGCGTGGGGCGATCTGACCTTCGTGTCGAGGTCTTGCTCTTTGTTCTTTGTTCTTTGTTGAGGCCGTGCCGGTGCTTGTTCTTTTTGTGCTGGCGCACGCCGTAGGCCGGGATGTGCGCCCGGCGGCGCACCTACTTTTCTTGCTTCGCCAAGAAAAGTAGGCAAAAGAAGGCGACCCAACTGGCGGGCCTGGCTGCGCCAGGTGCCTTGCGCTGCTCGGTGGGGCCGGGGTCATGCGCAAACTCGCTACGCTCAAACAAGCGCATGCCCTGATCCGTCCCCACCTGCGCTGCTCAGCCCGCCAGATGGGACCCGGGGGGACGTGACTTCGCTGCGCTCGTCACGAATTTCCTTTTTTGTTTTTCTCTTTCCTTCTCTTCTGTCTGCTTGCAGGGACGAGCGCAGCGACGTCCCGTCCCCAGAGCCGTGTGGCGCAGCCGAGCACCGCAGTGGCGGATGGATCAGGGCACGCGCTTGTTTGAGCGAAGCGAGTTTGCGCGCGACCCCATCCGCCGCGAGGAGCGCAGGGAACCTGGGCCGCAGGCCCAGGCTGCGACTTTCGGCGCGCCTTCTTTTGCTTCCTTTTCTTGGCAAGACAAGAAAAGGAAGTGCGCTGCCGGGCGCACATCCCGGCCTAGGGCGTGCGCCAGCACAAAAAGAACAAGCGCCGGCACGGCCAACAAAAGCTGCCCTCAAGACCAAACCATGAGGCCAACAGCGCGCGCCAGCACAAAAGAAGACAAGCACCGGCACAGCCTCAACAAAAAACCAACCACCGCCATACGCAAGTACCAACCCAACAAGAGCGGCCACGGTGATCGCAGCAAATCCCGCCCAGCCCCTGTTGAGCGTCCCGCTCAGCGTCCGGAATGCACGACCCGCCGGTCATACCCCAACGCCACAGCGGCCAACCCCGCCAGCGCCAACCCCAGCAAGCTGGCCCCGGTCCACCCGCCATGCTGCCAAGCCACAGACCCCAAGGCCGAGCCGCTGGCCGCGCCGATGAAGTAGCTGGTCATGTAGACCGAATTGATGCGCGAGCGCGCGGCGGGGTCGAGCTGGTAGACGACGTTCTGATTGCTGATGTGCACGGCCTGCAGGGCCAGGTCGATGACCAGCATGCCGGCGATGAAGCAGAGCAGGCTGCCGGTGCCGCCCAGCCACAGCACGAGCCAGGCGACGGCCAGCAGGGCGACGCCGGCTGTGGTGGTGTGTTGTTCCAGCCCGCGGTCGGCCAGGCGTCCGGCCACGTTGGCCATGAGGGCGCCGGCCACGCCGGCCAGGCCGATGAGGCCGATGGCGACGTCGTCCAGGCCATGGTCCGGGCCCGAGAGCAGCAGCCCCATGGTGGAGAACAGCACGCTGACCGAGGCAAACGACAGTGCGCCCAGCAGCGCGCGGCTGCGCAGCCGGGGGTGGCGGTACAGGAGCGTGCCGAGCGAGCGCAGCGCCTCGCCGTAGCCCACGTGCGCGGCGTTGCGTGAGACCGGCAACTGGCGCCACAGCGCGGCCGCGACCACCAGCATGACGCCGCTGGAGACCCAGTACACCGTGTTCCAGCCGCCCAGGCCCGAGAGCAGGCCAGCCACGCTGCGTGCGGCCAGGATGCCGATCAGCAGCCCGCTCATGACGATGCCCACCGCGCGGCCGCTGCGGTGCGGGTCCGACAGCGCCGCGGCCATGGGCACCAGCACCTGGGCGGCGACCGAGAACAGCCCGGCCATGGCCGTGCCCAGCGCCAGCCAGGCGATGTGGTGCGACAGCCCGCTGATGAGCTGGCCCCCGGCGGCCAGCAGCATCAGGTCGACGGCCAGGCTGCGGCGTTCGAGCTTGTCGCCCAGCGGCACGAGAAACAGCAGGCCCAGCGCGTAGGACACCTGCGCCAGCGTCACGGTGAACGCGGCGGTGCCGTCGCTCACGCCCAGGTCGGTGGCGATGGAGTGCAGCAGGGGCTGGTTGAAGTAGTTGCCGCCCGCGCACAGGCCAGAGGCCACGGCCATGAGCAGCAGCACGGGCGTGCCGAGGTAAGCGGAGGGCGTGGAGGGCGGTGTGCGGGTCAAGGTGGGGGACGAGGGAGTGGAAGCACGCATGGGTGGGTCGAGACGGTGCCGTTGAACACGAGCCGCCTGCTTGCTTGTGGTGGCGTCGAGAACGTCAAAACACGTTCCAGGAAGAGACAGGGGGGCGGGCCGCGCGGCCCGGCCGCGTTGTTCAGCGCCTGGTGGGATTGTCGCGCGAACGGTTGCCGGCGACGACGGCCGTGGCCTCGACCTCGAACAGCATGCCGTCGAGCGCCAGCCGCGCCACGGGGATCAGCGTGCAGGCGGGCGCGGGCCGGCGTGGCCAGTACTGCTGCACGTGGCGGCTCAGGGTCTGCAGGCGTTCGTGGCTGTGGTCGACGATGAGCACGGTGAGTTTGGTCACGTCGTCCAGGGCGGCGCCAGCCGCGCCCAGCGCGGTGTTCAGATTGGCCAGGGCCTGGGCGAGCTGGGTTTCGAAGTCGGCGGGCAAGCTGCCGTCGGGCCGCTCGCCGCCCTGGCCTGCGACCTGGACCAGCCGGTAGCCGGCCGCACCGCCCAACGGCGCGGTCACGACGTGCGTGTAGCCGTTGGGGGCGGGGTCGTAGAGCCCTTCGGGATTGATGAACTGCAGACCCGGCAGTGCTGGCTCGTGTCGGGTTTTGATGGGGGGCGTCGAGCGGGTCAGCGGCATGAAGAAAAAGGGCAGGATGGACATGGCGTCAGTGTCAGACCTCAACCAAAGTTGAGGTCAAAGGCGGCGCCGAATCCCCCTGCCTCGGCCAGGCTCAATGGGCTTTTTGCGGCCAGTGTGTGAGCCAGTGCCTGGCGCCGCTTTCAAACACCGCCAAGCGCGCGCAGCACACGCTCGGCCGTGGTGGGCGCGTCCATGGCCACGGGCTGGGCCGCCGCCGCGCCATGGTCCGCACGCGCCTGCGCCACGGCGTCGCGAATGGCTTCCCACACGCTGACGGCCAGCATGAAGGGCGGCTCGCCCACGGCCTTGCTGCCGTGCACGTTGTCCTCGCGATTGGGCTCGGGCCACAGCGCGACCTTGAAGTGCGCAGGCACGTCGCCGGTCGCCGGGATCTTGTAGGTGCTGGGGGCATGCGTGGCCAGCTTGCCCTGCGTGTCCCAGACCAGCTCCTCGGTGGTCAGCCAGCCCATGCCCTGCACGAAGCCGCCTTCGATCTGGCCGATGTCGATGGCCGGGTTGATGCTGCGGCCCACGTCGTGGAGGATGTCGACCTTGAGCACGCGGCTTTCGCCCGTGAGGGTGTCGATGGCAACCTCGGTGCAGGCCGCGCCGTAGGAGAAGTAATAGAAGGGCCGGCCGGTCAGGGTCTGCTTGTCGTAGTGGATCTTGGGCGTGCGGTAGAAACCGTCGCTCCAGAGTTGGATGCGGTTGGCGTAGGCGGCCTGCACCACCTCGGCGAAGGGGCGTGCGGTTTTGGGGGAGTGAACCAGGCCGCCGGCCAGCCGGATCTCGCCGGCGCCGCAGCCGTCCAGGCCGGCGACGAAGGCGGCCAGGTTGTCGCGCACGTGGCGCGCGGCGTACTGGGCCGCGCGGCCGTTGAGGTCGGTGCCGCTGGAGGCGGCCGTGGCGCTGGCGTTGGGCACCTTGCCGGTGTCGCTGGCGGTGACCGTGACCTGCGCGAAGGGCACGCCCAGCTCGTCGGCCACGATCTGCGCGACCTTGGTGTGCAGGCCCTGGCCCATCTCGGTGCCGCCGTGGTTGACCTGCACGCTGCCGTCGGTGTAGACGTGCACCAGCGCGCCGGCCTGGTTGAACAGCGTGGCGGTGAACGAGATGCCGAACTTGACCGGCGTGAGCGCCAGGCCGCGTTTGATGACGGGGCTGGCGGCGTTCCAGCTGGCCAGCGCGTCGCGGCGCGCGCGGTAGCGCGAGGTCTCGGCCAACTGGCCGATCAGCGGCGCCAGGATGTTGTCCTCGACCGTCATCTGGTAGTGGGTGACGTTGCGCTCGGTCGTGCCGTAGAGGTTGCGCTGGCGCACGTCGAGCGGGTCCAGTCCCAGGTGGCGCGCGATGTCGCCCAGGATGGTTTCGATGGCGATCACGCCCTGCGGGCCGCCGAAGCCGCGAAAGGCCGTGTGGCTCTGCTGGTTGGTCTTGCAGCGGTACGAGGTGATCGCCACGTCTTCCAGGTAATAGGCGTTGTCGCTGTGGAAGACGGCGCGGTCGGCCACGGGCGCCGACAGGTCGGCCGAGAAACCGCAGTTGGCCGCGAGTTGCAGCTGCAGGCCGCACAGCAAGCCGTCGTCGCCGAAGCCCACCGTGTAGTCGTAGTGGAAGGGGTGGCGCTTGCCGGTCACCATGAAGTCGTCGTCGCGGTCCAGCCGCAGCTTGACGGGGCGGTTGAACTTGCGCGCGGCCACCGCCGCCCAGACGGCGAGGTGGCCGGCCTGCGTCTCCTTGCCGCCAAAGCCGCCGCCCATGCGCCGGCATTCGATGCGCACGCGGCTGGCCTCCAACCCGAGCGCGTGGGCGACCCAGTGCTGCACCTCGCCCGGGTGCTGCGTGCTCGAATAAACCCACCACTGCTTCTGTTCGAGCGGCAGCGCGTAGGCGATCTGGCCTTCGAGGTAGAAGTGTTCCTGCCCACCCACCTCGAAACGGCCCGACAGTTGGTGCGGCGCACGCGCCAGCGCGGCGGCGGCGTCGCCCCGCGCCACGGTCACGGGCGGCGAGACGTAGCTCCGGGCCGCCAGCGCCTGCGCGACGTCGAGGACGGCGGGCAGCGCCTCGATGTCGAGCTTGACCTGGCGTGCGGCACGGCGCGCGGCCATCACGCTGTCGGCCACGACCAGGCCGACGACCTGGCCGACGTGCTGCACCGTGTCGATGGCGAACACCGGCTCGTCGTGCGCGAAGGCAGCCAGGATCTTGTCGCCCGGCACGTCGCCGGCCAGCACCACGCCGTGCACGCCGGCCAGCGCCAGGGCCGGGGTGGCGTCCACGCCGCGCAGCGTGCCGTGCGCCACGGGCGAGAGGATGGGCGCGGCGTAGAGCGTGCCCTTCACCTCGGGGATGTCGTCGATGTAGTGCGCCGCGCCCGCGACCTGGGCGACGGCGCTTTCATGCGCGTGCGAGGTGCCGCTGGCGCGCGCCGGCGCTGCAGCGTCAGCCACGGACCGGGGGATTTCGGGAGTTTTCATGCCAGAGTCCTTCCTGGATGCAAGTCGCTTCAAACGTCAATCGGCGAAGGCCTGCTGGCCGTCGTCCAGGCTGAGCGCGGCGGCGCCCGCCGGGGCCTGCGATTCGAGCCAGAAGCGCCGCAGCAGGTTGCCCAGCACGGCCTGGCGGTAGGCGGCCGAGGCGCGCATGTCGGAGATGGGCTGGAACTCGCCGCGCAGCGTCTGCATGGCCGCGTGCACCGTGGTCTCGGACCAGGGCTGGCCGGCCAGCGCTGCCTCGGTCTGCGTGGCCCGCACGGGTGTGGCGGCCACGCCGCCCGCGCCAATCGACACAGCCGCCACGCGGCCCTGGTCGAGCACGAGATGCAGCACGAGGCACACGGCTGAGATGTCATCGTCGTAGCGTTTGGAAATCTTGTAGGCGCGCAGCAGCGGCCGGCCGGGCGCGCCGGGCACGGGCAGTGGCACGTCGATCCAGGCCAGGATTTCGTCGGGCGCCATCACGTTGCGGCGGTAGCCGGTGTAGAGCGATTCGAGCGGCAAAGCGCGTTCGCCGCGTACGCTGGCCAGCACCACCTGGGCGCGCAGCGCAATCAGCAGCGGCATCGAGCCGCCAATGGGCGAGCCGTTGGCGACGTTGCCCCCCAGCGTGCCCGAGTTGCGCACCGGCAGTCCCGCAAAACGTTCGGCGAAGCGGCGCAGTTCGGGCCAGGTGGCGGCCAGGTGGGCGAAGGCGTCTTCCAGCCGCACGGCCGCGCCGATGCGCAGCACCGGAGCGGCGGCCGTGCCGGTTGTGCCGAACGCCTGCAGTTCGCGCGCACCGGTCACGTCCAGCAGGCGGGGAAACAGGCGGTGCTGCTTGGTGATCCACAGGCCGACGTCGGTGGCGCCGGCCACGATCTGGGCCTGTGGACGGGCTGCGCGCGCGGCCAGCAGCGCCGCCAGCGTGGCGGGGCGCTGGTAGCCGGCGTCGTCCGTGGGGGCGCCGGGAATGGCCTGCAGCAGCGCCAGCACCCGGGCCTCGTCCACACGCTGTGGCGGGTAGGCGTGCATGGCATGGGCGGCGTCCAGGATGGGCCGGTAGCCGGTGCAGCGGCACAGGTTGCCCGACAGCGCCGCCTGGGCCTGGCCGCGGGTGATGGCGGCCGGCTCGGCGCTGTTCTGGTAGAGCCCGAACAGGCTCATGGCAAAGCCCGGCGTGCAAAAGCCGCACTGCGAGCCATGGCAGCGCACCAGGGCCTGCTGGGCCGGGTGCAGGTCGCCGCAGGTGGCACTCAGGCAGCCCGGGGCGTCGGCCTGCGGGCTGGCCTCGGCCAGCGCCAGGGGCGCGGCGGAGGGCGGCGGGAAGGCAAAGCCGGGCTGGTCGGCGGCGATGTCCTCGGCCGTCCAGACCGCCAGGCCGTCCACCGAATGCGCCAGGCGGATGCAGCTGTTGACGGCGCGGTAGGCCAGGCGCGGGGTCTGGCTCTGGGCGGCTTCCTGCGCTTCGCCCAGCACCACGGTGCAGGCGCCGCAGTCGCCTTCGCCGCAGCCTTCCTTGACGGCGGTGCAGCCCAGGTCCTCGCGCAGCACTTCCAGCAGGGTGCGCTCGGGCGGCACGTCGTGCAGCGTGACGGTCTGGCCGCGGCGCACGAAACGCAGCGGGGCCGTGCGCGGGGCGGTCGCGGGGGCGCCTTTCGTGGGTGGGGGGAGGGCGGTTGGGGTGTTCATCGTCGGCTTGCCGGGAAAATAGCGGGTGCGCAGCGGCGGCACGCGTCTTGCGGGCCGGGTCTGCGTTGTTGTTTTAGAACGTGTTTACGATTTTTTCATGGGGTGCGTTGCCCCGCCAAGGCAGTGGATGCAAGGCGCAAACCGCAGACGGGCTGGTGGCCCGGCGAGGATTTGCAACGCCGCAGACGCTGCCTTGGCGGGGCAACCCGAAGGGCATGGCTCCAAAACACGTCCGCTCCGCGTTGCACGCCTTGACGAGGCCACCGGCATCGCCTGCGGCCTGCGCCTTGATCGGACGCGTTTTGAAGCCATGCGCACCCCATGAAAAAATCGTAAACACGTTCTTAGAGGGTAGTGCCTTGGGCGGCCTTCTTCATAAGATGCGTCATATTCAAGCCATTCGGAGTGCGGTATGAGAGACCAGGCACTTTTCGACAAGATCGACCTCCACCTCATCCGGGTCCTTCACACTGTCATGACCGAACGCAGCGTCTCGCGTGCCGCCGTCAAGCTGGGCATGCACCAGCCCGCCGTCTCGGCCGCGCTCAAGCGGCTGCGCGAGTTCGCGGGCGATCCGCTGCTGGTGCGCTCGGGCGCACACATGGTGCCCACCGACGTCGGCCTGCGCATGGTCGAGCCCGCCGCCAGTATTTTGCGCGCGGCCGAAGGCCTGTTCACCGACGTGCGGCGCTTCGACGCGCGCAGCGCGCAACGCACCTTCCGTGTGGCCGCCAGCGACTACCTCGACCCGCTGTTCCTGCCGCGCCTGATGGTGCGCCTGCGGCAGGAGGCGCCGCAATGCGCGGTCGAGTTCTACCCGCTGTCGGCCGAAACCAGTTACCGCCAGCAGCTTGAGCAGGGCGACGTCGACGTGGTGATCGGCAACTGGCCCAGCCCGTCGGAAGACCTGCACATGGGCCGGCTGTTCGGCGACGAGGTGGTCTGCCTGGTGTCCCAGCGCCACCCGGCCGTGCGCCGCGGCTGGACGCCCGAGCAGTGGCTGACGGCCGAGCACCTCGCGCCCACGCCGCTGCACCCGGGCGCCAAGGGCTTCATCGACGACCACCTGGCCGCCCAGGGGCTGACGCGCCACATCGCGGCGCGCTGCGCGCACTTCGGCCAGATCCCGGCCATGGTGGCCGACAGCCTGCTGGTGCTGACCACCGGTCGGCAGTACTGCGAGCGTTTTGCCGCCACGCTGCCGCTGGCCATCCTGCCGTGCCCGGTGCCGCTGCCGCGCATGATGTACTACCAGCTCTGGCACGCGCGCGCCCACCAGTCGGACGCCGTGCGCTGGCTGCGCGACACCATCAAGAGCGTGGCCGCCGGCCTGCGCGCGGCCGAGCCCGCCGCGCGCCGCCGCCGTGCCGCCGAAACCGATGCGGCGCCCACGTAAAATCCGCACGCTTCCAAGATTGCGCCCCATGAATTCCCCCCCACGCCTGTCCCTGCACCACATCACCAAACGCTACCCCGGCGTGGTGGCCAACCGCGACGTGACGCTCGTGGTCCAGCCCGGCGAGATCCACGCCGTGCTGGGCGAGAACGGCGCCGGCAAGTCCACGCTGATGAAGATCATCTACGGCTCGGTCCGCCCGGACGAGGGCGAGGTGGTCTTCGACGGCCAGCCCGTGCACATCCGCAACCCGCAGGAGGCGCGCGCGCTGGGCATCGCCATGGTGTTCCAGCACTTCAGCCTGTTCGACACGCTGACCGTGGCCGAGAACGTGTGGCTGGGGCTGGACAAAAGCATCAGCCTGGCCGAGGTGCGCCAGCGCATGGTCGACAAGGCGACCGAGTACGGCATGGAGGTCGACCCGTCGCGCCCCGTGCACACCCTGTCGGTGGGCGAGATGCAGCGTGTGGAGATCATCCGCGCCCTGCTGTCCAACCCGCGCCTGCTGATCCTGGACGAGCCGACCTCGGTGCTCACGCCGCAGGCGGTCGAAACTGTTCGTGGTGCTGCGCCAGCTGGCCGCCCAGGGCTGCAGCATTCTTTACATCAGCCACAAGCTGCATGAAATCCGCGCGCTGTGCACGGCCTGCACGGTGCTGCGCGGCGGTCAGGTCACGGGCGTGTGCAATCCGGCCGAGGAAGACAATGCCTCGCTTTCGCGCCTGATGATCGGCGCCGAGCCGCCCAAGCTGCAGGCGCGCGGCACGCCTGGCGGTGCGGTGGTGCTGGACGTGCAGCGCCTGTCGCTGCCCGCGGGCGACCCGTTTGGCGTGGACCTGGACGGCGTGGCGCTGCAGGTGCGCGCTGGCGAGGTGGTCGGCATTGCCGGCGTGTCGGGCAATGGCCAGAAGGAGTTGCTGTACGCGTTGTCGGGCGAGGACACACGCGCGGGCCGCCTGGCCGGCCCCGAGGCGATCCGCATCGGCGGGCGGGCGGTGGCGCGCCTCAGCCCGGGCCAGCGCCGCGCGCTGGGCCTGCACTTCGTGCCCGAGGAGCGCCTGGGGCGCGGCGCCGTGCCGGCCATGGCGCTGGCGCACAACCTGCTGCTCACGCGCGACGACGCGCTGGGGCCGGGCGGCTGGATCCGGCAAGGGGCGCTGCTGCTGGCGCAGGCGCGCCGCATCATCGAGCGCTTCAACGTCAAGACGGCCGGGCCGATGGCGGCGGCCAAGTCGCTGTCGGGCGGCAATCTGCAGAAATTCATCGTGGGCCGCGAAATCGACGCGCGCCCGACATTGCTGATCGTCTCGCAGCCCACCTGGGGTGTGGACGTTGGAGCTGCCGCGCAGATCAGCGGCGAAATCCTGGCCCTGCGCGATGCGGGCTGTGCCGTGCTGGTGGTCAGCGAGGAGCTTGACGAGTTGTTTGAAATCAGTGGCCGGCTGCATGTGATGGCCAAGGGGCGCCTGTCGCCGGCCGTGGCGGCCCGGGACGCCAGCGTTGAACAGATCGGTGCCTGGATGAGTGGGCTGTGGGATCACGACCTGGCTGAAGCCTTGGTACTGGCCGAGGCGGAGGCCGCTCATGCTTGAGTTGAAGTTGGAGCCCCGCCCCCAGCCCTCGCGCCTGTGGGTCTATGCCTCGCCCGTGCTGGCCTTGCTGCTGACGGTGCTGATCGGCATCGGGCTGTTCGCCTGGCTGGGGACCGATCCGGTGCGGGCGCTGCAGATCTTTTTCTGGGAGCCGATCAAGTCGGCGTACGCCTTTGGCGAGCTGATGGTCAAGGCCACGCCGCTGCTCATCATCGCGCTGGGCCTGGCGGTGTGTTTTCGCTCGAACGTGTGGAACATCGGCGCCGAAGGGCAGTACGTGGTGGGCGCCATTGCGGCCACCGGCGTGGCGCTGGCGGCCGGCAAGGGCGCCAGCAGCGCCATGGTGCTGGCGGTGATCGCGGCTGGCATCGCGGGCGGCATGGTCTGGGCGGCGGCCACGGCGCTGCTGCGCGACCGCTTCAACGCCAACGAGATCCTGGTCAGCCTGATGCTGGTGTACGTCGCCATCCAGTTGCTCAACTACCTGGTGTTCGGGCCCTGGAAAGACCCCATGGGCTACAACTTCCCGCAGACCGAGCGCTTCGACGCCGCGCTGCGTATTCCGCGCCTGATGGACGGCTCGCGCATGAACATCGGCCTGCTCATCGGGCTGGCGGGCGTGGCCGCGCTGTGGGTTTTCCTGTTCCGCACCCGCGCGGGCTTTGCCCAGCTGGTGGGCGGCCAGGCGCCAGCGGCGGCACGTTATGCGGGATTTTCGGCGCGGCGTTCGCTGTGGGTGGCGCTGCTGGTCTCGGGCGGCGCGGCGGGTCTGGCGGGGGCGCTGGAAGTGGCCGGACCGATCGGCCAGCTCACGCCCTATGTGCCGGTGGGCTATGGCTTTGCGGCCATCATCGTGGCCTTCGTGGGGCGGCTGCATCCGGTGGGCATCGTGCTGTCGGCCATTTTGATGAGCATGTTCTATATCGGCGGCGAGCTGGCGCAGTCCCGCCTGGGGCTGCCCAAGTCCATCACCGGGGTGTTCCAGGGCCTGCTGCTGTTCACGCTGCTGGCCTGCGACACGCTGGTGGCCTATCGCATCCGCCTGCAAAAAAGGAGCGCCTGATGGAGCAAAGCGCACTGCTGGTCGCCGCCACGCTGGCCGGCGGCACCATTTTGGCCATTGCCTCGCTGGGCCTGTTGATCAACGAAAAGGCGGGGGTCGTCAACCTCGGCGCCGAGGGCATGATGCTGTGCGCGGCGCTGGCGGGTTTCGCCACCGTCGTGCACACCGGCAGCAGCCTGCTGGGCTTTGCCGCGGGCATGGCCGCCGGCGCGCTGCTGGCCGCGGCCTTCGGGGTGCTGGTGATCTGGCTGGGCACCAACCAGTACGCCACGGGCCTGGCGCTGAGCCTGTTCGGCGCGGGCTTCTCGGCCTTCGTGGGCACGGGCTACGTGCAGGCCACGCTGCCGCCGCGCACCGCCTTCGAGATTCCGGTGCTGGCCGACATTCCCTGGCTGGGCACGGCGCTGTTCAAGCAGCACCCCATGGTCTATGTGGCGATGGCGCTGGCCGCCGGCTTGATCTGGTTCCTCTACCGCACACGCGCCGGCCTGGTGCTGCGCTCGGTGGGCGAGTCGCCCGAGTCGGCCCACGCGCTGGGCTACCCGGTGCGCCGCATCCGCCTGCTGGCGGTGGTGGCGGGCGGTGCGCTGTGCGGCCTGGCTGGTGCCTATGTGTCGACCGTGTACACGCCGCTGTGGGTCGAGAACATGATCGCCGGCAAGGGCTGGATCGCGCTGGCACTGACCACCTTCGCCACCTGGCGGCCGGCGCGTGTGCTGCTGGGCGCCTACCTGTTCGGCGGCGTGACCATGCTGCAGTTCCAGCTGCAAGGGCAGGGCATTGCCGTGCCGGCGCAGTTCCTGAGCATGCTGCCCTACCTGGCCACCATCGTGGTGCTGGCACTGATTTCGCGTAACCCCGCGTGGATCCGCATTAACATGCCCGCGTCCTTGGGCAAGCCCTTCCATCCGGGGTAATGGGACGCCCCCCGAAGCGCCTTCGGCGCCTCCCCCCACTGGGGGGCGACAGCACCGGTCGGGCCAAGCCCGCCCACGCTGTCACTTGAAGATGCCATTCGTTTTTTGTTTTTCTCACTGTTCCATCTGTCGTTGAAGGAGATGACATGACCGATCTGAAGAAACGCGCCGTGCTGCGCACTGTGGCCGTGTCGGCATTGGCTGCGGCCGCGCTGGCCGCCTGTGGCAAGAAGGACGAGGCGCCCACGCCCACGGCCGCCAGCGCCCCGGCGGCCGCGCCCGCTGCGCAGGAGCCGCTGAAGATCGCCTTTGCCTACATCGGCCCGGTGGGCGATGGCGGCTGGACCTTCGCGCACGACAACGGCCGCAAGGCCATCGAGGCCGAGTTCGGCGACAAGATCAAGACCACCTTCGTCGAGAACGTGCCCGAGTCGGCCGACGCCGAGCGTGTGCTGCGCGACCTGGCCGGCCAGGGCAACAAGCTGATCTTCGGCACCACCTTCGGCTACATGGACCCGATCCAGGCCGTCGCGGCTGACTTCAAGGACGTCAAGTTCGAGCACGCCACCGGCTACAAGACCGCCGACAACGTGCGCACCTACGACAGCCGCACCTACGAAGGCGCCTACCTGGCCGGCCTGGTGGCGGGCTACATGTCCAAGTCGGGCACGCTGGGCGTGGTCGCCTCGGTGCCGATCCCTGAGGTGGTGCGCAACATCAACAGCTTCACGCTGGGCGCGCAGGTGGCCAACCCCAAGATCAAGACCAAGGTGGTCTGGGTCAATGAATGGTTCAACCCGCCCAAGGAAACCGAGGCGGCCACTGCGCTGATCAACGGTGGCGCCGACATCCTGTTCCAGAACACCGATTCGTCGGCCGTGCTGCAGACCGCCGAGAAGTTGGGCAAGCGTGGCTTCGGCTGGGATTCGGACATGACCAGCTACGGCCCCAAGGCCCACCTGGCCTCGGCCGTCATCAACTGGGAGCCCTACTACAAGAAGGCCGTCAACGACGTGCTGAACAACACCTGGACGGTGGGCCACGCCTGGTGGGGCGTCAAGGAAGGCTCGATCGACCTGGTCTCGCTGGCCGCCGACGTGCCGGCCGACGCCAAGACCAAGGTCGACGAAGTCAAGGCAGGCCTGAAGGCCGGCACCTACGCGATCTGGAAGGGCCCGATCAAGGACAACACCGGCAAGGAAGTCATCAAGGACGGCGAGACCGCCCAGGACGACTTCCTGCGCGGCATCAACTTCTATGTGGCGGGCGTCGAAGGAACCGTGCCCGGCGGCAAGTAAGTTCCACGGCGCTGTCCGCGCCCGCCAAGGCCAGGTCGCGCAGGCGGCCTGGCCTTTTTCTATCGGGCGGGAAATACCTGGAAGGCCTGATAGCCAGACGCTGCCTTGCTATCATGGCGGGCTCAGTCTGACGGGCGCTTGCGCCGAAATGGCCGGGCCCGGGCCACGGGCACCGCGCAGCCGTCACAATCACCCAATATGGACCCCCGGGCCGGCCGCCGCCGCGGCGCGGCCCTTGCTTGCGGCCTCTGGCCCGACTCACGGAGCGATCACGATGACCTCAGCCCCTCTTGCCGCGGCCGCCACGCCACCGTACACGCCCGATCCGCTCATCGACTTCGCGGCCATCACCGCCGAGCGCCTGCCCGAGTTGCTGCGCGGCATGCCCAAGGCCGAGCTGCACATGCACATCGAAGGCTCGCTCGAGCCCGAACTCATCTTCGCGCTGGCCCAGCGCAACAAGGTCAAGCTGCCCTACGCCTCGGTCGAGGCGCTGCGCGCGGCCTACGCCTTCACCGACCTGCAGAGCTTTCTCGACATCTACTACGCGGGCGCCAGCGTGCTGCTGCACGAGCAGGACTTCTACGACATGACCATGGCCTACCTGCAGCGCGCCATGGCCGACAACGTCGTGCGCACCGAAATCTTCTTCGACCCGCAGACGCACACCGCGCGCGGCGTGCCGATCGAGACGGTCATCAACGGCATCGCCCGCGCCAGCGCCGACGCGCAGGCCAAGTGGGGTCTGTCGAGCGACCTGATCCTGTGTTTTCTGCGCCACCTCAGCGAAGACGAGGCGCTGGCCACGCTGCACGAGGCGCTGCCCTACCGCAGCAAATTCATCGGCGTGGGGCTCGATTCGAGCGAACTCGGCCATCCGCCCGAGAAATTCACCGAAGTGTTCCTGCGCGCCCGTGAACTGGGCCTGCGGCTGGTCGCCCACGCGGGCGAGGAGGGCCCGCCGGCCTACATCTGGAGCGCGCTGGACGTGCTGCGTGTCGAGCGCATCGACCACGGCGTGCAAAGCGAGAAGGACGCCGCGCTGATGACGCGCCTGGCGCGCGAGCGTGTGCCGCTGACGGTCTGCCCGCTCTCCAACCTCAAGCTCTGCGTGGTGCCCGACCTGGCGCAGCACAACCTGGGCCGGCTGCTGGACGCCGGCCTGTGCGTAATGGTCAACTCCGACGATCCGGCCTACTTCGGCGGCTACATCAACGACAACTTCGTGCAGACGCTGCAGGCCACCGGCCTGGATGCGCGTGCCGCCTGGCAGCTCGCGGCCAACAGCTTCGAGGCCAGCTTTGTCGAGCCCGAGGTGAAGCATCAGTACGTCGCGCAACTCGACGCCTTCTTCCGCCAGTTCGCCGCGGCCAGCGCTTCGTCGCCGGCCGCCTGAGCGGGAGCGCCTTGATGGACGGGGCGATCGCCGCCATTCTGATTCAGGACGGCATCACGTCCGGGGCCATCTATGCGCTGCTGGCGCTGGCCATCGTGGTGGTGTTCACCGTCACGCGCGTGCTGTTCATTCCGCTGGGCGAGTTCGTGGCCTACGGCGCACTGACCTTGGCCATGCTGCAGCTCGGCCACTGGCCGCTGTCGGTCAACCTGCTGCTGGGCCTGGCCGCGCTGGCCTGGCTGATGGAGCTGGTCTCGATCGTGCGCCAGCCTGACCGGCGCCAGCGCTGGGCGGGCGAGCTGGCCGCCGCCAGCGTGCGCACCGGGGCCTGGCCTTTGCTGGTCGCGTGCCTGTTCTGGGCGCTGCCGCAGATCGGCTGGCCGCCCGAGGATTTGCCGCAGACCGTGCAGATGGCGCTGGCGCTGGCGGGGGTCGTGCCCATGGGGCCGCTGCTCTACCGCGTGGCCTACCAGCCGCTGGCCGCCAGCTCGGCGCTGGTGCTGCTGATCGTGTCGGTGGGCGTGCATTTCGCGCTCATGGGCCTGGGGCTGTGGATGTTCGGCGCCGAGGGTGCGCGGGCCGACGGGCTGGTCGAAGGCGCGATCGATGTGGGCGGCCTGTCGGTGTCCTGGCAGAGCGTGGTCGTCATCGGCGCGACGGTGGCCATCATGCTGGCGCTGTACCTGTTCTTCGGCCGCACCATCACCGGCAAGGCCCTGCATGCGACCGCCGTCAACCGGCGCGGCGCGCAGATCGTGGGCATCTCCACCACGCAGGCCGGCCGGCTGGCCTTTCTGCTGGCCGCGGCCATCGGCGCGCTGTGCGGCATGCTGATCGCGCCGTTCACCACCCTATACTACGACACGGGTTTCCTGATCGGCCTGAAAGCCTTCGTGGGCGCCATCGTCGGCGGGCTGGCCAGCTTTCCGCTGGCGGTGGTGGGCGCGCTGATGGTCGGGCTGATCGAGTCCTTCGCTTCCTTCTGGGCCAGCGCGTTCAAGGAGGTGCTGGTCTTCACACTCATCATCCCCGTGCTGCTGTGGCGTTCCATCGCCAGCGCCAAGGGCGCCAGCCACGACGAGGAGGTGGACTCGTGAACCGCCGCCTGGCCGGCGGCATGGCCGTTTTTGCCGCGCTCATGGCCGTCTGGCCGCAACTGCCCGTGCCGGTGTTCTGGGTGACGCTGGCCAATTACATCGGGCTGTACGCGCTGGTCGCGCTGGGCCTGGTGCTGCTCACGGGCGTGGGCGGCATGACCTCGTTCGGCCAGGCCGCCTTCGTGGGTCTGGGCGCCTACACCACGGCCTGGCTGTCGGTGCACGCGGGCGTCTCGCCCTGGCTGGGGCTGCTGGCCGGCCTGGTGCTGACCGGCGTGGTGGCGCTGGTGCTGGGCCTGATCACCATGCGCCTGTCGGGCCACTACCTGCCGCTGGGCACCATCGCCTAGGGGCTGGCGCTGTTCTATCTGTTCGGCAACCTCGATGTGCTGGGCCGCTTCGACGGCATCAACGGCGTGGCCCCCATCACGCTGGCGGGCTGATCTTGCCCCTGATTTACGGACACCTATCTAAGCGACATTGGCCAGCTCGTACTGCTCTGGGCTGAGGTAGCCCAGGGTCGAGTGCAGCCGGATCCGATTGTAGTCAACCTCAATGTAGTCAAACACATGAGCCTTGGCCTGCTCCCGTGTGGCGAGGTGTTCACCATGGATGGCCTCGACCTTCAGACTGTGGTTCCAACTCTCCATTGCTGCGTTGTCGTAGCAGTTGCCTCTGGCACTCATGCTGGCGATCAAAGCGTATTGCTCCAACAGGGCGCGGTGCTCGCGC
>WNDQ01000012.1 GCA_009912175.1 Paracidovorax wautersii | reverse complement strand
GCGCGAGCACCGCGCCCTGTTGGAGCAATACGCTTTGATCGCCAGCATGAGTGCCAGAGGCAACTGCTACGACAACGCAGCAATGGAGAGTTGGAACCACAGTCTGAAGGTCGAGGCCATCCATGGTGAACACCTCGCCACACGGGAGCAGGCCAAGGCTCATGTGTTTGACTACATTGAGGTTGACTACAATCGGATCCGGCTGCACTCGACCCTGGGCTACCTCAGCCCAGAGCAGTACGAGCTGGCCAATGTCGCTTAGATAGGTGTCCGTAAATCAGGGGCAAGATCAACCACTCCGCCTGAACGCCACCGCCAGCGCAGGCGTGTAGGACACGCCGCACAAAGCCGCCGGCCCCTCCCCTGACGCGGGCAGCGGCATGACGCCGATAAGCCCCGGCCGGCGTGGCCGCTACCATAAAAAACAAGAGTCCCGGCAGCGGCCACCAGCCGCCGCCGGGTCATGCACACGACCCTCTTTCAAGGAGCGAGACATGCTGCATTACGCCGTTGTCTTTCTGGTGATTGCCCTGATTGCCGCCGTTTTTGGATTTGGCGGCATCGCCGCCGGTGCCGTGGGCATTGCCAAGGTGCTGTTCTTTGTGTTCATCGTCATGGCCCTCGTCAGTTTCCTGTACGGGTTCCTCAAGAAGTAGCATGTCAGAACGTGTCCCAAGACACAGGGCCCCTTTGGGGATGTTGAATCCCGAACCGAAAGGAATGTGAGAACCATGGCAGAAGCGAACCAGACCCACGCGAAAGAACTGGCCGACAAGGTCAAGGACCAGGCCAAGGCGGCCGTGGACGAGGCCCGTGACACCATCCAGGAAACGGTCGACGACGTGGCCGAGACCGTGACCCGCGGCAAGGACAAGCTCGAAGGCAATGTGCGGCAGATCCGGGCGCGCAGCCGTGTTCAGTCCGCCATCGACCAGGCGGCCGACCGGGCGCACGAGTTGGCCGACTGGAGCATTTCGGCGACCTTCGATGGCGTCGAGCAGGCCCGCGAAGCCTATGACCACTATTCGCGCGAAACCACCCGCTACATCCGGCGCCAGCCCGTCAAATCGGTGCTGGTGGCTGCGGGCGTGGGCGCGGTGCTCGCCAGCCTGCTCGTGGGCAGCATCTCGCGCAAGCGCTGAGCCCTCCCTTTTCCGCATCCCTTCACGGTGCCCCCGGATGGCCGGTTCTGTTTTTAACCAGGAGAACGATATGAAAAACGTGAACAACACCTTGCGTGCCGTGGCTTTCGCCATCATGGCGGGCACCGTCGTCATCGGCACCACGGCCTGCGCCGTGGCGCGCGACCAGCAGACGGTGGGCGCCTACGTCGATGACGCCACGATCACGACCCAGGTGAAGGCCAAGCTGGTAGAGGACAAGACCACGAGCGCCGCCTCCATCAACGTGGAGACGCTCAACGGCACCGTGCAGTTGTCGGGCTTTGCCAAGTCCTCGGCCGAACGCAGCCAGGCCGCCGCGCTGGCCCAGTCCGTCAAGGGCGTGAAGTCGGTGCGCAACGATGTGATCGTGCGCCCCTGATCCAGCCCGCCCCGACCGCGGCCATCGCGCCGCAGCCAGCCCGCCCTTGCCCGGCGGGCTTTTTCATTTTTAGAGTGCGACCTCTAAAGCAACACTTGAAGTGATTAGGTATTTACCCTAATATCGGGTTAACCCTAGTTCTCAGCGCAGACGGGCTGCGCAACTTCTTCAAGGAGTCCACCATGGCCAGCTTTGTCAACCCCGCTTCCCCCACTCACCAAGGCGCTGAACGTGCCACCCAGATGTTCCAGGCGCTGCGCTCGGCGGCCGTGGCCTTGCTGAGCTTTCCGCTGCAAGTGCTCAGCGCCATCCCCGAAGGCTGGAACGACTACATGACCTACCTCGAAAAGCGCGAAAGCGACGACGAGCTGATGTCGCTGGCCCAGCGCGACAGCCGGGTGATGAACGGACTGATGGCCGCCGCCGACCGCCAGGCCAAGCACTGAGCCTGAGAACGTGTTTACGATCTGAGCTGCGGGCGCCATTCGCCCGCCCGCACGCCACACCGAAGCCGCGCCGATGCGCGGCTTTTTCGTGGGTGGACGCCGCGCGTTTGCAAAGCCCCGGCCCGGATCCCGCGCGGCGCGGCCTGCGACAATGCAGCCCATGACCGCCTCTTCTCCCGCCGCCTTTGCGCCGCTGCGCAACGACACTTTTCTGCGTGCCTGCTGGCGCCAAGCCACCGACCACACCCCGCTGTGGCTGATGCGGCAAGCCGGGCGCTACCTGCCGGAATACCGCGCCACGCGCGAGCGCGCGGGCAGCTTCATGGGCCTGGCCACCAACACCGACTACGCCACCGAAGTCACGCTGCAGCCGCTGGAGCGCTACCCGCTGGACGCGGCCATTCTGTTTTCCGACATCCTCACCGTGCCCGACGCCATGGGCCTGGGGCTGTCCTTCGTGCAGGGCGAAGGCCCGCAATTCGCCCACCCGATCCGCGACGAGGCCGACGTAGCGCGCCTGGCCGTGCCCGACCTCGACAAACTGCGTTATGTCTTCGATGCCGTCACCGCGATCCGCCACGCGCTGGCCGGGCGCGTGCCGCTCATCGGCTTCTCGGGCAGCCCCTGGACGCTGGCCTGCTACATGGTCGAAGGCGCCGGCAGCAGCGACTACCGGCGCGTCAAGACGCTGCTGTATTCACGCCCCGACCTCATGCACCGCATCCTGGCGATCAACGCCGATGCCGTGGCGGCCTACCTGAACGCCCAGATCGACGCCGGCGCGCAGGCCGTGATGATCTTCGACAGCTGGGGCGGCGTGCTGGCCGACGGCGTTTTCCAGAACTACAGCCTGTCGTACACCGCGCGTGTGCTTGCGCAGCTCAAGCGCGAGCATGCGGGCGTGCGCATCCCGCGCATCGTGTTCACCAAGGGCGGCGGGCTGTGGCTGGACGAGATGGCCGCGCTCGACTGCGAGGTGCTCGGCCTGGACTGGACGGTCAACCTCGGCGCGGCGCGCGCGCGCGTGGGCGGCGCCCCGGGCGAGCCGGGCAAGGCCCTGCAGGGCAACCTCGACCCCAACGTGCTGTTTGCGCCGCCCGCGCGCATCGAAGCCGAAGCGGTCAAGCTGCTCGACAGCTTCGGCCTGCCCCACGTCGACCCGCAGCGCACCGGACCCACCCACATCTTCAACCTGGGCCATGGCATCAACCAGTTCACCCCGCCCGAGCACGTGCACGCCCTGGTCGAGGCCGTGCACCGCCACTCGCGCCTGCAACGGCAACTGGCCCGGGCGCGCCTGGCGGACTGACCCGTTGGCGCCGCTCCTCTTTTCCGCGAGCCATTTACCATAAAATCAGGAGCCCATCACGCCTCGCCTTCGACTTTTTGCTGCGACTTATGCACAAAAGTAAACAGAGCACGGGCCTGAGGTCAATTGGGAAGTCAAAAATGTCAGCCCCATGACACGTTTTTCTAAATCTTTGATTTTCCTTCGGTTTTTCTTTCTGCATATTTCCCGGGCAATCTAACGAAAGCGTGATTTTTCAAGGCGTAATGACGCATTTGCAGACCCTTTCCACAAAGTTATCCACAGAATCTCTGGATGACTTTCAAAGCGCCGGGAAATCAAGCACTTACCCCGGATTCCTGTTTACTTTCTGAACAATTGTCGCGTTCGATGTCCGTGGTCCTGCCCGTCGTCGTCCCCACTCCCGTGCAAAGCGGAATGGGGGACTGTCTCAGTTACCGTGCCGACACGCCGCTGGCACCGGGCACGCTGGTGCGCGTGCCGCTGGGCCAGCGCGAACTGCTGGGCATCGTCTGGGACCAGGCCGACGCCGCCCCGACCCTGGACGCCGGTGCCGAGCTGCGTCCCGTCCTCGGCGCGCTCGACGGCATCGCGCCGCTGTCGCCCGCCTGGCGCGAACTGGTGACCTTCGCCGCGCGCTATTACCAGCGCGCCCTGGGCGAAGTGGCGCTGGCGGCCCTGCCGCCGCAACTGCGCGAGCTGACGGGCGAACAGCTGGCGCGCCGGCTCAAACCCAAAACCATCAAGGCCGCCAAGGCCGGCAACCGCGCACGCCGCCCTGCGGACGCGCCGGCCGCCCCCGAGGTCGCGGCGGCCGACGTCATGCCCCCCACGGCTGAGGCGGTGGCCGCGCCGGCCCTGACGCCGGAGCAGGCGCAGGTGATCGCCCAGTTCCAGCAAAGCCTCCAGCCCGTGCTGCTGTGGGGCGCCACCGGCAGCGGCAAGACCGAGGTCTACCTGCGGCTGGCGCAGCAAGCGCTCGACAGCGACCCCGCCGCGCAGGTGCTGGTGATGGTGCCCGAGATCAACCTCACACCCCAGTTGGAGGAGCGCTTCATCGCCCGGCTCGCGCCGCGCTACGGTCCGCAGTCGGTGGTGTCGCTGCACAGCGGCATGACGCCGCCCCAGCGCCTCAAGAGCTGGCTGGCCGCGCACGGTGGCACGGCGCGCGTGGTACTGGGCACACGCATGGCCATCTTCGCCTCGCTGCCCGGGCTGCGGCTGATCGTGGTCGACGAAGAACACGACCCCAGCTACAAGCAGCAGGAAGGCGCGCGCTACTCGGCGCGCGACCTCGCCGTCTACCGCGCCCGGCAGGAAAGCGCCCTGCCCGATGCCGATGGCACCCTGCCCGAGCCTGGCGCTGCGCCGCGCTGCCGCGTGCTGCTGGGCTCGGCCACGCCGTCGCTGGAAAGCTGGTACGCCTGCGAACGTGGCCGCTACCGGCGGCTGGACATGCCCAGCCGCATCGGCGCGGGCGTGCTGCCCACGGTGCGGCGCGTCGACATGAACCACCAGCCGCGCCGCGCGCTGATCGCGCCGCCCTTGGTAGCCGCGCTGCGCGAACGCATCGCGCGCGGCGAGCAAAGCCTGATCTTCCTGAACCGGCGCGGCTACGCCCCCGTGCTGCATTGCGGCAGCTGCGGCTGGAAAAGCGAGTGCCCGCACTGCAGCGCCTTTCGGGTCTTCCACAAGATCGACCGCACGCTGCGCTGCCACCACTGCGGCTACACCCAGCGCGTGCCGCTGGCCTGCCCGTTCTGCGGCGACCTTGACATCCAGCCGCTGGGGCGCGGCACCGAACGCATCGAGGAACACCTGGCCGAGCTGCTGGCCGGCACCCAGCGCCCCGACGGCGGTGCCCCGCGCATCGTGCGCATCGACGCCGACACCACCAAACGCAAGGGCGAGCTCGAAGCGCAGCTCGCGCAGGTGCACGCGGGCGACGTCGACGTGCTGGTCGGCACCCAGATGATCACCAAGGGCCACGACTTCCGGCGCATCACGCTGGTGGCGGCCATCAACCCGGACGGCAGCCTGTTTTCCAGCGACTTTCGCGCGCCCGAGCGCCTGTTCGCCCTGCTGCTGCAGGCCGCCGGCCGCGCCGGGCGCGACGCCGGCTATGCCGAGGCCCAGGGCAGCCGCGCCGAGATGTGGGTGCAGACCGCGCACCCCACGCATCCGCTGTTCGAAGCGCTCAAACGCCACGACTACCCGGCCTTCGCCGCTTCGCAGATCGAGGAGCGCACCCAGGCTGGCCTGCCGCCCATGGCCTACCAGGCGCTGGTGCGGGCCGACGCCAAAACGCAGGAGATCGCCCAGGCCTTCCTGAACGACGCCGCGGCCCAGGCCGACGCGCTGCCGGGCGCCAGCCACGTGACCCGCTACCCGGCCGTGCCGATGACCATCCAGCGTGTGGCCAACGTCGAGCGCGCCCAGATGCTGCTGGAAAGCCCCTCGCGTGCCGCGCTGCAGGCATTCATGTCCGCCTGGCAGCCGGTGCTCCAGGCCCAGCGGCCCAAGGGGCTGATCCGCTGGCTGGTCGACGTCGACCCCTTGGCGATTTGATGGCGGGCTCAGGACGCGTTGACGTTCTCAGCTGCGCGTCAGCCAGGCGTGGACCGCCCCCATCACCAGCACCATGGCGCCATAGGTCGCCATGCGCCCGTCGCCGTCCGCCAGCAGCAGTCCGGCCACCAGCACGACGACGCCAACACCAGAATGAATAGCAACCAAGCGCCAGAACCAAAGGCCAAATGGCATTTTCTTTTGGGTCGCACACGCCAAAAGGCCCAGCACCAGCGCCACGCCCAGCGCCGGCATCACCAGGTTGAGAAGGTGATTGAAAAAATCAAACCAGTTCATTGCCTAAGCAACATGGAGCCCCCAGTAAAAACCGGCAGCCAGGCTGCAACTCCTTGAAAAGACTGTTCATTTTTTATTTCAGAAAGTTCTGAAATACTTATCCGAGTCAAATGGGCAAGATTGTGGCCGGATAGTGCCGGTCATGCGGAAATTTTATAATCCGGACCATGACAGTCTGGGCCTTGGGCATCAATCACACGACGGCGCCGCTTGATTTGCGGGGCCGTTTTGCCTTTGCCCTCGACCAGTTGCAGCCCACGCTGGTGAGCCTGCGCGACGCCGTGGCCGACAGTGACCGCTCACCCGAGGCGACGCTGCTGTCGACCTGCAACCGCACCGAGATCTACCTCAGCAGCGCCCAGCCGCAGGTCGAGCAGACGCTGGACTGGATGGCCCGCACCGGCGGCGTCAGCCCCAGCCTGCTGCGCAACCATTCGTACACGCTGCACGGCGACGGCGCCGCCCGCCATGCCTTCCGTGTGGCCTCGGGCCTGGATTCCATGGTGCTGGGCGAGCCCCAGATCCTCGGCCAGATGAAAAGCGCCGTGCGCGCGGCCGAGGAAGCCGGCGCGCTGGGCACCACGCTGCACCAGCTGTTCCAGCGTTCGTTCGCCGTGGCCAAGGAGGTGCGCACCTCCACCGAGATCGGCAGCCACAGCATCAGCATGGCCGCCGCCGCCGTGCGCCTGGCCTCGCAACTGTTCGAAGACCTGGCCCGCACCAAGGTGCTGTTCATCGGCGCCGGCGAGATGATCGAGCTGGCTGCCACGCACTTCGCCGCCAAGCGGCCGGCGCACATCGCCATTGCCAACCGCACGCTCGAGCGCGGCGAAAAGCTGGCGACCACCTTCGGCGCCGAGGCCATGAAGCTGGCCGACCTGCCCAAGCGCCTGCACGAGTTCGACATCGTCATCAGCTGCACCGCCAGCAGCCTGCCCATCATCGGGCTGGGCGCGGTTGAACGCGCACTCAAGGCGCGCCGCCATCACCCGATCTTCATGGTCGACCTGGCCGTGCCGCGCGACATCGAGCCCGAGGTCCAGGCCCTGGAAGACGTCTACCTCTACACCGTCGACGACCTGGCCAGCGCCGTGCAGACCGCCCAGGCCAACCGCCAGGCGGCCGTGGCCCAGGCCGAAGCCATCATCGACACCGGCGTGCAGGGTTTCATGAACTGGATGAATCAGCGCGGCACCGTGCCGCTCATCCAACAGCTGCACAGCCAGGCCGACGCCTGGCGTGCCCAGGAGTTGGCGCGCGCGCGCAAGCTGCTTGCGCGCGGCGAGGATGTCGACCAGGTGCTCGACGCCCTGTCGCGTGGCATCACGCAGAAGATGCTGCACGGCGCCATGGCCGAGCTGCACTCGGGCGACGCCGCCCAGCGCGAGCAGACCGCGCAGGCCGTCAGCAAGCTCTTCCTGCGCAAAGAGCGTTAGCGGCGCCCGCCGCTCCCTTCTTCCCCTTCGCCTGCGCGGCGCTTTGTTATGCTGCCGCGCCGCGCGCCGCCCGACCGGGCCGCCCTCTTCCAGCCTTTGCATCCCCATGAAAGATTTCATCCGCCAGCAACTGGCGCGTTATGCCGACCGCCTGGGCGAGCTGGACTTCCTGCTCTCGCGCGACGACATCATGAGCGACATGGCGCAGTACCGCGCGCTCTCGCGCGAGCATGCCGACGTCACGCCCATCGCCAACCGCTGGTCCCGCTACCAGCAGCGCGAGGCAGACCTGGCCGCCGCGCGCGAACTGCTGGCCGATGCCGACATGGCCGAGATGGCGCAGGAAGAAATCGCCGCCGCCCAGGCCGAGCTGCAATCGCTCGACGCCGAGCTGCAGCGCCTGCTGCTGCCCAAGGACCCGGACGACGCGCGCAATGCCTTCCTGGAAATCCGGGCCGGCGCGGGCGGCGACGAATCGGCGCTGTTCGCGGGCGACCTGGCGCGCATGTACACGCGGTATGGCGAGCGTGCCGGCTGGCGTTTCGAAGTCGTCAGCGCCAATGAAAGCGAGCTGGGCGGCTACAAGGAAATCGTGCTGCGCGTGGTGGGCGACGGCGCCTACGGCCGACTGCGTTTCGAGTCCGGCGGCCACCGCGTGCAGCGCGTGCCCGCCACCGAGACCCAGGGCCGCATCCACACCAGCGCCTGCACCGTGGCCGTCATGCCCGAGCCCGACGAGCAACAGGCCATCACGCTCAACCCGGCCGACCTGCGCATCGACACCTTCCGTGCCTCGGGCGCGGGCGGCCAGCACATCAACAAGACCGACTCGGCCGTGCGTGTGGTGCACATTCCCACCGGCATCGTCGCCGAATGCCAGGACGGCCGCAGCCAGCACAGCAACAAGGCCAAGGCACTGCAGGTGCTGCAGGCTCGCCTGCAGGAAAAGGAACGCAGCGAAAAAGCCGCCAAGGAAGCCGCCCTGCGCAAGGGCCTGATCGGCAGCGGCGACCGCAGCGACCGCATCCGCACCTACAACTTCCCGCAAGGGCGGCTGAGCGACCACCGCATCAACCTCACGCTCTACAAGCTGGGCGCGGTGATGGAAGGCGACCTGGGCGAAGTGCTCGACGCCCTGCAGCACGAGCGCGAAGCCGAGCAGATGGCCGAGCTGGAGGTCAACGCGGCATGAACGCCCCGACGCCGACCACCGTGGCCAGCGCCTGGCAGACCGCCCAGCGCGCGCACGGCCTGGACCGCCTCGACGCCCAGTTGCTGCTGCTGCACGCGCTGGGCCGCCCGCAGGACCGCGCCTGGCTGCTCACCCACGACGGCGATGCGCTGGACGCCGCCGCGCTCGCGCGTTTTGCCGCCGCCGCCGCGCGCCGCGCCGCGGGCGAGCCGCTGGCCTACATCGTGGGCGAAAAGGAATTCTTCGGCCTGGTGCTGCAGGTCGACCGTCGTGTGCTGGTGCCACGCCCCGACACCGAAACGCTGGTCGAATGGTCGCTGGCCGTGCTGGCC
This sequence comes from Paracidovorax wautersii, assembly GCA_009912175.1. Lineage (GTDB taxonomy): Bacteria > Pseudomonadota > Gammaproteobacteria > Burkholderiales > Burkholderiaceae_C > Comamonas_F > Comamonas_F wautersii_A. Next base: position 71,373 of record WNDQ01000012.1, on the reverse strand, counting down.
GGCCGCACCACGCCACGCGCCATCGACCTGGGCACGGGCAGCGGCGCCATCGCGCTGGCCCTGCGCGCGCAGCGGCCCGACGCCCAGCTCCACGCGCTCGACGCCAGCGCCGACGCACTGGCGGTGGCACGCGCCAATGCCGAGCGCCTGGCCCTGCCCGTCACCTTCTGGCAGGGCCACTGGCTGGCCAGCCATCCGCAGGACGCGGGCTACGACCTGATCGTCTCCAACCCGCCCTACATCGCCCAGGACGACCACCACCTGCCGGCCCTGGCCTTCGAGCCGCCCGGCGCGCTGACGGCCGGCCCCGATGGGCTGGACGACATCCGCCTGATCGTGCAGCAGGCGCCGGCCTACCTGCGGCCCGGCGGCTGGCTGCTGTTCGAGCACGGCCACGACCAGGCGCCGGCCGTGCGTGCGCTGCTGGCGCAGGCCGGCTTTAGTTTGGTCCAGAGCCGGCGCGACCTGGCCGGCATCGAACGCTGCAGCGGCGGCGTGCGGTCAATCGCGGGATAATTCCAGCCAACCGGCCCGCCGGGCTTGTACAAGCCGGCGGCCCGCCCCATCTCATTCTTCTCATTGCCAGCCCGGACCCCGAACGGGCCCACCGATCCAGAAACAGGAGCCACCCATGAGCGACACCCAGCAACGCATCGACGACCTCGTCAAGAACAACGAACTCGTGCTCTTCATGAAGGGCAGCGCGAGCTTTCCCATGTGCGGTTTTTCCGGCCGCGCCATCCAGATCCTCAAGGCCGTGGGCGTCGACACGCGCGCCAATCTGGTGACCGTCAACGTGCTCGAAGACCCGGAAATCCGCCAGGGCATCAAGGACTACAGCAACTGGCCCACCATTCCGCAGCTCTACATCAAGGGCGAATTCATCGGCGGCTCCGACATCCTGATGGAGATGTACGAAAGCGGCGAACTGCAAAAGCTGCTGGCGACCGCCTGAGGCCGGTCCGGCGACTCAGCGGCGCCGCCCCCAGGCCAGCGCCCCCAGCATGGCCGCCACGCCCAGCCACTGGCTGGCGCTCAAACTGCGGCCCAGCAGCAGCCATTCGAAGACGATGGCCGAGATCGGGTAGACGAACTGCAGCAGCGCGACCCGGCCCGGCGCCAGGCGCGCCACGCCGGCATACAGCACCACATAGGCCCAGCCGGTGTGGATGACGCCCAGGCCGGCCAGCCAGAGCCAGGCCGCCCCCGCGGGCGGCGCGCCATGCAGCCACGGCCACCACGCCAGCAGCACGGCGCCCACCGCGCACTGCCACCAGGCCAGCGCCATGGGCGTGACCGACCGGACCTGGTTGGCAATCAGCGTCACGCCCGCATAGCTGAAGGCGCCGCCCAGCGCCATCACGATGCCCACCAGGTAGGCGGGCGTCCAGTCTCCCGCGTCCCATCCGCCCGCGGCCAGGCCCAGACCGGCCAGGGCCAGCACGATGGCGCCCGCGCGCCGGCCCGACCAGGCCTCCTGGCCGCGCCACAGGCCAAAGGCCAGCAGCAGCACCGGCTGCACATGGAAGACCATGGTGGCCACGGCAATCGACGTGCGTTCGATGGCCGCAAAGAACAGCAGCCAGTTGATGTTCATCAGCACCCCGCCCGCCAACGCGCAGGCCAGTGCCCGCCCGCCCAGCGCCAGCTCGCGCGAGCGGTGCGTCAGCAAGAACCACACGCTCAGCGCCAGGCCGCCAAACACACAGCGCGCCCACACGGCCAGCACCGGGTGCACGGCCGCCGCTTCCAGGAACAGGCCCAGCGTGCCCAGCATCAGCCCGCCGGCCACCATCTGCCAGGTTCCGCGTGTGGTCTCGTCCATGGGCTGCGGCAGCAGGCGCGCGCCCGGCAGGCGTTTCATCATCGTCATGCCGGCATCTTGCGCTGGGCTCCATCGTTTGAAAAACGGATAATTCGGATGCCATCATTCGACAATCGAAATCATCCGCCATGCAACGCCCTCATCTGCAACTGGACTGGCTGCACGTCTTCGTGGCCGTGGTCGATGGCGGCTCGCTGAGCGCGGCCGCGCCTGCGGTCCACCGCTCGCCCTCAGCCGTCAGCATGCAGTTGCAAAAGCTCGAACAGGCCGTCGGCCAGCAGTTGCTGCACCGCTCGGCGCGCAGCCTGGCGCTCACGCCCGCCGGCACCGAGCTGCTGGGCTACGCGCGCCGCATGCTGGCGCTGCACGACGAAACGCTCGACGCACTCAACGGCCCGGCCCTGTCGGGCGAGGTCCGCATGGGCGTGCCCGACGACTACGCCACGCGTTACCTCACGCCCGTGCTGCGCGACTTTGCGGCGCGCCACGCGGGCGTCGACATCCTGCTCGACTGCGAGCAGTCGACCGCACTCATCCCCAAGCTGCGGCGCGGCGAACTGGACCTGGCGCTGGTCTCACGCGACCGCCCTTCGCTGGGCCGGCTGCTGTTCAAGGAACCCATGGTCTGGGTCGGTGCGCCGGAATCCAGGGTCTGGCAACGCCAGCCGCTGCCCATCGCCGTGTATGAAGCGGCCAGCATGGCCCGGCGCGGTGCCGTGGCAGCGCTGGCCCGGCAAGGGCGCGACTACCGCATGGTCTACAACAGCTCCAGCCTGGTGGGCCAGGTCGCGGCGGTGAAAAGCGGCATCGCCATTGCGGCGCTGACCCGCTGCAGCGTGCCGCCCGACCTCGAAATCCTGGGCGAGCGCCACGGCCTGCCGGCCCTGCCGCCGATGGAAGTCGCGCTGGTACGCGCGCGTGGCGTGAGCCGGCGCGAACCGGCCATCGATGCGCTCTACCGCCAGATCGTGCACACGCTGGCGGCGGTCATCGAGCCCGACTGACCCGCCAGCCGCACGCTCAATACCGCACCTGCGACAGCTCCTCGAACAAGGTGCAGTAGATGCGGTAGCGGCTGGCGTGGACCGTGCCCTCGCCGCCGTCGGGCGTGACTGCCGCGATCACGCCGCAGCCGGGCTCGTGGATGTGCGTGCAGTTGTAGAAACGGCAGTCGGGCACATGCGCGCGCACATCCGGCATGCAGGCCGCAAGCTGCGGCGGCTCCAGGTGGCGCAGGCCGAATTCCTGGAAACCCGGCGAGTCGATCAGGGCCGTCTGCTCGGCCGCCGCGCCGACCCAGTACCAGGTGGTGCTGGTGGTCGTGTGCCGGCCCGAGTTGAGCGCCTGCGAGATCTCGCCCGTCTGCGCGCCGGCCGTGGGCACCAGCAGGTTGACCAGCGTGCTTTTGCCCGAGCCCGAGGGCCCCAGCACCAGCGTGGTCTTGCCGCGCAGGTGGGCCAGCAGGTGTTCGCGGTCGACTTCGCCGGCCTCGCGCAGGGACAGCGGCAGCACGCCGTAGCCCATCTGCCGGTAAGGCTGCAGCCGTGCCCAGGCGCGCGCGAAGGGCTCGACCAGGTCGCTCTTGTTGAGGGCGATGAGGGGCTCGATGTGGGCGTGCTCACAGGCGATCAGGGCGCGCGCGAGCTGGCTTTCGGAGAACTCGGGCTCGGCCGCGATCAGGATCAGCACCTGGTCGAGGTTGGCCGCGAAGGCCTTGGTGCGGATTTCGTCCTGGCGGTAGAACAGGTTGCGCCGCTCCAGCACCTTCTCGACCGTGCCTTCGTCCTGGCTGGGCTGCCAGGCCACGCGGTCGCCCACCACCACCTGGCTCTTCTTGCCGCGCGGGTGGCAGATCACTCGCTCGCCCGTGTCGGTCTCGACCAGGCAATGGCGGCCGTAGGCCGCCACCACCAGCCCTTGCGGCCCCGATGCCGTGCGCTGCGCCCGCTGGCGGCTGGGCGCGCTCACGCCAACAACGCGTCGATGGCGGCCGCGACCTCGAAGTCGGCGGGCGACAGGCCTTGCACGTCGTGTGTGGACAGGCGGACCTCGCAGCGGTTGTAGTGCACGCCCAGGTCCGGGTGGTGGTCCTGCCGGTGCGCGACCAGCGCCAGCGCATTGACGAAGGCCATGGTCTGGTAGAAGTCGGCGAAGCGGAACGTCTTGTGGATGTGCACGTCGTCGCCGTCGCCGCGCAGTGCCCAGCCGGGCAACTGGGCCAGATGGGCGACGACCTCGGTAGCAGAGGCCTTGCGCAGCGGCTGTCCGCTGCGGTCCTTGACATGGAATTGGCTGCTCATGGGAAAACCTTTCAGGGCCGCTCAGACGGGGGCCGCGGCCAGCCGCGCCAGCCGCTCGCCCGCGGGCGGATGGGAATAGTAGAAACGCACGAACAGCGGGTCCGGCGTCAGCGTCGAGGCATTGTCCTCGTAGAGTTTGAGCAGGGCGCTGCGCAGGGCATCGCCGTCGGCATGGCGCGCGGCGTAGGCGTCGGCCTCGAACTCGTGGCGGCGCGACGAGGCGGCCATCAGGGGCGCCAGGAAGTAGGTGAAGACCGGCACCACCAGCAGAAACAGCAGCAGCGCCAGCGCGTTGTTGGGGCCGTCCAGCGCAGGCTGCACGCCCAGGCCGCTGTAGAACCAGGGCTGCGCGGCCAGCCAGCCCAGCAGCGCAAAGCCCGCCAGGCTGGTGGCCAGCATCACCACCACGCGTTTGGCGATGTGCTTGTGGTGGAAATGGCCCAGCTCGTGCGCCAGCACGGCGTCGACCTCGGCCGCGTCGAGCTTGGCCAGCAGCGTGTCGAAGAACACCACACGCTTGGCCGCGCCAAAACCGGTGAAGTAGGCATTGGCATGCGCGCTGCGGCGGCTGCCGTCCATCACGTAAAAGCCCTGCGCCGAAAAGCCGCAGCGCCGCATCAGCGCCGTCACGCGGGTCTTGAGGGCTTCGTCGGCCAGCGGCTCGAACTTGTTGAACAGCGGCGCGATGAACACGGGGTAGATCACCAGCATCAGCAGCATGAAGCCCGTCCACACGGCCCAGGCCCACAGCCACCAGCCGCTGCCGGCCGCCTGCATGATCCACAGCACCAGCGCCGCCAGCGGCAGGCCGATCAGGGTGCTCAGCAACGCGCCCTTCAAGGCATCGGCCAGCCAGAGCCACAGCGTCATGCGGTTGAAGCCAAAACGCTGTTCGACGACAAAGGTCTGGTAGAGCGAGAACGGCAGGTCGAGCACGGCCGAGACGGCCGCAAAGCCCCCGATCAACACCAGTTGCTGCGCCAGGCCCGGCCCCATGATGGCCAGCAGGATCTGGTTGAGCGCATGCAGGCCGCCACCGAACGTCCAGCCGATCAGCACCAGCGTGCCGTAGAGCAGCTCCAGGCTGCCCAGGCGCGACTTGGCCACCGTGTAGTCGGCCGCGCGCTGGTGGGCCGCCAGGCTGACGGCGGACTGGAACGCGGGCGGCACGGCGCCGCGGTTGGCCTGGACGTGGCGGACCTGGCGTTGCGCCAGCCAGGTTTTGAGCAGCACTTGCAGGACGATGGCGGCGGCGACGAGCGCCGCGAGGATCAGGGGTTCGGACATGGGCTCGATTCTAGGCGGCGTGGGAGGCACCGGCGCGCGGCGGCCGTGCCCGGGACAATGCCCGCCAGCCCGGGGCTTTCAGCGACAATGCGCCCCATGCTCGAAATCTCCGCTTCCGCGGCCCCCGTGGCCGACCTCAAGAAATCCGACCAGAACCTGGTCTGGCTGGACTGCGAAATGTCCGGCCTCGACCCCGAGAAAGAACGCCTGCTGGAAATCGCCGTGGTGGTGACCAGCCCCGACCTGGCCGTGCGCGTCGAAGGCCCGGTCTTCGTCATCCACCAGAGCGACGCCGTGCTCGACGCCATGGACGCCTGGAACAAGGGCACGCACGGGCGCAGCGGCCTGATCGACAAGGTCAAGGCCTCCACCACCGACGAGGCCCAGGCCGAGACCGAACTCATCGCCTTCCTGCTGAAGTACGTGCCCAAGGGCAGCGTGCCCATGTGCGGCAACACCATCGGCCAGGACCGGCGTTTCCTGGTCAAGTACATGCCCAAACTGGAAGCCTTCTTCCACTACCGCAACCTCGACGTCAGCACGCTCAAGGAGCTGGCCAAGCGCTGGCGCCCGGACGTCTACAGCCAGTTCAAGAAAAAACAGGCCCACACGGCGCTGGCTGACGTGCATGAGTCGATCGAGGAACTCGCCCATTACCGCGCGCATTTCCTGCGCATGGAAAAAGCGGGCTGACATGCGGGCAGGAACGGCCGCGGCCCACGCACCGGTTGGCGACGGCGCACTGCCGAGCCGATCGGCCATGCGTAGGAAAGTTCCCACGCGGCCTCATGCTCTTCCCCGGCAAGGCCGGTGGGCGGCCAAGACTATGCTCCTGGCTTAACCGCCCTATCCGCCCCCAGACACCGAGCCCGCCATCGTGAAAGTGCCCACCTTTATTGTTGAAGACAACGCAACGATCCGGGACAACCTGATCAGCGCACTCGAAGAGCTCACCTCCCTGGAGGTGGTTGGCACGGCGGATGGGGAGGACGAGGCCTGCAAATGGCTCAAGCGCCACCCCGAGAAATGGTGCATCGTGATCGCCGACCTGTTCCTCAAGCAGGGCAGCGGCCTGGGCGTGCTGGAGAACATGCGTGAACGCGCGCCCGGCCAGAAACTCATCGTGCTGAGCAACTACGCCACCCACGACATGCGCCGCCGCTGCACCGAACTCGGGGCCGACGCCGTCTTCGACAAGTCCAACGAGCTCGACGCACTGGTGGACTTTCTGACGGTGGTCCCGGAAAGCCGGGCCTCACGCGCCTGACCGCGCGCCACCCGTCCCCACGAAAAAAGCCGCCGGAACTCAGGTTCGGCGGCTTTGTCGTTTCAGAGACAACAAGGTCTCTTTGACCACCCGGTCATCGCACGGTGATGGACCGAGGACTCATTTCTTGACGGGTTCCGGCTTGCTGCCGGACGCCTTGGCCGGCGCCTTGCCGTCCTTGGGCGCCAGCGCGGCGGTCTTGTAGGCGCCGCCATTGACCGTCAGGCCGTTGGCCGACAGCTTGGTGGCCGCCGTGTCGCCCACACCCTTGACGCGGGCGATGACGTCGTCCCAGTTCTTGAAATTGCCGTTCTTGCGTTCGGCGACGATGCGCTCGGACAGCGCCGGGCCGATGCCCTTGATCGCCGTGAGCTCCTGGGGGTTGCCCTTGTTGATATCGACAGCCGACGCGGCCAGCGCGAACCCGGCGGCGGACAGGGCCAGGACCAGTCGTTTCCACATGTTCTTTCTCCCTTTTGCGTATCGCTGCGCCGACATGGCGCTCGGCCATGCTAGCGCAGGGGTCGCAGCGGCGAACAGGGACGATCCGGGGCGCCCGACGAACGGCAGGGCAGGCCCCGCCAGCGGCGCTCAGGCGGCGTTCAGCGTCTGCCGCAGCACGGCCAGCAGGCGTTCGCACTGCGCGGGCGTGCCGATGGTGATGCGCAGGTACTGCGCGATGCGCGGCAGCTTGAAGTGGCGCACGAGCACGCCCTCGGCGCGCAGCGCGGCCTGCAGCGCCGCCGCGTCGTGGCCCGGATGGCGGGCGAACACGAAGTTGGTCTTGGACGGCAGCACGTCGAAACCCAGCGTGCGCAACTGGCTGGCGAGCTGTTCGCGCGAGGCGATCACCTCCTGGCGGCGCTGCTCGAAGTACGCCACGTCCTCATAGGCCGCGGCCGCGCCGGCGGCGGCCAGGCGGTCGATCGGGTAGGAGTTGAAGCTGTTCTTGACGCGCTCCAGCGCATCGATCAAGTGCGCCTGCCCCACCGCAAAGCCGACCCGCAGGCCCGCCAGCGCACGCGACTTGGACAGCGTGTGCACCACCAGCAGGTTGGGATAACGCTGGACCAGGCCGATGGCGCTTTCGCCGCCGAAGTCGACATAGGCCTCGTCGACCAGCACCACCCGTTGCGGGTGCGCCTGCAGCAGCCGCTCGATGGCCGCCAGCGGCAGCTCGATGCCGGTCGGCGCATTGGGATTGGCCACGATGATGCCGCCCGCCTGCGCCACGCGCTCGGGGGTGGCGAAGGCCTCGACGTCCAGCTGCATGTCGTCCTGCAGCGGCACCACGTCGTAGGCGATGTCGTAAAGGCCGCAGTAGACCTTGTAGAAGCTGTAGGTGATGTCGGGCATCAGCAGCCGCTGGCCGAGCTGCTGGAAAAAAGCGAAGAAGGCGTGCGCCAGCACCTCGTCGGAGCCATTGCCCACGAAGACTTGCGACGGCGCGATGCCGTGGTAGCGCGCGACGGCCTCGCGCACGATCGAGGCATCGGGGTCGGGATAGAGCTCCAGCCGCGCCTGGGCGGCGTCACGGATGGCCTGCACGGCCTTGGGCGACGGCGGATAGGGGTTCTCGTTGGTGTTGAGCTTGACCAGGTTGGCAATCTTGGGCTGCTCGCCGGGCACATAGGGATCGAGCTCGCCGACGATGGGGCTCCAGAAAGACGATGAAGTGGGCACGGTGACCTCGAAGAACTGTCGAATGAATCCGTTCAGTGGCAGCGCCATCCCGCCAGGCGGGCCGGCGCACCGGGAACGCTCGGGCATTGGAACACGAAAGGGCCGCGGCGCAGCGGCCGGCCGCTAACCCAGGAAACGCGCCAGCGTGAGCAGCGCCAGCAGCAGCATCCAGAGCACAACCGTGCGCCAGACCAGGCCGACCACGCTGCGCAGATGCGCGACCTGCGGCTCGCGGCCAGCCGTGTCGGCGGCCTGCGCAGCTTGCGCGCCCGCGCCCTCGGCGGCCAGGTCGTCGCCGTCGACACGCGGGGCCGCATCGGCCGCGTCGGTGGGCAATTCGTTGGGCAAGGCCAGTTGCGGCAAGACCGCGCCGCCCAGCCGCACCCCCATGGCACCGGCCGTGGCCGCCAGGACCACGCCGTCATTGGGATCGTTGAAACGGTGGGCGCCCTGGCGCCAGTTGTCGATCGCGTCCTCGAAGCTGCCGACGATGGCAAAACACAGCGCCGTGATGCGGGCTGGCACGTAGTCCACATAGAACCACATGCGCCGCGCCACCGCCATCAGCGAGAGGCTGACCGGCTGGCTCTGGCGACGGCCCTTGTAGGGCCAGTAGCGCGGCACCAGTTCGGCCATGCGGTAGAAAACCGCGCCAGCCGGTCCCAGCCCGAGCGCCGCGCCCACCGTGTACCAGGCCAGCACACCAAAGACGTGGCGATGCGCGGCCAGCACCGAATGCTCGATGACGTGGCGAACGATCTCGCTGCGCGGCAACTCGTGCGCATCGACCTGACGCCAACTGGCCAGCAGCGTGCGCGCCGTCTCTTCGTCGCCCGCTTCAAGTGCGTCGCGAATGGCGGTGAAGTAATGGCTGAACTGCCGGAACCCCAGCGTCACATAAAGCACGGCCACCTGCCACAGCACCGACGCCCAGGCCCCCAGGCCGTGCCACAGCACCCAGTGCACGCCCAGCGCCAGCAGCGCCGGCGCCACGACGGCCACCGCCCATGCGGCCCAGGCCTGGCCTGCGCGGCCCGCGTCGAGATTGCGGCAGGCCCACCAGGTCCAATGTCGCAAGCCCGCATGAACGACATTGCCCCGCGCCAGCGGGCGGGCCTGCTCCAGTAACAAGGCAAACAGAATGGCGATGAAACTCATGGGCGAATCATAGAACGTGTTAGAGCGTGTGATGCCCTTTTTCCACGCCCGCGTTGGGACCAGAAAGGGTCAATCGCAAGGCGCGGCTTGCAGCCAAGGCCGGGGCCTTGGCAAAAGACGCAACGCCGCGAGTGGCTGTTTCTGATCCCAACCCTTCGGGCAAGCCATGAGTAAGCCCGTCTGCTGCGTTGCAGGCCGCTTGTGGTGCAACACACCACCGCGCGTCCTGCGTCTTGCATCCGGGCTTACTCATGGCTTGCGCGGGCGTGGAAAAAGTGCATCACACGCTCCAGGACGCAAACCGCATTGCCAGAGCAACGCACGGGTGTGTTCACGCGGCCAGGAAACGGTAGAGATTGCGCAGCATGCCCGCCGTCGCGCCCCAGATGAAACGTTCGCGGCCCGCGTCTTCGTCCCAATAGGGCATGGACAGCCAATCGCGCGACTGGCGCGCCCCGTGCTCGTCCCACTCCAGCCGGTGGCGCCGGTGGCGGGCCGGGTCCATCAGGTAGGCCAGCGGCACCTCGAAGGCGTCGGCCACTTCATCCGGGTTGGCCTGCAGCGCGGCCTGCGCGTCCACCAGGGCCACCACGGGCGTGACGGCGTAGGCCGTGCCCGTGACGTAGGTCGGCAGCGTGCCCAGCACGTGGACATGGCCGGGGTCCAGGCCGACCTCCTCCTGCGCCTCGCGCAGAGCCGCGGCCACCACGTCGGCATCGTCCGGATCGACACGCCCGCCCGGGAACGCGACCTGGCCGGAATGGTGGGTGAGTTGGGCCGAGCGTTCGGTCAGCAGCACCGACAGCGACTCGCGCAGCACCAGTGGCACGAGCACGGCGGCGGCGACCGGCTCCCGGCCGATCCAGCGCGGCTCGCGCACCCACTCGGGCTGCCAGGGCGGCGGCTGCAGGAATCGCTGGCGCATGGCCTGCGGCGTCAACTGCGCCGCCGCAACGGCGGCCAGCGGCTCGGCCCCGGCCAGGACCGGGACCTGGCGTGGATCGAAGGACGGCGGGCGGCTCAGGCCGAGCCCAGGCGACGGAACGGACTCGGGGGACTGGGTGGAGGTCATCGACCCGAAAGGCTACACCAGTTGAGCACAAGCTGCTTGGAGATCATCCCGAACAAAACAGGCCTCACGCCCCGTCGCGGCCGGCCTGGCCGCTCCTGCGTCGGATCGCGAACCGCTTTCTTCCAAGCCTCCTCATCAACAAAAAACCGCCAGGCGCACAAGGCGCGTGGCGGTTTTTCTGGCAAGGCGACCGGGCTGGTGGCCCGGGTCTGGCACCGGCGGACCGATTACTCGGCGACGGCGGCTGCCTTGATGCGGCTGGGCAGCTTTTCCTTGATGCGGGCCGACTTGCCGCTGCGCTCACGCAGGTAGTACAGCTTGGCGCGGCGCACGTCACCACGGCGCTTGACTTCGATCTTGGCGATCAGGGGGCTGTAGGTCTGGAACGTACGTTCCACGCCTTCGCCGCTGGAGATCTTGCGCACGATGAAGTTGCTGTTCAGGCCACGGTTGCGGATCGCGATGACCACGCCTTCGTAGGCTTGCAGACGCTTGCGGGTGCCTTCGACCACGTTGACGCTCACGATGACCGTGTCGCCAGGTGCAAAAGCGGGGATTTCCTTGTTCAGGCGAGCGATTTCTTCTTGCTCGAGAATCTGGATCAGGTTGCTCATGATTTCCTTGGAACGATCGTGCCCGCGCTGCGCTAAAGGCTTTTCGTGGCAGGCCAGCGCTTTGTCAAGCGCAGCCCCATGCCCGAAAAGCGGCCAGGTAGAGGATCGAAAAGCCGGCCATTATAACCAGCCCACCCTGGGCCGGCAAGACCGGGCTCCGTCGGCCGGGCCTGGTGCTTTGAACACGTTCTTAGGTGGCGTCGGGCTCGGCGGCATCGCGCCGCCGCAGAAACTGTTCGTCGGCCTTGTCCAGCCGGCCTGCGCGGCGGGCCGCCTCGACCAGCTCGGGCCGCCGCTCGGCCGACAGCGCGAGCTGGCGGTCGCGCCGCCAGCGCTCGATCTGGCCATGGTGGCCCGACAGCAGCACGGCGGGCACGGCCTGGCCCTGCCAGACCTCGGGCCGGGTGTAGTGCGGGCAGTCGAGTAGGCCGTCGAGCGCGGGGTTGAAGCTGTCGAACTGGTGGCTGCCCTCGTCGTTGAGCACGCCCGGCTGCAGGCGCGTCACGGCGTCGAGCAGCGCCAGCGCCGCGATCTCGCCACCCGAGAGCACGAAGTCGCCCAGGCTGATCTGGTGCGTGACGTGGCGGTCGATGAAGCGCTGGTCGATGCCCTCGTAACGCCCGCACAGCAGCACGGCACCAGCGCTGGCCGACCAGTGTTCGACCACGGCATGGCGCAGCGGCTCGCCGATCGGTGAAAACAGAACCACGGGCGGCTGCGGCGCACAGCCAGCCTGCGCGCGGGCGGCGTGAATGGCCTCCAGGCAATCGTGCAGCGGCTGCGCCAGCATGACCATGCCCGGTCCGCCACCAAAGGGCCGGTCGTCGACGCGGCGGTAGTTGCCTTCGGCATGGTCGCGCGGATTCCACAGCACGACCTCGACCTGCCCGGACTCGAAGGCACGCCGCGTGACGCCCTGCGTCAGGAAGGGCGCGAACATCTCGGGAAACAGCGTGATGACGTCAAAGCGCATGGCGATCGTCCCAGGCCAGGGAGAGAGAAAGAAGCGACGGCACAGACCTGCCGCAGGCCGCGCGCTGCAGCCTTGGTCGGCAGGCGATCAGTAGTCGGGCTGCCAGTCCACCACCAGGCGCTTGCCTGGCAGATCGACCGTGTCGACGAAGGCGTCCACGAAGGGGACCAGCGTCTCGATGGGCTTGCCGTCAGCGGCGGGCTCGGATTCGATGACCAGCACCGTCTGCGGGCCAGTGGACAGCAATTCGCGCACCGTTCCGAAGGCATGGCCTTCGCGGTTGAAAACGGCCAGGCCGATCAGGTCCACCCAGTAGTACTCGCCTTCGGCGGCCGTGGGGAAACTGGTGCGCGGGATAAAAATGCGAGCGCCCTTGAGCAGCTCGGCGGTGTTGCGGTCAGGCACGTCCTGGGCGCTGGCGACCAGCGTGTCGGTGTGCTCCTTGACCTCGCGCAGGCGCAGCAGACCGGTACCTTCAAAGGTCCGGGCGCCGCGCGTGGCGGGCTGCAGATACCAGCGCTTGGAAGAAAAAAGCGCCTCGGGATCGGCGCTGTGGGGCAGGACCTTGAACCAGCCCTTGATGCCCCAGGCATCGGCGATGCGCCCCACTTCGATGGCGTCGGCCGGCAATTCGGCGGCTTCGAGGCAGGGCAGCATGGACAAATGCGAGACGGTCATTGCTTAGGCGGCAGCGGCGGGAGCCACGGCCTTGGCGCCTTGCTTGGCCAGGCGAGCCACGGTCGGCGAGACCTGGGCACCGACGCTGACCCAGTAGGCCAGACGGTCTTGCGCCAGGCGCGGGCCTTCTTCGCCGCCACGGGCCGACGGGTTGTAGAAGCCCAGACGCTCGATGAAAGCGCCGTCACGGCGAACGCGCTTGTCAGCGGCGACGATGGTGTAGAACGGACGGGCCTTGGCGCCGCCACGGGAAAGTCGAATCACGACCATGATGAATCCTTCGGGTGGAGATGAACTGTGTTCCAGCGTTGAGACACGCGACATGGCCACCCGGCCAGCGACACGCTGAAAAGCCCTACATTATAGCGTTGCATCTCTCAGAACGTGGTTACGATCTTTTTGTGGGGTGCGCATGGCTTCAAAACGCGTGCGATCAAGGCGCAGGCCGCAGGCGATGCCGGTGGCCTCGTCAAGGTCTGCAACGCCGAGCGCACGCGTTTTGGAGCCGTGCCCTTTGGGTTGCCCCGCCAGGGCAGCCTCTAGAGGGTTGCAAATCCTCGCCGGGCCACCAGCCCGGCTGCGGTTTGCGCCTTGCATCCACTGCCCTGGCGGGGCAACGCACCCCACAAAAAGATCGTAACCACGTTCTCATTCACCTACTTTTCGCGCCAAGCAGTTCCCATGCCCTTGATTCGTCCGAGCCGGGACGAGGATCTCCCGGCCCTCACCGCCATCTATGAACACCATGTGCTGCACGGCACGGCGACCTTCGAGCTCGTTCCGCCCACCGTGGCGGAAATGGCCCAGCGCCGCGCCGACGTGCTGGCCAAGGGCCTGCCCTACCTGGTCTGCACCGAAGGCGAGCAGGTGCTGGGCTACGCCTATGCCAACTGGTTCAAGCCCCGGCCGGCCTACCGCTTCATGGCCGAACATTCGATCTACCTGGCCCACGACGCCGGGCGCCGCGGCCTGGGCCGGCTGCTGCTGGCCGAGCTGGCCACGCAGTGCGAGGCGCGCGGCATCCGCAAGCTGGTGGCCGTCATCGGCGGCAGCGACAACCTGGCCTCCATCGGCCTGCACCGCTCGCTCGGCTTTCAGGACTGCGGCCTGATCCGCAACGCGGGCTGGAAACACGGCCGCTGGCTCGACACCATCATGATGGACAAGGTGCTGGGCGCGGGCGGCAGCACGCAGCCCGAGTAAAGACGCCGGCGTCCCACGGCGGCGTTTTTGCCCGGGGACGGACCCGTCAAAAAAAAAGGGCCCCTCGGCTCATCGCGCTGCGATGACCCGGTCCCCCACGGGGACGTTTTTTGTCTTGGGGCGGCCCGGCGACAAAAAAACGCGGCCAAGCCGCGTTTTTGTTGGGCCGAGCGCTCGCGCCGCTCAGACGAAGAGGTGCAGGCTGACCCAGTAAGAGATCGCCGCCACGCAGGCCGCGGCCGGAATCGTCAGGATCCAGGCCCAGACGATGTTGCCGGCCACGCCCCAGCGCACGGCCGAGGCGCGCTGCGTGGAGCCCACGCCGATGATGGCGCCCGTGATGGTGTGCGTGGTCGACACCGGAATGCCCAGGTGGGTGGCGAAGAACAGCGTGAACGCCCCGCCGCTTTCGGCGCAGAAGCCGCCCACGGGCTTGAGCTTGGTGATCTTCTGGCCCATGGTCTTGACGATGCGCCAGCCGCCGAACATCGTGCCCAGCGCGATGGCCGAGTAGCAGATCACGATGACCCACAGCGGCGGCGCGCTGGCCGTGGCCGCCACGTGGCCCGAGGCGATCAGCAGCATCCAGATGATGCCGATGGTCTTTTGCGCGTCGTTGCCGCCGTGGCCCAGGCTGTAGGCGCCGGCCGAGGCCAGCTGCAAGCGCCGGAACCACTTGTCGACCGCGCCGGGCGTGGTTCGCCTGAACAGCCAGGCCACGATCACCATCATGAGCGAGCCCAGCAGATAGCCCAGGAGGGGCGAGACGAAGATGAACAGCACCGTCTTCCAGATGCCGGCCGACACCAGCGCACCCACGCCGGCCTTGGCGATGGTGGCGCCCACGATGCCGCCGATCAGCGCGTGCGACGAGCTGCTCGGGATGCCGTAGTACCAGGTGATGACGTTCCAGACGATGGCGCCGATGAGCGCGCCGAACACCACGTGGTGGTCGATCACGTCGGCCTGCACGATGCCTTTGCCGATGGTCGCGGCCACGCTCAGGTGGAAGACGAAGATCGCGATGAAGTTGAAGAAGGCGGCAAACAAGACCGCCTGCTGCGGCTTGAGCACGCCCGTGGAGACCACGGTGGCGATGGAGTTGGCGGCATCATGAAACCCGTTCATGAAGTCGAAGAGGATCGCGATGACCACCAGCAGGATGACCACCCAGAGGCTGATTTCTACAGCAGACATGTCGGTTCAGTCCCCGCCCGGTCAAGCGTTTTCCAGCACGATGCCTTCGATGACGTTGGCCACGTCCTCGCAGCTGTCGGTCACGGATTCGAGCAGTTCGTAGATGGCCTTGAGCTTGATCAGCTCGCGCACGTCCTTTTCCTCGCGGAACAGGCGGCTCATGGCCTTGCGCATGACGCGGTCGGCGTCGGACTCGATCTTGTCGATCTCTTCGCAGGTCTTGAGCGCGGCCTCGGCCGTGCGGGGGTCGCTGATCTTGCCGATCATCGAGACCACGCTGCGCACGCGCTCGCAGCACTTGAGGTTGAGGTTGCTCAGCGACTTGATGTCCTCGGTCATGGCGCGCACGTCGTAGAGCGAGAGCGTCTCGGCCGCGTCCTGGATCAGGTCGGCCACGTCGTCCATGGTGTTGATGAGGCTGTGGATCTGCTCGCGGTCGATCGGGGTGATGAAGGTCTGGTGCAGCAGGCGGTTGACTTCGTGCGTGACGCGGTCGGCGGCATGCTCGGCGTCGTCGACCGACTTGGCGGCGCTTTCGCGCTGGTTTTCGTCGCCGTAGTTGGCGACCAGCAGTTCAAAGGCCTGCGCGGCTGCAACGATATGGTTTGCATGCACATTGAACAACTCGAAGAAATTGCCTTCGCGCGGCAGCAGTTTGCCAAACAACATGATGAGGGGGCTCCTAAGGCGGCCGGTCGCGCTTTGGCGGCGCGCCGGTTTCATGACTTTTTGGTGACAGGCGCGAAGTGTAAGCGCCCGGCGTCCGGCCCCTGCAAAAGACTCAGGACTTACCCCAAACTGCGGCGCGTCCCATTGCCACCCGATCCCAACTGTGCTTGATGGCGCTGTCCCGCGTGCAGCAAGGCCACTTCCTCTTCTTCCAGAGCACCAGGTCCAACGGCCTCAGGCGCTTCTGAAAATGAAGTAGACGGCCTCGACCATGCAGAGGCCCGCCCACACATAGTCCCAGCGGAAGGGTTCCTTGAGAAACCAGATGGAAAACGGCAGGAAGACGGACAACGTGATCACCTCCTGCATGATCTTGAGCTGGCCCACGTTGAACTGGGTGTAGCCGATGCGGTTGGCCGGCACCTGCAGCAGGTATTCGAACAGTGCGATGCCCCAACTCGCCAGGGCCGCCAGATACCAGGGCCAGGCCGCCAGGCTGCGCAGGTGGCCGTACCAGGCAAACGTCATGAAGACGTTGCTGGCAACCAACAAAAGAATGGTCTGCAGGGAAACCGGCCAGGTGGACGGGGACATCAGGACATGCGGCATGGGTGTGGCAAAAAGCGCCCAAAGACGGGCAACACCGCCTTATGCCGCAACGCCGCCCGGACTTCAAGACCGCCGCGGACGCGCCGCGCTGTCAGCCGGCAGGCAGGCGTTCGATGGCCTGGTCGCGCACGGCGTCCAGCCAGGCGGTGTCCACGGTCTGCGGTGCGATCTCGGCCAGCGGCACGAGCACGAAGGCGCGTGCCTGCATGCGCGGGTGCGGCACCACCAGGCGCGGCGAGGCGATGCGCGCGCTGCCGTAGCGCAGCAGGTCCAGGTCCAGCGTGCGCGGCGCGTTGGCGTAGGGGCGCTCGCGCCCGCCCACCTGCTCGATGGCCTGCAGCACGCCCAGCAGGCTCATCGCGTCGAGCGTGGTCTGGATTTCGGCCACCGCGTTGATGTAGTCGGGGCCGCTGCTGTCGATGGGCGCGGTGCGGTAGAGCGAAGACCGATGCCGCAGCGTGATGCCCGGCGTGAGCGCCAGCGCATCGAAGGCGCCCAGGACGTTGGCGCGGGCATCGCCCAGATTGCCGCCCAGGGCCACGTAGGCGACCACGGGCGCGCGGGCGGCCGGCAAGGTCATGCGGCGTGGCCGTCGTCCGTGGCGCGGGCGGCCGTGTCGGGCGCGGCGTCCTTGGCCGGCGCGGCGCGGCGTGGTCGGGGCGGACGCGATGCGGCGGGGCTGTCCGCGCCCTGGGCGTCGGCGGCAGGCGCCTGCGGCGGGCGGGGCTTGCGGGTTTCGACCTGGATCAGCGGCTGAGCGGCATCCGCGCCGGCCTCGGCCGGGGACGCATCCTGGCCGCCCTCTTGCTCCGCGCGCTTGGCTGCGGACTTGCGGCGGCGGCGGCGCTTCTTGGCGGGAGCGCCCTCGCCCGGCTCGCCAACGGAGGCCAGTGCGGCGCCTGCCGCGTCGTCCCTCAGCAGAACGCCCTCGCCCAGGTCGTCGTCGTGCAGCGCCTCGTCGTCATCATCGTGTTCGGCCAGGCGCAGCGCGCCTTGCGTGGCCGAAGTCTCGCCAGCGCCCACCACAAAGGTGCGGCCGCCCGGCTCGCCGCGGCGCGGGGCCTTGGGCTCTGCCTTGTTCCCGCTCTTGCCGCCCTTGGCCTTGGTGGCCGACTTGGGCTGCTGCTGCGTCTGGCGCACGCTGCGCACCATTTCCTCGCGCCGCGCATCGTCGGCCAGGCTGAAGGTTTCCCACCACGGCGCCAGCTCGGGATCGATCTCGCCCGTCTGGCCGCGCAGGCGCAGGAAGTCGAAGCCGGCGCGAAAACGCGGCTGCTCCACCAGCGAGAACGGGCCGCTGCCGGTGCGGCGATCAAAACGCGGCTGCATCAGCCAGATCTCGCGCATGTCGGTGCCCAGCTTGCCGCGGCCCGAGACATCGCCGATGCGGGAATCGAAGGCATCGTCGATGGCGTCCTGCAGCGCGGGGAACGAGGGCTGGCGCTGCAGCCGCTGCTCCCAGCCGGCGCGCACGTCGGCCCACAGCACGCAGGCGAGCAAGAAGCTCGGCGCCACCGGTTTGCCTTCGCCCACGCGGCGGTCGGTGTCGCCCAGCGCGGCGCGCACGAAGGGCTGGTCGGCCCGCTCGACCACCACGTCCAGCAGCGGGTAGATGCCGCGCGCCAGGCCCAGCAGCTTGAGCTGCTCGACGCTGGCCAGCGCGTGGCCGGTCTGCAGCAGCTTGAGCATTTCGTCGAACAGGCGCGACTGCGGCACGTCGGCCAGCAGGCTTTTCATGGCGACCAGCGGCTCGGCGGTCTTTTTCTCGAGCGTGAAGCCCAGCTTGGCGAGCTTGGCGCCAAAACGCACGGCGCGGATGATGCGCACCGGGTCTTCGCGGTAACGCGTGGCCGGGTCGCCAATCATGCGCAGCAGGCGCTTCTTGGCGTCCTCGATGCCGCCGTGGTAGTCGACCACGATCTGCGTCTCGGGGTCGTAATACATGGCGTTGATGGTGAAGTCGCGGCGCGCCGCGTCTTCCTGCTGGCTGCCCCAGACGTTGTCGCGCAGCACACGGCCGCTGGCGTCCACCGCGTGATGCAGGTTGGCCAGCGCCGCCTTGGACGTCTTTTCGTTGCCGCCGACCTGCTCGGCCGCCGTGTTGTCGAGGAAGGCGCGGAAGGTGGTGACCTCGATCACCTCGCTCAGGCCGCGGTCCTGGCGGCCGCGGCCGAACACCACGTGCACGATGCGAAAACGCCGCCCGATGATGACGGCGCGGCGCGAGCAGGCCTTGACCTGCTCGGGCGTGGCGTTGGTGGCGACGTCGAAGTCCTTGGGCCGCAGGCCCAGCAGCAGGTCGCGCACGGCGCCGCCGACGATGTAGGCCTCGTAGCCGGCGGCCTTGAGGTCGCGCACCACACGCAGGGCACGTTCGTCGACCAGGCTGGGGTCGATGCCGTGCGCCTGGGGGCCGACTTCGTGGCGCTTGCCGAAACGGCGGTCAGCCGCGCTGCGGCCGGATTTGCCCGGGGCGTCCTTGCCCAGGATGCGATGGAGAAACTGCTTGATCATGCGGGTCCGTCAAAAAGCTGAAAAACAGCCCGGCCGGCCGCGCGCCGCGCAAGACAGGTGCCGCCCTCCGCCCAAGCGCCCAGGTGGGCAGCCGGCGGTGAACGGCATCACATCGTGCGCGGCAAATTCAGGTGCGCAGTGAACAGAAGACGACATCTCTTGCTCCTTCAATCGGAGCAGATCCATCCCCTGTTCGCTGCGCACTGAAAACAGCCGATCAGGCAAACAAGTCCCGTATTGTCCACCCTCTGGCCTGGGCCAGCGCGCGCAGGCGCTCGTCGGGGTTGGTCGCCACGGGTTCGTCGACGCGTTCGAGCAGCGCCAGGTCGTTCATCGAATCCGAGTAGAAGGTGCTGCGCGCCACGGCCGGCCAGTCCAGGCCGCGCGCGGCCAGCCACTGCTCGACGCGCACGATCTTGCCCTCGCGAAAGGACGGCGTGCCCTCGATGTTGCCGGTCACCCAGTTCGCGGCATCGGGGCCGCGCTCCAGGCGGATGGCGATCAACTCGTCCACCCCCAGCGCCGTGGCGATGGGCCGGGTGACGAATTCATTGGTCGCCGTGACGATGACGATCTGGTCGCCCGCGTCCTGGTGTTTTTTGAGCAGGTCGAGCGCGGCGGGCCGGATGGCCGGGCGGATCACCTCGTCCATGAAGGCCTGGTGCGCGGCGTCGGCCGCGGCCTGGCCGTGTTCGCGGATGGCCTCGGTGGCAAAACGTATGTATTCGTGGATGTCCAGGCTGCCGGCCTTGTACTGCTGATAGAAGCCGTCGTTGCGCGCGGCGAACACCTCGGCGTCGCGCCAGCCGATGCGCACGGTGTACTGGCCCCAGGCGTGGTCGGAGTCCAGCGGCAGCAGGGTGTGGTCGAGGTCGAACAGGGCAAGGCGCATGGCGGGCAAACGTAAGGGCGACGAGCGTCAGGTCGTCGAAAGCATGGACTTGATCAGCGGGATGGTGATGGCGCGCTTTTCCACCAGCGAATAACCGTCGAGGTGGTCGAGGAACTGCGAGAGCGAGCCCAGGTCGCGCGAAAAACGGTTGAGCATGAAGGCCATCACCTCGTCGCCCAGCACGATGCCGCGCGCGGCGGCTTCCTGCCGCAGCACGGTGCGGCGTTCGGCCTCGCTGAGCACCTTGAGCTGGAAGATGTGGCCCCAGCCCAGCCGCGTGCGCAGGTCCTCGCGCACCTTGAGGTCGGCCGGCGGGAAACGGCCCGAGGCCAGCACCCAGCAGTGGTAGGTCTGGGCGTTGATGAACCAGTTGAAGGCGGTCTGCTGCTGCTCGGGCGTGTAGAGATGGGTGTCGTCGAGCAGCACCACGCGCCAGCGCTCGTCGTAGATCGGGAAATCGACCATGTCGGCGTCGAGCCAGCCCACGCCCACCGGGCTGCCCATCTGCTCCTGGATGGCCACGCGCACGGCCTTGAGCAAGTGGGTCTTGCCGCTGGCCTCGTCGCCCCAGAGGTAGGTCGGCACCGGCGAGCGGTGGCTGTTGCCGACCCAGCGGCGCAGGTGCTCCAGCGCCTCGGTGTTGGGGCCGGCGAAAAAATTGTCGAGCGTGGGCACCGGGTGCAGGCCGATGTCCAGGGCCAGCTGCCGCATGGCGGGTGCGCGCGGCACCACGGGGGCGTTGATCGCCCGGGTGTCCCTGGCGGGCTCCTTGGCGGAAATGGGAGGCATGGTCATGCGCGGCGGACGTCCAGGGCCACTCTTGCAGGCAGGCAATGGCAGGCGATCAGAGGCGGGACGCGGTCGAAATCCATAAGGCGAAAAACATCGGCGGCAGGCCCGCCGGCAAGGCGGGCGGCGGCGTTGGCCGCCGGCAAAGCAGGCCACTCCACTTAGAATCCGGGCATTCTATCGGGCGCCGCGCCCGGGACCGCGCAAAAACGATCCGCCAGCCTCCGCGCCTGGCCGAGGGGCCGCAAGGCCCGCGCACCCGGCCGCCGCCCACTGCCGACACGCTTTCATCCCTGCCCTCTCCATGACCACCACCACTCCCCTCGACTACACCGCCGCCGGCGTGGACTACAGCAAGATCGACCCGCTCAAGCTGCTGGCGCAAAAGGCCGCGCGCGACACCGCCGGCAACCTGCGCCATCACCGCGTCGAGGAAATCGCCGCTACGCGCGGCGAGTCGGCCTATGTCATGGACATCGGCGGCACGCTGATCGCGTCCATCACCGAATGCCTGGGCACCAAGGCGTTGCTGGCCGACGTCGTGCGCCCGCTGACCGGCAAGACACACTACGACAGCATCGCGCAGGACACCATCGCCATGGCGGTCAACGACCTCATCACCGTGGGCGCAACGCCGCTGTCGGTGCATGCCTACTGGTCGGCCGGCGGCAGCGACTGGTTCAACGACGCCGACCGCATGCGCGACCTGGTCAACGGCTGGCAAAAAGCCTGCGACACCTGCCAGGTGAGCTGGGGCGGCGGTGAAACGCCCGCGCTGGCCGGCGTGGTCGAGGCCGGCCGCATCGACCTGGCGGCCTCGTCCGTCGGCGTGATCCCGTCGCGCGATCGGCTCACGCTGGGCGACAAGCTGCAGGCGGGCGACGCCATCGTGCTGCTGGCCTCCAGCGGCATCCATGCCAACGGCGTGAGCCTGGCGCGCAAGCTGGTCGAGCGCCTGCCCGACGGCTACGCCACGAAGATTGCCGACGGCCGCCTGTATGGCGAGGCCCTGCTCGATCCGACCACGCTCTACGTGCCCGTGACCGAGGCGCTGTTTGCCGCCGGCATCGTGCCGCACTACAGCGCCAACATCACGGGCCACGGCTGGCGCAAGATCATGCGCCACCCGGCCGAGCTGACCTACCGCTTCGACTTCGTGCCGCCGGTGCCGCCGGTGCTGCAGTTCGTGCAGCAGCACGCGGCCATCGACGACTTCGAAGCCTACGGCAGCCTGAACATGGGCGTGGGTTTTGCCTTCTTCGTCGCGCCCGAGCAGGCCGAGCAGGTCGTGGCCCTGGCCAAGAGCGTGGGCGTGGACGCCTGGGTGGCCGGTCGCGTCGAAGCCGGCCCCAAGCAGGTCGTCATCGAACCGCTGGGCGTGACCTACGGCGAAGGCGATCTGCACCTGCGCGCCTGATCGCAACACCCCAGGCCGCCCGACACCTCTGGGCGGCCGGTGTCTCGGCCTGACGACAGGCCGGATTTCGGACACGGCGGGTATTGTGCATAAATGCGATCCATTCGCATGCGCAATTGCGTCCACTACCGGTACGCCGCGCCGTACCCTCCGCCGTGACCGCCTCCCTCATTTCCAGCAACGCCTGCGTCGAGTCGCTCTACCACGAACACCATGGCTGGCTGCGCGGCTGGCTGCGGCAACGTTTGAACAGCACCAGCGACGCGGCCGACCTGGCGCACGACACCTTCGTCAACGTCATCGCCTCGGGCATGGCTGCGCGCATCGTCGAACCGCGGCCCTTCCTGGTCACGGTGGCGCGCCGCCTGGTCATCCAGCAGCATCGGCGGCGCCAGCTCGAACGCGCCTACCTCGACGCCCTGGCCGCGCTGCCCGAGGAACTGGCGCCCTCGCCCGAGCAAGGGCTGGTGGCACTGCAGTCGCTGCAGGCGCTGGACGAGGCGCTCGACGCGATCTCGCCCCGGGCACGCCAGGCCTTTTTGCTGGCGCACCTTCAAGAGCTGTCCTACGCCGAGATCGCCGCGCGCCTGCGGGTCTCCTGCGCCACCGTCAAACGCGACCTTGCAGCGGCCCACCGCCAGTGCTTTTTTGTGGCGCTTTCATGAAGCGCTTGCGCATGGACGCCCGGCGATGACCCGTTTGACTCAACCGGTCCGGGCTACTGACGAGGAACCCGCGTCTGAGCCTGGCGCTGGGCCAGACCTTGTGGCCGCTCCCCGCCAAGGCCCGGCCGCGCTCGGACGCCCGATCGACCCGGCCGTGGCCGATGCGGCTGCGGACTGGTTCACGCGACTGCATGCACGCCAGAACCGCGAACAGGAGCACGAACAACAAGACCGCGACCACACGCGCTGGCGCGCCTGGCACGACGCCCACCCCGACCACGCCCGCGCCTGGCGCCACCTGGAAACCGTCATCGGCGCCCTGCCCGGCCTCAACCCTGGCGGCGCGGCCTATCGCACCCTCAGCATCGTGCCGCGTTCTGGCCAGCGGCACCGCCTGCTGGGCCTGGCGGCCGGTCTCGTCGTGGCCGGCGGTGGCGGATGGCTGGCCACGCGCAGCCAGCCCTGGCAGGCCTGGACGGCCGACTACGCCAGCGCCACCGGCACCCGGCGCCGCTTCATCCTGCCCGACGGCACGGAGATGACGCTGGGCACCGGCGGCGAGCGACGCGTGCGGCTGCTCGCGGGCGAGGCGCTGTTCGCCACCGCCCATCCGCCCGGGCCGCTCGGCCACCTGCCCTTCGTCGTCGAAACCCAGGAGGGCCGCGTGAGGGCCCTGGGCACACGCTTCACCGTGCGCCAGGAGGCCGACGCAAGCCGGGTCGCCGTGCTGGAAGGCGCGGTGGAAATCACGCCCTCGGGCGGCGGCGCGCCGCTGCGGCTGCAGGCCCATCAGGCGGCGACCTTCCAAGCGGGCAGCGCCGGTCCGGCCGAGCCCGCGCACGAACACGACAGCGCCTGGAGCCATGGACTGCTGGTGGCCGACAACCAGCGGCTGGGCGACTTCCTGGCCGAACTCTCACGCTACCGCAGGGGCTGGCTGCATGCCGATCCGGCCGTTGCCGATCTGCGCTTCTCCGGCGTGTTTCCGCTGGGCGATGCGGACAACGCCACCCGCCCGGTCGACACCGACGCCATTCTCGGCCTGCTCCCCAACTCGCTGCCCGTGCAGGTGCGCTGGCGCACGCGCTGGTGGGTCACGGTCGAGCCCGGTTGACCGCTGCCGTCTTTTCAAAAAAGCCCATCGCTCGAAAAAAATCACGCAGGCATGACCCGATTGGGCGTCTCGTGCTTCCTACCTCCAGTGGTCACGTTTTTCGCACCACAGGAACCAAGAGAGGAAACACTGGATGAGGGATCTTCAACCCCTGCGCGGATGGCGCCAACTGCGCCCGCTCGTGCACGCCGCCTGCCTGGCGCTGTGCGCCACCGCCCCGCTGTCGCTGCCGCTGCAGGCCCATGCCCAATCAGCCGGTGCCGCGACCGCCCGGGACTATGACGTGGCCGCGGGCGCGCTGGACGCCGCGCTGCGTGCCCTTGCCATCCAGGCCGGCGTGCCGCTCACCTTCACGCCCGAGCAGACCGCGGGCCGCCGCAGCCCCGGCCTGCGCGGCCGCTACACGCCAGACGCCGCCTTCGCCGCGCTGCTGGCCGGCACCGACCTGCAGGCCGTGCGGCAGCCCAACGGCGGCTGGGCGCTGCGCACGGTGCCGCAGGCCGGCCGCGCCGAGGGCAGCACGCTGGCAGCCGTGACGGTGACGGCGCAGGCCGAACGCGGCGGCGCGAGCGAAGGCACGGCCTCGTATGTCTCCGCCGCGCCCTTGAGCACCGCCACGCCGCTGGGCCTGACGCTCAAGGAGACACCGCAGTCGGTCAGCGTGATCACCCAGCAGCGCATGGAAGACCAGGCGCTGACCAGCATCCAGCAGCCCCTGGCCCAGGTGCCCGGGGTCACGACCAACACCTTGGGCACGGAGCTGGCCGGGGCCAGCGCGCGCGGCTATTCGTTCAGCAACTACCAGTTGGACGGCGTGAACACCTTTGTCGAAGTGCTCGGCGGCGGCAGTGTGCCGGCCCAGACGCTGGCCGACATGGCGATCTACGACCGCGTTGAGGTGCTGCGCGGCGCCTCCGGGCTGGTCACCGGGTCGGGCGACCCCTCGGGCACCATCAACCTGGTGCGCAAAAAACCGACGGCCGAGTTCCAGGGCTCGGTGGAAGCGGGTGTCGGCTCGTGGGGTGAAAAGCGCGGGGTGCTCGACCTGTCGGGCCCGCTCAACGAGGCGCGCAGCCTGCGGGGCCGCCTGATTGCCGTTGGCCGTGACGGCGACAGCTACATCGACAACTACGGCCGCAAAAAAGGCCTGCTCTACGGCGTGCTGGAAGCGGATCTGACGGCCAGCACCCGGCTGACGGCCGGCCTTGAGCATGAACAAACCAAGGTCAAGGGCCAGGGCTCCTATCTCGGCTTTCCCCTGTGGTTCGACGACGGCACGCGCACCGACCTGCCACGCTCCTTCAGCGGCGCCAGCCGCGACAACCGGCTGGAGTTGAAAACCACCCGGGTGTTCGCGGCGCTTGACCAGCAACTGAGCGGCAACTGGAAGCTCAAGCTCTCGGCCGACCACTGGCGTTCGACGCAGCAGGAAGACCGTGTCACCTGGCTGCCCGGCTATACCGATCGGAACGGCGATGGCCGCTCGCTCAACGCCGTGCGGCGCGACAGCGATACCGAGCAAACCAGCCTGGATGTGAACCTGCGCGGCCCCTTCACGCTGCTGGGCCGTGAACATGAACTGGTGCTGGGCGCAGCCTATGAACACTACAAATACCACCTGGATCAGCGGGACGACACCAGCGGCCTGAGCGGCACCGCCGCCAATCTTTTTGCATGGAACCGCACAGGCGCCGGCAGCTATGGCCCGATCACGCTGACCTCGGACAGCCCGATGCGTCAGTCCAGCCTCTACGCGGCAACCCGCCTGCAGTTGAGCGACAAGCTCAAGCTGATCGCCGGCGCACGGGTCTTCAAGCACGACTACAACTGGCAAGACCGCTGGGACGGTGGCCACTACGAAGCCCCGACCTCGGAAAGCGGCATCTTCACGCCCTATGGCGGCCTGGTCTACGACATCAACCGCATCCACACCGCCTATGCCAGCTACGCCGCGATCTACCGGCCACAAGCCGCACGCGACCGCGATGGCGCGGTCCTGGACCCCGTCAAAGGCGCGAACTACGAAATCGGCCTCAAGAGCGGTTGGCTGGACGGCCAGCTCAACACCGCCGTGGCGCTCTACCAGATCCGCCAGGACAACCTGGCCGAATCGGACCCGGGCTACACCGTGCCCGGCAACCCGGACCAGGCCGCCTCCCGCGCCGTCAAGGGCGCCAAGACGCAGGGCCTGGACGCCGAGATTTCCGGCGCGATCCGCCCGGGCTGGAACATTTCGGCATCCTGGGCCTACAGCCAGACCCAGGACGCCAACGGCAAACGCATCACCACGTCCTTCCCGCGCCATCTGATCAAGCTCTGGACCACCTACCGCCTGCCGGCCGACTGGAGCCGCCTGACCGTGGGCGGCGGCCTGAACTGGCAGAGCAAGACCTACTCCAGCGTCAACGCCTGGCAGATCGACCGTGATGTGGCCTGGGAGCAAAAGGCCTACACCGTCGCCAACCTGATGGCGCGCTACGAGTTCAGCCCTCAGTTGTCGGCCAGCTTGAACGTCAACAACGTCTTCGACAAGAAGTACATCAACTCGGCATCCGACTGGTGGAACTCGGGCAACTACGGCGCCCCGCGCAACGTGGCGCTGAGCATGAAATACAGGTTCTGATGCACGCGCCCATCGTCCGCCCCCGGTGGGCGATGGCAACCCAGGCCTTGCCCAGCGCAGGGCCTGTTTTTTGTTCGTTTTGATGAAATCGCCCATGTCTTTTTTTTTCCGGATTCCGGCTGCCCCTCGTCTCGCTGGCGGTCGTGGCGCTGACGCTCAGTGCGTGCCAGACGGCACCCGTACTGCCCCGCGCTGGGGCGGCCACCACCGCAGCGGCATCGATGGCCGCCGTCCCCTTGCTGCGCCAGGATGCCTTCACAGGCCTTTATGAGATCGCTGCCGACCGCGACGGCGGCTCGGTGTTCGTGGCCAGCATCAACGGCTTCGACGCCAACAATGCCGGCTTCATCCACCGCCTGGACGCGCGCACGCTGCAGCCGCTGCAAACCGTGCAGGTGCCGCGCCTGGCCTTTGCGCTGGGCCTGAACGACACCACCCACACGCTGTACGTGGGCAACACGATGGACGGCTCGCTCACGGCCGTCGACTCAGGCAGCGGCATCGTCAAGGGCGTGATCCAGCTGGCCCAGCCCGAGAAGAACGACAAGGGCGAGCCCGTTTTTGCCCATACCCGCAAGGTCATCGTCGACGAGCCGCACAACCGCGTGTTTGTCACCAGCCCCGGCCAGCCCGGCCGGGTCTGGATCGTCGATGGCGCCCGCAACACGCTGACGCACACGCTCATCAGCGACGGCATCTGGTCGGCGGGCGCGGCCTATGACGCGGCGGCCAACCGCCTGTATGTCGGCCAGGGCGGCGTCAACGAGGTGCTGGTCATCGACCCCGATGCCGGTGCGGTTGTGCGGCGTTTGTCCACCGGCGAAACGCCAGCGGCGCAACAGGACAAGTCGGCCAACTTCTTCATCAACATCGCGCTGGACACCCAGGGCCAGCGCTTGTTTGCCGCTGGCGGCCAGAAGGACCAGGTCTACGTGTGGGACTTGCCGTCGGGGCAGGTCATCCAGCGCATTGCGTTCAAGTCGGCGGCGCTGGACATCGCCTACAACCCGGTGCGCGGCGAGGTCGTGACCTCGCACCGCGGCAATGGCGAACCGGGCAGCGGCTTCGTGTCCATCCTCGACGCCACGACCTATTCGCTCAAACGCACGATCGAGCTGCCGGTGCACCCCAACAGCCTGGCACTATCCCCCGACGGCCAGACGCTGTACGTGACGGTCAAGGCTGCACGCAGCGACAAACAAGCGGCCTGGCGCAAGGATGCCAAGGACATCGTGGTGCGCATCGACCTGAACGTCGTGCCCCGCTGACAACCAGCGGCGTCAGGTCTGCGCCCACAGGCGCAACAGGTTGTGATAGTGGTTGGCCAGCGCCAGGGTGTTCTCGTCCTCGCCTCGCGCGCGCAGCCGCGTGATGACCTGATCCAGCTCGAACAGCATGGTGCGCTGCGCGTCGTCACGCACCATGCTCTGGATCCAGAAGAAGGAACACACACGCGCGCCGCGCGTGACCGGCGTGACGCGATGCAGGCTGGACGAGGGGTACAGGATCAGGTCGCCCGCGGGCAGCTTGACCTCGTGCTCGCCGTAGGTGTCGCTCACGATCAGCTCGCCGCCCTCGTAGTCATCGGGCTCGCACAGGAACAGCGTGGCCGACAGGTCGGTACGCAGCCAAGGCGCACTGCCGGGCACGGCGCGCACGGCGCCGTCGACGTGAAAGCCGTATTCGCCGCCGCCCTCGTAGCGGTTGAACAGCGGCGGCACGGTGCGCAAGGGCAGCGCGGCGGCGAAGTACAGCGGGCTCGCCGCCAGCGCGGCCACGATCTCCTGGCCCAATTCCTGCGCCAGCGGCGCGGCTTCGGGCAGTTGCTGATTGCGTTTGACACGTGCGCCCTGCGCGCCGACGGTGGCGCGCCCGTCACGCCAGTCCGCGCCGTCCAGGCGGGCGCGCATCCGCGCCACCTGCGGCGCGGTCAGCACGTTGGGAATGTGCAGCATCATGGCAAAACGCTCCTCGGGAAAGCCGTGGCGAGCCGCTGGGCGGCCCGCCGTCGGTCGGTCAGAAGTCCAGGCTGGCCGTCAGGCGGTAGGCCCGCTCGGCTCCCGGATAGTAGCGGTGGTCGCCCCGGTTGATCGACGCCACGTAGTCCTTGTCGAACAGGTTGGTGACGTTGAACTGCAGGCTCAGGTTGCGTGTGACGCGGTAGCCCACCATGGCGTCCGCGACCCAGTAGGCCGGGATGCTGGAAGGCCCGACCGTCACGCTGTCGCGCGCCTTCTTCATGGTGCCTATGTAGCGCGCGCCGCCGCCGATCGAGAGCTGCGGGGCGAGCTGGTAGGTGGACCACAGCGTGAACGCCGTCTTGGGTGTGAAGGGCAGCGAGTTCGAGCCGTCGGCCGACACCGTGCCCGTTTGCGTCTGGGTCGCGGCATCGGTCTTGGTGTGCTGGATCGTGAAGCCCGAGCTGACCGACCACCGCGGCGTGATCTGGCCCACGGCCCCCAGCTCCAGCCCCTTGACCGTCTTCTTGCCGTTCTGGTAGTAGACGTTGGTGAGGACCGGGTCGGCCTCGATTTCATTGCTCAGCTGCGTGTGGAACAGCGCGGCGGTGAGCAGCAGCTTCTTGTCGAACAGGTCCCACTTGGTGCCCAGCTCGACCGTGCGCGTGCGCTGCGGGTCGTAGTTCAGGTCGTTGGCGCTGCTGCCGCTGACCGAGGGCGCGATGAAGTTGGCGTTGGTGATGCCGTCGCCGCCCGAGACCGTGCCGGGCGGCTGCAGCTGGATCGCGCAGTTGAGGTAGATGCTGCCGTTGTCGGCCGGCTTGAACAGCGCGCCCACCTTCCAGTTGAACAGGTTGCCCGAATCCTGCGCGTTGACGGCCTCGTAGATGGGGCTGGTGCGCGTGCCCGCGTTGTTCCAGTAATCAGCCTTGAGCTTGTAGTGCTCCAGGCGCACGCCGCCGTTGAGCTGCCATTGCGGGTTCAGCTTGAGCGTGTCGAAGGCGTAGACCGCGTACGTGTCCATCTTGCCCGTGGTGTCGCCAAAGGGGTTGAGCGTGCGGGTGTAGGCCAGGCTGCTGTCGGGCGCGTACAGGTTGGTCGCCGGCACGGTCGAGCTCCAGCCGACCGTGTCCATGGTTTCACGCGTGAGCTCCAGGCCCGCGCTGATGTCGTGCTCGAAGGCGCCGGTCCACAGCTTGGTGGAGAGGTTGGTCTGGTTGGTCAGGATCTTGTTGATCGAGTCGCCGTTGTTGCCCGAGCGTGTCACCAAGGTGGCCAGCGGATCGTTGCCGACGGCCGCTGGCGCCGTCACCGCCGTGGCCTGGTAGTCGTGCGACAGGCGGCCCCAACGCAAGGTGTTGCGCAGCTTGGTGTCGGCCGAGAAGTCGTGCTCCAAGCGCAACGTGGCCATGTCGGCCGTGCTGTGGTCGAAGTCGCCGTTGGTGCCGTAGTAGTTGGACGAACCGACCCGATGGCTGTTGAGGTAGTCGCGCACCGCGGCGGTGGTGATGCCGGAGTTGTAGCCCTTCAGGCCCACGGTCGGGACGCCGCCGTCCGGGATGTTGTTCTGCTTGATGTGCAGCAGGTCGATGTAGAGGCGGTTGTCGGTGCCCAGGCCCAGCGCCAGCGAGGGCGCCACGCCCCACTTCTTGTTCTTGACCGTGTCGCGGCCGGCCACGCCCGAATCCTCGCCCACCACGTTCAGGCGCAGGGCCGCGCCGGGCAGACCCGTCAACGACTTGTTCCAGTCGACGGTGCTGCGTTTGTAGCTGCCGGTCCCCACGCCCACGCTGGCGTCGAACGCGTCTTCGAGCTTGGGCTGCTTGGTCACGAGGTTGATCGAGCCTGCCGCCGCCGTGCGGCCATAGTCGGTGCCCGACGGGCCTTTGATGACCTCGATCTGGTCGATGTTGAAGACGTCGCGCGTGACGTTGCCCAGGTCACGGATGCCGTCCACGAAGATGCTGTTGGACGAGTCGAAGCCGCGCATGGAAATCGCGTCGCCCGTGTTCATGCGGCCGTTCTCGCCGATGTTGAAGGTGCCCACGCCGGGCACGTTGCGCAGTGCCTCGGTCAGCGTGCTGGCCGTCTGCTCCTTGAGCACGGTGTCCTTGATGACTGTCACGGTCTGCGTGGTGTCGACCAGCGGCTGCGTGAACTTGGGCGAGGCCAGTTGTTCGGCCTTGTAGTCGGCCGCGCGTTCGCCCTTGATGGTGACTTGTGGCAGGGTCGCGGCGGTCTGCGCGTGCAGCGGCAGGCTCAGGGCCACCAGCCCGGTCAGGACCGTGGCGGCCTTGGCGCCGGGGGCCGCGCTGCGCGCGGTGGGGTGTTTGCGGCTCGTAATGTGCGCCATTCAAAGCTCCAGATGCATGTTGGTGTGGCTGGCTGCGTGGCTGCAGACGGCACAACGTTTCCAACAGGCAGGCGCGACGGACGGCCCCTCGGGCAAGGGGCCGCCTGCAATGAACGTCGCGAGCGCAGTGTGTTGTTGTGAGTCTGACTGGCTGGGCATGGATCGGGGGAGAGACGCTCTCGAAGCACGCGAATGTTAATGACTCTCAAAAACATTCTTCGTAAAAATTCACAGAATCCGGTTTTTGGACACCGAACAGTCGCAAAGCAGCAACACAACAGACTCGGCGCCGGGTTCGCGCGCTTGGCCGCCATGATGTCCGAAATTGATCGGAACCCGCCTTTTCCTGAATCGCGGCATCATGGTGTTGGCTGAAAAATAGCGACATCTTTTCCACTCGCTCCATGCCCATCCCATGACCAAGACCTGTCTGCTGGTGATCGATGTCCAGCAATCCTTTGTGCACCGCCCCTTCTACACCCCGCACGAGGTGCCCGCCTTCCTGGCCGCGCAGAACGCGCTGATCGAAGGCGCCAAGGCGCAGGGCCTGCCCGTGGTGCGTGTTTTCCACTGCGGTGGTGAGGCGCGCCCCGACAACCCCTTTGCGTTGGAGTCGGGCGAGGTGCGGCCGCTGGAGGGCCTGGCACCGTTCGAGGAAGACGCCCGTTTTGTGAAGACACGCCACAGCGCCCTGGTCGGCAGCGGGCTGGACGTCTGGCTGACGCGGCACGGCATCGGCCGCCTGATCGTCAGCGGCATCCGCACCGAGCAGTGCTGCGAGACCACCACACGCCATGCCAGCGACCTGGGCTGGCAGGTCGACTTCGTGCCGGCCGCCACGCTGACCTGGGACATGGTCCAGCCCAACGGCCGCACGCTGACGGCCGCCGACATCCGGTTGCGCACCGCCACCGTGCTGCAGGACCGCTTCGCCCATGTCTGCGGCGTGGACGAAGCGCTGGCGCGCGCCGCGCAGGCGGCCGCGGCATGAGCGCAGCGCCGGGCCGCCCCGGCACGCCTGCAGCGCAGCCAAAGGCACAGGGACGCCAATGACCGCCCGCGACCTTTTGCCGCCACACGCCGAAGCGGCCCCGCCCATCCACGTCCACTTCGTGCTGCAGGAACGCAGCCTGGCGCTGGACTGGGCCGGCCCGGCCGAGGCGCTGCGTGTGGCCAACCAGTTGCTGGCCACGCGCGGCCAGCCGCCGCGCTTTGTGCTGCACTTCATCGGCACGCGCGAGCAGGCCCTGTCGTCGGTCGGTGTCATGCTGTGCGGGATCCAGCCACTGCCCGCCGCCCTGCCCGCGCCCAGTTGGGTCGTACTGGTCGGCCTGCCCGGCCAGCGCATCGAGGTGAACACGCCCGCCGCGCGCGAGCTGATCGACTGGCTGGCCGGCCTGGCGCTGCGCACCGGCCAGACCGAACTGGTCACCATCTGCGCGGGCACCGTGCTGGCCGCCCATGCCAGGCTGCTGCGCGGGCGGCGTGTGACCACGCACCACCAGCATCTGGACGAACTGGCCCGCGCCGCGCCCGCGGCCGACGTCGTGGCCAACCGCGTGTTCGTGCTCGACGAGCCCGTCTGCAGCAGCGCGGGCGTGACCACCGGCATCGACCTGATGCTCCACCGCATCGGCGCGCTGTGCGGTGAAGCCCTGGCCGCGCAGGTCGCGCAGACGCTGGTGATGCCGCTGCGGCGCGGCCCGCACGACCCCGAGCTGTCGCCCTTTCTGGCCGGGCGCCACCACATGCACCCGGCGCTGCACCGCGTGCAGGACGCCGTCAGCGGCGACGTGCAGCAGGACTGGACGGCCAGCCGCATGGCCGCCGTCGCCTGCGTGTCGTCGCGCCACCTGGCGCGCCTGTTCCACGACTTTGCGGGCATGGCCCCGCTGGACTATCTGTGCCAGATCCGCCTGGCCGTCGCGCGCCAGGCGCTGGACGGCGGCCAGAGCGTCACGCGGGCCGCGCAGGCCGCCGGTTTTTCCAGCGATACCCAGTTGCGCCGGGCCTGGCGGCGCCACCGCCTGGCCGGCACGCCCTCGCAGTTTTGAAGACGGCCGGCGGCTGCTCTTCCTGCCTGTTTTTCAGGCAGCGCAAACAAATTCCAGGTCAATCAACGACTTGCAGACCCCATACGCGGCTTGCCCCAACTTATCCACAAGGCTGTCCCATGCGGGCGGGGACAACCACGGCGGGGATCAGCCAGGTGCCGCACGCCAGGCCCGGACCACCCGCCAGCCCAGCAGCACGGCGATGATGGCGCCGTAGATGGCCACCTCGGCAAAGTCGTTCTTGCCGCCGCGCATCCAGAAAAAGTGCAGCAGGCCCAGCAGCACGATGCCGTAGACCAGCCGGTGCAGGCGCTGCCAGCGGCGCCCGCCCAGCCAGCGCACCGCGCGGTTGAAGGACGTGGCCGCCAGCGGCAGCAAACCCAGCACGGCCAGGAAACCGACCAGGATGAACGGCCGCTGCGCGATGTCGCCCGCGATGAAGGCGACGTCGAAACCCGCGTCCAGCCACGCGTAGCACAGCAGGTGCACGACCGCGTAGAAGAAGGCGAACAGCCCCGCCATGCGCCGGAACCGCGCCAGCGCCGGCGTGCGTGTCCACACCCGCAGCGGCGTGATGGCGAGGCCTATGCACAGGAAACGCAGCGTCCAGTCACCCGCCGAGCGGATCAGCGCCTCGGCCGGATTGGCGCCCAGCGTATCGGACGTGGCCCCATACAGCAGCGCCAGGAAAGGCCACAGCCCGAGCAGGAAGGCCACGGGCTTGGCGGCGGGATGCAGCAGCGCCGCACGCCAGCCCGCGGGCGTCTTGCTGGCCGCGCGGCGGGGAGAAGGCAGCGGTGCGTTCATGTTCAGTAGTTCTTCTTCAGATCCATGCCCGCGTAGAGCGAGCCGACCTGGTCGGCGTAGCCGTTGAACAGCTCGGTCTTGCGGCGCGGCGCGAACAGGCCGCCGCCGTCGCCAATGCGGCGCTCGGTCGCCTGGCTCCAGCGCGGGTGCGGCACGTCGGGGTTGACGTTGGAATAGAAGCCGTATTCGTTGGCGGCGGCCTTGTTCCAGGCCGTGCCCGGCTGCTGTTCGACAAACCGCAGTGCGACGATGCTCTTGGCGCTCTTGAAGCCGTATTTCCAGGGCAGCACGATGCGCACCGGCGCGCCGTTCTGCTTGGGCAGCACCTCGCCATACATGCCGAAGGCCAGCAGCGTGAGCGGGTGCAACGCCTCGTCCATCCGCAGGCCCTCGGTGTAGGGCTAGTTCAGCACGCGCGAGCGCACACCGGGCATCTGCTTGGGGTCGGCCAGCGACACGAACTCGACGTACTTGGCGCTGCCCTGCGGCTCGACCCGCTTGATCAGCGCGGCCAGCGAATAGTCCACCCACGGAATCACCATCGACCAGCCCTCGACGCAGCGCAGGCGGTAGATGCGCTCCTCCATGGGGCTGAGCTTGAGCAGGTCTTCCAGCGCGAAGGTGCCGGGTTTGTTGACCAGGCCCTCGACCTTGACGGTCCACGGGCTGGTCACCAGCGTGTGTGCGTTCTGCGCCGGATCGCTCTTGTCGGTGCCGAATTCGTAGAAGTTGTTGTAGGTCGTGGCGTCCTTGTAGGCGGTGGCCCGGTCCATGGCCAGCGCCCCCGGCACGGCAGACCGCACGCCGGGCAGCGGCGCCAGCCCGCCAGCGCGGCCCCGGCCGCGCCGCCGGCCATCCACCGGAGCCAGTCGCGCCGCCCTTCATAGAGGTCGCGCGGGGTGACTTGCTGTTCGGTCAGGCGGGGCGGGATGGACATGGCGAGCTCCTGGTGGGTGGCGTGAGTCTGCCCGGTTGGAGCGGCCAGACGCTGCGAAATTCTGCAACAGACGCAAAAAAAGCCCCCCGGCCCATCGCTGCGCGATGACCCGATCCCCCACGGGGATGTTTTTTGTCTTGGGGCGGCCGATGGGCGTCGGCGGCCGTGCGCGGGCTCATCTCTTTAAAATACGCGCTCACACAAGGCATCCATGACTCTCAAGAAGACTTCCCCGTCCGCCGCGCAGGCGGGCAGCAGCCACGGCAAGCCGCACCCCTACGCCAAGGCCGAACACCACCCCGAGAAGGTCGCCGCCCTGGGCTGGATGCACACCGCGCGCTTCCTGACCACCGCCCCGCAACTGGAGTGGCTGCCGCCGCACGCCCACCCGGAGATCGCCTTCGTCGGCCGCTCCAACGCGGGCAAGTCGACCGCCATCAACACCCTCACGCAGCAGACCCGGCTGGCCTTCGCCTCCAAGAAGCCGGGCCGCACCCAGCACATCAACCTGTTCTCGCTGGGCAAACAAGGCACGACCGACGCCGTGCTGGCCGACTTGCCCGGCTACGGCTACGCGGCCGTGCCCAAGGACGCCAAGATCCGCTGGCAGCGCGTGATGGCCAACTACCTCATGACGCGCGAGAACCTGATGGGCGTGGTGCTGATGTGCGATCCGCGCCTGGGCCTGACCGAGCTGGACGAGCTGCTGCTCGAAGCCATCCGCCCGCGCGTCGAAAAGGGCCTGAAGTTTTTGATCCTGCTGACCAAGAGCGACAAGCTCACACGCACCGAGGCCACCAAAGCCCTGTCGATCGCCCGCCTGCAGGCGGGCGGCGGCGAGGCCAAGCTGTTCTCGGCCATGAAAAAACAGGGCGTGGACGACGCCGCGCTGCTGCTGCGCCAATGGGTGGACCAATGGCATGCCGAGCGGCCCGCCGTTGCGCCGCTCCCGCCCGTTGACGCCGCCAACGGGCTGGCCCCCGCGCCCGACGGCGCAGCCGCTGCGCCGGCCGCGGGCGATGCGGATGCATGCAGCCCGGGCGATTCGGGCGGCAGCGCCAGTGACTCAAGCGACTCGGGCGGCTGCGGCGACTCCGGCAGCGCGGGCAATTAAGCCCAACCCCGCAAAAAAAGCCGCTGCACCGCAGCGGCTTTTGTCTTTCTGGCCCGGCTTCTTCCCTTTTCAGTAGAAGCCCGCGTCGCCCTCGGGCCGCGTCTTGAAACGTTTGTGCACCCAGTAATACTGCGAGGGCGACTGGCGAATCTCGGCCTCCAGCGCCTGGTTCATGCGCGCGGTGTCGGCCTCGGCGTCGTCAGTGGGGAAGTCGGGCCAGACCGGCGAGATGTGAATGTCGTAGCCCGTGGGCGTGAGCCGCGCGATCAGCGAGATCACCTGCGCCCGGCCCAGCCGGGAAAAGCGCGAGAGCGACGGCACAGTCGCCGTGGGTACGCCAAAGAAAGGCACGAACAACGACTCGCTGCGGCCGAAGTCCATGTCGGGCAGCAGGTACAGGAAGCCGCCCTTGCGCAGCAGGCTCACGATGGGTTTGACGCCCTCGTCGCGCGCCAGCAGCTTGACGCTGCCAAAACGCAGGCGGCCGGCCTTGATCCACTCGTCGGCCACGCCGTCGAGCTGGCGTGAATAGATGGTGATGTAGTCGCGCGGAATCCACAGCGACAGCGCCACCGCGCCGGCATCCAGCCCGAAGAAATGCGGGCAGAACGCGATGGTCGGGGTATCGCCGCGCAGCGCGTCGACGTCGCCCGAGAACTTCAGGCGCTTTTCCAGCGTGCGCGGCGAGGCATGCCACAGCCAGCCCCGGTCGAGCGAGGACTGGCAGAAATTGACGAACACGTCCTTGGCGATCGCCTCGCGTTCAGCCTCGCTTTTCTCCGGGAAACACAACTTGAGGTTGGTACGCGCGATGTGCCGGCGCTTGACCAGGAACAGGAACAGCACACGGCCGACCAGCCAGCCAAAGCCGCGCACCCACGACAACGGCAGCAGGCCCAGGGCGCGAAGAAAGACGATCAGCAGTCGAGTGGTCATGCCGCAAAAGACTCGGGAAAGAGGAAGGTGGGGCGGTGGAGCCGCGCTATTGTCGTTGATAGCGCAGCGCAAACGCACCGGCTCACACACCGGCTCACAGCTGGCGCGGCTGCTTGTAGCGCGCGTAGCCCCAGAGGTACTGCCCGGGCTGCTGGCGGATCAGCGCCTCCATGGCGCGGTTGATCTGGCCGGCCGCGACCTCGATGTCGGCGTCCAGCGGCTGGCCATCCAGCACGTCTTCCAGCGCGCGCACGTGCACGCAGAACCCGCGCCCCCACGACAGCCGCTCGCCCCAGGCCAGCAGCACACGCGTGCCCGCCACCTGGGCCAGGCGCGCCGACAGCGTCATGGTGTAGGCCGAGCGGCCAAAGAATGGCTGCCACACGCCCATGCCCTGGGGCGGCACCTGGTCGGGCAGCAGGCCCACGGCCTCGCCCTTCTTCAGCGCCTTGATCAGCAGCTTGACGCCCGCCAGCGTGGTCGGCACCGCTTCGAGCTCGCCCGGGCGCTGGCGCGCGTTGTCGACCAGATCACGCAGCCACTGCTTGCGCGAGGGGCGGTAGAGCACGGTGATCGGCCCGTGGCTGGCCGCGTAGCGCCGCCCGTAAGCCTGCGCCGTGATCTCGAAGCAGCCCATGTGGGGCGTGAGGAACAGAATGCCGGCTGCCTCGCGCTGGGCCTGCTCGATCAGCTCGGCGCCCTGCCAGCACACCGGCACCGGCCGGCCGCGCCACAGCCGGGGCAGCTCCAGCAGCAGGCGGCCCGAATGGCCCACGGCGCCCACCACCTGCCAAAAGCCGTAGCCCGCCTGGCGCGCGTTGGCGACAAACTGGCGGCGGTAGGCGGGCGACGCCGCCAGCGTGATCCAGCCGCACAGCCAGCCCAAGCCATGAAGCAGGAACAGCGGCAGGCGCGAGAGCACGGCAAAAAGAGTGTTCATGAACGAAATGCGATGGGTGAGGAAAAACGCAACGGCGCTAGAATGGCCCGGTCGCCGAGTTAACAGAGCAACTTGCGGGGCGACGTTAAACCACCTCCGCTAAAGCGTTCGCCTCAAGCTCCCGTCAGCCTGGGCCAACGCAGGGCCTCAAAAGACTAGGAGTTTATTCAATGGCGAGCGATTTCCTCTTCACTTCGGAGTCCGTTTCCGAAGGCCACCCCGACAAAGTCGCAGATCAGATCTCCGACGCCATCCTCGATGCGATCTACCGGCAAGACCCCAACAGCCGTGTGGCCGCCGAGACGCTGTGCAACACCGGCCTGGTGGTGCTGGCCGGCGAGATCACCACGGGCGCCAACGTGGACTACATCGACGTCGCACGCGACACCATCAAGCGCATCGGCTACGACAACACCGACTACGGCATCGACTACAAGGGCTGCGCCGTGCTGGTCGCCTACGACAAGCAGAGCCAGGACATCAAGCAGGGCGTGGACGCGGCCAGCGACGACGAGCTCAACACCGGCGCCGGCGACCAGGGGCTGATGTTCGGCTACGCCTGCGACGAAACGCCCGAGCTGATGCCCGCGCCCATCTACTACGCGCACCGCATCGTCGAGCGCCAGTCGCAACTGCGCAAGGACGGCCGCCTGCCCTTCCTGCGCCCCGACGCCAAGAGCCAGGTCACGCTGCGCTACGTCGACGGCAAGCCGCACAGCGTCGACACCATCGTGCTGTCGACCCAGCACCACCCCGACCAGTCCGAGACGCCCAAGAAGATGAAGTCCAGCTTCATCGAGGCCTGCATCGAGGAAATCATCAAGCCCGTGCTGCCCCAGGAATGGCTGCAGAACACGCGCTACCTGATCAACCCGACCGGCCGCTTCGTCATCGGCGGCCCGCAGGGCGACGCCGGCCTGACCGGCCGCAAGATCATCGTCGACACCTACGGCGGCGCCTGCCCGCACGGCGGCGGCGCCTTCAGCGGCAAGGACCCGACCAAGGTCGACCGCTCGGCCGCCTACGCCGCGCGCTACGTGGCCAAGAACATCGTGGCCGCCGGCCTGGCGCGCCAGTGCCAGATCCAGGTCAGCTACGCCATCGGCGTGGCGCGCCCGATCAACATCACGGTCTACACCGAAGGCATCGGCGTGATCCCGGACGACCGCATCGCCGCGCTGGTCAACGACCACTTCGACCTGCGCCCCAAGGGCATCATCCAGATGCTGGACCTGCGCCGCCCAATCTACGAAAAGACCGCCGCCTACGGCCACTTCGGCCGCGAAGAGCCCGAGTTCACGTGGGAGCGGACGGACAAAGCCCAGGCGCTGCGCGCAGCGGCCGGACTGTAAGTCCGGCGTTCGCGCCAGCGAATCCAGGGCTTTGGGGCGGAGTTCATGGCCGCGCAGCGGTCGTGAACGTAGACCACAAGGCCCAGACACCACGCGCAGCGGCCGGACTGTAAGTCCGGCGTTCGCGCCAGCGAATCCAGGGCTTTGGGGCGGAGTTCATGGCCGCGCAGCGGTCGTGAACGTAGACCACAAGGCCCAGACACCACGCGCAGCGGCCGGACTGTAAGTCCGGCGTTCGCGCCAGCGAATCCAGGGCTTTGGGGCGGAGTTCATGGCCGCGCAGCGGTCGTGAACGTAGACCACAAGGCCCAGACACCACGCGCAGCGGCCGGACTGTAAGTCCGGCGTTCGCGCCAGCGAATCCAGGGCTTTGGGGCGGAGTTCATGGCCGCGCAGCGGTCGTGAACGTAGACCACAAGGCCCAGACACCACGCGCAGCGGCCGGACTGTAAGTCCGGCGTTCGCGCCAGCGAATCCAGGGCTTTGGGGCGGAGTTCATGGCCGCGCAGCGGCCGTGAACGCAGACCACAAGACCCAGGCACCGCGCGCAGCAGCCGGCCTGTAACCCCCTTCAAGCCCGCCAAGCCGCGGGCAATTTTTCGGCATGCCGCAGGTCCACATGGGCCTGCAGAAAATCCAGCACCGCCCGCGTGCGCGGCGGCAGTCGGTCGGGCTTGCCCACGTAGATCGCATGGATGGGCTCCAGATCGCCCGTGTTGAAGTCCTCCAGCACGGCCACCAGACGCCCCGCCGCCAGGTCCTGCCAGGCGTGGTACAGCGACAGGCGGGCCAGGCCCGCGCCGTGCAGCGCCAACTGCCGCATGGCGTCGCCGTCGTTGACGCGGATGACCTCCCCGATGCCGACCATGACGCGGCGCCCCGCCACGAGAAAAGGCCAGTCGGGAATCGCGCGCTGGTAGTTCCAGCCCAGGCGCACGTGGCGCTGCAGCTCCTCCGGGTGGCGCGGCAGCCCGTGGCGCGCCAGGTACTCGGGCGTGGCCACGATGAGCTGGCGGGTGCAATCCAGGCGCCGGGCCACCATGTCCGATGAGGGCAACTGGCCCCAACGGATGGCGATGTCGATGCCGGCCTTGACCAGGTCGACCACTTGGTCGGTGAAATTCAGGTCCAGGCTCAGGCCCGGATGCGCGGCCAGCAACCGGGCCACCAGCGGCACCAGGATTTCCTGCCCCGTCGACGTACTGGCGCTGATGCGCACCAGCCCGCGCGGCGCGCTGCGTGTGGCCACCGTGGCTTCGAGCTCATCGAGGTCGGCCAGCACCTGCTTGCCGCGTTCGTAGAACAGCCGCCCCTCGGGCGTGAGCTGCACCCGCCGCGTGCTGCGCATCAACAATTGCACGCCCAGCCGGGCCTCCAGCCGCGACATCGCCTTGCTGATGGCCGACGGCGACACCCCCAGGTGGCGCGCCGCCGCCGACAGGCCGCCGCGCTCGGCCACCTGCACCAGCACTTCCAGCTCGGCGGCGCGGTTGATGTCCCCGACCGGGCTCTCGGGCGTGGATGGATTCATGGCAGGGCTTTCATTTGTGCCTGACAGGCATTGATCTGTTTCCATTATTCCATCTAGCCATGCAATGAGCGATGCGCCACAGTACCGGTTCGTTCAAATTCAACCTTGGAACGTGTTCAACGCCCTCTTTGAAAGACATTGACCACGTTCCTAAAAGGACACCCT
Organism: Paracidovorax wautersii; assembly: GCA_009912175.1. GTDB lineage: Bacteria > Pseudomonadota > Gammaproteobacteria > Burkholderiales > Burkholderiaceae_C > Comamonas_F > Comamonas_F wautersii_A. Next base: position 30,677 of record WNDQ01000012.1, on the reverse strand, counting down.
CATGCCACTCTCACTCCTGGCGCTGGCAGCCGGCGCCTTCGGCATCGGCACCACCGAATTCGTCATCATGGGCCTGCTCACGCAGGTCAGCGAGGACCTGGGCATCAGCATTCCCACCGCCGGCATGCTGATCTCGGGCTACGCCGTCGGCGTGGCCGTGGGCGCGCCCGTGCTCACGCTGCTCACCCGCCAATGGCCGCGCAAGCGGCTGCTGATGGGGCTGATGCTGATCTTCATCGCCGGCAACGCGGCGGCGGCACTGGCCCCGAGCTACGGCTGGCTGATGGCCGCGCGCGTGCTGACCTCGCTCACGCACGGCACCTTCTTTGGCGTGGGCGCCGTGGTGGCTACGGGCCTGGTGCCGGCCGACAAGCGTGCCTCGGCCATCGCGCTGATGTTCTCGGGCCTGACGCTGGCCACGCTGCTGGGCGTGCCGACCGGGGCCTGGATCGGCCAGGGGTTCGGCTGGCGCATGGCGTTCGCGGCCGTGGTGGGCGTGGGCCTGCTGGCCTTGGCCATCCTGGCGCTCTTCGTACCGCGCGACCAGGGACGCCCGCCCGTCGTTGCGCTGCGCCAGGAACTGGCCGTGCTGCGCCAAGGGCCGCTCTGGCTGGGCCTGGGCATCACCGTGTTCGGCTTCGCGGGCGTATTTGCGCTCTACACCTATGTGGAGCCGCTGCTCACCCAGATCACACACATGAGCGGCCCTGCTGTCGCCATCACCTTGCTGCTCTTTGGCGCGGGCCTGGCCGCGGGCAACCTGCTGGGCGGGCGGCTGGCCGACCGGGGCGTGGTGCGCGCGCTGGTGCTCACGCTCGTGGCGCTCATGGTCACCCTGGCCGCCGGGCGCCGCGCCTCAGGCCCGCGGCCGGCGCCGCCACCGGCCGCTCGTGGCGTGGCTTGCGCGGCCGGGACATCGCGGTCTTCACACGCCAATTGGCCACCTTGACGGCGGCGGGCGTGCCCATGCTGCAGGCCTTCGACATCATCGCGCGCGACCACCCGGTGGCGCGCCTGGCCCGCGTGCTGGCCGCCATCCGCACCGACGTGGAAGCCGGCCTGCCGCTGTCGGCCGCGCTGCGCCGCCACCCGCAGGCTTTCGACGCGCTGTACGCCGACGTGGTCGCCGCGGGCGAATTGGCCGGCACGCTCGACACGCTGCTCGACCGCCTGGCCAGCCATCTCGAAAAAACCGAAGCCCTCAAGTCGCGCCTGCGCGCGGCGCTGATGTACCCCGCCGCCGTGCTGGCCGTGGCGCTGGCGGTGGTCGCCGTCATCATGGCCGTGGTCGTGCCCGCTTTTCAGGACCTGTTCGCCGCCTTTGGCGCCGAGCTGCCCGTGCCCACCCAGGCCGTCATCGCACTGAGCACCTGGCTGGTCACGCATGGCTGGCTGATGCTGGCGCTGCTGGTCGCCAGCGCCATCGCGGCCTGGCAGGCGGTGCGCCGCAGCCCGCGCCTGCGCGCCGCGCTGGAGCACCTGCTGCTGCGGCTGCCGCTGGCCGGCGCGCTGCTGCGCCAGTCCGCCGTCACCCGCTGGACCCGCACCCTGGCCACGCTGTTCGCCGCCGGTGTGCCGTTGGTCGAAGCGCTGGCCTGCGTGGGCAGCGCCTGCGGCAATGGCCGCTACCACGCGGCCACGCTGCGCATCCGCCAGGACGTGGCCGCGGGCAGCAGCCTGAGCCACGCCATGGCGGCCACCCGCCTGTTTTCGCCCATGGCCCTGCAGATGGCGGCCGTGGGCGAGGAATCGGGCGCACTCGACCGCATGCTGGCCAAGGCCGCCGACTGGCACGAGGCCGAGGTCGACAGCCGCATCGCCGGCCTGGCCAGCCTGGTCGAGCCCGTGCTGGTGGTGGTTCTGGGCCTGCTGGTGGGCGGCATCGTAGTGGCGATGTACCTGCCCGTCTTTCAGCTCGGCCAAGTGGTCTGAACTGCCAGATCAGACCAGGACTTGCGGATTGACCGGCGTGAGCGGCCGGCCGGCGTTCGGCCCCTGGCCCAGCGCGGCAATCAGGTTGTCGATGGCCAGCGCCGCCATGGCGCGGCGCGTGCGCACGCTGGCGCTGCCGATGTGCGCCGTCAACACGGTGTTGGGTGCCGAGCGCAGGTCCGGGTGAACTTGGGGTTCGCCCTCGAACACGTCCAGCCCCGCCGCCGCGATCGTGCCCGCGCGCAAGGCCTGCGCCAGCGCCGCGTCGTCGACGATGCCGCCGCGCGCGATGTTGGTGAGCGTGGCGCTGCGCTTCATCAGCGCCAGCTCGGCCGCGCCGATGCTGTGGTGCGCTTCGGGCGTGTAGGGCAGCACCAGCACGAGGTGATCGGCCTGCCGCAGCAGCGTTGCCTTGTCGACGTACTGCGCACCGGATTCGGCCTCGGCCGCAGCCGGCAGGCGCGAGCGGTTGTGATAGATCACCCGCATGCCAAAGCCCAGCGCGCCGCGTCTGGCGATGCCGCGCCCGATGCGTCCCATGCCCAGAATGCCCAGCGTGGCACCGTGGATATCAGCGCCCACGAAATGGTCATGGATGCCGGTCTTGGTCCAGTCGCCGGCCCGCACAAAATGGTCGGACTCCGCGATGCGCCGCGCGGCGGCCATCATGAGCGCGAAGCCGAAGTCGGCCGTGGTCTCGGTCAGCACGTCCGGCGTGTTGGTGACGACCACACCACGCGCCGTGCAGGCCGCCACGTCGATGTTGTTGTAGCCCACGCCAACGTTGCACACCGCCTTGAGCTGCGGGCAGGCATCGAGCAGCGCCGCATCGATGCGCTCGCTGCCAGTGGACATGACGCCGGCCTTGCCCTGCAGCCGGGCGACCAGTTCGGCCGGGCTGAGGATGGTGTCGTGCGGGTTGTCGCTCAGCTAGAAGTGCGTGCGCAGGCGGTCGGCAAGGTCAGTGAACGTGGCGCGGGTGGCCAGGACGGAAAGGCGCATGATTTTGTCTCCGGATTTGTATTTGTATTGGCGCGGCCGGCGCGGTCAGTTCGCGCAGCGGGCTTCCAGCGCGTCGATGAAGCTGCGGTCCCAGCGGCCTTCGCGCATGGCGGCCATGGTCTTGTCTTCGGCCGCCAGCACGGCGCGGGCTTTTTCGATGACCCGCGCCGCGTCCACCGGGGCGATGGCCAGCAGGCCGTCCTGGTCGCCGACCACGATGTCGCCGGGGTTGACCACCATGCCGTCGACCGCAATCGGCACGTTGATCTCGCCCGGGCCGTCCTTGTAGGGACCGCGGTGCGTGACGCCACGCGCGTAGACCGGAAATTCACGCGACCGCAGCTCGGCCACGTCGCGCACGGCACCGTCGATCACCACGCCGGCCAGGCCGATCTGCGCGGCATAAAAGGTCAGGATGCCGCCGACCACCGCGTTGCACAGGTCGCCGCCCGCGTCGACCACCAGCACGTCGCCGTGGCGGCAGAACTCCAGCGCGCGCAGATAGGTCAGGTTGTCGCCGCCGCGCGAGCGCGCCGTCACCGCCGTGCCGACCATCGTGCGTGGGCCGGGCTGGAAATAAGGCACGAGGCCCGAGGTCCCGATGTTGCGGTGCATGCTGTCGCTCAGGGCGGCAACGGGCAGATCGCGCAGGGCCTCGATCAGACCGGCGTCGGCCTGGGGCGCGGAAGGGTTCTTGCGTAGGGCTTGGTAGTCCATGGATGAGCTTTCGGGGGGATGCCAGACGATGGGGCTAAGCCAGGGCGGCCACGGCGCGCGCGATGCGTTTGCAGCCTTCCTCGATGGTGTCGATGCCGGTGGCGATCGACATGCGGAAATACGGCCCCACGCCATACGAGGAGCCCGGAATCATGGCCACCCCTTCGGCGTCCAGCAGGTACAGCGCCACGTCCACATCGGTTTGCAGCGGCTGGCCGGCGGGTGTGCGGCGGCCGATCAGGCCCGCGCAGTTGACGAACAGGTAGAAGGCGCCGCCCGGCGCGCGGCAGCTCAGCCCCGGAATGGCGTTGATCAGCGCCAGCGCCCGGTCGCGCCGCTGGCGGTAGACCTGCACGAAGTCGCCCAGAAAGCTGTGGTCGCCCTGCAAGGCCGCCAGTGCCGCCGCCTGGCTGACGCTGCTGGCGTTGCTGGTGGACTGCGACTGCAGGGTTTCCATGGTGCCGATCAGGTCCGACGGGCCGGCGGCGTAGCCGATGCGCCAGCCGGTCATCGCGTAGGTCTTGGAAACGCCGTTGATGACCACCGTGCGGTCGGCCAGGCCGGGCTCGATCGCCAGGATGTGCGGGCGCTCCTGGCCGTCGAAGCGGATGTGCTCGTAGATGTCGTCGGTCATCAGCAGCACCTGCGGATGCCGCAGCAGCACGTCGGCCAGCGCGCGCAGGTGCTCGCGGCTGTAGGCCGCGCCGGTCGGGTTGGTCGGCGAGTTCAGCAGCAGCCAGCGGGTGCGCGGCGTGATGGCGGCCTTCAGCGCGGGCGCGGTCAGGCGAAAGCCGTCGTCCTCGCTGCACACCACGGTGACCGGCACGCCGTCGCAGGCCAGCGCCATGTCCGGGTAAGACACCCAGTAGGGCGCGGGCACGATCACCTCGTCACCCGGCTCCAGCGTGGCCGACAGCGCGTTGAAGATGGCGTGTTTGGCGCCGCAGGTGACCACGACGTCGCGCGGCGCGTAATGCAGGCCGTTCTCGCGCAGCAGCTTGTCGCAGATCGCCTGCCGCAGCGCCGGTGTTCCGGCCGACATGGTGTAGCGCGTCTGCCCCTGCGCGATGGCCGCACAGGCGGCGTCGCGGATGTGCTGGGGCGTGTCGAAATCGGGCTCGCCCACGACCAGGTTGACGATGTCGCGGCCCTGGCGGCGCAGTTCGCTGGCGCGGTCGGCGGCGGCACTGCTGGGGGACGGCTTGATGCGGCGCACGCGGGCGGCGATGCGGGAGGAGGACACGGCTTTTTCCTTCGGGCTGAAAGCGGGGCGATGCGGCTGCAGCCACCATCGCCCAGGGGCGGTTGGGCTGGCCCGAACGTTACGCCGGCTCCTGCCCGAAAGCTAAGACGAGTTTGCTCTGGCGCAATAGGCAGAGCTTATGGCCGAGCACGCTCCCGGGGGAAATCACCTGGGACGCGGCTGGATTGGCGATGCTAGGCTCAAGTCTTGCTTATGGCTTCTCTTATGAATCTGCGCCGCCTCAAGTACTTCGTGAAGATCGTGGACATCGGCAGCCTGACGCAGGCGGCCCAGGCCCTGTACATCGCCCAGCCCGCGCTGAGCCAGCAACTGGCCACGCTGGAGGCCGAGGTCGGCCAGCAGTTGCTGGTGCGCACGCAACGCGGCGTCACCCCGACCGAGGCCGGCAAGGCGTTGTACCGGCACGCCCAGATCATCCTGCGCCAGTGCGACCAGGCGCTGAGCGACCTGGCCAGCGCCGGCCAGGTGTCCGTGGGCATGGCGCCCGGCACCGCCGCCGTCACCCTGTCGCTGCCGCTGCTGCGGCGCGTGCATGCCAGCCACCCGGGCATCCTGCTCTACCTCAACGAGAACTACGGCACCACGCTCAGCGAACTCATCATGAACGGCCGCATGGACATGGCCGTACTCTACGGCGACAAGGCCGTGCACGGCCTGGAGTTCATGCCGCTGGCCAAGGAAGAGCTGTACCTCGTGGGCCCCGGCATCGAGCCGCGCCCCGGCGAAAGCATCCGGCTGGCCGATCTGGCCGACGTCCAGTTCCTGCTGCCCCGCCCCTACAACATCGTGCGCAAGCTGGTCAACGAGGCCTTCATGCGTGCCGGCTTGACGCCGCACATCATCGCCGAGGTGGAATAGGCCATCACCCTGAGCGCGGCGATTGCCGACGGCCTGGGCTGCACCATCTTGCCGGCCTCGATGGCGCGCGGCTTCGTGGCCTCGGGCTCGGCCTGGCAAAGCCGCATCGTCGAGCCCGTGATCGAGGCGCCGCTGGCCCTGTGCCAATCCGACCACCTGCCGCTGTCCGAGCCCGCCGCGGCCGTGCGCGAGATCCTGCTCGAACTGGTCGGCGACCTGGCGCTCGATGCGCAGTCCGGCTTCTGCGTCCAGCCGCCCGCGAGCCAGGCGGCAGCGCTGACGCCGGCGCCATAAGCCCCCCTTATCCGGGCACAAAGAAACGGTCTTGGCGTTTCCATTCGTCTGTCGGTAACGTCGTGTGCATTCGACCCCACGCATGGATGAGCTGTGCGTGTATGCACCGTCCACACGGACAGGACACGAGATGGATCTACCGGAAATCAAGACGCTGATCGACGCCATGGCGGCGTCCGACCTCGGCGAGATGGAATTCAGGCGCGGCGACACCGTGCTGCGCCTGCGGCGCAAAGGAACGGCCATGGCCGCACCCGTCGCGCCGACAGCCGCCGCACCCGTGGCCGCGCGGCAGGACGCGCCGCCAGACAGCGCCCCGCTCCCCGCCGACGCTCCGCCCCCGGGCGCCGCCCCCGCGCACGTGTGCAGCCCGCTCTACGGCGTGCTCCACTGGCGTCCGGCCCCGGACGCACCGCCCTTCGTGGCCGTTGGCCAGACAGTGAAGGCCGGGCAGGTCGTGTGCGTGATCGAGGCCATGAAGGTCTTCAACGAAGTCCAGGCCGACCGCGACGGCACGGTCTCGGCCCTGCTGGCCGAATCGGGCCAGGAGGTCGAGTCGGGCCAGGCCTTGCTGCAACTGGACTGAGCATGTTCGACACCGTCCTGATTGCCAACCGCGGCGAGATCGCCCTGCGCATCCTGCGCGCCTGCCGCCTGCTGGGCCTGCGCACCGTGGTGGTCCATTCCGAGGCCGACCGCGACGCCCCTTATGTGGCCCAGGCCGACCAGGCGCTGTGCATCAGGCCGGCCGCGCCCGCCCGCAGCTACCTCGACCAGGCCGCCATCCTGTATGCCGCCCGCGTCAGCGGCGCCCAGGCTATTCATCCCGTATGCCGCCCGCGTCAGCGGCGCCCAGGCTATTCATCCCGGCTACGGTTTCCTGTCGGAGAACGCCGCCTTTGCCGAACGTGTCGAAGCCGCCGGCCTGGTGTGGATCGGCCCGCCGTCGGCCAGCATCCGCACCATGGGCGACAAGGTCGCCGCCAAACGTGCCATGCGCGCGGCCGGCGTGCCCTGCGTTCCGGGCCCCGACGGCCCGCTGCCCAGCGAGCCCGAGGCCATCCTGGCCGTGGCGCGCGAGATCGGCTGGCCGGTGATCGTCAAGGCCGCGGGCGGCGGCGGCGGGCGCGGCATGCGCATCGTGCCGCGCGAATCCGACCTGCTGCAGGCCCTGCAGCTCACGCGCGAGGAAGCACGGCGCGCCTTCGGCAACCCCGAGGTCTACATCGAGAAATTCCTGGTCCATCCCCGGCACGTGGAAATCCAGGTGCTGTGCGACGCGCACGGCGCGGCCGTCTGGCTCGGCAGCCGCGACTGCTCGCTGCAGCGGCGCCACCAGAAGGTGCTGGAAGAGTCCCCCGCGCCCGGCATCAACCCGGCGCTGCTGGCCGAGATAGGCGAGCGCTGCGTGCAGGCCTGCCGCCAGATCGGCTACCGCGGCGTGGGCACCTTCGAGTTCCTGTTCGAGAACGGCGCTTTCTATTTCATCGAGATGAACACCCGCCTGCAGGTCGAGCACACCGTCACCGAGATGACCACGGGCATCGACCTCGTGCAGCAGCAGTTGCGCGTGGCGCGCGGCGAGCCCCTGGCGCTGGCGCAGCAGGACATCGCCAGCCACGGCCATGCGCTCGAATGCCGCATCAATGCGGAAGACCCGGCCTCCTTCGTGCCGGCGCCCGGCCGCGTCACGGCCTGGTCCGTGCCCGGCGGCTTCGGCGTGCGGGTAGACACGCATGTGCAGGCGGGCTATCGCGTGCCGCCCTACTACGACTCGATGATCGCCAAGCTGATCGTGCATGGCGCCTCGCGCGCCGAGGCCCTGGCTCGCATGCGCCAGGCCCTGGCCGAGATGCGCGTCGAGGGCATCCAGACCAACATCCCGCTGCACCAGGCCATCCTCGACGACACGGCGTTCGGGCGCGGCGGTGTCGACATCCATCACCTCGAACGCCTGCTCGATGCCCGCGCACCGCGGCCCACCCCATGACTGCACCCGCACATCGCATGCCCGCAACGCCCCTGGAGCCCAGCCTGAGCCTGCTGGGAACGACCGCCCTGCTGTTCGAAGCCCCCGGGCCGCTGGCCCTGGCGACCCAGCAGAAGATCTGGGCCCTGGCCGAGGCCGCGCAGCACTGGCCCGAGGTCGACGAAGCCGTGCCCGACATGAACAACCTGATGCTGGCCTTTGCCGCGCCGCCGCCCAGCCTGGCCGCGCTGCACGCGCTCCAGGCCCGCCTCGTGCAAGCCTGGCACGCCACAGAGCCGCTGCCGCTGGCCGGCCGCGTGATCGAACTGCCGGTGGTCTACGGCGGCCCGGGCGGCCCGCACCTGGCCGACGTCGTGGCGCACACCGGCCTGAGCATCGACGAAGTCGTCGAGCGCCACAGCGCCCCGCTCTACCCGGTCTACGCGCTGGGCAGCCACCCGGGCTATTGCTACCTGGGCGGCATGGACGAGCGCATCGCCACCCCCCGCCGGGCCACACCCATCGTCAACCTGCCCGGCGGATCGGTCTCGATCGGCGGCGTGCAGACCGGCGTCTCCGCCTCGGCCGGACCGAGCGGCTGGAACACCATCGGCAGCACCCACATGGTCTTCTTCGATCCGCAGCAAAACCCGCCGGCCGTGCTCCGGCCCGGCGACTCGGTGCGTTTTCGTGTGCAGGAGATCGTCCGATGATCGAGATCCTCTCCGCCTCCGCCCTGGCCACGGTGCAGGACAGCGGCCGCCGCGGCAGCCTGCGCCATGGCGTCGGCACCGCGGGCGCCATGGACCCGCTGGCCTTGGCCCTTGGCAACCTGATGCTGGGCAACGACGAAGGCGCGGCCGCCATCGAGATCCCGGTCTACCCCTTCCAGGTCCGGTTCACCGAGGACTGCGCCTTCGCGCTGACCGGCGCCGATGGCCGTGCCCGGCTGGACCAGGCGACACTGCCGCCCTGGTGGGTCTGTCAGGCCCGCAAGGGGCAGGTGCTGACCATCGGCATCCCGGCGCCGGGCTCGGGCAGCCGTGTCTACCTGGCGCTGGCCGGCGGCATCGACGTGCCCGAGGTGCTGGGCTCGCGCAGCACGCAGTTGCGCGGCCAGTTCGGCGGCCACCAGGGCCGTGCGCTGCGCCAGGGCGATGTGCTGCGCGCCGCGCGCCCCGGGCTGCACCAGGCCGTCGACTTCGGCGTGCTGCCACCGGCCATCGACCTGCCGCTGCAGCGCGACGGCCTGCCGGCCGTGCGAGTGCTGCCGGCGGCCGAGGCGCCGCAGTTCGAGGACGACTCGCGCCAGGCCTTCTGGTCCACGCCCTGGAAGATCACGGCGCAGAGCGACCGCTACGGCTACCGCCTGGCCGGCACGCCACTGGTCCCGCGCCAGGCCATGGAAATCCGCTCGCACGGCATCGTGCCGGGGGTCATCCAGGTGCCGCCGGGCGGGCAGCCCATCGTGCAGATGCGTGATGCCCAGCCTTCCGGCGGCTACCCCAAGTTCGGCACCGTCATCGAAGCCGACCTGTGGCGGCTGGGGCAGGCCGCCATCGGCAGCCACGTGCGCTTCGTGCAGGTCGACTACGAGGGTGCCATCGCCGCGGCCGCCCAGGCGCAGGCCTGGCTGGCCGATGCCGCGCGCCTGATCGCGCTCCAGCGCTGGGCGCTGCAACGGAACTGAACATGCAAGCCAAGGACATCGCAACCCTGAGCGCGTGGCTGGCGGCCACCGACATCGACGTGCTCGAACTCGACGGGCCCCACGGCCACCTGCGCCTCGACAAGAACGCAGCGGCCACGGCCACCGCCCCAACCAGCGCCCCGGCTGCGCCGGCCCCTGATCCGACCTGCGCCGTGCGCGCCGCATCGCCCGGCATCTGGCGGGACCGATGGCCCGGCCACGGCGAGCCGCAGGTGCCGGCGGGTGCCCGGGTCCAGGCCGGCGACCTGCTCGGGCTGCTGCAGATCGGGCCGCTGCTGCTGCCCGTGCGTGCGCCTTGCAGCGGCCGCCTGAGCGGCTGGCGGCTGGCTCCGGGTGCGACCACCGGCCATGGCACCCACCTGGCCGACATCACGCCATCCGCGTCGACCTGACGCCTCGAAGAAAGTAGAGACCTTCCGATGGACATCGACCTGAACTCCGACCTGGGCGAAGGCTACGGCCCCTGGCGCATGGGCGACGACGAGGCGCTGCTCAACATCATCTCGTCGGCCAACATCGCCTGCGGCTTTCACGCGGGCGATCCGGTCATCATGGAGCGCACCGTGCGATTCGCGGCCAGACGCGGCATCGAGATCGACATCGGCGCGCACGTGGGTTTTCCCGACCTGCTGGGTTTTGGGCGCCGGCGCATGCACGTCGAGCCGGCGGAGCTGGCCAGCTACGTGACCTACCAGCTCGGCGCGCTGGCCGGCATTGCGCATGCCTGCGGGCGCCGCATGACGCACATGAGTTTTCATGGCGCGCTCGGCAACATGGTCGCGGCCGACGCGGCCCTGAGCGACGTGCTGATCGCCGCCGTGGCGCGCTTCGATGCCGGCCTGATCGTCAGCTCGTCGCCCAGCGCCGCCATCGAGCGCGCCTGCGACCGCCACGGGCTGCGCGTGGCCACCAGCTTCCTGGCCGACCGCGCCTGCGACAGCCAGGGCCTGCTGATCCCGCGCCAGATGCCGGACGCCGTCATCCACGACAGCGCCCGGGTGCTCGCGCGCGTCGAGCAGTTGCTTGAATCGGGCACCGTCACCACTTACGACGGCCAGACATTGCGCCTGCAGGCCAGCTCGATCCTGGTGCATGGCGACACGCCAGGCGCGGTGTCGCTGGCCGCCGCCGTGAAGGAACGCATCGAGGAAATCGGCGGCCGCATCGTGCCGATCTCCAGGCAAATTTCCTAGTGGTTTACCCTCAAACTCGGCCCCGCTGACCAGCACCATTCGCGCGCATTTCACGGGCCACTCTGGTGCGTGAAAACCAGCATAAGAGCAGCTTATCGCCTCACAGCCAATCCGTCTTGGCGCTCGCGGCGATGCGTCGATACAGTGAACCCGCCTTCACCCGAAAGAGAAAAACGTATGCCGTTTTCCGACTACAAAACCGCCCTGGTCACCGGTGCCTCTTCTGGCATCGGCGCCGCCACCGTCGAGCGCCTGTGCGCCGAAGGCCTGCAGGTCCATGCCGTGGCCCGCAGCGCCGACAAGCTGGCTGAACTGGCCGCCCGCACCGGCTGCGTGCCACACGCCATCGACGTGGCCGACACCGCCGCGCTGACCCGCCTGACGCAGGAAATCGCGTTTGACGTGCTGGTCAATAACGCCGGTGTGGACCGCCCCGGCTCGATCCTCAAGGCCGACGAGCAAGGCATCGACCTGCTGATCGACGTCAACCTGCGCGCCGTCCTGCAACTGTGCCGCCTGACGCTGCCGGGCATGGTGCAGCGCGACCGCGGCCACATCGTCAACATCAGCTCCATCGCGGGTGCCTACAACTTCGGCGGCAACAGCACCTACCACGCCACCAAGGCGGCGGTCAGCATGCTCTCGCGCCAGTTGCGCATCGACGCCTTCGGCAAACGCGTGCGCGTCACCGAGATCTGCCCCGGCCGCGTGGCCACCGACATCTTTGCCCACGTGCACGGCGACACGCCCGAGATCCGCGAACGTTTCGTCGACGGCTTCGAGCTGCCCCAGGCCGAGGACATCGCCAACGCGATCGCCTTCGCCATCGCCGCCCCGATTGCCGTCAACGTCGGCCACATGGAGATCACGCCGACGCTGCAGGTGCCCGGCGGCCTGTCCACCACGCGGCCGCAAGCCCCGCAAAGCTGACCCGCGCACGCGCAGGTTGTGAGGATGAAGCGCCGATGAAGGACTTCGATTTGATGGCCCTGCTGCTGAACGCGGAGTTCGGCCGCATGCTGCTCAAGGGCGTCGAGATGACGCTGGTGATCGCCGTGGGCTCGTGGCTGCTGGCGATGCTGCTGGCCGTCGTGCTGCTGACCGTGCGGCTGCTGCCCAGCCGGGTCGCGGAAAAGCTGGTCGAGGGCTACGTCTCGTACCACCGCAACGTGCCCACGCTGGTGCAGTTGATGCTGTGGTACTTCGGCATCGCCAGCCTGCTGCCGCCCGACCTGCAGGGCTGGCTGGCGGAGCACAACGCCGAGGCGCTTTTTGCCATCACCGCGCTGGGCCTGTGCCAGGCCGCCTACTTCAGCGAAGACCTGCGCGCCATCCCCGACGGCCAGTCCGAGGCGGCCCGCGCACTGGGCCACGGCTACCTCAGCGCGATGCGCCACGTGATCATGCCGCAGGCCGTTCGCAACGCAGCGCCGTCACTGATCAATCACAGCGTGTCGCTCTTCAAGAACAGCAGCCTGGCCATGGCCATCGGCGTGGGCGAGCTCACGCATGCGGTCAAGGAGATCGAGAACCTCAGTTTCCGCACCTTCGAGATCTACCTCGTCGCCACCGTGCTGTACCTGGGTTTTTCGCTGCTCATCATGATGGCGGGCGCCTGGATGTCGCGGCGCTACAGCATCGCCGACGCGAGGTGAGACCACCATGCTGGATCTGATCGACATCGTTCGCGACAACTGGCTGCTGCTGCTGATCGGGCAGTACCCCAACGGCCCGATGGGCGGCATCGTCTGCACCCTGATCCTGTCGGTGCTGGGCATCGTCCTGGCGTTTCCGCTGAGCATTGTGCTGGCGCTGGCCCGCATCTCGCCCTGGCGCGTCCTGCGCTGGCCCAGCGCGGCGCTGGTCTACGTGGTGCGCGGCGTGCCGCTGCTGATGGTGATCCTGTGGGTCTACTTCCTGGTGCCGCTGGTGATCGGGCGCAACGTCTCGGGCTTCACCACCATGCTGTGCACGCTGGTGATCTACGAAGGCGCCTACCTGTCGGAGGTGGTGCGCGCCGGCATCCAGTCGCTGCCCAAGGGCCAGATCGAGGCCGCCCGTGCGCTGGGCCACAGCTACCTGGGCGCGATGTGGCGCGTCATCCTGCCGCAGGCGCTCTACAACATGCTGCCCAGCCTGCTCAACCAGTTCGTCTCGACCGTCAAGGAGACCACGCTGGGCTACGTCATCAACGTGCAGGAGCTGACCTTCGCGGCTAACCAGATCAACAACCAGTTGCTGACCAAGCCCTTCCACGTGTTCTTCATCCTGGCGGTCACCTACTACGTGGTCTGCTACACGCTCACCCAACTGGCGCACGGGCTGGAGCGGCGCATCCGCCGCAAGCGCGCCGGCCGCCCCGCCGACGCGCCCGTGGAACTGGCGGCCAAGACCGCCGCCATCCAGTCCTGAACACCCCGCCCCTGGAAACAACCATGATCAGCTTTCACGACATCAACAAGTGGTACGGCAGCTACCACGCCCTGGTCAACGTCAACGCCGAAGTCAGGAAGGGCGAAGTGGTGGTGATCTGCGGCCCGTCGGGCTCGGGCAAATCCACGCTGATCCGCACCGTCAACCGGCTGGAGGAAGTCCGCTCCGGGCAGTTGCTGTTCGACGGCCACGACGTGCACGCGGCCATGAGCAGCGTCGCGCTCAACCGGCTGCGCAGCCGCATCGGCTTCGTGTTCCAGAGCTTCAACCTGTTCCCGCACCTGTCGGTGATCGAGAACATCATGATGTCGCCGCTGAAGGTGCGCGGCATCTCGCGCGCCGACGCCCGCGCCAAGGCCGGCCAGTTGCTTGAACGCGTGGGGCTCTCGAGCAAGGCCCAGGCCTATCCGGCCCAGTTGTCGGGCGGCCAGCAGCAGCGGGTGGCCATTGCGCGTGCGCTGGCCATGGAGCCGCCCGCCATGCTGTTCGACGAACCCACCAGCGCGCTCGACCCTGAAATGGTGGGCGAAGTGCTCAGCGTCATGCGCAGCCTGGCCAACGACGGCATGACCATGATGTGCGTCACGCACGAGATGAACTTCGCGCGTGAAGTGGCCGACCAGGTCTGGTTCATGGATGCCGGTCAGATCCTGGAAAAAGCCACGCCCCAGGCATTCTTCGGCAAACCGCAGCATCCGCGCGCGCAGCGCTTTCTGGCCGATCTGCGCACGCATTAGTCGTCCCCCCCGTCCCGCCTTCCCGTCCTTCTCTCGCAGCCGTTCCAACCAGGAGCTCACCATGTCCCAGGTCTCTCGTCTTTCACGCATGGCGGCGGTCGCCGCGCTCATGGCCACGGGCGCAGCCGCCCATGCCGACCAGTGGCAGGAGATCGCCCAGCGCCAGGAACTGCGGTGCGGCACCTACGCCGACGTGCCGCCGTTCTCGGCCCCCGACCCCAAGACCCGCGAACTGGTCGGCTTCGACGTCGATCTGTGCAAGGCCATCGCCAAGGAACTCGGCCTGGTCGCCAAGGTCACGCCGCTGTCGGTCGAAGCGCGGGTGCCCGAGGTCAAGCTCGGCCGCGTGGACATCACCGTGGCCAACCTGGCCTACACCAAGAGCCGCGGCGAGCAGATCCAGTTCAGCGACCCCTACTACATCGCCAAGGAAATGCTGGCCGTCAAGGCCTCCGACCCGGGCACCACCAAGGCCGACTTCAAGGGCAAGCGCCTGAGCTCGACCAAGGGTTCGACCTCGGAGCTGTCCATCAAGCTCAACGGCTCCGAGCCCGTCACCTTCCAGGACACGGGCTCGGCCTACATGGCGGTGCAGCAGAACAAGTCGCAAGGCGTGGTGGCCAACACCATGACCATCACCAAGCTGGTGAACCAGTCCCAGACGGCGGGCATCGCCCTCAAGATGATCGACGAGCCGATGGCGCTGCAGCCCGTGGGCATCGGCATGAAGAAGGACGAGCCTGCCCTGCTGGGCAAGATCAACGGCGCGCTCTACGCACTCGACAAGGCCGGCGAGATCGACCAGCTCTGGGCCAAGTGGCTGGGCCCGAACACCGAGTACAAGATGGTTCGCACCGAGAAGGTCACGCCCTTGTCCGAGCTGAAGTTCGAGCTGCTGCCCTGATCCAGGCCCGCGCGACGCGGGACAGGATGCGGCCAGCGGCCTCGGCGGTCCTACACTCGGGGCTCCTTCTGCCTCTTCCCGGGTTTGCTCCATGCTGTTCTCCCCCTGGGCGGCGGCCGCGCTCGCGGGCCTCATCGGCCTGCTGATCGGCAGCTTCCTCAACGTCGTCATCCACCGCAGCCCCCGCATGATGTACCGCGCCTGGCTGCAGGACGCGCTGGAGAATCTGCGCGAGGCCGATGCGCCGCTTGCGCAGAGCCTGTGGAAAACCGTCTTCGGCCGCGGCAGCACACCCCCCGCGGATCTGACCACCGCGGCGCACAAGGCCTACGAACAGGTCCAGGCGCTGCCCCCGCTCACGCTGGCGCGGCCGCGCTCGCGCTGCAATGACTGCGAGCGCCCGATCCGCTGGTGGGAGAACCTGCCGCTGCTGAGCTACCTGGCCCTGCGCGGCCGCTGCGCGGGCTGCGGCCAGCCCTACGGCCTGCGCTATCCCGCCGTCGAGCTGCTGACCGGCCTGCTGTTCGCCTACTGCGGCTGGCGCTGGGGCCTGTCGGCCACCGGTGCGCTGTGGGCCGCGTTCTGCGCGCTGCTCGTGGCGCTGGCCTTCATCGACTGGGACACCACGCTGCTGCCCGACGACCTGGTGCTGCCGCTGCTGTGGCTGGGCCTGCTGGCGTCAGCGGCCGGGCTGGTCGAGCTGCGGCTGAACGATGCCGTGTGGGGCGCGATTGCCGGCTACCTGTCGCTGTGGACCGTGGGCGGCCTGTTCCAGCTCGTCACGGGCAAACAGGGCATGGGCCATGGCGACTTCAAGCTGCTGGCCGCGCTGGGCGCCTGGCTGGGCTGGCAGGCGCTGATTCCGGTGGTGCTGCTGTCGTCCGTCATCGGCGCGGGCGGCGGCATCGCGCTCAAGCTGGGCGGCGGCCTGCGCGCGGGCGGCTACTTTCCCTTCGGCCCCTTTCTGGCCGGCGCCGGGCTGCTGGTGATGATGCTGGGCCCGCATCTGGCCAATGCCATACTGCCGCGATGAACACCGCGCCGGTTCAGTCCAACACCGCATCAGCCCCTGGCGAAGCGCCCTTGCGTCTGGGCCTGACGGGTGGCATCGGCAGCGGCAAGAGCACGGTGGCGGCCATTCTGACGGCCGCCGGGGCCGTGGTGATCGACGCTGACGCCATCTCTCGCGCCGTCACAGCGCCGGGCGGCGCGGCCATTGAGCCCTTGCGGCAAGCCCTGGGCGCGCAGGCCATCGACGCCAGCGGCGGGCTCGACCGCCAGGCCATGCGCCAGCGCCTGATCGACGACCCGCAGGCCAAGGCCACGCTCGAAGCCATCGTGCACCCGCTGGTGCGCCAGGCCATCGAACGCCAGACGCAGGCGGCCGCGGGGGCGCCCTGCATCGTCTACGACATCCCGCTGCTGGCCGAATCGGCTGCCACCTGGCGCGAGCGGCTCGACAAGATTCTGGTGGTCGACTGCGCGGTCGACACGCAGGTGCGCCGCGTCATGGCGCGCAGCGGCTGGCCCGAGGAAACGGTGCGCGCCATCATCGCGCGCCAGGCCACGCGCGAGCAGCGCCGCGCCATCGCCGACGCGGTCATCGACAACGACGGCATCGGCCTGGACGAACTGCGCCAGCGCGTGTTGGCTACCGTCCTACAGTGGGCGCCCACACTCGCCGTATGATGGGCCGCGCCGGGCGGGCAAGTGGCCGCCCGTCATGCGGATTTCCGGAACATTGGCGGCTGCAGGCGCTCCATGACGGATGCCGGGCCATCGCCGCATCCGTGCCAGGGGGCCTTTCGCCCCTGGTTTGATAGCACAATAGCGCGAACAGGCCCGTTCCGCCCTGCGGGACGTCCCAAGCGCCCTACCCCAGAACAAGATGCCCAGTTCAACGCCATTGATGCTGTACGAATTTCCGTTCAACGAACGCATCCGCACCTACCTGCGGCTCGAACACCTGCTGCGCCGCCTGAGCGTGCTGGTGCCGCGCGAGCAGCCGATCGACCACCATTACGCGCTGGCGACCATGTTCGAGATCATCGAGGTCTCGGCCCGCTCGGACCTCAAGACCGACCTGCTCAAGGACCTGGAGCGCCACAAGCAGATCCTCAACGGCTACCGCGACAACCCGCACATCGCGCAATCGGTGCTCGACGGCATCATCGCCCAGCTCGACGCGTGTTTTGCCTCGCTGCACGAGCAGCACAGCAAGGCCGGCCAGGAACTGATCGAGCACGAATGGCTGTCGTCGCTGCGCAGCCGCTTCACCATGCCCGGCGGCACCTGCGAGTTCGACCTGCCCGTCTACCACGCCTGGCAGCACCTGCCGCCCACCCGCCGCATTGCCGACCTCGAACGCTGGGCGCAGTCCTTTGCGCCGCTGGCCGAGCCGGTCTACATGCTGTTGCGCCTGCTGCGCGACGCCAGCGGCTGGCAGAAGGTCGCCGCCGTTGGCGGGGTGTTCCAGCAGAACCTGCCGCAGGGCCGCACCTTCCAGTTGCTGCGCCTGCGCATCGACCCCAGCCGCGGCCTGGTGCCCGAGATGAGCGGCAACCGCCTGCTGGCTTCGGTGCGTTTCCTGGAGCCCGGCGAGAACGGCCGGCTGGCGCAGTGGCCCGGCGACGTCAACTTCGAGGTGGCGCTGAGCTGATTGATGAGCGTGAGCATGAGCAGCAAGTCCAAGACCCCCAACACCCCGCCCATGGCGGCCGGGCCCGAAGTCCCTTGCCCGACCTGCGGCAACACCACGGTCTACGCCCCCAGCAATCCCTACCGCCCCTTCTGCAGTGAACGCTGCAAGGGCATCGACCTGGGCGCCTGGGCCAACGAGCAGTTCCGCGTCGACGCGATCGAGCCGCCCGACGACGAGGACGGCGGCCGCCCAGGCGGCGCCGGCTCCGCGCCCGCATCCGCCGACTGGCGGCACTGAGGACGGCGCGCTCGCTTAGCGCCGCGTGCCCGTGGCGGGATCCAGCGGCTCCAGCGTGGTGCCGCCCAGCCAGTGGCGCTCGTCGGCAATCCACTGCAGCACCGGCAGCGCGCCGGGCAGCACCGGGTGCACGTCCACCGGCAGTTGCTGCCAGCGGTAGGACTGGCCTTCACGCATCTGCAACTGGCCGGCCCACCGCGTGACCTTGCAGAAGTGCAGGCGCACCAGCGCGTGCGGATAGTCGACCACCTCGGTGCGCCAGGGCTCGGCGCCGGCGATGCGGATGCCGATTTCTTCTTCGAGCTCGCGGCCCAGCGCCTGCACGGCCGTCTCGCCCGCTTCGAACTTGCCGCCCGGAAACTCCCAGTAACCGGCGTAGACCTTGCCCTCGGGGCGCGAGGTCAGCAGAAAAGCGCCGTCGGGCTTGACCAGCACGCCCACGGCGACCTCGGTGATCTTGCGGTCGGTGCCGCCTTCGCGCGGGCGCTCGCCGTGCGCGACCAGGGGCTGCGATGGGTGGTGGTGGCTGTCCATGCTGCTGCGATCCATCAGGCAACTTCTCCCCGGCCCACGTAGTCGCGGGCGAACTGGTAGGCCACGCGGCCGCTGCGCGAGGCGCGTTCGAGCGCCCACACCAGCGCCGGCTGGCGCGCGGCGGCGATGCGCTCGGGCGGCACGCCGAAGGACTGCAGCCACTGCGCGACGATGGTCAGGTACTCGTCCTGGCTGAAGGGGTAGAAGCTCACCCACAGGCCGAAACGCTCGGACAGCGAGATCTTCTCCTCCACCACCTCGCCCGGGTGCAGTTCGCCGTCGTCGCTGTGTTGGTAGCTGTGGTTGTCCGACATGTACTCGGGCAGCAGATGGCGGCGGTTGCTGGTCGCGTAGATCAGCACGTTGCTGGTGGCCGCCGCGATCGAGCCGTCCAGGATGGACTTGAGCGCCTTGTAGGCCGGCTCGCCGTCCTCGAAGCTGAGGTCGTCGGTGAAGACGATGAATTTCTCGGGCCGCGCCGCGACGATCTCGACCAGGTCGGGCAGATCGACCAGGTCGGCCTTGTCGACTTCGATCAGCCGCAGGCCCTGGCCCGCATAAGCGGTGAGCACGCCCTTGATGAGCGAGGACTTGCCCGTGCCGCGCGCGCCGGTCAGCAGCACGTTGTTGGCCGGGCGGCCCTGCACGAACTGCTCGGTGTTGCGGCGGATCTTGTCCTTTTGCGGCTCGATCTCCTTGAGGTCGTCCAGCGCCATGCGCGCGACGTGGCGCACGGGCTCCAGCACACCATGGCCGCTGGTGCGCTTGCGGTAGCGAAAGGCCACCGACGCTTCCCAGTCGGGCGCGGCCAACGGCTGCGGCAGCACGGTTTCGATGCGTGCGATCAGGGCTTCGGCCCGTGTCAGCAGGCGCTCAAATGCTTCATTCATCGCTTGATTCCCTCTCCTCGTCTCTGTGAGCGCCCAGTCGGCGGCGCTGGCGTGAGCCGGGCCGTCCATTCTGCGCGCGACCGGGTTCCCGGCCGCTTCAGTCTGACTTGTTGTCGCCGGACTCAGAACCTGTTCACGATCTTTTCATGGGGTGCGTTGCCCCGCCAAGGCAGCGGATGCAAGGCGCAAACCGCAGGCGGGCTGGTGGCCCGGCGAGGATTTGCAACGCCGCAGACGCTGCCTTGGCGGGGCAACCCAAAGGGCATGGCTCCAAAACGTGTCCGCTCCGCGTTGCACGCCTTGACGAGGCCACCGGCATCGCCTGCGGCCTGCGCCTTGATCGGACACGTTTTGAAGCCATGCGCACCCCATGAAAAGATCGTGAACAGGTTCTCAGGAGCGGTAATCGGCGTTGATCGACACGTAGTCGTGGCTGAGGTCGCAGGTCCAGACCGTGTCCGCCGCCTCGCCACGGCCGAGCTGCACACGCACGGTGATCTCGCTTTGCTTCATCACGCGCTGGCCGTCTTCCTCGCGGTAGGCCGGGTTGCGGCCGCCCTTGACGGCCACGTGCACGTCGTCCAGGTACAGGTCGATGCCGGTCTGGTCGAGATCGTCGATGCCCGCGTAGCCCACCGCCGCCAGGATGCGGCCCAGGTTGGGGTCGCTGGCGAAGAAGGCGGTCTTGACCAGCGGCGAATGCGCGATCGCATAGGCGACCTGGCGGCATTCCTGGGCCGTGCGGCCGCCTTCGACACGCACGGTGATGAACTTGGTGGCGCCCTCGCCGTCGCGCACGATGGCTTGCGCCAGCAGGCGCGCCACGTCCAGCAGCGCGGCCTTGAGCGCCTGGCCCTGCGGGCTACCCCACGACGTGATCTCGGCGTGCGCGGCGCGGCCGCTGGCCATGACCACGAAGGAGTCGTTGGTGGACGTGTCGCCATCGATGGTCACGCGGTTGAACGAGCCTTCGGCCAGCTCACGCGCCAGCGCCGGCAGCAGGCCCGGGGCGATCTTGGCGTCGGTCGCCAGAAAACCCAGCATGGTCGCCATGTTGGGGCGGATCATGCCCGCACCCTTGCTGATGCCGGTGATGCTGACCGCCACGCCGCCGATCTCCACGCGGCGGCTGAAGGCCTTGGGAACCGTGTCGGTGGTCATGATGGCCTCGGCGGCCACGGCCCAATGGTCAGGGCGCGCGGCGGCAATGGCGGCCGGCAGCGCGGCGGTGATGCGCTCGACCGGCAGCGGCTCCATGATCACGCCGGTCGAGAACGGCAGCACCTGGCCGGCGGCCACGCCCAGTTGGGCGGCCAGGCCGGCGGCCGTCTCGCGCGCGCGGCGCAGGCCGTCCTCGCCCGTGCCGGCGTTGGCGTTGCCGGTGTTGATCACCAGCGCGCGGATGCCCGCGCCGCCTGCGGCCACCTGGGCCAGGGCCTCGCGGCAGACATGCACGGGCGCGGCGCAGAAGCGGTTCTGCGTGAAGACGCCGGCCACGGCCACGCCTTCGTCGAGCAGGAACACCGTCACGTCCTTGCGATTGGCCTTGCGCACGCCCGCTTCGGCATAGCCGATGCGCACGCCCGCGATGGGCAGCAGGGTGGACGGATCAGGGGCGGACAGGTGAACGGGCATGTCGGACTCTCGGGCGGATAAAAACGGCCCGCCTGCGGCGGACCGGGTGAATCAGAAACGCAACGCACGCACCACCGGCAAAAGCCGGCGGCGTCGCGCAGCGGCGATTGTAGGCATGGCCGGTGACGAAATCCCCCGGACTCCGATCAGCGAGACGGCTGCCCAAAAGAAAGCGGCCCGCAGGCCGCACTCTCTTGCCGTGGCCGGATCAGGCCAACCGGCCGTGACAGGCCTTGTACTTCTTGCCGCTGCCACAGGGGCAGGGGTCGTTGCGGCCCACGCGGGGCTGGGAGTCGGCGCCCGGCGCCGCTTCGCCCGGCTGGGCAAAGGACTGCACGCCCTCGCCGCCCTCGGACGGCGCCGTGTAGGTGATGTTGCTGACGTGGCTGCCACGCGCCTCCAGCTCCGAGGCCGCGCTGTCGAGCTGCTGCTCCGACTGCACACGCACGTTCATGAGCACCTTGGTCACGCCATTGCGCACGGCGTCCAGCATCAGGCCGAACAGCTCGAAGGCCTCGCGCTTGTACTCCTGCTTGGGCTGCTTTTGCGCATAGCCGCGCAGGTGGATGCCCTGGCGCAGGTGGTCGAGCGAAGCCAGGTGCTCGCGCCAGTGGTTGTCGATGGTCTGCAGCAGCACGGCGCGCTCGAAGGGCTTGAACTGCTCGGCGCCGACCTGCACGACCTTGGCGTTGAAGGCCTCGTTGGCCGCCGCGAGCACACGCTCGACGACGTCCTCGTCGGTGACGGCGCTGGCTTGCTCCACTTCCTGCGCCAGCGGCACCTCGAGCTGCCATTCGTCGAGCAGGGTTTTTTCCAGGCCCAGCAGGTCCCACTGTTCCTCGACCGACTGGGCCGGCACGAACTGGCGCACCACGTCGGTGACCGCGCCTTCGCGCAGCGCGTCGATCTGGCCCTGCAGGTCGGCCGCGTCCAGGATGTCGTTGCGCTGCTGGTAGATCACCTTGCGCTGGTCATTCGACACGTCGTCGTATTCGAGCAGCTGCTTGCGGATGTCGAAGTTGCGCGCCTCGACCTTGCGCTGCGCGCCTTCGATGCTGCGCGTGACCATGCCGGCCTCGATGGCCTCGCCCTCGGGCATCTTGAGGCGGTCCATGATGGCGCGCACGCGGTCGCCCGCGAAGATGCGCATCAGCGGGTCGTCCAGGCTCAGGAAGAAGCGCGAGGAGCCCGGGTCGCCCTGGCGGCCCGAACGGCCGCGCAACTGGTTGTCGATGCGGCGCGACTCATGGCGCTCGGTGGCCACGATGCGCAGGCCGCCCAGCGCCTGCACCGCCTCGTGCTCGACCTGCCAGGCGGCGCGCAGTTCGGCAATCTTCTGCTGCTTGGCCGCGTCGTCCAGCGACTCGTCGGCCTCGATGGCGAGCACGCTCTTTTCGATGTTGCCGCCCAGCACGATGTCGGTGCCGCGGCCGGCCATGTTGGTGGCGATCGTGATGGCCTTCTTGCTGCCGGCCTGGGCGATGATGTCCGCCTCTTTCTCGTGCTGCTTGGCGTTGAGCACCTGGTGCGGCAGCTTGGCCTGCATCAGCAGCGCCGAGATCAGCTCGGAGTTCTCGATGGAGCTGGTGCCCACCAGCACCGGCTGGCCGCGCTCGTAGCAGTCGCGGATGTCGGCAATGGCGGCGTCGTACTTTTCCTTGGCGGTCTTGTAGACACGGTCGAGCTGGTCGACGCGTTTGCTCGGGCGGTGCGGCGGGATGACGACGGTTTCCAGGCCATAGATGCTCTGGAACTCGAAGGCCTCGGTGTCGGCCGTGCCGGTCATGCCGGCGAGCTTGGCGTAGAGGCGGAAGTAGTTCTGGAAGGTGATCGAGGCCAGCGTCTGGTTCTCGGGCTGGATGTGCGCGCCTTCCTTGGCCTCGACGGCCTGGTGCAGGCCCTCGCTCCAGCGGCGGCCGGCCATCAGGCGGCCGGTGAACTCGTCGACGATCACGATCTCGCCGCCGTTCTGGCCGGGCTGCACCACGTAATGCTGGTCTCGGTGGTAGATGTGATGCGCGCGCAGGGCCGCGTTGAGGTGGTGCATCAGCAGGATGTTGGACGGGTCGTAGAGCGACGCGCCCTCGGCCAGCAGGCCGGCCTGGCCCAGCAGTTCCTCGGCCTTCTCGTGGCCATCCTCGGTCAGGAAGACCTGGTGCGATTTTTCGTCGACGGTGAAGTCGCCGGCCTCGATCACGCCTTCGCCGGTGCGCGGATCGGCCTCGCCGATCTGCTTCTTGAGGTGCGGCACGATCTGGTTGATCGCCACGTAGAGCTGGGTGTGGTCCTCGGCCTGGCCGCTGATGATCAACGGCGTGCGCGCCTCGTCGATCAGGATGGAGTCGACCTCGTCGACGATGGCGAAGTTCAGCCCGCGCTGCACACGCTCGGCCGGGTCGTAGACCATGTTGTCGCGCAGGTAGTCGAAGCCGTATTCGTTGTTGGTGCCGTAGGTGATGTCGCTGCCGTAGGCCTGCTGCTTGGCCTCGCGCGGCATGAAGGGCAGGTTGATGCCGACCGACAGGCCCAGGAAGTTGTAGAGGCGGCCCATCCATTGGGCGTCGCGGCCGGCCAGGTAGTCGTTGACCGTCACCACGTGCACGCCCTTGCCCGACAGGGCATTGAGGTACACCGGCAGCGTCGAGGTCAGCGTCTTGCCCTCGCCCGTGCGCATTTCAGCAACCTTGCCGTGGTGCAGCGCGATGCCGCCCAGCAGCTGCACGTCGAAATGGCGCATCTTCATGACACGCTTGGAGCCTTCGCGCACGACGGCGAAGGCGTCCGGCAGGAGGTCGTCGAGCGCGGTGCCCTGGGCGATCCGGTCCTTGAACTCCTGGGTTTTGGCGCGCAGTTCGTCGTCGCTCAGTTTTTCGTAGCTCGATTCCAGGGCGTTGATGCGCTCGACGAGCTTGCGGTAGCCCTTGAGCAGGCGGTCATTGCGACTGCCGAACAGTCTGGTCAGAAAATTGATGGCCATGAAAATTGCGACGTCCGGGTCACCACAGGCACGGCCCCGGACAACGACGTCCTTCTTTCTAATCCTGGAATGCAAATTGGCGTCCGCCAGCTCCTCTTTCAAGACCCGGCCCCCTGCAGGCGCCATGCGGCCACGGACGAATCGGACATTCTAACTACAGGCCGTGGCGCCTTCGGGACACGCGCAAGCCGTCTGGCGGGCCATCGCACAGCCCATGGCCGGCCCTTGCGATAATCGAACGCCACCGCCGACCGCCTCGTTGCCATGCACCGTCAACACCACCCCATGTCCCTGCAGCAAGCCATGAGCCACGCCCCCGGCCTGGCGCGGCTGGCGGAGCTGGCGCAGGCCTCCAGCGCGCGGCTGCGCGCCATCGAGCCGCTGATCCCCGCCATGCTGCGCCCCGCCATCCAGGCCGGCCCGGTCGACGGCGACGCCTGGTGCCTGCTGGTCAGCAGCAACGCCGTGGCGGCCAAGGTGCGCCAGCTGGTGCCGGCCTTCGAGGCCCATCTGCGCACCAAGGGCTGGCCGTGCTCGGGCATCCGGGTCAAGGTGCACGTCGCGCCGCGCCGCTGACCGGCCCCGCTAGCCCCAACCAAAGCCACAGAAATGAAAAGGCCCGCGTCGAAGGCGGGCCTGTGCGTGCGACCAGCGCCGCGACTCAGGTGTTGTCCTTGATGGTCTTGGTCGGGCCGTTGGTCTGCACGCTGGCGATGCCGTTGTCGCGCGCGGCTTCCGAGCCATAGAGCTGGCTGCTTCCGATGACCTGATGGTTAGCGGCCTTGAGCGTGAAGTACGCCTTGCCGTTGCTGGAAGTCTTGCGCTCGTAGCGCTCGGCCAGCGGGCTGTTGGTCTGCTCCGAGGCGATGCCGCCTTCGGCAGCCCCCTTGGTGGTGTAGAGCTCGCTGGTCAAGATGGTCTCGGCGTTGCCCGCCTTGAGGACGAACCGGAACTGGCCGTCACTGCTTTTGCTCAATTCGAACCAACCTGTTGCCATTTGGAAACTCCTTTTCAAGCAAAGAATGCGCTGTTTGCGCAACTCAACCATACGCCGAAAAGGCCGAACACCGCCAGCGCGGTCTACGCATGTCGATAGGCGCCGGGCACCCGCCGATTGCCAGCGCCCCCGAATTTCTGAACAATGGGCCGGGTTCGAGGGGAGCCACAACGAGACGGGAGACAACATGCGCATCGGCGTGCCGACGGAAACGACCGCCCATGAGCGGCGGGTGGCGATGACCCCCGAAACCGCCAAAAAACTCAAGGCCCAGGGCCATACCTTGCTGCTGCAGACCGGTGCGGGCGTAGCCGCCAGCGCCCCCGACGCGCTCTACCAGGCGCTGGGTGTGGAGATCACGGACGCGGCCGGCGCCTTCGGTTGCGAGCTGGTGCTCAAGGTCCGCAGCCCTTCGCCCGAAGAGCTGGCGCTGATCAAGCCGGGTACAACACTGGTCGGCATGCTCGACCCGTTTGACGCCGCCGGGCTGCAGCGGCTGGCCGCGGCCGGCGTGACTGGCTACGCGCTGGAAGCGGCGCCCCGCACCACACGCGCGCAGAGCATGGACGTGCTCTCCAGCCAGGCCAACATCGCCGGCTACAAGGCGGTGATGCTGGCCGCCCACCATTACCCGCGCTTTTTCCCCATGCTGATGACGGCGGCCGGCACGGTCAAGGCCGCGCGTGTGGTGGTGCTGGGCGTGGGCGTGGCCGGGCTGCAGGCGATTGCCACGGCCAAACGCCTGGGCGCGGTGATCGAGGCCAGCGACGTGCGCCCCAGCGTCAAGGAACAGGTCGAGTCGCTGGGCGCCAAGTTCATCGACGTGCCCTACGAAACCGCCGAGGAACGCGAGGCCGCCGAGGGTGTGGGCGGCTACGCCCGGCCCATGCCGCCCAGTTGGCTGGCGCGCCAGCAGGCCGAGGTGGCCAAACGTGTGGCCCAGGCCGACGTGGTCATCACCACCGCCCTGATCCCGGGTCGCGCCGCGCCCACGCTGGTGACGGCCGAGATGGTGCAGGCCATGAAGCCCGGCGCCGTGCTGGTCGATCTGGCCGCTGGCAAGGGTGCGCCACGTGCCGACGGTGGCGCGGGCGGCAACTGCCCCTTGACCGAGGCCGACCAGACCGTGGTGCGCCACGGCGTCACGCTGGTGGGCCAGACCAACCTGCCCTCGTTGGTGGCGGCCGATGCCTCGGCGCTTTATGCACGCAACGTGCTCGACTTTCTCAAGCTCATCGTCAACGCCGAAGGCGCGCTGCACCAGGACCTGGCCGACGACATCGTCGCCGCCTGCCTGGTCGCGCACGCGGGCGAAGTCCGGCGCGCCTGAGAACCTGTTCCAAGCCCGCCCTCCATCCACCCCGAGGACACCCTTCATGGATGCCGTCTCCCCCACCCTGATCAATCTGATCATCTTTGTGTTGGCCATCTACGTGGGCTACCACGTGGTCTGGACCGTCACGCCCGCGCTGCACACGCCGCTGATGGCGGTGACCAACGCCATCTCGGCCATCGTCATCGTGGGGGCCATGCTGGCTGCCGCGCTCACCGAGACCGGGCTGGGCAAGACCATGGGCGTGCTGGCCGTGGCGCTGGCCGCGGTCAACGTGTTCGGCGGCTTCCTCGTCACGCGGCGCATGCTGGCGATGTTCAAGAAGAAGGACCGCAAGGCCGGGGGCAACCCATGAGCATGAACCTCGTCACGCTGCTGTACCTGGTGGCCAGCGTCTGCTTCATTCAGGCCCTCAAGGGCCTGTCGCACCCGACCACCTCCATCCGCGGCAGCCTCTTTGGCATGGCGGGCATGGCGATTGCCGTGCTGACGACGGCCGCGCTCATCGTCACGCTGGCCAGCTCGGCACTGGGCCTGGGCTGGGTGCTGCTGGGCCTGCTGGTGGGCGGCACGGCCGGCACCGTGATGGCCCAGCGTGTGCAGATGACCAAGATGCCCGAGCTGGTGGCCTTCATGCACAGCATGATCGGCCTGGCTGCCGTGTTCATCGCCGTGGCCGCCGTGGCCGAGCCCTGGGCCTTCCAGATCACCGCCCCGGGCGGCCCGATCCCCGGCGGCAACCGCGTGGAGCTGGCGCTGGGCGCCTTCATCGGCGCGGTGACCTTCACCGGCTCGGTCATCGCCTTCGGCAAGCTCAGCGGCAAGTACAAGTTCCGCCTGTTCCAGGGCGCGCCGGTGCAGTTCAAGGGCCAGCACGCGCTCAACGCGGCGCTGGGCCTGCTGGCCGCGTTCTTTGTGTTCGGCTTCTGGCACAGCCAGAGCTGGATCGACATCGTGCTGGTGATCGCGCTGGGCTTTGCGCTCGGGGTGCTGCTGATCATCCCGATCGGCGGGGCCGACATGCCGGTGGTGGTGTCGATGCTCAACAGCTACTCGGGCTGGGCCGCGGCCGGCATCGGCTTCTCGCTCAACAACAGCATGCTGATCATTGCCGGCAGCCTGGTGGGCAGCTCGGGCGCGATCCTGAGCTACATCATGTGCAAGGCCATGAACCGCTCCTTCTTCAACGTGATCCTGGGCGGCTTTGGCGGCGACGCCACGGCCGCTGCGGGCGGTGCCAAGGAACAACGCCCCGTCAAGAGCGGCAGCGCCGACGACGCCGCCTTTGTGCTGGGCAACGCCGAGACGGTGGTCATCGTGCCCGGCTACGGCCTGGCCGTGGCGCGCGCGCAGCACGCGGTCAAGGAACTGGCGACCAAGCTCATCGAGAAGGGCATCACCGTCAAGTACGCCATCCACCCGGTGGCCGGCCGTATGCCCGGCCACATGAACGTGCTGCTGGCCGAGGCCGAGGTGCCCTACGACCAGGTGTTCGAGATGGAGGACATCAACGGCGAGTTCGGCCAGGCCGACGTGGCCATCGTCCTGGGCGCCAACGACGTAGTGAACCCGGCCGCGCACACCAAGGGCAGCGCGATCTACGGCATGCCCATCCTGGAGGCCTACAAGGCCAAGACGGTCATCGTCAACAAGCGCAGCATGGCCGCCGGCTACGCGGGCCTGGACAACGAGCTGTTCTACCTGGACAAGACGCTGATGGTGTTTGGTGATGCCAAGAAGGTCGTTGAGGACATTGGCAAGGCGGTGGAATAACCGGCCGGGCCTCGTCACACGGCCGCAATGAGGGCGGCCGATGATGAAGGCTCGGGCCTGCGGCACGGCGCGGCTGACGCGGCCGGCGCCGCAGACAAGAAAGATCCACCCACGCCACCCTGCCCATGCTGCCACGCCGCCGTTTTGTCACGTCCACCTCCGCCGCCATCGCCGCTCCTCTGCCCGCTACGCTTTTCAGCGCCGGCGACGCCCAGGCCGCCGCCCCGGCCAGTACCGATGAACTCCTGCGCCAGATGCGCGCGCGCCTGACCGCCCAGCTCGGCGACGCGCAGACTGCCGCCGTCCTGGCACCCCACATCCTCGACTTTGCGCTGTCGTGGCAGGCCCCCACCGCGCCCATCGCCAGCCTCAACCGCATCGTGGCCTACGCCTTTGGCAATCGCCCGAACCGCGCCAGCGGCAACACCCCCACCGACGGCGCCCGCCAAAGCGCCCTGCCCGACCCCGGACCGGTCAACGAACAACTGGCCGACACCGTCGCCCAGGTCCACGCCCAGAACCCCGTGCCCATCTATGCGCAATGGGAAATCGCGCACTTCCTCAAGGCCAAGCACGGCATCACACCAGTCGTCTCGATCGACCCCATCACCAACCCGGACGGCAGCATCACCTACCTGAGCACCGACGGCGTGGCGGCCCAGGTCGTCAAACTCGAACAGAACAAGGCCGAGGCCATGGGCACCGTCGGCGTCATCGGCTTTCGCGACCACCTCAAACGCTGCGTACTCACCTCCAAAAGCCGGGGCATGCGCGCCTTTGCGCCCGCAGGCTTCGCCATGCCCGGCGACTACGACCCCGAATCCGGTCAGGCCTGGACTCGCCGCCGCGACCTCTACCTGGTCCACGACATGTCGGCCCAGCTCACCGCCTTGCGCAGCCAGTTGATCGCCGCGGCCTACCCGAACGGCTAGCCGCCGGAAAACGAAGCGCCCAGAAAAAATCCCTCCAGGCCATGGACCCGGAGGGATTTTTCATGGTCATGCCGACCTCACGCCACAACATCCCGCGATCGTCAGCGGCTGCAAGCGCCAGATCAACGAAATACTGTGGATCATCATCACCATGCGGAATGCGCTGAACGCGCAGGGGTGAAGACGAGGCCGAAGCGAACTGATTTCGCCGATTGACATCAAATTTTTTGTAGATACAATTAATTAATGCAGTACCTCTTCGATCACGCCAAGCAGGCGGCCAACGTTGCCAAGCACGGCGTGTTCTTTTCGGCCGCAGCAGCGTTTGAATGGGAAAACGCGATCGTGGAAGTGGACAGCCGCCATGCCTATGGCGAACCACACCTGACCGCCATTGCCCCCATTGGCGAACGCGTGCACGTGATGGTCTTTACCTTGCGCGAGACCCACGTGCACATCATCAGCCTGCGCAAGGCCAACAGCCGTGAGGTCAGACGCTATGCCAATCACTGCTAAGTCGGGGCGCAAGCTCCACATGCCCTCGCCCGAGGAAGATGCCCGCATCAACGCCGGCATGGACGACGAAAGCCCCGAGCTTGGGGATGAATTCTTCAAGAACGCCAAGCCTGCCGCTGAAGTGCTGGGCGCGGATGTCGTCATGGCCCTGGTCGCCAAGCGCAAGCGCGGCAGGCCTGCCGGCGCCGTGGCCGACCAAAAGAAGGAACAGGTTTCGATCCGCCTGTCGCAAGACGTGCTGGAACACTTCAAGGCCGGCGGCGCGGGCTGGCAAACGCGCATCGACGCTGTGCTGCGCGAGTGGGTCACCACTCATCACTGAATGCTACGCCCGCAAAAAACTACGCGGGCACATCTGCAGACTGGCGCTGCCGCCCGTGGCAGCCCTGGCTACCTACCTCCAGACCCCATACCACTCAAGCGGCGGCCATTGCAGCCACCACACCCTGGGCCGCAACGCAACCCACCCCTGCTTTCAGTAGCCACTGCGCTCCAGCACCGCATCCACCGCCTCATTCAGCGCCTCATAGGCCAATCCGACAATTGGCTCCATCACAACAGACGATGAAACGAAGTTCAAATTCGTATCCAAGTTGCCAGGGCTGACACCCCGATAGCCCCAGCCTCCACGCCAAATCAATTCAGCCCCGGATTTGTCGAGCATGGAGACGCCAAGCTGAGCATTTACGCCGGCCTTGGGCGAAGCCAGCGGCGGGCGGCGCAGCATCATGACCACGCCACGGCTGTCGACCGATGATGGTGCGCTCGAGTCGGACTGTTCGTTGATGACAAAAAGTGCATCGAGCTTGTTACGCAGGATCAGTGCTTTCAAATCATCTGAAATGCTGATCTTGCCACTGATTTACGGACACCTATCTAAGCGACATTGGCCAGCTCGTACTGCTCTGGGCTGAGGTAGCCCAGGGTCGAGTGCAGCCGGATCCGATTGTAGTCAACCTCAATGTAGTCAAACACATGAGCCTTGGCCTGCTCCCGTGTGGCGAGGTGTTCACCATGGATGGCCTCGACCTTCAGACTGTGGTTCCAACTCTCCATTGCTGCGTTGTCGTAGCAGTTGCCTCTGGCACTCATGCTGGCGATCAAAGCGTATTGCTCCAACAGGGCGCGGTGCTCGCGC
>WNDQ01000011.1 GCA_009912175.1 Paracidovorax wautersii | reverse complement strand
AAGCGTTCTCCTCCTCCAGCCGCGCCACTTCACGTTTGAGCCGTGCATGTTCGGCCAACTCCAAGCGTTGTGCCTGATCGTCCTGGTCGTGCCGCCGCGCCTGGGCGCGCCAACTGTACAGCTGGGCAGGCTGCAACCCCAGATCACGAGCCACCGTGGTTACCCCTTCTGTGGCCGCTCGCAACAGTGCCTGCTGCCTGAACTCCAGGCTGAACTCCTGCCCCTTTCTGCCTGCCTTGCTCTTGGTCATCGTCCACCTCCTATTGCGATAGTTAATCGCTTATAGGGGTGTCCGTGAAACGGGGGCAAGATCAGCTCGCGCGCGTTGTGGCAGGGCAGGGCCGCGCCGTCGGGGGCCACGCCCAGGAAGATGCTGCCCCAGCCGCTCATGCAGGCCTTGGGCCGGTCTTCGTGATAGTCCGGCACCACGAACAGCAGCCGGCAGCGGTTGCCGATGCGCGCGCGGTAGTCGTTGACCACGGCCTCGGCCTGCCGCAGTTGTTCCAGCGTGGGCATGAGCTGGGCGCGGTTCTTGAGGGCCCAGCCGTAGTACTGGGTGTTGGCCAGCTCCAGGTATTCGGCGCCCATGGCCAGCGCCATGTCGATGATCTGGGCGATGTGCGGCAGGTTGTAGCGGTGCAGCACGCAGTTCATCACCATGGGGTAGTCGTGGCGCTTGATCAGCTCGGCCACGCGCTGCTTGAGCGCGAAGGTCTTGGTGTTCGAGAGGAAGTCGTTCATCTCGCGCGTGGAATCCTGGAACGAGAGCTGGATGTGGTCCAGCCCCGCCGCCTTGAGCGCGCCGATGCGCTGTTCGGTCAGGCCGACGCCCGAGGTGATGAGGTTGGTGTAGAAGCCCAGGCGGCGCGCCTCGGCCACCAGTTCTTCCAGGTCCTCGCGCAGCAGCGGCTCGCCGCCCGAAAAACCGAGCTGGGCCGCGCCCAGGGCGCGGGCCTGGCGCAGCACGTCGACCCATTCGCCGGTGTCCAGCTCGTCGCGCACGTTGGCGTAGCCGAGCGGGTTGTAGCAGAACACGCAGTGCAGCGGGCAGCGGTAGGTGAGCTCGGCCAGCAGCCACAGCGGCGGGCCGGAGGGCACCACGGGCGGGTTCTGCGGCACCTGGAACGGGCCGCCGGCCACCGCCGGCGCGGCCGCGGCGGGCTGGGACTGGATCGGGATGACGCGGCGGGCTTGGGCCATGCGTTGCTGCCGGCGGCTCACACCACCCAGCCGCGCTCGGTGGCCGTGGCCAGCCAGCCGGTCACGTCGGCGGCCAGGCCGGTGGTGTCGAATCGTTGTTCGAGGTGCTCAACGATCTGCGCCACATCACGTTCGCCGTCGCAGCTTTGCAAGATGGCGGCGGCGCTGGCATTGAGCTTGACCATGCCTTCCGGGTAGAGCAGCACGTGGGCGTCCTGCGCGGGCTCCCACTGCAGGCGAAACAGGCGGTTGAGCCGGGGCTTGTCGGGAAGGGCGGCGGGGTTCATGGGTAGGCTTTCTCGATGGCGTCGAGCATGCTCCAGAGGATGTCGAGCTTGAACTGCAGGATGTCGAGCGCGCGTGTCTGTTGCGCATGCGTGGTGAAGTGCGCCAGCGTCACGGCCAGGCCGTGGTCGACGTCGCGCTGGGCCAGCGGGATGCGGCTGCGAAAGTAATGCAGCCCCTCGGCGGCGATCCAAGGGTAGTGCTGCGGCCAGGTGGCCAGCCGGTCCTTGTGGATCTGGGGCGCGAACATCTCGGTGAGCGAGGAGCAGACCGCTTCCTGCCATGGCGCGTGGCGCACGAAGTTGACGTAGGCGTCGCAGGCGAAGCGCACGGCAGGCTGCACGTGCTGCAGCGACCACAGTTCCTCGCGCTGGATGCCGGCCGCCTCGCCCAGCCGGGTCCAGGCTTCGAGGCCGCCGGCCGCGTCGCCCTGGAAGTCGCCATGGCCGTCGTGGTCGAGCAGCCGCACCAGCCATTCGCGCCGCACCGCGCGGTCGGGGCAATTGGCCAGCACGGCCGCGTCCTTCTGCGGAATGCACCACTGGTAGTAGAAGCGGTTGGCGATCCAGCCGCGCACTTGCGCGGGCGTGCACTGGCCGCTGTTGAGCCGCACGTTGAACGGGTGGTGAATATGGTAGAGGGCACCTTTGCCGCGCAGCCGGGCCTCGAATTCGGCGCGGCTCCAGGGCGCCTGCGTGTCGTCCGTGTTGCGGATGGGCGCGATGACCGGCATGAAACGCACGGGCGAGAGGACGCTGTCCTGCGTCAGGGCGGAAGAAAGGGGCGTGGTCGTCAAAGCGTGATCTCCATGCCGTCGAAGGCCAGTTCCACGCCTGCGCGCTCGAGTGCGGCGCGCTCGGGCGAGTCGGCGCGCAGCACCGGGTTGCTGTTGTTGATGTGGATGAGGATGCGGCGCTTGTCCGGGTAGCGCGCCAGCAGATCGAGCAGGTTGCCCGGCCCGCTCTGCGGAATGTGGCCCATGCTGCGCGCGGGCTTGGCTGACAGGCCCAGGCGGATCATCTCGTCCTCGTCCCAGAAGGTGCCGTCCAGCAGCAGCACGTCGGCCGCGTCCATGGCCCGCGCAGCCGCGGGGTCGATCTGGCCCAGGCCGGGCGCGTAGAAGGCGCGGCGTCCGCTGGCTTCGCTGGTGATCAGCAGGCCGATGTTGTCGCCAGGCTGCGGGTCGTGGCGGTGCGGCGAATAGGCGGGGCCTTGCTGATGAGGGGCACGGCCTCGAACTGCACGCCGCCGACCGGCGCGATCGTGAAGGGGCGCCCGTCCAGCGGCAGGGTGTGCTCGACCGTGCCGCAGTAGTGGCGCAGCACGTCGAGCAGCGGCAGGCCGGCGTGCAGGTCGGCCAGCACGGGGGCGGTGGCGTAGACGGGCAGGGGGCGCGACGATTCGCGCAGCATCAGCAGGCCGGTGACGTGGTCGATCTGGGCGTCCATCAGCAGCACGGCGGCGATGCCGCTGTCGCGCCGCGCCGGCGCGCGCGGCCGTGCAGTTGCCGCAGTTGCAGTTCCATTGCGGAAAGCCGCCACCGGCGGCCGAGCCAAGAACCTTGATTTTCATGGGGGGCAGAAACAGAGAGGGCGCGTGCGCAAGTGGAGCCCGCCAGGCCGAAGCCGGCGGGCGGGTCGGCTGGACGGGTCAGCGGTTGAACACGTACATCGTGATCTCGAAACCGAAACGCAGATCCACGGCCTTAGGGGTTTCCCATTTCATGAAGCACTCCTTGATGGGTTGATGGCAAAAAATGCCGGCGGGCGTTCTCGCCCCGGGGGCAATGGCGCACGCGCCAGCAGCAACCATTGTGGGAAAAGGCCGGGCTCCTTGTCCTGCGCAGCGTCATGAAACAGGCCTCATGATTTTCATGAAATGCCCCGCGGCGGCCCCGGCCGCGCGCCCTGCGCCGGCAGGCTGCCGCCGGGGCCTTTCTACAATCCCCGCCATGGATTCCGACCGGCTCTTTCCCGCCACCGAGCCGCTCGCGTAGGGCTGGCTGCCTGTCAGCGGCGGCCACCACGTCTACTGGGAGCAGTGTGGCCACCCGCAGGCGCCTGCACTGCTGTGGCTGCATGGCGGGCCGGGCAGCGGCAGCTCGCCGCGCCAGCGCCGGCAGTTCGATCCGCAGCGCTGGCGCGTGATCCTGATCGATCAGCGCGGCGCCGGCCGCAGCATCCATGACGACGGCCCGCGGGCCGCTGCGGTCTCGAACAATACGACGCAGGACCTGCTGAGCGATCTGGAGCGGCTGCGCACGGCCCTGGGCATCGAGCGCTGGGTGGTGGCCGGCGGCTCTTGGGGCGCGACGCTGGCGCTGGCCTATGCGGCGCGGTGGCCGCAGTGTGTGCAGGGCTTGATGCTGCGCGCGCCTTTCCTGGCCAGCGCCGCCGAGGTCCACGCACTGCTGAGCGCGCCGGCCGCACCCGCCGCCGCCCCGCCGTGGCGCGACCTGCTGGCATGGGCGGCGGACCTGGAGCCAGCCACGCCGCGCCAACGTCTGGCGCGTTTGTATGCCCTGCTGTTCGCCGGTGACGACGCGCTGGCCCTGAACGCCGCCCAGGCCTGGACGCGCAATGAACAGGCGCGTGCGGCCTTGCCCTCGGGCATTGGGGCGGCCGGCGGCAACGCCCCCGCCGTCCTGCAGCGCGCGCGTGTGCAGGTTCATTACCTGGTTCACGGCTGCTTCGTCGACATGCCCGCCGTGCTGGCGTCGTTGCGCGGCTGGGGCCGGGCGCATCCCTGGGCCCTGGTCCAGGGCGGGGCCGACGCCCTGTGCCCGCCGGCCCAGGCGCACCGGGTGGCGGAATGCCTGGGCGGCGATGCGGCGGCACTGCGCATCGTGCCCGGCGTCGGGCACGATGCCTTTGCGCCGGCCATGCTGGCGGCCTGGCATGCGGGCCTGGATGCGCTGGCGCGCGGGCTACAGCGCGTTGGCGAGGGGGCTGGCTCATGAGCTTGCGCACCTGCATCCAGCTCATGGTGGCTGGGCTCATGGCGCTCATGATGGGGGTGCTGACGGCCGTCGACATCCAGGGCACGCGAGCTGCGGTGCGCGAGGAGATCCTGGCCTCGCACCGCATTGCCACGCAGCTGGTGCGCGACGTGGTCGTGAATTACGCCTCGGGTGATCCGGCTGAACTGGCCCGTTTCCTGGCCCGTGTGGGCCGTGTGCGCTCCAACGACATGGTGCTCTACGACAGCCAGGGCCAGCGGCTCTACCAGTCGCCGCCGTCCAGCTACAAGCAGGGGCGCGATGCGCCGCACTGGTACGCCTGGCTGGTCACGCCGCGGCAGGCGACGTTCGACGTGCCCGTGCGAGGCGGCTGGCTGGAGATCCGCGCCAACCCGACACGCGCCGTGCTCGACGGCTGGGACGACATGAAAGTGCAGACCGCGGCCACCTTGCTGCTGTTGCTGGCCGTCAACCTCGTCGTGTTTCTGGCTGTCGGGCGATGGATGGCGCCGCTGGTGCGTATCCAGTCCACGCTCGAGCGGATCGGCCATGGCGACCTCGCGGCGCGGCTGCCGCCGCTGCCCGGTGCCGAGGCCGCGGCCATCGGCCGCACGGTCAACGCCATGGCACAGTCGCTGCAAGACCAGCAGGACGCCGTGCGCGTGGCCGCGCAGACCCAGGCCGAGCTCCTGGCCGAGCGGCGCTTCGTCCATGCGCTGACCACACGCATCGAGGCCGAGCGGCGTTCGCTGGCCGCGACGCTGCACGACGAACTGGGCCAGTCGCTCACGGCCGTGCGCTCGCTCGCCCACACCCTGGTGGCGCGCTGCACGGCCAAGGCCGGCGGCGACCCGACCGCGCAGCGGGCAGGGGAGTTGCTGCAGCGCGCCAGCGACGAGCTCTACGCGGCCATGCACCGGCTCATCCCGCGACTGCGCCCGCCCGCGCTCGACCGGCTTGGTCTGGCCGATGCCCTGGCCGATCTGGTGCAGGCCATGCGCCAGCAGCGCCCGGACGTCGCCTGGCATCTGGAAGCGTCGCCGTCGCCCGATGGGCGCGAGCCCGGCGCCGGCTGGCCCGAGGATGCGCAGATCGGCATCTACCGCCTGGTGCAGGAGGCGCTCAACAACATTGCCAAGCACGCCGTGGGCGCCAGCCAGGCCTGGGTGTTGCTCGCGCAAACGCCTGAGGCGCTGGCGCTGCGCGTTGCCGACGACGGCCCCGGCATGGCCGAGCCCGGGCCCGTGGACGGCCACTTCGGTCTGTACGGCATGCGCGAGCGGGTGCTGGCACTGGGCGGCACGCTGGTTTTTTCGCGGGCGCCGGAAGGCGGCCTGGCCATCACTGCTTCGTTTCCGCCGGCGGACGGCGGCGCGGAATCAACGAACACCTGATTTCTTTTCTGGCATGCCCGATACCTCCACCGCCTTGAAGCCCGGCCGCTGCCGCGTTCTGCTGGTCGACGACCATGAACTCGTGCGCATGGGCTTTCGCCTGCTGCTGGAGTCGGCCGACGACGTGGAAGTCGTCGGCGAGGTCGGCTCGGGCGAGCAGGCGCTGGCCTGGCTGCGCGAGCGGCTGGGGCCGGCCCTGGACGGCCCGGCCCAGGCCGCGCCCGACGTCGTGGTCATGGACGTGGCCATGCCCGGCATCACCGGTATCGAGGCCACCCGCCAACTGCTGGCGCGCTTGCCTGCCCTCAAGGTGCTCGCGCTCAGCGCGCATGAAGATGCCAGCCACGTGCGCCACCTGATGCGCGCGGGCGGGCGCGGCTATCTCTCCAAGCGCTCGCCGCCGCAGGCCTTGCTCGAAGCCGTGCGCCAGGTCGCGCGCGGCCAGCGCTACCTTGACCCTGCACTGGCCCAGGCCGTCGCGCTCGACGAACTGCCCGGCGGCCTGCACGCCCCGCGCGCCCACGCACCCAGCGGCTCGCCCCGACCGGCCGCCGTCGCCGCCCTGTCGGAACGCGAATTCGAGGTCTTCCTGCAACTGGCGCGCGGCGCCAGCGTGGCCGACATCGCGGCTCAGTTGCACATCTCGCCGCGCACCGTGGGCACGCACCTCTACCACGTCAAACAGAAAACCGGCTGCCGCAACCAGGCGGAGATCACGTTGCTGGCCTTGCAGCAGGGCTTGCTCGCCCCCTGAGGACAACGGTGGAAATGCTCCCTATTTGGGAGTGCCAGGACAGGCGTTATCATCGCCGCATCCCATCGCCCGGTCTGCCGGGCGTTTTGGGTCTTTCCCCCAGAGTTCCTTCCCCCGACCGGGTTCGCCGTGCGTCTCACTTCGATCAAGCTAGCAGGTTTCAAATCGTTCGCGGAGCCGACCACCTTCATGCTGCCGGGGCAGCTCGTGGGGGTGGTGGGGCCCAATGGCTGCGGCAAGTCCAACATCATGGACGCGGTGCGCTGGGTGCTGGGCGAGTCCAAGGCCAGCGAGCTGCGTGGCGAGTCCATGCAGGACGTGATCTTCAACGGCACGACCACACGCAAGCCGGCGTCGCGCGCATCGGTCGAGCTGGTGTTCGACAACGCCGACCACCGCGCGGGCGGGCAGTGGAGCCAGTTCACCGAGATCGCGGTCAAACGCGTGCTCACGCGTGAAGGCAATTCGAGCTACTACATCAACAACCAGGTGGTGCGCCGCCGCGACGTGCAGGACGTGTTCCTGGGCACGGGCCTGGGGCCGCGTGCCTACGCGATCATCGGCCAGGGCACGATCAGCCGCATCATCGAATCCAAGCCCGAGGAACTGCGCCTGTTCCTGGAAGAGGCCGCGGGCGTGTCCAAGTACAAGGAGCGCCGCCGCGAGACCGAGCACCGGCTCTCCGACACGCGCGAGAACCTCACGCGGGTGGAAGACATCCTGCGCGAGCTCAATGCCAACCTCGACAAGCTCGAGCGCCAGGCCGAGGTCGCCACGCGCTACAACACGCTGCAGTCGCAAGTGGCGCTCAAGCAGCAGCAGCTGTGGTTCCTCAAGAAGTCCGAGGCCGAGGCCGAGCAGGGCCGCATCCAGACCGAGGGCCTCAAGGCCGTCAACGACCTGGAGTCGCGCATGGCCGATCTGCGCCATGTCGAGGCCGATCTCGAAACCATCCGCCAGGCGCACTACGGCGCGGGCGACAAGGTCAACCAGGCGCAGGGGCAGTTGTACGAAGCCAGCGCCGAGGTCGGCAAGCTCGAAGCCGAGATCCGCTTCGTGGTCGAAGGCCGCCAGCGCGCCGAGCAGCGGCTGCTGCAACTGAAAGAACAGTCGACCCAGTGGGAGCAGCGGCGCGAGGACGCCGCGCACGAGATCGAAACCCTGGCCGAGCAGAGCGTGGGCGCCGAGGAACAGGCCGAGACCCTGGCCGCGCAGGTCGAAGAGCAGGGCTTGCGCCTGCCCGACCTGGAAGATGCCCTGCGCCAGGCACAGCAGCAATCTGGCGAACAGCGCAGCGCCGTGGTCCAGGTGCAGCAGCAGATCCAGGTTTTGGCCACCGAGCAGCGCCACATCGACGACCAGATGCGCCAGCTGGGCAACCGCCGCGAACGGCTGGATGCCGACCGCAAGGCGCTGGCCGCGCCCGACGAGCAGCGCCTGGCCAACTTGCAGGCCCAGTTGACCGACCAGCAGGAAAGCCAGGCGATGGCCGAGGCCCGCCTGGCCGAGCTGCACGACCTGGTGCCGCAGCTCGACGAGGCGCGCCGCGCGCAGCAGCAGACCGTCAACACCGAGTCGGCGCGCAAGGCCGACCTGTCGGCGCGGCAGGAGGCGCTCAAGGCGCTGCAGGACAAGGTCAAGACCGACGGCAAGCTCCAGCCCTGGCTGGCCAAGCATGGGCTGGACGGCCTGGCGGGCCTGTGGACCCGGCTGGGCATCGAGCAGGGCTGGGAAAACGCGCTCGAAGCCGCGCTGCGTGAGCGCATGGGCGCGCTGGCGATCGGCCGCCTGGAAACCGTGCGCGCCTTTGCGGGCGACGCGCCGCCGGCCAAGCTGGCTTTCTATACCGCGCCCGTGGCCGCCGCGCCCGAAGGCGACGCCGCGCTACCGCGCCTGGCCGACAAGCTGCGCGTGCACGACGCCAGCCTGAAGGCGCTGCTGGTTGACTGGCTGCATGGCTGCCACA
Source organism: Paracidovorax wautersii (assembly GCA_009912175.1). Lineage (GTDB taxonomy): Bacteria > Pseudomonadota > Gammaproteobacteria > Burkholderiales > Burkholderiaceae_C > Comamonas_F > Comamonas_F wautersii_A. The sequence continues at coordinate 76,357 of WNDQ01000011.1, read as the reverse complement.
CCGCGCACAGCCTGGAAGACGCGCTGGGCGCGCGCTCACGGCTGCAGCCGGGCGACGTCATCTATGTGCCCGACGGCCATGCCGTCAGCGCGCATGCCGTGGCTTTCTACGCGCAGGACAGCGAGCAGGCCGGCATGCTGGCGCGCGCGCAGGAGATCGACAACCTCGACAAGGAAATCCGCGCGCACAGCTTCATCGCCGAAGAGGCGCGCACGGCCCTGGTGCGGGCCGAAGCCGCCTACACCGACGCCACGCAGCGCCTGGCCCAGGCCAGGCGCGAGCAGTCCGAAGGCCAGTCGCGCCTGCATGAACTGCAGGTCGAGACCCTGCGCCTGAGCCAGATGGCCGAGCAGACGCGCGCGCGCAGCGAGCAGATCGCGGGCGACCTGGCCGAGGTCGACGGCCATCTCGAAGACCTGCAGGAGCGGCGTGTGACGGCCGAGGCGCGTTTCGAGGAGCTCGACATGCAGCTGGCCGACACGCAGGAGCGCCACGCCCAGCTCGACGAGCGTGTGATCCAGGCCGAGCGCAAGCTGGCCGAGGCGCGTGAGCAGTTGCGGGTGCTGGAGCGCCAGTCGCAGGAATCGGGCTATGCCCAGCGCAGCCTGGCCGCGCGTGAAGCCGAGCTCAACCGCGCCATCGAAACCGCCACCCAGCAGCTGCAGTCGATTGCCGCCGAGCAGCAGCGCGTGCACGACGAGCTCAACCGCCACAACGACGCCGCGGCCGAAGGCGGCCTGCAAGAGGCGCTGGCCGCCAAGGCCTTGCGCGAGGAAACGCTGGCCGCGCTGCGCAGCGAATACGACGACCTGACCGCCAAGCTGCGCGCCAGCGACGAACGGCGCCTGCAGCTCGAGCGCGAGCTGGACCCGCTGCGCCAGCGCATCACCGATTTCCAGCTCAAGGAACAGGCCGCGCGCCTGGGCCTGGAGCAGTACAGCCAGCAACTGGCCGAAGCCGAGGCCGACCTGGAGGCCGTGGCCAAGTCCATCGAGGAAGGCGGCGTCAAGCTGACCGGGCTGCAGGGCGAGATCGACCGCTACCAGCGCGAGATTGCCGCGCTGGGCGCGGTCAACCTGGCCGCGCTCGACGAACTGGCCGCCGCGCGCGAGCGCAAGCAGTTCCTGGACGCGCAGACGGCCGACCTGATCGACGCCATGACCACGCTGGAAGATGCCATCCGCAAGATCGACGCCGAGACGCGCGACCTGCTGGGCAACACCTTCAACATCGTCAACACGCACTTCGGCCGCATGTTCCCCGAGCTGTTCGGCGGCGGCCAGGCGCGCCTGGTCATGACGGGCGAGGAAATCCTGGACGCCGGCGTGCAGGTCATCGCGCAGCCGCCGGGCAAGAAGAACCAGACCATTCACCTGCTCTCGGGCGGCGAGAAGGCGCTGACCGCCATCGCGCTGGTCTTTGCCATCTTCCAGCTCAACCCCGCACCGTTCTGCCTGCTCGACGAGGTCGACGCACCGCTGGACGACGCCAACACCGAACGCTATGCCAAACTGGTGACGCACATGAGCCAAGACACCCAGTTCCTGTTCATCAGCCACAACAAGATCGCCATGGAGATGGCCCGGCAACTCATCGGCGTGACCATGCAGGAGCAGGGGGTTTCACGCATCGTGGCGGTCGACATGGAAGCCGCCACCAACCTGATGGAGGCTTGAGCATGGAAAGTTCGCTGCAAGTCGGACTGGCCATCGTCGGCGGCCTGGTGCTCGCCGGGGTGGTGGCCTACAACACCTGGAATTCGCGCCGCCTCACGCCGCGCCAGCCGCGCCCCGTCGGGGACAGGCAGGAGCCGGACCTTGGCGTGACGGAGCAGCGTGGCGACGACGCCGATGGCGCGGAGGATGGCGCCCCCAGCCGGCGCGAGCCGGGCTTCGAGGCCCACGACGGCGACTGGCACGCCACGCGCGACGAGGCGGGGCCGGACAGCGGATTCATGCCCTTCGACGGCGAAGCCCAAGCGGGCGACGACGCACCGCTGCCCGCCGCGCGGCCGGCCAGCGGCCTGGCGCCCGAGTTCTCGCGCATGGCGCCGGCCGAGCGCTGGCCGGGCCAGCTCGATGCGCTGATCGACGTGATCGCGCCCATCTCGCTCGACGGCGTGGCCTCGGGCGATGCCGCCATCGCTGCGTTGCCGGGCACGCGGCGTGCCGGCACCAAGCCCTTCTTCATCGAGGGCCTGAATCAGGTCAGCCATGCCTGGGAGCCGCCGCACCTGGGCCGCCGCTACACCGCCTTCCAGGCGGGCGTGCAACTGGCCAACCGCAGCGGCGCGCTCAACGAGATCGAGTTCTCCGAGTTCGTCATGAAGGCCCAGGCTTTTGCCGATGCGCTCAGCGCGGCGCCCGACTTCCCGGACATGATCGAGCAGGTGGCGCGGGCGCGCGAGCTCGATCAGTTCGCCAGCGCCCACGACGCGCAACTGAGCTTTACGCTGCGCGCGCGCACCACGGCCTGGAGCCCCGGCTACGTGCAGCAACAGGCGGGCAAGCTGGGCTTCATCGCCGGCGCCATTCCCGGCCGCATGGTGCTGCCGGCCGCGCAGCCGGGCCTGCCGCCCGTGCTGGTCCTGAGCTTCGACACCCAGGCCGCGCTGGCCGAGGACCTGGCCCAGGCCGCGCTGCACGAGATCGCGCTGTCGCTCGACGTGCCGCAGGTCAGCCGCGACGAGCAGCCCTTCGAGCGCCTGCGCGAAGTGGCGCAGGAGCTGGCATCGGCCATGGACGGCGTGGTCACCGACGACCATGGCACGCTCATCTACCTCGAAGCCATGGATTCGATCGCGCAAGACCTGCAGCATCTGTACGACGCGCTCGACCAGCACGACCTGTCGGCGGGCTCGCCCCAGGCGCGGCGGCTTTTCTCCTGACCTGGACAAGCCGGCGCAGCCAGGTTCAGCGCACCCGAGACCCTGTTGCCCAGCGGCTGAGCCGGCCCGAGCCTACCGCGTGATCTGGCTGAGTTGACGTTCGAAGTCGGTGGGGTCGAAGTAGTCGCGCCACACCGTGATCATGTCGTTCTCGATCGTGAGCGTGCCCATGACCGGCAGCGTGATCGTGCCGCCGCTGCTGTGAAAGAAAACGTCGACGCGTTCGCTCAGCACGATGTTGCCGGAGACCGCGATGTTGACGATCTTGAACTCGGCCCTGAAATCCTTGCCGAAACCAAAATCCACATGGAATTGGCGGACCCCGTCGCGACCGGTGATTTTCGGGAACGAGACGGGGACGTTGTCGTAGAACACGTCGTCGGCGAGCATGGCAAGCGCATCCTCCATGCGGTCAGCGCTCCAATGCGCGTAGAAAGTTTCGGCGATTTCAATCGGTGTGCGGGACATGGAGGAACTCTTTAGGGTGATGGTGAAAGCGCCGGCTTGGCGCCGACATCGTGGATGCACCTGCGGCGCATCACGCCGGTTGGCTTTCCCGTAGCTGAAACCAGCCCTTTGCGATCTGGATGATGGTCCACAGCTTGTCCGGAATGCTGAGATCCGGCACGGATGCGGGGTCGAGGACGGTCACGATCTCATCGGCGCGATCGCTCTTGGCCAGCGTGACCCAGTTCGGGTTCATGACCAGGCCCTGGCCGAGCGCCGTCAAGGAAAGACCGGACGCCAACGCGGTTTGTGCTTGCGCCGGCGTCTTGAGCCCGCCCGCCGCGATCAGGGGGACGCGTTCGGCCACATGCTCGATGAGCAATTGCGTCGTTGTCTTGCCGCTGTCGTCGGTCAACGGCTTGCCATTGAGGACATCATGCAAGGAGGCATGCAGGTAACCGATGCCAGCTTCGATCAGTCGATCGATCAGCACGTTTGTATCCGCGATCCGCAATCCACCTTCTGCGTGTTCCTCCGGCGAAATGCGATAGCCCAACAGAAACGGCCGGTCGGCATGTTCTTTGATGGCCTGTGCAGCAGCGCGAACGATGGACAACGGAAAGCGCAGCCGGTTTTCCAGAGAGCCGCCCCATTGATCGTCGCGTTGATTGGCGAGCGGCGAGAAGAAATCCTGGATGAGGAATCCGTGCGCGCCATGCAGTTCGACGCCGTCGAAGCCGGCCTCGATCGCGCGGCGTGTCGCTTCAGCGAACGCTTCGATGATGTTTTCGATCTCGCCTTGCGTGAGCGCGGCGGCGGTGTTGCCACCTGCGTTGAACGGCCCAGCGGGCACGGTCATCGTGCTGGGGCCAACAACCCGCCCGTTCGGAACGAGCTCGGGCACTGCCTTGGTGCCAGCATGGAAGATCTGCAGGATGGCGGGCGCACCGCCGCTTTTTGCGGCTTGGGCAAGCTTGCGCAGGCTGGGAATGAAACGGTCGTCGTAGGCGGCGAACTCGTCCGTGAAGCCGATGCCTTCCGGTGTGACATGCGTGCATCCGGTGATGACCATCCCGACCTCCTTGGCGCGTGCCTGGATGTAGGTGATTTCCTGATCGGAGACGGTCCCGTCGGGATTGGCGGACCAGGTGGTCATCGGGGTCATGACCACGCGATTGCGGAGCGTGATGCCGTTGTCAAAGCTGAAGCGGTCGAAAAGGAGCGGTGCGTGCGTCATGTGGATTGTCCTTGCGGTGGGCGTGGCATGGTGAGCGCCAGCTGGCCCACGACATGTCGATGTCCACAAATGTAGAGGCCGCTTATTAAGTTGAGTAGACGGGTAAAAATGCTTGGGCTTATCATTTAGGTGATAAATAAATGCCTGGGTAAAGGATCAGCCGATGCGTCGCGACGAAATTGCCGATCTGACGGCCTTCGTGGTCGTTGCCGAGGAACGCAGCTTCACCAAGGCCGCGATCCGCCTTGGCATGGCGCAGTCGGCGCTCAGCCAGATCGTGCGCCGCGTCGAAGAGCGCCTGGGACTGCGCCTGCTTTCGCGCACGACGCGCAGTGTCGCGCCCACCGAGGCGGGAGAGCGGCTGCTCGCGAAACTCGGCCCGATGCTGCACGACCTCGACGCGGTGATCGGCTCACTCGGTGAACTGCGTGACCGGCCGTCCGGAGCCATCCGGATCACCACGGTGGAGCACGCGGCAAAGACCATCCTGATGCCGGCGGTGAAGCGGCTGCTGATGGACAACCCCGATATCCATATCGAGATCAACGTCGATCATGCGCTGGTGGACGTGGTCGCCCATCAGTTCGATGCGGGCATCCGCCTGGGTGGAGAGATCGCCAAGGACATGATTGCCGTACGGATCGGCCCCGACATTCCGATGGCGATCGTGGCCGCCCCGGCGTATCTGGCTAGATTTCCAGCGCCGACCACGCCGGCGCAACTGATCGATCACAAGGTCATCAACTTTCGGCTGCCGACCTCCGGCACGGTCATCGGGTGGCGCCTGATGCGCGGCACACGGGAAGTCAGGGTGCGAGGCGAAGGGCAGTTGATCGTGAACACGATCGATCTCCTGGTCGATGCCGTCCTGGATGGACATGGCCTGGCCTGTATCCACCGGGATCAGGTCCAGCGCTTCATCGACAACGGAAGCTTGGTCCAGGTTCTCGGCAAGTACACGCCAGATTTTCCCGGTTACCACTTGTACTACCCCAATCCCAATCGCAGGCATCCGTCGTCGGCTTTCTCTCTGTTTGTCGAAACTCTTCGTTACTCGCCTTAGAAAAATACGTGCGACGCAGTCCAGGGCGTGATGAGCCTGATTGGGTTGATTTCCGGAACATTCAGGCTCGATCCGCACTCCTAATCGGGCCTGTAGGCTGCTCCTACAATGGCCTGGCCCTTGAACAGGCTCAGCCGGCGCAGACCGGCTCGGGCTTTCCCCTCGACGTGACGGACCCTCATGACGGCTCGCTATACCCGTACCGCCATTTCCCTGCACTGGCTCATCGCCGCTGGCCTGATCGGCATGTTCTGCCTGGGTCTGTACATGACCGACCTGCCGTTCTCGCCGCACAAGCTGCGTGTCTACTCGTGGCACAAATGGGCAGGCGTGACGATCTTTGTACTGGTGCTGGCGCGCCTGGCCTGGCGCCTGACACATCCCGCGCCCGCGCTGCCGCCGACCATGCACCCGGCGCTGCGGGCATCGGCCACCGCCGCGCACGGCCTGCTCTATGGCCTGATGCTGGCATTCCGCTGAGCGGGTGGCTGATGAGCTCGGCGCTGGGCTTCCAGACGGTCTGGTTCGGCGTGCTGCCGCTGCCCGACCTGCTGGCGGCCGACGGCGACCTGGGCCAGCGTCTGGTGACCGTGCACGTCACGCTCAACTACCTGCTCGCGGCCCTGGTGGTGCTCCACGCCGCCGCGGCGTTCAAACACCATTTCGTCGACCGTGACGATGTGCTCACCCGCATGTTGCCGGGCCGCCGCTCCTGAACGTTCACCGTTCGTTTTCGTGTCCTTTTGTTGTGAGATCGCAGCCATGAAATCCAGCCTTCTTCGCTCCGCCGCCTTCGCCGCCCTGGTCGGCCTGGGTGCCCTGACGCAGGCCCAGGCGGCCGAATACACGGCGATCGATCCGGCCGCCAGCCGCATCACCTTCGCCTACAAGCAGATGCAGGTCGGCATGAATGGCAAGTTCGCCAAGTTCGATGCCGATCTGCGCTTCGATCCGGCCAAGCCGGCTGCGGGCCATGCCAACGTCAAGGTGACGCTGGCCAGCATCGACGCGGGCTCGAAAGAGGCGACCGCCTCGGCCGGTGCCAAGAAGTGGCTCGACACCGGAGCCAATCCGCTGGCGACGTTCGAGTCGACCCAGATCAAGGCGCTGGGCGGCAACCGCTTCGAGGCCACGGGCAAGCTCACCATCAAGGGCAAGTCACAAGAGGCGCGTAGCGTCTTCACTGTGACCGAACAGGGCCCGCAGGCCGTGATCGAAGGCTCGCTGCCGATCAAGCGCTCGGCCTTTGGCATCGGTACCGGCGACTGGGCTGACCCCAGCATCGTGGCCGAAGACGTGTCGATCGGCTACCGCCTGACGGCGGTGGCACGCTGATCGATCCCTGGATTGATTGATTCGTTTCCCTTCCTCCCCAACCCTCACCGAGCACAAGGACTTTCATGAAAAAACTGATGACCGCTGCCGCGCTGGCCGCCTTGTTCGCCGTCCTGGCGTTTGCCGCGCCCCAGACCTACACGATCGAGCCCACGCACACGTTCACCCGTTTCTCGTACAACCACCTGGGCCTGTCGACGCAGCTCTCGCGCTTTGACAAGACCAGCGGCACGGTGACGCTGGATACCGACGCCAAGACCGCCAGCGTGGACGTGACGGTGGACATCAAGTCGGTGAACAGCGGTGTCGAGGCCTTCAACGGCCATCTGCAAGGCCCGAATTTCCTGGACGCGGCCAAGTACCCGACCGCCACCTTCAAGTCCACCCGCGTGGTGTTCGAGGGCGACAAGCCCAGCAAGATCGAAGGCAACCTGACCATCAAGGACGTGACCAAGCCGGTGACCTTCACGGTGACGTCGTTTGCCGCCAAGGAACACCCGATGATGAAGAAGCCCGTCATCGGCGCCGACGCGACCACCGTCATCAAGCGCAGCGAATTCAACGCCGGCGCCTTCACGCCCGCCGTGGGCGACGAGGTCACGCTGACCATCGGGCTCGAAGCCGTCGCGCAGTAATCCGCAGGCCAGGCCTGCCCACGGTCGCGAGACCGCGGACGGCATCGTCGGCCAACGGGCCCCGGCAGCCATGCCGGGGCCTTTTTCTTGGGCGGCCTGTGCCCGGTGGCTCACAATACGGCCTGCCTATGATGAGTCCACAACACGATCTTTTCGCCCCGGCCGACGCCAGCGGGGCGACTGGCGCGGCCGCGGCTCCGGCCACGCCTGCCGAGCAGGCTGCGCACCTGCGCGCGCAGCTCAACTACCATGCCTACCAGTACTACGTGCTGGACGACCCGCAGCTCCCGGACGCCGAATACGACCGCCTCTACCAGGCGCTCGAAGCGCTGGAGGCCGCGCACCCAGCACTGGTCACGTCCGATTCGCCCACGCAGCGCGTGATCGGGCAGGTGCTGCCCGGCTTCGAGCCTGTGCGCCACGCCGTGCCGATGCTCTCGATCAAGACCGAGACCGACACCGAGGCCACGGGCGCGCAGGCTTTTGATGCGCGTATCCGGCGCGAACTGGGCCTGAAGCCCGAAGACCCGCCGGTGCACTACGTGGCCGAGCTCAAGTTCGACGGCCTGGCCATGAACCTGCGCTACGAACGCGGCGTGCTGGTGCAGGCCGCCACGCGCGGCGACGGGGAGACGGGCGAGAACGTCACGCAGAACATCCGCGGCATCCGCCAGATCCCGCTGCGCCTGCAGGCCGGCCAGCAGCCGGTGCCGGACGTGTTGGAGGTGCGTGGCGAGGTCTACATGCGCCGCGATGATTTTGAGCAGCTCAACGAGCGCCAGCGCGAAGCCGGCGGCAAGACTTTCGTCAACCCGCGCAATGCGGCGGCCGGTGCCGTGCGCCAGCTCGACCCGGCGATCGCACGCCAGCGGCCCCTGAGCTTTTTTGCCTACGGCGTGGGCGAAGTCACGACGGCGGAGCAGGGCGGGCCCGTGTTCGACAGCCACTTCGATCTGCTGCAGAACCTGCGCGCCTGGGGCCTGCCGGTGGCGACGCAGACTCGCCGCGTCGAGGGCGCCGACGGCTTGGTCGCCTTTCACCAGGCGATCGGCGCGGCGCGCGACCAACTGCCCTATGACATCGACGGCGTGGTCTACAAGGTCGACGGGCTGGCGCAGCAGCGCGCGCTGGGCTTCGTCAGCCGCGAGCCGCGCTGGGCCGTTGCGCACAAATACCCGGCGCAGGAACAGACCACCGTGGTGGCCGGCATCGACGTGCAGGTCGGGCGTACCGGCAAGCTCACACCGGTGGCGCGTCTGCAGCCCGTGTTCGTGGGCGGCGTGACGGTGACCAACGCCACGCTGCACAACCTGTTCGAGCTGCGCCGCAAGCGCGTGCGTGTGGGCGACGTGGCCATCGTGCGGCGCGCCGGCGACGTGATCCCCGAAGTGGTGGGCGTGGTGCTGCCGCCCGAAGGCCGGCCGGCCTACGTGCCGAACTTCCACATGCCGCGGACCTGCCCGGTCTGCGGCAGCGCGGTGGTGCGCGAGCCCGGCGAGCTCAACCACCGCTGCTCGGGCGGGCTGTTCTGCGCGGCGCAGCGCAAGCAGGCGCTGCTCCACTTTGCCCAGCGGCGCGCGCTGGACATCGAGGGCCTGGGCGAAAAGCTGGTGGACCAGTTGATCGACGGCGGCATCGTCAAGACCTTGCCCGACATCTATCGCCTGGGCCTGACCAGCCTGATCGCGCTGGAGCGCATGGCCGAGAAATCAGCGCAGAACGTGCTCGATGCGCTGGAGAAGTCCAAACACACGACGCTGGCGCGTTTCCTGTTCGGCCTGGGCATCCGCCATGTGGGCGAAAGCACGGCCAAGGACCTGGCCAAGAGCTTCGGCCAGCTCGACGCCATCATGGACGCGAGCGAGGAACGGCTGCTGGCCGTCAACGACGTCGGCCCCATCGTGGCGCTCAGCATCCGCACCTTCTTCGACCAGGCGCACAACCGCGAAGTGGTCGAGCAGTTGCGCGCCTGCGGGGTGCAGTGGCCCGAGCACGAACCGGTCGCACCCCAGGCATTGCCCCTGGCGGGGCTGACCTTCGTGCTCACCGGCACGCTGCCCACGCTTTCGCGCGAGGACGCCAAGGAACGCCTGGAGGCGCTCGGCGCCAAGGTGGCCGGCTCGGTCAGCAAGAAGACCAGCTTCGTGGTGGCCGGCGAAGAGGCCGGCAGCAAGCTGACGAAGGCACAGGAGCTGGGCATTCCCGTGCTTGACGAGCAGGGGCTGCTCGACAAGCTGGGCGGCGACGCTCCGGGTTAGATCTGAGGCTGGCGGCGCAGGGCCAGAACGCCGGCGCTCAGCAGCAGTGCGGCGGCCACGACCTGCATCAGGGCCTCGGCTGTTTTGGGGCCTTCGAACGCGACGACCACGGCCAGCAGAATGGCGGCGCCCAGCGCCATCGCGCTGCTGCGCACCAGGCGCACGACCTTCTGCGGTGCGACGCCATAGGCCTTGCACGCTTCGTGGAAGGCCGCGCGGCGGTTGCGCCGAAAGCCGTGGTAGCGGCGCAGCCGCTTCAGGTAGGGCCGGTCGCGCAGCACCGGGTGGTAGATCTGGCCGGTGACGGGCATGCGTTCGTAGGCGCGGTCGAGCACGGGGAAGTCGAAGGAAAAACCGGGCTCGGCGTAAAGGCCGGGCACCACGTGGTCGAGTTCGCGGCAGTCATAGCCGTCGTTGACCAGGACGGTGGCGGTGAAGCTTTCGTCGTTGGCCAGAGCGTTGGGGGCGGCACGGCGCTGCACCTGCAGATGGGTGCAGGCGTCGCGGCTCACGCGTGTGAGCGGGAAGAAGCAGCGGTAGGCGACAGGGCGCAGTGCCGTGACGTGCCGGGTCCACGACCATTGAGGGTCGGCCGGGCGCAGTCCGGAGGTGAGCAGGTCGGCATCGCAGCCGTCGAAATGGCGGAAAAAATCGTCGAGATTGTCGAACGACAGCCGCAGGTCGGTTTCGATCAGCCACAGGTGGCGAAAGCCGGGGTAGGCCGAGGCGGCCAGGTAATAGGCGTAGTCGCCGCAGCGCCACTGCATGTCGCGGCGCACGGGCAGTCCCAGGGCCTGCGCCGTTTCGCGGCTGAAGGTGACGTGCAGCGCGCCTTCATAGTGGAAATGCCGGCGACGGGTGTCGGCGACCACCACGATCTCCACACGCCCGGTGCGGCGCGCCTGCCTCAACAGCTGGTGGCTGGCCGCGCAGTAATGATCGGCGCGCAGAACCAGCAGATCCCTGGGCGTCGAGAGGGCTGGTACGCTGGTGTCTTGAATGGCGAAAGAATTGGAGCCGGAGGGTGTGGTCATGGTGCCGAACGCAAGAGGCTGGCCCTCCTGGATGTGAGGGCCAGGCCGTCAGATCGTCGGCGCGCGCTCAGGTTCCGATGGGCTCGATCCAGAACCAGGCGCCGGCCTGGGACGGCACGCGGTCGTAGCGGATGCGCACGTTGTCCAGGTCCTGCTCGGCGGCGTTGGAGCCGGCCTGGTAGCTGGCGACGAGCTTGGCGACCACCGGTGTGAGCGTGCTCAGCGACTTGCCCGGCATGGCGGCGGCGGCCACGGCGGCGGTGGTCAGCAGCACGCTGGCGTCCGAGTCGGCCGACTGGTCGCCGTTGACGATGAGCGTGATGGAGGCGACATGCTGGCTGGCCTTGTCCACCAGCACGATGAGGGTGTTGTGGTTGTCGAGCTGCAGCGTCATGGAGTCATGCACATCGCCCATCTGGACTTCGGGCGTGTCCGGCAGGCGATAGGGCAATGTCGCTTCTTCCATCAAAGCATTCAGCCGTTGGGCATAATCCTGCGGCGTGCAAGGTAGGAACGCTTTCTCAATAAAATCCGGCTCCGGTGTTTCGGACTGGACTGGCGGACGGCCTTCGTTGAGGCTGTGCTGCCGGTCATTCCAGTAGCTCCCGATCAGGAACGCGGCAACCAGCGTGACGCCGGCCAGGCTGATCAAGGTGATGTGTCGATGAAGGCTCATGTGATGTGGTGTGGCCGATTCAGCATGGAAAGCGCCGTGCCTTCTTGCAAACGATAGGCGCGTCGCCAAGATCCATTTGTCATTCGTCCATGATTTTCCTGAGCATTATCGCCGCCACGCTGTTGGCGGGCATCGGCAGCGTCTGGCTGGCCTCTTTCCTGAGTTTCGGCGTGCTGGCACGCTACGCGCAGCACATGCTGAGCCTGGCCGCCGGCGCGCTGCTGGCCACAGCCTTCATGCACCTGCTGCCCGAAGCGTTTGAAGGGGGCGACGAGCCGCATCATCTGTTCGCGGCCTTCCTGATCGGCGTGGTGTTCTTTTTCCTGCTGGACAAGGCCGAGCTGTGGCATCACTCGCATGAGCATGGCCGGCTCGACGACGTGCTGCAGGCCGATGCGGACCATCGCCAGGACCCCGCGCCGCACGGTGCCGCGCATGCGCACGACGACGCTCACCATGGCCACCACCACCCTCATCATCACGCCGCGGCACCGGCGCCTGCGGGCGGCCACGCTCATGGCCATGGCCATTCCCACGCGCATGGTGGCTGGGCCGTGCTGTTCGGCGACGGCCTGCATGCGTTTGCCGACGGAGTGCTGATCGCCTCGGCCTTCCTGGCCGATCCGAGCCTGGGCATCGTCGCGGCCCTGGCCGTGCTGGCGCACGAGGTGCCGCACCACATGGGCGACATCGTGGTGCTGCGCCAGACCTCGGGCAACGACCAGCGCAAGGCGCTGGTCAAGGTGTCGCTGGCCGGTGCCATGACGGCGCTGGGCGGTGCGGTCGGTTACTTCGTGGTCGATCACCTGCTCGACTGGCTGCCCTTCTTCCTGGTGGTGGCCTCCAGCAGCTTTGTCTACGTGGCGCTGGCCGATCTGATTCCCCAGCTGCAAAAGCGCCTGTCGGCGCGCCAGACGCTGGCGCAGATCACGTGGCTGGCGGCGGGCATTGCGATCGTCACACTCGCCAGTGGCTTCGCCCACGCGCATTAGACGCCCCCCGAAGCGCCTGGCGGCGCCTCCCCCCACTGGGGGGCGACAGCCCCGGCCGGGCGGAGCCCGTCCACGCTGTCACTTGGCGTCCACGCTGTCACTTGGATAGGGTTGTGGTGTTTGGTACGCCGTGGCGCGCAGTGTGATGGACGACGCGGATCAAGTGCCTGGCGGCGCTCACCCTTGCGCCACGGGGCGGCTGGGGTCGCTGCACCAGTCGCTCCAGCTGCCGGCATAGAGCTTGGCGCGGCCCAGGCCGGCGATTTCCATGGCCAGCAGGTTGGGGGTGGCGCTGACGCCGCTGCCGCACTGGTGCACCACGCCGGCCGGGTCGTGGCCGGCGAGCAGGGCCTCGAATTCGGCGCGCAGCGTGGCGGCGGGCTTGAACTTGCCGCTGGCGTCGAAGTTCTCGGTGAAGGGGCGGTTGAGCGCGCCTGGAATGTGGCCGGCCACGGGGTCGAGCGGTTCGACCTCGCCGCGATAGCGGGGCGCGCCGCGCGCATCGATCACGGTCTGGGCCGGGCGGCCGAGGTGGGCCAGCACCTGGTTCGCGTCGATCAGTTCGGCCTGCGAGACGGCCAGCTGGAAGTCGCCGCGTTCATAGGTCTGCGCATCGGTCTCCAGGGCGCCGCCGGCTGCCTGCCAGGCCTGCAGCCCGCCGTCGAGCACGGCCACGGCTTCGTGGCCGACCCACTTGAGCATCCACCACAGGCGCACGCAGTAGTTGGCGTTCTGGCGGTCGTAGACGACCACCTGGGTGTGGTGGCTGAGCCCGGCCTTGGCCAGCCATTGCGCAAAGGCCTCGCGGCTGGGCAGTGGGTGGCGCCCGCCCGAGGCGGCCTGGCCGCTGCCGGACTTGTCGCTCAGTGCCAGGTCCAGATCGGCGTAGATGGCGCCGGGGATGTGGCCGCTGACGAACTGTTCGGCACCGACACGCGGGTTCATGAGGTCGAAGCTGACGTCGAAGACGAGCACGGGCTTGCCCACGGCGATCAGCCCCTGGAGCTGTTCGGCGGTGATCAGCGTGGTGTGGGGACCGGTGGTTTGGGGCGCGGAAGAAGCGGGCATGGTGAAGGGCTCCAGGGGGAACGAAATCAGCGGTCTTCGGCGGGCACGCTGGGCACCACGCGGGCCCGCAGGATGCTGGCCAGCACACCGCTGACGATGATGAGGGCCATGCCAGCCCAGGCGATGGGCGGCAGGTACTCGGCAAAGATCAGCAGGCCGAGCATGGACGAGAAGATGATGCCTGAATACTGCAGGTTGACCACGAACAGCATGCCCAGGTGGCCCTGGCTGCGTGCGTAGGCGCGTGTCATGCACAGCTGCGCCAGGGCGGCGAGCACGCCCACGGGGATCAGCCAGATGGCGCCGCGCCAGTTCCAGGGCGACAGGCCGCCAGCCAGCGCCGCGCCGCCACCGGCAATCGCGCAGCCCAGGGCGAAATAGAACACCGTGCGTGTCTCGGGCTCGCCCACGCGCGCCAGCGCCACCACCTGCAGGTAGGCAAAGGCCGCGAGCAGGCCGGCCAGCAGGCCGACCATGCCGGCAAAGAGCTGGGTCGGCTCGAACGAAGGCCGCATCATCAGGAGCACGCCGATGAAACCCAGGATCACGGTGACGGCCAGCGGACCCTGGGCGCGCAATGGCGATGTTTCATGCTTGAGAGGCCGCAAGGCCAGCAGCGCGCCGCCAACGATGAAGGCCGCGATCCAGATGCTGCTCATGTAGTTGAGCGTGACGGCCGTGGCCAGCGGCAGGTAGCCGATGGTGTAGAACCAGCCGCCCATGGAGGTCACGCCGATCAGGCTGCGCCAGGCATGCATGCCGGGGTAGCGCGTGCGCAGCGACTCGCCTTGCGAGCGTGCCAGCAGGGCCAGCACCATCACGCCGATGATGCCGCGGTAAAAGATCAGCTCGGCCGTGGTGTAGTAGGGCGATGCGAGCTTGACGCACACCCCCATGAGCGCGAACAGCAGGGTGGCGAGCAGCATCCAGAGGGCTTGCATGGAACGGGTTCCGGACAACAAAAAGGGCCCGGGGATTCTATCGCCGGGCCCTGGATCCTGCTTGGCCGTTTCAGAGCGAGACGCCTGCTTTGGCCATGGTTCTGCGGTACCACTCGTGGAAGTGCTGCATGCCGTCTTCCATCGGGCTCTGGTAGGGGCCGACCTCGTTGTCGCCCCGGTCCATCAGGGCCTTGCGGCCGGCGTCCATGCGCAGCGCGATCTCGTCGTCTTCCTCGCAGGTCTCCATGTAGGCGGCCTGCTGGGCCTGGACGTACTCGCGCTCGAAGGCGGCGATTTCCTCGGGGTAGTAGAACTCGACCACGTTGATGGTCTTGTTCGGGCTGACCGGGTGCAGCGTGGAGACCACCAGCGAATTCGGATACCACTCGACCATGATGTGCGGGTAGTAGGTCAGCCAGATCGCGCCGTGCTTGGGGGCGCGGCCGTTGTGGCTGAGCACCGCCTCGTGCCAGCGCGAGTAGGTGTCGCTGCCCGGCTTGGCCAGCTCATGGGCCACGCCTACGGTCTGCACCGAGTACTCGGGCTTGAACTCCCAGCGCAGGTCCTCGCAGGCCACGAAGCGGCCCAGGCCCGGGTGGAAGGGACCGACGTGGTAGTCCTCCAGGTAGACCTCGATGAAGGTCTTCCAGTTGTAGTCGCACTCGTGCACGCGCACCGAATCGAGCACGTAGCCGCTGAAGTCGAGTTCCGCGCGCGGCCCCATGCCGGCAAGGTCGGCGGCGATGTCGCGGCCGTTGTCCTCGAACAGCATGCCGTTCCAGTTGCGCAGCGGATAACGCTTGAGGTTCAGGCACGGGTCCTGCGCAAAATGCGGCGCGCCGACCAGCTCACCCTTGGTGTCGTAGGTCCAGCGGTGCAGCGGGCAGACGATGTTGCTGCCCGTGTTGCCACGGCCCTTGAGGATGACGGCCTGCCGGTGGCGGCAGACGTTGGAGATCAGCTCCACGCCCGTGGGCGTGCGCACCAGCGCGCGGCCGTCGCCCTCGTGGGCGAGCACGTGATAGTCGCCCACTTCGGGCACGGCCAGTTCATGCCCCACGTAGCGGGGGCCGGCATGGAAGATGGTGGACAGCTCGTGCGCGAACAGCTCCGTGTTGAAGTAACTGGTAACTGGAAGTTGGCTAGCCGCCTGCTGCAGTTGAAGACTTAAATCAGACATGGGTGACCTGACCTAAAGACTCCCCACAGGGAGAACACAAGACTCAAGGGATACGCGCTGGCATGACGGAACGTGCTCCCAGACCACCCGTTGATGCGGATGGCCCGCCCCCGAAGGGGTTTCTGCCTTGGGGCGGCCCAGCGGCAGAACGAGGGCAACGGGTGCCCGGCGCGTGCGAAAAATGAAGGGGCCGATTGTACCCGACATAAAACGCGGGTCAATTTGCCGCAGCAAGGGAGTCGGGGACTGCCGGGCGCCGGATTTGATAGCGCCTGGGCGCGGGCTTGCACTAAGTCCCGGCCGCCGAAGGCCGGGCCTGGTGCTGCCGCACCGCAGACCAGGGCCTTGCTGCCGGGGGCAAGGGATGTATCCGTTTGCGACCGGGCGTGCGCGAAAGGCCCGCCAGGCCGTGCCGCGATCGAGCGGCCTGCGCACCGACAGGGCCGTGGGGCGATTCACTCTAAAATGATCCTTTCAGCGTTTATCTTCCGGAGGGCGACAGGTGCAAGCCTGCTCGGCCTTTTTTGCTTGCACGATGCCCAAGAAAAATTCCCCCGCAGACTCTCCCGACGCGTCCGGCCTGTTCGGCGGCGAGCCGGCTGGCACGCAGTCGACCTTGCCCTTGCCGGCCACTTACGAGGCGGCGGTGCAGGAGCTTGAAGGCCTGATCGCGCGCATCGAGTCCGGCCAGCTTCCGCTGGACCAGTTGCTCTCGGGCTACCAGCGCGGCGCGCAACTGCTGCAGTTCTGCCGCGGCCGGCTCGATGCGGTCGAGCAGCAGATCCGTGTGCTCGACGGTGGCGAGCTGGCGCCGTGGAACGGCAACGGGGACGCGTCCGCATGACGGTGCACGACGGCGTGCTAGCCCACGCGCCGGCCTTTGATGCCGCCGCCTGGATGCAGGCGCGGCAGGCGGCGCTGGAAACCGCGCTCGAGCGCTGGGTGGGCGCGGGCGCGCCGCCACCGCTGGCCGAGCCCATGCGCTATGCGGTGCTGGGCGGCGGCAAACGTCTGCGGGCCCTGCTGGTCGTGGCTGCGGCCGAGGCCGTGCAGGGCAGTGTGGCCGCGGCGCTGCGCGCGGCCTGCGCGGTGGAGTTGATCCACGCCTATTCGCTGGTGCACGACGACATGCCCTGCATGGACAACGATGTGCTGCGCCGGGGCAAGCCGACCGTGCACGTGCAGTTCGGCCAGGCCCAGGCGCTGCTGGCGGGCGACGCGCTGCAGGCCCAGGCTTTCGAATTGCTCACCCCCGATGACGAACCGCACGGAACGCTGGCGATCGCATCGGCCGACGCGGACGCGCTGGGCGCCCACGAAGTTCTGCCGCCGGCCGTCCAGGCCGATCTGTGCCGTCTGCTGGCGCGCGCCGCGGGCGCACGCGGCATGGCGGGCGGCCAGGCCATCGACCTGGCCAGCGTGGGGCTGCGGCTGTCGTCCGACGAACTGCAGACCATGCACCGCCTCAAAACCGGCGCCTTGCTGCAGGCCAGCGTGCTCATGGGCGCGGCCTGCGGCGAGCCCGACGCGGCGGCTCGCCGGGCCCTGGGCGGCTATGGCGCGGCCATCGGCCTGGCGTTCCAGGTGATGGACGACGTGCTGGACGTGACCGCCGATACGCAGACGCTGGGCAAGACCGCCGGCAAGGACCAGGCGAGCGACAAGCCGACCTATGTGTCCCTGCTGGGCCTGGACGCCGCGCGCGCCTATGCCGGGCGGCTGCTGGACGAGGCGCTGACCGCACTGGCGGACAGCGGCCTGGCGCACACCGCGGCGCTGCAGGCCTTGGCGCGGCGGGTTGTGGGCCGGGCCCACTGACCCCGGATTTTCAAACACAGAGCGTGAACAGACCTTAAAGGTTTCCTGGATGTCGTATCCCTTGCTGCAGACCATCAACGATCCGGCGGATTTGCGCCAACTCCCGCGCGAGCGCCTGCGGGCGCTGTCCGACGAACTGCGCGCCTTCGTGCTCGAAAGCGTGTCGAAGACGGGCGGCCACCTCAGCTCCAACCTCGGCACGGTCGAGCTGACCATCGCGCTGCACTACGTCTTCACCACGCCGCACGACCGCATCGTCTGGGACGTGGGCCACCAGAGCTACCCGCACAAGATCCTCACCGGCCGGCGCGACCGCATGGCCACGCTGCGCCAATTGGGCGGGCTGTCGGGCTTTCCGCGCCGCGACGAAAGCCCCTACGACACCTTCGGCACCGCGCATTCGTCGACCAGCATCTCGGCGGCGCTGGGCATGGCGCTGGCCGCGCAGCAAAAGGGCGAGACCCGCCACGCCATCGCCGTGATCGGCGACGGTTCGATGACGGCCGGCATGGCGTTCGAGGCGCTCAACAACGGCGGCGTGCACGACCAGGCGCGGCTGATCGTCATCCTCAACGACAACGACATGAGCATCAGCCCGCCCGTGGGTGCGCTCAACCGCTACCTGGCCCAGCTCATGAGCGGGCGCTTCTACGCGACCGCGCGCGAGGTCGGCAAGAAGGTGCTGGGCGTGGCCCCGCCGCTGCTGGAGCTGGCCAAACGTTTCGAGCAGAACGCCAAGAACATGGTGGTGCCGGCCACGCTGTTCGAGAAATTCGGCTTCAACTATGTCGGCCCCATCGACGGGCACGACCTCGACTCGCTGATTCCCACGCTGGAGAACCTGCGCCAGCTCAAGGGGCCGCAGTTCCTGCACGTGGTCACCAAGAAGGGCCAGGGCTACAAGCTGGCCGAGGCCTATCCGGTGGCGTATCACGGGCCGGGCAAGTTCGATCCGGCCGTGGGCCTGCAAAAGCCCGCGACGCCGCCCAAGTCCACCTTCACGCAGGTGTTCGGGCAATGGCTGTGCGACATGGCCGCGCAGGACGAGCGCCTGGTTGGCATCACGCCGGCCATGCGCGAGGGTTCGGGCCTGGTCGAATTCGAGCGGCGATTCCCGCAGCGCTACCACGACGTCGGCATTGCCGAGCAGCACGCGGTGACCTTTGCCGCGGGCCTGGCCTGCGAAGGACTCAAGCCCGTGGTCGCGATCTACTCGACCTTTCTGCAGCGCGCCTACGACCAGCTCGTGCACGACGTGGCGATCCAGAACCTGCCGGTGGTGTTCGCGCTCGACCGCGCCGGCCTGGTGGGCGCCGACGGCGCCACGCACGCGGGGGCTTTCGACATTCCCTTCCTGCGCTGCATTCCGAACGTGAGCATCGCCACGCCCGCCGACGAACGCGAGACACGCCAGTTGCTGTCGTCGGCCTACGCGCAGAACCACCCGGTGGCCGTGCGCTACCCGCGTGGCGCGGGCGCGGGCACCGAGCCGCTGCCCGGCCTGGACGCGCTGCCCTTCGGTCAGGGCGAGATCCGGCGCGAGTCGGGCCGCACCAGCGCGCGTGTGGCCATCCTGGCCTTCGGCACGCTGCTGTACCCGGCGCTGCAGGCGGCCGAGTCGCTGGATGCGACGGTGGCCAACATGCGCTGGGCCAAGCCGCTGGACCTGGCGCTGCTGCGCGATGTGGCTGCGCGCCACGACTACCTGGTGACGGTGGAAGAGGGCGCGGTGGCCGGCGGCGCGGGCAGCGCGGTGCTGGAGGCGCTGCAATCGTTGGGCGAAACGAAGCCCGTGCTGGTGCTGGGCTTGCCCGATGTGTTCATCGAACACGGCGACCCGGCCAAGCTGCTGGCTGGCGTGGGGCTGGATGCGGCGGGCATCGAGGCTTCGATCCGCCAGCGTTTTGCGCTGCCGGCCTCGGCCGCCTGAGAAAAATTCACTGACCCATCGCTGAGCGGTAGGCCGAAGCCCCGAGGGGCTCTGGCGTGCCGCCGCCCGGCAATCAGGGCGTCGTCGTTGTCGTCGCTGCCGCCGGTGCTTCGCCCTGCGGCAGCATGGGCGGCTTGGCAGTCGCCTGCAGCAGGGCTGTCGCCAGGTTGTCGTAGTTGCCGTCGAAGTGATGGCCGCCCTTGAGCGCGAGCAGGCGCACCGGCGATCCGGGCTTGTTCAGACGCGGGCAGACGGCGTCCTTGTCGTCCACGCCATAAGCGCACAGGGCCAGGCCGCGCGGCATCTTTTCGGCCTCGGGCAGGGTGGGCGCGCCCTTGTCGTTAGTCTTGATCCAGTTGGTCACGTGGAACTCGAACGAGGCTTTTTCGCCCATGCCGATCAGGATCACGCTGGCGAGCTGCGCGCGCAGGTCGGCCGGCAGCCGGTTGATCACGAAGGGCATCACGTCGGCGCCCTGCGAGTAACCGATCAGCAGCACGCGCACGCGTTTCCAGGCCGGCTGCGCCTGGTAGTAGCGGATGACGCGTTCGACGTCGCGCGCGGTCGACTCCGGCGTGCGCGCCTTCCAGAAGTAGCGCAGCGAGTCGAAGCCGACCACGGGAATGCCGTCGCGGTTCATGGCCGAGGCCAGGTCCTTGTCGATGCCGGCCCAGCCGCCGTCGCCGCTGATCATGACGGCCAGCAGGTCGTGGTCCTTGATGGGCTCCTTGGTGGGCACTTCGACCAGCGGCAGGTCGCTGACGGCGGTCGGGGGCGCGGCGGTCTCTTGCTGGTGGGGCTTGAGACGCGTGATGGCCTCGGCCAGCTGCGCGTCCACATTGGCCGGCGTGATGGCCGTGGCCATCAGCGCGCCATTGGGCACGCGCCGCACGAAATCGGCCACCTCGGGGCCGTCGGCCGGCGTGGGAAAGACCAGCCACGGATCGGCGAACTTGGCGGTGGGCTCGAACCGGTAGACATAGGGGCCGCGCGGCATGGCCGGGGCCGGCGCGCCCGTGCCCTTGGCGCCCTTGCCGGCGCTTTTGGTCTCGGGCGGCGGGGCGGCGATGATGCGGGCCGCTTCGGTGGCGGCGCTGTTGATGGGCGTGACCAGGCCCGTGAACTCCTTGCACAGCGGCAGCGGCAGCGCCAGGGTCTG
Organism: Paracidovorax wautersii; assembly: GCA_009912175.1. Taxonomy (GTDB): domain Bacteria; phylum Pseudomonadota; class Gammaproteobacteria; order Burkholderiales; family Burkholderiaceae_C; genus Comamonas_F; species Comamonas_F wautersii_A. The sequence continues at coordinate 55,697 of WNDQ01000011.1, read as the reverse complement.
GGGCACGAAGCCCAGCGAGATGGCGCCGCTGAAGGTGTCCTCGGAGGCGGTCGCCTGCGTGCCGTAGGCCATGCCCGCGGCCACCGGGCCGTTGCCCACCAGGATGGGCTGGCTGTAGCCGTTGAGCTGGTAGCGCGCCTGCAGCACGCGGCTGAAGTTGTCGAAGTCGCCGCGCGGGCCCAGGCAGTTGGCGCCGTCCTTGCGCAGCGCGACGATCATCTGCTTGAGGTCGAGCCCGGCCGTCAGCACGCCCTGGCGGCGCAGGGAGTCGGCCAGTTCGCCGTCCTGCGCGGTCCAGCCGTCGGTGCCGGAGACCAGCAGGGCCACACCGCGCGGCTCGCCGCTGGGGCGGTAGATCTGGGCCTGGTTGAAGTAGCCGTGGGAGAGGATCTCGACCCGGCCGGCGGCGGGGGCGGCTGGCGTCGCGGCGGCCGGTGCGGCGCTGGCGGGGGCCGGTTTGGCCGGGCTGGCAGCCCAGGCGGTGCTGGTCAGCGCGAATGCGGCGGCGGCAGCGGCGGACAGGAACGCGAGCCGGCGGCCCGCGCGAAGGTGGTGTGGATGCATGGCTTGTTTTCCCTCAGGCGCAGTCGAATCGTACGGCAAGTGCCGGGCCCGTGAAGGGGCCGCCTGCGCGGTGCTCAGAACAGGTTCTCAGGTTTTGTTGTTGCCGAAACGGGAGCCCAGCCGGCCGATCAGCGCGGCGGTGTCCATCAGGACGAGCAGTGCCGACCAGGCGCTGGGGGCGATCAGGTAGCGCGGTTCCCACTGGGGCTCGAACTTTTCCTTGAAGGCCCTCAGACCCCGGAAGTGATAGAAACGTTCACCGTGGCCGAACAGCAGGCGCGCCAGGCGATGCCAGCTCGACGCCAGCTCGTGGCTGGCCATGCCCGACAGCGGTGCCATGCCCAGGCCAAAACGCTCGAAGCCGTGCGACTGGTAATGCAGGATGAGCTGCACGAACAGGTAGTCCATGGTGCCCGGGGGCGAGTCGGGCGTCTGGCGCATGAGGTCGATGCTGGCTTCGAGCTTGCGGCCGGTTTCCATCAGCGTGGCAAAGGCCACGGGCTCGCCGTCGAGCGTGACCACGGCGATCGGGCCGCTGGCCACGTAGTCGTCGGAGAAGGCGCCCAGCGAATAGCCTTTTTCACGCGCGCGGTTCTTGGTCAGCCAGGTGTCGGAAATCGCACGCAGCTTGGGCAGCAGCGGCTGGACCTCGTCGGCCGGCACCACGGCAAAACGCAGGCCGTCGCGTTCGGCGCGGTTGACCGAGGTGCGCAGGTTGGCGCGCTTGCCGCCCTTGAGCGTGAAGGTGCCCAGCGGCACCCAGGCGAACTCACCCAGCTTGCGCGCCTGCATGCCGGCGTCCAGGTACATGCCCAGCTTGTCGGGCCGCACCTGGTAGAAGCCGGCGCGCCCGCCGTGCGCGTGGGCGGTTTCGATGAAGGTCCAGATCAGCTCGGGCCATTCGTGGGTCGGGCCCACCGGGTCGAACAGGGCGATCCAGCTGCGCCCCTGCTTGCCGTACATCAGGAAGGACTGGCCCGAGGCCGAGAACAGCACACTCTTGTCGCCAGAGAGCATGATGAAAGCCTGCGCATTGGGCTGGCCGGCAATGATGGCGCGCGAGCGTGCCAGCTCTTCCCGGCTGGCCGCGGCCGGCACGCCCGAGGGCTTGCGCAGCAACTGCCAGACGGCAAAGACCAGCGTGATCAGCGCCACCGCCAGCGCCGCACGCAGCGAACGCGGGGCGTTGGCGTTGAATTCGAAGCGCCACCACAGCTCGTTGGTGTAGGCGACGTTGCGGTAGGTGAAAAAGAAGATCCAGGCCACCGCCGCCAGCGTCGCGCCCAGCCAGACCAGCCAGTACACGTCGAACTGCATCGAGAACAGCGACGAGCGGCGGTTGAACTGGCGACGCGAGATGAGCAGCAGCGAGAACAGAAAGCCCAGGTACATCATCTCGTGCACGGCGATGCCCTTGGGCAGCGCCAGCCAGAAGCTGATGCCGGTGGCCGCCAGCGCGCCCCACCAGGCCGCGTCCAGCCGGTGCAGCAGGCCGCGGGCGAGCACCAGCAGCAGCAGGCCGCAGATGCTGCCCACCATGTGGGCCGACTCGACCAGGATGAGCGGGACCTTGACCGACAGCAGCTCGGCCGCGCTGTGGCTGGCTGGCGTCACGCCCGAGACCAGCAGCACGATGCCGGCGATGAAGGTCAGCGCCGCCAGCAGCATGGGGCTCATGCGCGCGGCCGCCCGGGCCAGCGGCAGGCTCGCGCCCAGCACCGCCGTCGCCTTGCCGCTCGCGCGGCCATGCAGCAGGGCTTCGTAGCCGACCAGCAGCGTGGCCGCCAGCCCCAGCGGGAACAGGAAGTAGATCAGGCGATAGAGCACCAGGGCGGCGGCCAACTGGTCGGGCGGCACCGTGCCGCCGATGCCCAGCAGCATCACCGCCTCGAACACGCCCAGGCCGGCCGGCACATGGCTGATCACGCCCAGCGCCAGCGCCAGCAGATAGAAGGACAGGTAGGTCCACCACGACAGCCCCTCGGTGGGTAGCAGCACCCACAGCGTGAGCGCCGCAAAGCTCAGGTCCAGCGCGGTGATGGCCAACTGCTGCAGGGCCAGCCGCAGATGGGGCAGCTCGATCTTCCAGTGGCGCACCCGCAGGTAGGGGCGGTGGGCGCAGCGCCACAGCAGCCAGCCCAGCGCCGCCAGCAGGCCCAGGGCGATGGCGCGCAGCGCGGCTGCGGGCATGTGGGCCAACTCGGCCACGTCGGGTGCCCCCCACAGCAGCGCTGCTGCGCCGAACGCCGTGGTGCCGAAGCCAAAGGCCAGGGCATTGAACGCGGCCGCGCGAGCCACTTGCATGGGCTCCAGTCCGGCCGCCGTGAACATGCGCATGCGCACGGCGCCGCCGGCCAGCGGGCCGAGCCCGACGGTGTTGCCCAGCGCAAAGGCGATGAAGGACGTCAGCCCGATGGTCGAGCGCCGCACCTTCTCGCGCAGGCCCAAGTAGCGCAGCGAGGAAAAGTCGTAGCCCATCAGGCAGATGTAGCTGGCCAGCGTGGCCAGGCCCGCCAGCAGCAGCAGGTGCGTGGGAGTCTGGCTGACCAGGGCCGCGATGCGGCGGTACTTGACCTCGGCGAGCAGGTGCTGCAGCGACTCGAAGACCAGCGTCCCCACGACCAGTGCCGCGGCCACCAGCAGCCCGGCCCGCAGGCTGGGACGATCAAACAGCTTGATCAGCTTGCCCACGAAGGCGGGCATCACGAACGACATGGACGGGGCTCCTGGAGCGGCAATGGCAAGGCGAATGGGCCAGTGGCAGAACAGACGACAGCCGGCACGACGGGTGCAGGATATCGGAGCGTGAATGATAGGGGCCGGAAGGCCGTGTGGCGCGCCCGGCGACCATCTTTTGGCGGTGCGGCTCCGATGGAAGCGAGCAGGCTGTGCGCAGGCAAGACAGGGTTCAAGTTATTGATTTGCGAAATTTCAGTAATTATTGAAATTCACGTATTTCAGCATTACAATCACGCCATCGATGCCTGCGTTTCCAATGGGACGCAGGCATCACCGTTTGTCTCCTCCACCCTCTAAGGTGGCTTCATGCCCGTCTTGCTTTGCGCAAGGCGGGCTTTTTTTGTCGCCGGGCCGCCCCAAGACAAAAAAACCCCACTCGGGTTCGAGACGCCGAGTGGGTGAATCCATAGGGCCCTGAGGGAGGGTGAGGACGGAGTAAAGATTGCCCTATGGAATGGATGGCAGTCTAGGGACCGTTTCTTAGGCGGGGCTTAAGCCGGAGGTTCTAAGCTTCAAAGCTCCAGGGCATGGGTCAGGTCGCCCAGCGGGGCCTGTCCCCGGGCGGCCATGGCCTGGTCACGCTCCTGCAGGCCGGCCAGCGGCTCCAGGGCGAAGGTGCGCGTGATCAGCCGCAGGATCGACGCCTTGTCGAAGGGCGTGTGGTCGACATGGCCCTTGCGGGCGAACGGCGAGACCACGAGGGCCGGAATGCGCGAGCCCGGGCCCCAGCGGTCGCCCTTGGGCGGCGCGACGTGGTCCCACCAGCCGCCGTTTTCGTCGAAGGTGATGACCACCACCATGTTTTCCCACTGCGGGCTGGCGCGCAGCACCGATACGATGTGGGCGATGTGCTGGTCGCCCGAGGCCACGTCCGCATAGCCCGCGTGCAGGTTCAGGTTGCCCTGGGGCTTGTAGAAGGTCACGGCCGGCAGCCGGCCGGCCTTGGCATCGGCGATGAATTTGTTGGAGCTTTCGTCGTCGCCCAGCCCGCCGTCGCGCAGGCGCCGCTCGCGTGCCGCGGTGCCGGGCGCCAGGTTCCTGAAGTAATTGAAGGGCTGGTGGTGGTACTGGAAGTTGGGCACCACCGGCGTGCCGTTGGCGATGTTGGCGCCGTGCTGCGCCAGCGTCTGCTGGTAGGCACCGGCGTACCAGGCCCACTCCACGCCGCGGGCGTCGAGCTTGTCGCCGATGTGTTCGTGGACCTGGGGTGGCAGCGCGCTGGCGTTGGCGGGCTTGGTGAAGTCCACCACCTGGCCCGTGGCGTCCATGGCCAGATTGGTCCAGGTCGGGGCGTAGGGCGGGGCCATGGTGTTGACGCCATAGCTCAGCCGTGTGCCGTCGGGCCGTGTTTCCGTGGGCGTGAGTGCGCTGGGGCCGAAGGCCGGGACGCCGTCCAGGGCGCTGGCCGGCGAGGTCGGCAGCGGCTTGAGGCGTGTGTCGTCCGGCGCGCCGCTGACGGTGGTGGCGATCAGGCCGGCGGCGATGCTGGTGTCGGCGTTGGGGTAACGCGGCGCGGTCGCGGACACCAGGTAGAGGTGGTTCAGGAAGGAGCCGCCGAAAGCGCCCTGGAAGAAGTTGTCGCACAGCACGAATTCGCGCGCGATCGACCACAGCCGCAGCGCGTAGCTGGTGTTGGCGTAGCAGCCCATGGTGAAGGCGCCCGAGTCGGCCCAAGCAACGAACCTGTCGTTGCGGCCCTCGTTGATCTGCATCTGGTTCTGATAGAAGACATGCCACAGGTCGCGCGTGACCAGGCCCAGCGGCAGGTTCTCGCCGCCCGGTCCCCGCAGGCGAAAGGGCGCGTTGGGCAGATTCGTCTGGTACTGCGTGCCCGCGGGGTAGGGCAGACCGTTGGAGGTCTGCGCCTCTTTCAGCCAGCCGCCCGGAACGCTGGGCAGCCGGGGCAGCACACTGCCGTCGCGGTCGCGCTGCTGGTAGTCGGCCGGCCGCAACTGGGCCAGCGGCCGCGCCAGGCCGGGAAAGTCGGCGAACAGATTGTTGAAGCTGCGGTTTTCGCCATAGATCACGACGATGGTCTTGACCTGGTCGCGCAGCGCGGCGTCCAGGTCAAGCGGTGCTGGTCGGGTGGCGCCCGACCCCGTGCCGGCGCTGGCGCAGCCCGATAGCGTGGCCGCCCCGACAAGGGGCGCGCCCAGCGCGCCGCCCAGCAGGCGCCGGCGGCTGACGTTGAGAGCTTCTGAGGTGGGTGTGTTGGGATCGCGATCGGTCGGTGGCTGGCTGCTGTCTTGCATGTTGGCGTCGATGGGCTGGTGGAGGATGGCCACCACGGTCCCGTTCACACCCGCTCGAAAGCGCTACCCTCCCATCTTTTGCGTCGCCGAAGCGCGTCCGTCGCTGATCCGTTCCAGGGCAGGCTGGGGTGTCGTGGGGCGACTGCAGCCTAGGTGGGGATCGTGACGGCGGGATGACAGCCAGGAGCAGTCGCGGGCGTGCGGGCGCTTGCGCAGAGGGTTGGCCAAGAGGGCAGGACAAGGGCGGCTGCGCGCAAAATCGAGCGGGACCGGCTCTAAGATGGGGTTGTGATCCAGGCATAATGACGCGTCGTCACACAGACCCTGTCCGTGGCGCCCGCCGGCTGTTCGGCCTTGCGCGCCGCCGTCTTTTTCATGAGCGCCCGCCTTGGCGCTTGATGTCATCTCTTCACTGCCTGTAGCTCAGTTGGATAGAGCAACAGCCTTCTAAGCTGTGGGTCGGGGGTTCGAACCCCTCCAGGCAGGCCAAATTCCCGTTTCAACGAGTGTCCAGCACTCCCAAAGCCCGCATGTGTTTCCTGGCAGCGCGGGTTTTTTGCCGTCGCCCCAAGACAAAAAACATCGCCACGGGAGGATCTGGTCGTCGCAATCCGCCGGCTTTACAATATGATGATTGTCATATTTTGAATTCCCAATCATGCCCGGCCCCACTTCCCGTAAAGAGATCTCCCATGAACGCATCGTGGAAGCGGCCGCGCGCGCGATCCGGCGTCAGGGTTACGCCGGCGTGGGCGTGGCCGACGTCATGAAGGAGGCCGGGCTGACGCACGGCGGTTTCTATGCGCACTTTGCGTCGCGTGATGCCTTGTTGGTGGCAGCGATGGAGCGGGCCGGCCGTGACGGTGCCGGCCGCGTGGCGCAGTCCGTGGAACGCCGCCGGGCCGATGGTGCCAGCCCGCTGCGGGCGCTGGTGGAAGGCTATCTGTCGCCGAGTCATCTGGCCAATGGCGAGGGCGGCTGCCCGATTGCGGCGCTCGCCTCCGAGATGCCGCGGCAGTCGCCCGAAGTCCGCGACGTGTCGGCCCGCCGGGTGCGGGGTCTGGTCGAGGTTGTGCGTCGTGCCTTGCCGGACGACGCTGCGCCGCATGTCGCCATGGCGGTGACGGGCCATCTCGTCGGCACGCTGCAGCTGGCGCGTGCGCTGGGCGACAACGAAGAAGGGCGCGCCATGCTGGCGGCCGCGCGCCAGTCCATCCTCGAACACTACGACAGCGAGGGCCAGCAGGCCATGCACTGGCACTGGCTGATAGAGGCTGCTGCGAGCGGCCTTTTTTGCCCTTAGCTATATGACGATCATCATATTTTTTGCAGCCGACCGGCAACCCCGGTCTTTCTTCCGGACGCAGTCCCCAAGGAACCCCTCATGGAATTGAAGAACGCAACCGTCCTCATCACGGGCGCCAACCGTGGCATCGGCCTGGCCTTCGCCCGCGAGGCCCTGGCCCGGGGTGCCCGCAAGGTCTACGCCGGCGCGCGTGATCCGGCCAGCATCACGCTGCCGGGCGTGCAGGCCATCCAGCTCGACGTCACGAGCGATGCCGACGTGGCCGCCGCGGCCGCCCTGGCCCAGGACGTGACGCTGGTCATCAACAACGCCGGCATCGCCGTGTTTGGCGGTTTTCTGGCCCCGGACAGCGTGGAGTCGGCGCGTCGCCACCTGGAAACCAACCTGCTGGGCTCGCTGCGCGTGGCGCAGGCTTTTGCGCCGGCACTCGCGGCCCATGGCGGCGGCGCGCTGCTGAACGTGCTGTCGATCGCCAGCTGGATCAACCGGCCGCGCCTGGGCGTGTACGGCATGAGCAAGTCGGCCGCCTGGGCCCTGACCAATGGCCTGCGCCACGAACTGCGCGAGCAGGGCACGCAGGTGCTCGGCCTGCACATGGGCTTCGTCGACACCGACCTGACGCGTGGCCTGGAAGCGCCCAAGCTGTCGCCGGATGCGGTGGTGCGCCAGGCTTTCGACGCGCTCGAGGCCGGTGCCGAGGAAGTGCTGGCCGACGAGGCGACGCGCCAGGTCAAGCAGGGCCTGTCCGCCCACCCGGGTGTCTACCTGCAGGCATGAACCGTGGGCGCGTATGCCGCGCCTTGCGACCTTCCCGACGTCATTTCCGAGTCTGATCGACATGCACTCCAATGCCACCCCCGCGGCTTCCCACGCCGCTGTGCCTTCTGTGGCGGTATCGCCCTGGCCGGTCTTCTGGATCGCCAGCGTGGCCGTATTCCTGGTCTCGCTGGACGCGACCCTGCTCTATGCCGCGTTCGGTGCCATGCGCGCCGGCTTTCCCGACGCCTCGGCGGCCGACATGTCGTGGGTGCTCAACGCCTACACCGTGGTCTATGCGGCCATGCTGATCCCGTCCGGCGGCCTGGCCGACACGCATGGGCGCAAGCGCATGTTCCTGATCGGCGTGCTGCTGTTCCTGGCGGCCTTCCCGCTGGCGCAGCGCTCGGTGGCGGTAAGCCTGTGGGGCGCGGTGGGTGCGCTGGCGGCGGCGGTTGGCCCCAGCCTGGGCGCCTTCGTGGTCGATGCCGCCGGCTGGCCCTGGGCGTTCTACATCAACCTGCCGTTGGGTGCGCTGTCGCTGTGGTTCGGCGCGGCCCGTCTCAAGGAGTCGGTGCGTGACCAGGCGCGGCGCCGCGTCGATGGCGTGGGCATGGCGCTGCTGGTGGTGGGCGTGGGTGCGGTGGCGCTGGCGATCGTGCAGTCGGAATCGCCGCACTGGAGCCGCGGCGATCTGTGGGTCCTGGCGGCCGTGGGGCTGGTGTCGCTGGCGGCCTTCGTGGGCTGGGCCCGCGCCACGCCGCATCCGCTGGTCGACCTGGCGTTGTTCAAGTACCGGACCTATCGCTACGTGAACCTGGCCACGCTCAGCTTCGGCATCGCTTTCGCGATGATGTTCTTCGCTTTCTTCTTCTACATGACCGGTGTCTGGCACTACAGCCTGCCGCGCGCTGGCCTGGCGGTGACCCCAGGCCCCTTGCTGGTGATGCCGACCGCGATCATCACCGGCAGGCTGGCGGCCCGCATGGGACACCGGCCATTCCTGGTGGGCGGCGCGCTGGTCTATGCCGCCAGCGGCCTGTGGTTCCTGTTGGTGCCGGGTGCCGAACCGGCCTATCTGACGCATTGGCTGCCAGGCCTGCTCCTGAGCGGGTTGGGCGTGGGCATGGTGATGCCGTCGCTGGCCGGCGCCGCGGTCAATCGGTTGCCGCCGCAGCATTACGCGGTGGGCAGTGCGGTCAACCAGGCCACGCGCCAGATCGGCGCGGTGCTGGGGGTGGCGCTGACGGTGCTGCTGCTGGGCAAGGGCACGCTGAGCCACGCGGATTTCAACCTGCTGTACATGGGCCATGTCGGTCTGGCGCTGCTGACGGGATTGTTGTGCCTGGCGGTGGACACTCGGCCGCGGCCTGTCCACGGCTGAGTGACATGTTGCATCCATAAGAAGAATGGCGGTGTCAAGGAACTTCTTGGTTTGAGACTCATTCTTAGCGTGTGGAACGCATTTCTGATGCGTATTAACAACATGACATGAGTTTGGAGACCGATGCGGTTCTTTCGCCTGGGGATTTATGTGTCGCTGTTCGCCGTCTCGGTGGATGGCGGGCTGGATGGGACGTGGGCCAGCGCGGTGCTGGCCACGATAGGCTTTGTCGGGAGTGCTTACGAGGTGCAGCGCGCCTTGCTGAAGGCTTCCTTCAAGTGAAGGGGAGACAGGCGCCACGCGGGGCGCCGTGCGCATCTATGATGCGTGCCTTATGAGCAGTTCAGAAACAGTCGCCCGCTACCGCTATCACGCCATCTTTGGGCTGGAGCGCGTGGACAGCGGCGAGCGTGTCTTCGATGTGGAGATCGCCTTGCGCGTGGCCGACGGCCGGTTCCAGCGGGCGGTGGTGACTTTGCCCGATGGCGACATCCAGGACGTCAACGGGCCCTGGTCCCGTCCTGAAGACGGCTTCACCGATGCCCGGCGCTGGGCGGAGCTGAAGCTGCGATCCTCGGGGCGTTGACAGGAAATGTACGATCCCGTCTGTTCCTTGTCCGGAGCTTAAAGCCAGCTTAAATGCGGCCGGTTTAGGGGGCAGGCGAGGGCACAGGCTGCTGCAATAACGCGTGTGCGGACGTATAGTGGCCTTGCGCCATGTGGCGTTTTCTTTCAACGACTCGCAGAGGACAACATGAAGATCACCAGCATCATCCTCGGTACGGCTATGGCCCTCGGCGCTGCCACCGCCTTCGCGCAGACGCTGGCTCCGGCAGCAGCGCCGGCAACGCCTGCGGCGGCGCCTGCAGCGTCTGCTGCCGCTCCCGCAGCCAAGGCCAGCAAGCATCACGCCAAGAAAAAGTCTCACCACCACGCCAAGAAGCCAGCCGCCAAGCCGGCGGCCTGATGGGTGCCTGACTGACAGGTGGCCTGCGGGCCACCTGCATGCGCAAGGCCCGCCCCGCTGTTGACAGCGGGGCGGGCCTTTTCACGTTCTGGGGGCCGTCCTGGCGGAGCGGCGCCCCCGATTCAATAGCCGCCGTTGAGGATGACGGAGGTGATCACACCCGTGGCGATGGCCACGAGCAGGAAGTCGCCGCCGTTCTGGATCCAGTAGTGGCCGCGCGGCGGCTGGCGCAGGCCGTAGACGCGCCAGTCGTTGACGACGTACTGGCGGCCACGGTATTCGTAAGGGACGTACTCGCCGCGCTGGTAGCGGTGGCCCCAGGCGGGTGCGTGCGGCGGTGGGCCGCCCCGGCGGTAGCGGTCGTGCTTGTCATACCGGTCATCCCGGTCGTAGCGCTCGTACCGGTCGTGCTTGGAGCCGCGGCGATCGTCGCCGCCGTGGTCACGCGCGAGCGCGGGAACGGACGACAGCGACAGCGCCGCGATCAGGAAACAAAGGCCTATTTTTTTCATGGCCGCCCCACAGGAGTGTTGAGAGCGCGGATCGTAGCGCCACCGCGCCCGGGCGCGTGTAGGACGAAATCCACGCACGACGGCGGCCCGGGAGCCAGGCGGGCGGGCCATACGCCACAAGGCGTATTGGCCGGCGCACGGGCGCTGCGTACGCTTGTATCCATCGGTCACAGGCACGTGCCCAGGCCGATCCTGCCCAACCGTACCCATCTCTTGCATCGCCCCTTTTGGAGGATCTCATGAACATCAACCGCCGCAGCGCTGGCAAGGCGCTCTCCGCCGTCGCATTGGGCGTCATGGCCCTGGGCCTGACTTCCGTGGCCCAGGCCGCCGACACCATCAAGGTGGGCGTGCTGCACAGCCTGTCGGGCACGATGGCCATTTCTGAAACGGTGCTCAAGGACACCGTGCTGATGGCCATTGACGAGATCAACGCCAAGGGCGGCGTGCTGGGCAAGAAGCTCGAGCCCGTGGTGGTCGACCCGGCTTCCGACTGGCCGCTGTTCGCCGAGAAGGCGCGCCAGCTGATCACGCAGGACAAGGTGGCCGTGGTGTTCGGCTGCTGGACTTCGGTGTCGCGCAAGTCGGTGCTGCCGGTGTTCGAAGAGCTCAACGGCCTGCTGTTCTACCCCGTGCAGTACGAGGGCGAAGAGCTGTCCAAGAACGTGTTCTACACGGTGCCGCACCCAACCAGCAGGCCATTCCGGCGGTCGAGTACCTGCTGAGCAAGGAAGGCGGCGGCGCCAAGCGTTTTGTGCTGCTGGGCACGGACTACGTCTACCCGCGCACCACCAACAAGATCCTGCGTGCCTTCCTCAACAGCAAGGGCATCAAGGACGCGGACATCCTGGAAACCTACACGCCGTTCGGCCACAGCGACTACCAGACCATCGTGGCCGACATCAAGAAGTTCTCGGCCGGCGGCAAGACGGCCGTGGTCTCGACCATCAACGGCAACTCCAACGTGCCCTTCTATAAAGAGCTGGGCAACGCGGGCCTGAAGGCTTCCGACGTGCCGGTCGTGGCTTTCTCCGTGGGCGAGGAAGAGCTGCGCGGCGTCGACACCAAGCCGCTGGTGGGCCACCTGGCCGCCTGGAACTACTTCATGAGCGTCAAGAACCCGACCAACACCGAGTTCATCAAGAAGTGGAGCGACTACGCCAAGGCCAAGAAGCTGCCCGGCCAGAGCACCAAGCCCATCACCAACGACCCGATGGAGGCCACCTACATCGGCATCAACATGTGGAAGCAGGCGGTCGAGAAGGCGGGCACCACCGACGTCAACAAGGTGATCGCCGCCATGGCCGGCCAGACCTTCAAGGCGCCCGACGGCTACACCGTGAAGATGGACGAGAAGAACCACCACCTGCACAAGCCGGTGCTGATCGGCGAGGTCAAGGCCGACGGCCAGTTCAACGTGGTTTGGAAGACCAAGGGCCCGATCAAGGCCCAGCCCTGGAGCCCCTACATCCCCGGCAACGACAAGAAGAAGGACGAGCCCGAGAAGATGTAAGCCGCAGGCTTCGCATGCCGCGCCAGATCGGGGCGGCTGTGAAACCGGGGCGGCGTGGCCGGCCCCGGTTTTTGGTTTTCTCTCTCTGGCAACGGAACGCCGCCCAGGCGTCGTGCCTTTTCATCCGCGCACCATGCTTATGAATTTCCATCCCGGCCGTTGGCGGCAATGGGCCTGTGCCGGTGGCCTGGCCGCTTTGCTGGCGCTGATGGCCAGCGCCGCGCATGCGCTCACGCCCGAGCAGGCGCTGGCCATGGCCTCGGGCGGCTCGGCCGACCGCGCCGAGGCCATCGCCCAGGCGGTCACCGCGCCAGACGCCGACGCGCGCACGGCCGCCTTCCTGCAGGCCCTGGCCGACGACGGCGTCAAGTTCACCGAGGACAAAGTCTTCATGCTTGAAGGCGATGGCTACGTCGACCCCGCCACGGGCGCGGCCGCCGAGCCGCCCGAGGACGCCGAGGACGTCGTCAACAACAACTACATGCGCGAGGAAATCGCCGCCGGCATCGCCGCGCTGCAACTGGCCTCGCCCGATGCCGCCGTGCGGGCGCAGGCCGCTGCCTCGCTCGAAGGCCGCACCGACCCGGCCAAGCTGCCGCTGATCGAGCGTGCGCTGGCCGCCGAGCACGACGACAACATCCGCGAGGCGCTGCAGCGCGTGCGCGCCAGCATGCTGCTGGGCAGCGACGACGCGGCCCAGCGCCTGGCGGCCGTGGCCGCGCTGGCGGACATCCAGACACCGGCCACCAAGGCGCTGCTCAACGAGCGCCTGCGCGACGAGGACGACGCGGGCGTGAAGCAGGCCATCGCCAAGGCCATCGCCGCCATCGACGAACGCCTGGCCTGGGGCGACCGGCTGGGCGTGCTGTTCACGGGCGTGAGCCTGGGCAGCATCCTGCTGCTGGCCGCGCTGGGCCTGGCCATCACCTACGGGCTGATGGGTGTGATCAACATGGCGCACGGCGAGCTGATCATGATCGGCGCCTATGCCACCTACCTGGTGCAGGTGCTGTTCCAGCGTTATCTGCCGGACGCCTTTGGCTGGTACCTGGTCGTGGCCGTGCCGGCGTCCTTCATGGTTTCGGCCGCCGTGGGCGCAGCGCTGGAGCGCTCGGTGATCCGTTTCCTGTACGGCCGGCCGCTGGAGACGCTGCTGGCCACCTGGGGCATCAGCCTGGTGCTGATGCAGGGCGTGCGCAGCCTGTTCGGCGCGCAGAACGTGGGCGTGGAAAACCCCGCGTGGATGAGCGACGGCCTGGCCGTGCTGCCCAACCTGATGCTGCCGTGGAACCGGCTGATCATCATCGCCTTTGCCGCGGCCGTGCTGCTGGGCGTGTTCTGGCTGATCGCACGCACGCGGCTGGGGCTGTTCGTGCGCGGCGTCACGCAGAACCGGGCGATTGCCTCGTGCATGGGCGTCAACACCGCGCGCATCGACACCTACGCCTTCGCGCTGGGCTCGGGCATTGCGGGGCTGGCCGGCTGCGCGCTCAGCCAGATCGGCAACGTGGGGCCGGACCTGGGGCGCGGCTACATCGTCGACTCCTTCCTGGTGGTGGTGCTGGGCGGCGTGGGCCAGTTGGCCGGCACCGTCTACGCCGCGCTCGGGCTGGGCATTGCGGGCAAGCTGCTCGAAGGCTGGTCGGGCGCGGTGCTGGCCAAGATCGCCGTGCTGGTGCTGGTCATCGTCTTCATTCAAAAACGGCCGCAGGGCATCTTTGCTGTGAAAGGGCGCTCGGCATGAACACGGCGACCGCTTCTTCGACACTCGCGCTGCCGCAGCGCGCGCCGCTGCTCACACGCGGTGGCTGGTCGGCCTTCTTCATCGCGCTCATCGCCGTCTGCGCGGTGGCGCCCGTGCTCAACCTGTGGGTGCCGGCAGGCAGCCCGCTGCACATGAGCGACTACCTGGTCAACCTGCTGGGCAAGATCATGTGCTACGCCATCGCCGCGCTGGCCATGGACCTGATCTGGGGCTATGCCGGCATCCTGTCGCTGGGCCATGGGCTGTTCTTTGCGCTGGGCGGCTATGTGATGGGCATGTACCTCATGCGCCAGATCGGCACCGACGGCAACTACGGCAGCGCGCTGCCGGACTTCATGGTCTTTCTGGACTGGAAGGAGTTGCCCTGGCACTGGGCGCTGTCGGGCAGCTTCGTCGCCACGCTGCTGCTGATCGTGTTGGTGCCGGCGCTGGTGGCCTTTGTGTTCGGCTACTTCTCGTTTCGCTCGCGCATCAAGGACGTGTACTTTTCGATCATCACGCAGGCTCTGGTGTTCGCGGCCATGCTGCTGTTCTTTCGCAATGAAACCGGCTTTGGCGGCAACAACGGCTTTACGGATTTCAAACGCATTCTGGGCACACCGATTGCCACGCAAGAGATGCGCATGACGCTGTTCGTGCTGACCGGGTTGGCGCTGCTGGGCAGCTTTCTGTTCGCCCGCGCACTGGTGCGCAGCAAGTACGGCCGGGTGCTGGTGGCCATTCGTGATGCTGAAAGCCGCGTCATGTTCTCGGGCTACAACCCGGTGGCTTACAAGCTGAGCATCTGGACGATCTCGGCCGTGATGTGCGGCATTGCCGGCGCGCTGTACGTGCCGCAGGTCGGCATCATCAACCCCAGCGAGATGAGTCCGGCCAACTCCATCGAGATCGCCATCTGGGCAGCCGTGGGCGGGCGCGGCACGTTGATCGGGCCCATCGTCGGCGCGTTCGCGGTCAGCGGAGCGAAGAGCTGGTTCACGGCTGCTTACCCCGAGGTCTGGTTGTACTTCCTGGGGGCGCTGTTCATCGCCGTCACGCTGTTCCTGCCGCAGGGCATTGTCGGCCTGGTGCGCTGCATTGTGGGCAAGAAAAAATCGAACGAGGGAGAGCCGGCATGACGCCCGACCTGATGGAAGAAGGCGCGCGCCGACTGGCCGCGCACCGGGGTGCCGCGCCGCAAGCGGAGCCGACCGAATCGGGCGGACGCACCGCCGCGCTGGGCCGGCCGGTGGTGCCGGGCGCGCTCGACACCACGCACGGCCGCATCCTCTATCTGGAAGACGTGAGCGTGAGTTTTGACGGCTTCAAGGCCATCAATGGCCTGTCGCTGGACATCGCGCCGGGCGAGCTGCGCTGCATCATCGGCCCCAATGGCGCCGGCAAGACCACGATGATGGACATCATCACCGGCAAGACCCGGCCCGACACGGGCACGGTGTTCTTTGGCGGCACCATCGACCTGCTGCGCCACCGCGAGGCCGAGATCGCCGAGCTGGGCATTGGTCGCAAGTTCCAGAAACCCACGGTGTTCGAGCAGCTCACGGTCTACGAGAACCTGGAGCTGGCGCTCAAGACCGACAAGCGCGTGTGGCCGTCGATGCGTTTTGCGCTGGCCAGCGACCAGGCCGACCGGCTGGCCGAGGTGCTGCACACCATCCACCTGGCCGCCAGCGTCAACCGGCTGGCCGGCAACCTGAGCCACGGCCAGAAGCAGTGGCTGGAGATCGGCATGCTGCTCATGCAGGAGCCCAAGCTGCTGCTGCTCGACGAGCCCGTCGCCGGCATGACCGATGAGGAAACCGTGCGCACCGCCGAGCTGTTCCTCAGCCTCAAGGGCCGGCATTCGTTGATGGTGGTCGAGCACGACATGAGCTTCATCCGCACCATCAGCGACATCGTCACCGTGCTGTGCGATGGCTCGGTGCTGGCGCAAGGCACGCTCGACGAGGTGCAGGCCGACGAGCGTGTCATCGAGGTCTACCTGGGGAGATAAAACGCCATGCTGCAGATCCACAACATCAACCAGTACTACGGCGGCTCGCACATCCTGCGCGACGTGAGCCTGACGGCCGAGCTGGGCAAGGTCACCGTCATCCTCGGGCGCAACGGCGTGGGCAAGACCACGCTGCTGAAATCGCTCATGGGCCTGGTGCCGATCCGCTCGGGCGAGATCACCCTGGCCGGCCAGCGCATCGACCGCCTCAAGCCTTACGAGCGCACGCGGCTGGGCCTGGGCTACGTGCCGCAGGGCCGCGAGATTTTTTCGCGCCTGACGGTCGAAGAAAACCTGCGCATGGGCCTGGCCTACAAGCCGGCCTCAACCCCGCTCGACCCACGCATGTTCGAGCTGTTCCCCGTGCTCAAGCAGATGCTGGGCCGGCGTGGCGGCGACCTTTCGGGCGGGCAGCAGCAACAGCTGGCCATTGCGCGCGCGCTGCAGCCCGGCCCGCGGGTGCTGATCCTGGACGAGCCGACCGAGGGCATCCAGCCGTCCATCATCAAGGACATCGGCCGCGTCATTCGCATGCTGGCCGACCGGGGCGACATGGCCATCGTGCTGGTCGAGCAGTACTACGACTTCGCCGAGGAACTGGCCGACCACTACGTCGTGATGGAGCGTGGCGAGGTGATCAAGAGCGGCCTGGGCAAGGACATGGCGGCCGACGGGGTGCGGCAGCTGGTGGCGATCTGACTCAGAACCTCAGACCCAGCCGCCGCCGGCGTGCGCTGCCAGGGCGCCGTATTCGTAGAAGGCTTCGCGCGCGGGTTTGAACGGCGGGTGGTCGGGTGTGGTGGTCGGCAGCGGCAGGTCGCTGGCGTCGATCTGCCCCAGCACCAGCCGGGCCAGCTCGCGCCCCAGCGCGGTCCCGGGTGCGATGCCGCGCCCGTTGTAGCCCGCGATGGCGACGGTGTTGCGCGCCAGCGTGTGAAAACGCGGCAGTGCGTTGGTCGTCATGCCGATCTGGCCGTACCAGGCGTATTCAAAGGTGACGTGGCCCAGCTCGGGAAAGAGCCGCGCCAGCGCGCGCCGGCCCCAGTCGGCATGGATGCGGTGGCTCGCGCCGCCGCGCAGGGCACCGACGCTGCCGAAGACCAGGCGGCCGGCCTGGTCCAGCCGGAACGACGACAGCACCTGCCGGGTGTCCCATGCACCCTCGCCGTTGGGCAGGATGCGCGCGCGCAGGCGCTCGCTCAGCGGTGCGGTGGCCATGTTGAAGTAGGGCAGACGGATCTGCTCGCGCTGCAGCGCAGACCAGGGGCCGTCGGTGTAGGCGTCGGTGGCGACGATGATCCATTTCGCGTCGATCCGGCCCTGCGCAGTCTGCAGCCGCCAGTGCGTCTGGCGGTCCTGCACGCCAGTCACGCGGCTGTTTGTGTACAGGTGCGCACCGGCGCCCACGGCCGCATGGGCCAGGCCGCGCGCGTAGGCCAGCGGCTGCACGGTGCCGGCGCGCAGGTCGCGCAGGCCGCCCGCGTAGGCCGCGCAGCCGGTGGCCAGGGCGATGGCCCGGGCGTCGAGCAGTTCGACGGGCGCGCCCAGGTCCTTCCATTGCCGCCAGCGAGTCTCGATGTTGCGCAGCCCTTGGCGGCCGACGGCGCAGTGCAGGGTGCCGTGGCGTTGGGCCTGGCAGTCGATGCCGTGCTGGTCGATCAGCGTGTAGACCAGCGACGGCGCCTCGCCCAGGCATTGCAGCAGGCGCGGGCCATGGACTGGCCCGGCGGTTTGCAGCACGGTCTGGGGCGTGATCCACAGGCCCGCATTGACCAGGCCGACGTTGCGCCCGGAGCCGCCAAAGCCGACGTCCTGCGCTTCCAGCACGGCGACGCGGGCGCCGCCTTCGCGCAGGTGCAGGGCGGCCGACAGGCCGGTATAGCCGGCACCGACGACGGCGGCATCAACGGCCGGTGCCTCGCCCTCCAGTGCGGGCGTGGCGGGGGCCGGTGGGGCACTGGCCTCCCACAGGCCGTGGCTGTGTACATCGCCTTTCATCGCCAAGCATTCTGGGTGGCCCGTGCCGCCGGGTCAATGAACGATTCCGACTGGCCCCATTCCCGGCCGGAATGACAGGAATCAGGCCGGCTGGCCCAGCAGCCAGTCGCGGAACGCCACCAGCGCGGGCAGGCCGGCGTTGCCGGTCGGGTAGAGCAGGTAGTAATGGCGCGTGCTGGCCATGGGTGGGCCGATGGGGCGCAGGTCGCCGCGGTCCAGTTCTTCCTGCACCAGCGCTTGGGGCACCAGGCCGATGCCCATGCCCGCCTGCACCGCCTGGACGAGGTGCGAGGTCAACTCGAAGCTTGGCCCCACGCGCATGTGCCGGTGGTCGAGGTTGAAGTGCGAGAACCACTCGGCCCAGGCTTGCGGGTTGCTGGCCACGGTCAGCAGCGTCTGCGTGGACGCCCAGGCGGGCTCGAGCGCCTGGCCGCGGTTGGCCATCTGCGGCGCGACGATGGCGACCTGGAATTCGTCGTACAGCCGGTGCGCGACCAGCCCGGGCCAGTCGCCCCGGCCGACGGTGATGGCCGCGTCGATGCCCTCGGCATGAAAGTCGACCGCCCCGATGCGCGAGTGCAAATGCACCGTCACGCGCGGGTGGGCGGCGTAAAAGCCCTGCAGGCGCGGCAGCAGCCATTTGGAGCCCAGGGTGGGCAGGGTGGCCAACTGCAGCGCGCCGGTGCCGGCCTGGTGGGCCATGGCCTGCAGCGTGGCGCCGCGGATGCGCCCCAGCGCGCTGCACAGCTCGGCGTGGTAGCGCCGCCCGACGTCGGTCAGGCGAACCGACCGCCCCTCGCGCCGGAACAGGGGGATGGCCAGGTGCGTCTCCAGCGCCTGGATCTGGCGGCTGATCGCACTCTGGCTGAGCGACAGCTCTTCGGCCGCGCGCGTGTAGCTTTCGTGCCGCCCGGCCGCCTCGAACACCAGCAGCAGCGACATGGAGGGTGTGAGGTGACGGTGATTCATGAGTTCTATGCAACAAAAATGGGCGAATTATTCGTTTGTGGCTATCTTCTGACCCAAGGATACTTGCATTACCCCACGAATTCGATTCAAAAATCATGCATTTGATGCAAGAGAAGGCGCCGGCCGAGCGCCCAGGCCCCGCACCCCGGCCGGCCGCCGTGCCCAGCCGTCCTGCCCGCAACATCCCGGTGCCGCTGCCGGCGGCCAGCCGCCTGCCCGCCGTTTACCAGCAGTTTCTGGACACCCTGGCCGCGCAAGGTTTTGAAGGCGAGATCCACACCGGCCACGCCAGCCGTACGGTGCAGGCCACCGACAACTCGATCTACCAGCGCCTGCCGCAGGCCGTGGTCTACCCGGCCCACGCGGGCGACGTGCAGACGCTGGCCACGCTGCTGGCCGCGCCTGATTTCCAGGACGTGGTGGTGGCCCCGCGCGGCGGCGGCACGGGCACCAACGGCCAGTCGCTGACCGACGGCATCGTGGTGGACCTGTCGCGCCACATGAACCGCATCCTGGAGATCAACGCCGAGCAGGGCTGGGTGCGCGTGGAGGCCGGCGTGGTCAAGGACCAGCTCAACGCCGCGCTGGCCGCGCACGGGCTGTTCTTCGCGCCCGAACTGTCGACGTCCAACCGCGCCACGCTGGGCGGCATGATCAACACCGACGCCAGCGGGCAGGGCAGTTGCACCTACGGCAAGACGCGCGACCACGTGCTCGCGCTCGACTTCGTGCTGCTGGGCGGCCAGCGCCTGCTCAGCGAGCCCCTGGCCGACGAGGCGCTGGAGCGCCAATGCGCCCAGCCCGGGCGCGCCGGCCAGGTTTACCGCACGGCCCGGCGCATCTGCGACACCCAGGCCGCGCTGATCGAGGCCAAGTTCCCCAAGCTCAACCGGTGCCTGACGGGCTACGACCTGGCGCATCTGCGCGAGGCCGACGGCCGCTTCAACCTCAACAGCGTGCTGTGCGGCGCCGAAGGCTCGCTCGGCTTCGTGGTCGAGGCCAGGCTCAACGTGCTGCCGATTCCGAAGTACGCGGTGCTGGTCAACGTGCGCTACGGCGGCTTCATGGACGCGCTGCGCGACGCGCGCGCCCTCATCGCGCACCAGCCGCTGTCGATCGAGACGGTCGACTCCAAGGTGCTGCTGCTGGCCATGAACGACTTCGTGTGGAGCAGCGTCGCCGAGTACTTTCCGCAAGATGCGCAGCGCCAGACGCTGGGCATCAACCTCATCGAATTCAGCGGCGACGACCCCGAAGCGGTCGATGCCCAGGTGGCCGCTTTTGTCGCGCACCTGCAGCAGGACACGACGGTCGAGCGGCTGGGCCACACGCTGGCCACCGGCACGCCCGCCGTCAAGCGGGTGTACGCCATGCGCAAGCGCGCCGTGGGCCTGCTGGGCAATGTGCAGGGCGAGGCGCGCCCGCAGCCCTTTGTCGAGGACACGGCCGTGCCGCCCGAGAACCTGGCCGATTTCATTGCCGAGTTCCGCGCCTTGCTCGACGGCTATCAACTGCCCTATGGCATGTTCGGCCATGTGGACGCCGGCGTGCTGCACGTGCGCCCGGCCCTGGACATGAAAGACCCGGCGCAGGCCGCGCTGGTGCGACCGATCAGCGACGCCGTGGCCGCGCTCACGCAGCGTTATGGCGGCCTGCTGTGGGGCGAGCACGGCAAGGGCGTGCGCTCGGAATACGCGCCGGCTTTCTTTGGCGAGCTGTACGCGTCGCTGCAGCAGTTGAAGGCCGCGTTCGACCCGCACAACCAGTTCAACCCCGGCAAGATCGCCACGCCCTGGCAAAGCCCGGCGCGGCTGCTCAAGATCGACGGTGTGCCCACGCGTGGCGAGCACGACCACCAGATCGACGAGCGGGTCTGGCAAAGCTTTGGCGCGGCCATGCACTGCAACGGCAATGGCGCCTGCTACAACTACGACCCCGACGACGCGATGTGCCCGTCATGGAAGGCCACGCGCCAGCGCGAGCAGTCGCCCAAGGGGCGCGCCTCGCTCATGCGCGAATGGCTGCGGCTGCAGGGCCAGGCGGGCGTGGACGTGCTGCAGGCCGCGCGCGAGCCGACGGGTTTTTTGCGCAGCCTGTGGCCGCGCTGGCGCAACAGCCGTGCGGCGCGCAAGGGGGCCGACGATTTTTCGCACGAGGTCTACGACGCCATGGCCGGCTGCCTGGCCTGCAAGTCGTGCGCGGGGCAGTGCCCCATCAAGGTCAACGTGCCGGACTTCCGTTCGCGCTTTTTGCAGCTTTACCACCAGCGCTACCTGCGGCCCGCGCGCGACTATCTGGTCGGCTCGCTTGAATTCACCATGCCCTGGTTTGCCAAGGCGCCGGCGCTCTACAACGGCGTGATGCGGCAGCCAGCGGTGCGCCGGCTGCTCGGCAAGGGCCTGGGCCTGGTCGAC
The DNA here is from genome assembly GCA_009912175.1 of Paracidovorax wautersii. Taxonomy (GTDB): domain Bacteria; phylum Pseudomonadota; class Gammaproteobacteria; order Burkholderiales; family Burkholderiaceae_C; genus Comamonas_F; species Comamonas_F wautersii_A. The sequence continues at coordinate 34,565 of WNDQ01000011.1, read as the reverse complement.
AGCCCCTTGCTCAGCCGCACGGACCTGGCGGGCGTGCTGCGGGCCTGGCAAATCCGGCCCGCCACGCCCGAGGCGCTGGCGCAGCTCACCCCGGCGCAGCGCGCGCGCAGCGTGGTGCTGGTGCAGGACAGCTTCACCCGCTTTTTCGAGACCGGCCAGCTGGCCGACTTTGCCGAGCTGGCCGCACGCCTGGGCTTTCAGGTCTGGCTGGCGCCGCTGCGGCCCAATGGCAAGCCGCTGCAGGTGCAGGGCTTTCTGCAGGCGTTTGCCAAGGCGGCCATCCGCAATGCGCGCGGCCTGCAGGCGCTGGCGGCGGCCGGCGTGCCGCTGGTCGGGCTGGACCCGGCCATGACGCTGGTCTACCGGCAGGAGTACTTGAAGGTCGACGCCATTGGCGAGGTGCCGCACGTGGCGCTGCCGCAGGAATGGCTGGCCGAGCAACTGCCCGCCCTGGCCGATCTGCCCAAGCCGGCCGACAGCGGCGCACGTTACCGGCTGCTCGCCCATTGCACCGAAAAAACCAACGCGCCCGACAGCAGCGCGCAGTGGGCACGCGTGTTCAACCACTTCGGGCTGCGGCTGGACGTACAGGCCACGGGCTGCTGCGGCATGTCGGGCACCTACGGGCACGAGGCGCGCAATCTGGAGACCTCGCGCCGCATTTATGCCCAGTCGTGGGCGCCGCAGGTGGACGCGGCGCCGGACGAACAAGGCGAAGCGCTGGCGACGGGCTACTCGTGCCGCAGTCAGGCCAAACGGCTGAGCCAACGCGAGTTGCGCCACCCGCTGCAGGTGCTGCTGGCGCAACTGCGGCAGGCGGCGGGCGGCGTAGCGATCAGTTCTTGAACTGCAGGCGGGTGAGCGGGTCGCCCGACGCGTCCTCAGCCGCGTTGGGGCCGCCGCGCATCTTGCTCAGCACAAAGGCCGCACCGTGGCCGTCGGTGGCAATGTGGTTGGGAAAGGGGCCCAGTTCGAGGTTGCCGACGATCTGTCCGTTCTCGTTGACGGCCGTCACGGTGCCGGCTGCGCGATTGGCCACGTAGACCAGGCCGCGTGCCGCGTCGTAGGCGACCTTGAGTGCGCCCGCGCCGGTTGCGGTGGTGTGCAGCACGTCGCCCATGGCGGCGTCGACGATGAGCACGCCGTCGGCCGAGGGCGACGCCACGAACACGAGGTTGCGGCTGGGGTCCACCGCCACGCCCATGGCCGAGGCCACGGGCAGCGCGATCACCTTGTCGACCGTGTTGCTTTGCGTGTCGATCACGGCCAGCTCGCCGGTGTTCAGGCTGGTGACGTAGAGCTTGTGGCGGTAGCTGTCCAGCGCCAGGCCCAGGGTGTTGAAGACCTGGCCCGCGCGGGTCGAGGTGATGTCGATGCGGCCGGTGGGCTGCTGCGTGGCCGTGTCGAACACGACGACCTGGTTCTGCGCGGGCGAGGGCGGGCGCTCGGCGGCCGTGCTCACGTAGGCGCGGCCCAGCTCGGTGTCGATGGCGATTTCATGCGCGCGCGGGGCAGCGCCGGGCGGCAACTGTTTGACCAGCGCCAGGTCGGACTGGCGGTAGACCGCCACCGTGTCCTGGCGCGTGTTGGTGGCCCAGACCGTGCCGTGGGCGTCGTCCACGTCGATGCCATAGACGCCATAAAACCCCGTGACCGCATCGGTCGCTGGCGAAGCGCCCGTCGCCACGGTTTGCAGCGTGGCCGGGTCCACCTTGATGATGGCCGCGCTCTTGAGCGGGCGCACGCCCACCGACGAGGTCAGGAACAGCGCCTGGCTTTTCTCGCTGTAGGTCGCCTGATACAGGCCCTGGGCAACCTGGCGCGTCGCGCGGTCGAAACGCTCGGCGCCCACGGGCGCGAGCTGGGGCGAGACCTTGAGCGGAACCACCACGGCCGCGTCCGGCCCCTGGATGGCGGCGATCAGTGGCTGCGTGCCGACGGCGGCGTCGGCCGGAATGCGGACCGTGGCCTTGAAGGTGCCATCTGGCGCGACGGTCGCCGCGCCGTTACCCACATCGGTGGTGCCGCGCAGCAGCGTCACGCGCTGGCCGGGCTTGAGGTTGCGGCCCTGCACCGTGGCCTGGCCGCCGGGATAGACGGGCGGCAAGGGGGCGACGGCGATGGCGCCGGTGAAATTGGCGTCGGGTGCGTCGAAGACGGCGGCAGTGGCTGCCTGCAGGGCGGCCAGCGACAAAGCCAGTGCCAAGACAGGAGGACGCCACGCGCAAGGAGTTGTTGTCATGAGTTTGCTTTTGCGTGATGAAAGGGATCACCGCGCGCGGCAGGCCGTGCGCAGCGCCGCTAGTGTAACTCAATTCGTCATGACAATCATTTGCACCACTGTCGAGTGGCAGTTGGCTCAGGTCGCCCAGATGCGCGGCGCCGTGGCGGGCAACCGCCAGGCCAGGGTGCGCCAGCGCGCCCACACCTGCCGCAGCAGGCCGTGGGCCTGCGCCAGCGTCTGCGCGGCTTCGAGCAGGGCCTGGCGTCGTTCACGCTCGATCGGCGAGCCGGCCAGGAAGAACAGCGAGGCGCAGCAGCGCTGGCCCGCCAGGCCAAGTGCGCCGTCCATCAGCAGGGCATCTTGCGCGTCGATGCGGCCGCGCTCCAGCCAGACGCCGGGCAGTTCGATGTGCTGCTGGAAATGCCCGCTCAAAAACGGTTTACGGGCACCGGGCAGGCCCAGCGCCGTCATGTCCCAGCCCATCATCTCGGCGCCGGGCGCCAGGTCGATGTGCAGGCGGTTCTCGGCCCGGCACTGGTCGTAGCAGATCGCCTCCAGCGGCAGCCATTCAAGCCGCCCGCCGGCCGCCACCTGCAGCCGTGTGTTCTGCAGCGCGCCGTCGCCTTCGCTGCGGTAAAAGCGCGTCGCGCCGGGCGTGGTCACCAGGCCGTGCGCGCCGGCGTCGACCTGCACGTCGATGTCCAGCACGTCGCCGCCGACCAGCCCGCTGGGCGGGTGCACCATCACGTTGTGGCAGACCGCGTCGCCCTCGGGGTAGAGGCTTTGCAGGATGCGCAGCGGCCCGTCGTGGCGAAACCGCGCCACGGTGCGGGCGGGGGCTGCGGTGGCAGCAGCGGGTGAGGCGGTGTAGTGCAGTCGAAGACGGGCGTGCCAGGGCATCGGGCGAGTGTACGGGAGCGGTCGCGGGCCTTGGCCTGTCGCACGCCTGAAATATTCGGTGCCAAGAATGCCCGGCTGCATAGGTTCAGCTGCATCGAGGGTGAGAAGGACGGGGACACAGCAAAAGCAGTGAAGAACCAACTTGCATGCCGCTTTCTTTCACCCTTGCCAGCCTCACCCCATGTCTTTCTTCAAGCCCAAAAATCACACCCACAGCGCAGTGGGCGCAGCCATCCTGGATCACGGACGCCGTCAGGTCCTTGCTCGCGGCCTCGGCCTTTCCGTGGCGACGGTCGGCGGCTCCAGCCTGCTGGCCGCATGCGGCGGCGATTCGAGCAACGACACCAGCAGCGGCTCAAGCAGTGGCTCGAGCAGCGGCGGCAGCCAGCCGGCCGACAGCACGCTGGGCTCGCGTTTTGCGCTGGCGGTGCTGCCGGACACGCAGTTCTACTCACGCTACGCCACGCTCGACGAGAACAACCAGTACATGCGCCGGTACGGCAGCGAGCCTTTCATGGCGCAGACCTACTTCACGGCCTCCAACGCCGAAGACCTGAACATTCCCTTTTTGATCCACCTGGGCGACGTGGTGGACCAGGTGCGCAAGCCCGACCAGTGGAAGGTCGCCGACCAGGCCATGCGTGTGCTGGAGACGGCCAAGGTGCCGTATTCCATCCTGGCCGGCAACCACGATGTGCTCGACGACCAGGATTACGTGGACGCCAGCTCGCAGGCCTCGGCCACGGACGCGCAGCGTGACCTGAGAGCCCTATCTTCAGTGGTTTGGCACGGCCCGCGCGGCGCGCCAGTCGACTTTCGGCGCGCGCGACGCGACGGGCTTTCATGAGTACCACGTCTTCGAGTCCGAGGGCCAGAAGTTCATGGTGCTGTCGCTGTCCTGGCGCATCTCCGACAACGGCATCGCCTGGGCCCGCAAGGTCATGGCCGACAACCCCACGCTGCCGGTCATTCTGGTCAACCACCAGCTGCTCAACATCGCCGCCGACGCGGTCTCGCCACTGGAAACCGCCTACGGCCTGATGCTGTGGGAGAAGCTGATCCGCGACAACGACCAGATCTTCATGACGCTCAACGGCCACTACCACGGCGCCGCGCTGCTGACCAAGACCAACGACGCCGGCAACCCCGTGCATGAGATGGTGGTGGACTACCAGATGGCCTACAACGGCGGCAACGGTGAGATGCGGCTGTACGAGTTCGACCTGACGCACAACAAGATCAACGTGCTGTCGTTCTCCCCCTGGGTGGTCGAAAAACCCAAGGATTCGCTCAACCAGTTCGACGTGGCCGTGCTCACGGACAGCAATGAACAGTTCAGCATCGACATCGACTTTGCCCAGCGTTTTTCGCGCTTCAACAAGGACTTCAAGGCCGGCAGCGCCAGCCGCACGTCGCTGATCGACAAGGCGCGCGACATCATCCTGACGGGCTTTACCGAGCCGGTCGTGGTCGAGCCGGTCGCCCCCAAGGACCGCGACGACTACGTCAAGGTCACCAGCACCGTGGCGCACTGGCGTTTTGGCAGCGGCACCGACGGCCAGAGTGTGGCGTCGGGCGAAGTGGTGGCCGACGAGAGCGGCAGCAACCCCATCCATCGCGTGGCGCCCAATTCGGAATCCGGCGTGGCGCAGGCCCAATTGGCCGACCTGGTGTGGTCCAGCGACAGCCACCACCTGTCGGCCGCGATGGGCTCGGTTCGGTTTCTCAACACCGACAAGAACGTCGGCCGCATGAGCTACTTCAAGACGCAGGACCAGGCCGCGCTCAACGCCATGGATTTTTCGAGCAGCGGCTACACGGTCGAGGCCTTCGTCAAGATCGACGCCGGCTGGAGCGCCGGCAACAACGCCTGGATGAACATCATGACGCGCGACGGCCGGCGTGATGCCGTGCCCGGTTTTTCGGGCGGCGACGGTGAATCCCCGCCGCTGCTGTTCGCCGTCTCCAGCCTGCGCGAAATCCAGTGGGAAATCGTGCCCGCGCACAGCGGCACGCGCTCGCCCCAGGCCAGCTGGTCGGGCGAGATCCTGCGCGACCGCTGGGTGCACATCGCCATCGTCGCGGACGCCAAGGCGGGTGAAAGCGTCATGTACATCGAAGGCGCGCCGGTGCTGCGCAACTCGGGCGACGCCTCGGGCCTGGCCAAGGTCTCGGACACGATGCCCTGGGTGGTGGGCGCGGGCTCGTGGGCGGGCGATCGCGCCGACGGCTTCTTCGGCGCGATCGCCGAGGTCCGCGTCGTGGCCGAGCCGCTGCCGTCCAGCCAGTGGCTGACGGCGCGCCGCGCCTGATGCGCGCACCAGGACGTTCCTAGCGCTCCCCCTTGCGGTAGGGTTTCATCAGCGCCTGCGGGTAGCTCGCGCGGCGTGCGACCAGCACCAGCGCGAGGATGGAGAGCACGTAGGGCAGCATCAGGAACACCTGGTAAGGCACGTCGATGGCGCCGCTTTGCTGCAGGCGCAGTTGCAGGGCGTCGAAAAAGGCGAACAGCAGCGCGCCCAGCAGCGCCTTGCCCGGCCGCCACGACGCGAACACGACCAGCGCCACGCAGATCCAGCCACGGCCGTTGATCATGTTGAAGAAGAAGGCGTTGAAGGCCGACAGCGTGATGAAGGCGCCGGCCACCCCCATCAGGGCGGAGCCCAGCACGATGGCGGCCGTGCGCGTGCGTGCCACTGAAATGCCCTGGCTTTCGGCGGCCTGGGGACTTTCGCCCACCATGCGCACGGCCAGTCCGGCCGGCGTGCGGTAGAGCGCCCAGGCCGTGGCCGGCACCAGCAGCAGCGCCAGCAGCGTCAGCGGGGTCTGCTGCGACAGCACGGGGATGGGCAGCCAGTCCATGGGCGCGAAGGGCACGATCTGCGGCGGCGTGGTGACCTTGGGGAAGGCCACGCGGTAGCCAAAGTAGCTCAGCGCGGTCGCCAGCAGCGTGATGCCCAGACCGCAGACATGCTGCGACAGCGCCAGCCCCACGGTGAGCGCCGCGTGCAGCAGCCCGAAAGCCGCGCCCACGGCCGCCGCCACCGCCACGCCACCCCACAGGGGCAGGCCCTGGTAGACCGCCAGCCAGCCGGCGAAGGCCCCGGCGACCATGATGCCCTCGATGCCCAGGTTGAGCACGCCCGCGCGCTCGCACCACAGCACGCCCAGTGTGCCGAGGATGAGCGGCGTGGCGATGCGCAGCACCGCCACCCACAGGGCGGGCTGGGTCAGAAGATCGAACAGTTCGGCCATGGCGGTGGGTCTTCCTGCGCGCCGGCGTTCATCGCCAGCGGATGCGGTATTGCGCGGTCAGCGTGGCCACCAGCACCGCGATCAGCGAGGCGGCGACGATGACGTCGGCGATGTAGGTGGGCACGCCCACGGCCCGGCTCATGCTGTCGGCGCCGACCAGGATGCCGGCCACAAAAACACCGGCGGCCACCACGCCCAGCGGATGCAGGCCCGCCAGCATGGCGATGACGATGCCGGTGTAGCCATAGCCCGGCGACATGTCGAGCGTGACATAGCCGGTGCGGCCTGCGACTTCGATCGCCCCGGCCAGTCCGGCCAGTGCGCCCGACAGCAGCGCGGCGAGCACCAGCGTGCGCGTGACAGGCACGCCGGCGAAGGCGGCCGCGCGCGGATTGGCGCCCAGCGCGCGCACGTCAAAGCCAAACACCGACAGCCGCAGCAGCGCCCACAGGCCCACGGCCAGCGCCACGGCCCACAGCAGGCCGGTGTGGATGCGTGTGCGCTCGACGAGCTTGCCGAGTTCCAGCTCGGGCTGCAGCGCCACGCTCTGCGGCCAGCCCATGGCCATCGGATCCTTCATGGGGCCGTCGAGCAGCGCCGAGACGGTCAGCAGCACGATGAAGTTGAGCAGCAGCGTGGTCACCACCTCGTCCACGCCCAGGTGGCGCTTGAGCAGCGCGGGCCCGAGCAGCAGCAGGCCACCGGCGGCGGCCGCCGCCAGCAGCATGGCCGCGAACAGCAGCGCGGGTGGCCAGGCCAGGCCGGCGCCGTCGTACTGCCCGCCGATGGCGACCGCCGCCAGGGCACCGGCGTAGAGCTGCCCCTCGGCCCCGATGTTGAACAGCCGCGCACGGAAGGCGACGGCAGCGGCCAGGCCTGTCAGGATCAGTGGCACGGCGCGGGTCAGGGTCTCGCTCCAGGCGAAGACCGAGCCGAAAGCGCCTTGCAGCAGCAGGCGGTAGGTCTGGCCGATGGGCGCACCCGCGGCCCATACCAGCAGCGCGCTCACGGCCAGCGTGAAGGCCACGGCGCCGATGGGCGCGAGCAGCAGGGCCAGGCGGCTGGCCTGGGCGCGTTTTTCCAGCCTCATGCGGCCTCCGGTGCGTCGGGCGTGTCCTGCCCGGCCATGGCCAGGCCCAGCGTGGCGCGGGACCATGCCGTGGCCGCCCGCGCGGGCGTCAGCTGGCCTTCGTGCATGACCGCGATGCGGTCGCCCAGTAGCATCACTTCGTCGAGGTCGTCGGAAATCACCAGCACGGCCGCGCCGGCATCGCGCGCGGCGAACAGCTGCTGGTGCACGAAGGCGACGGCGCCAACGTCCAGGCCCCAGGTCGGCTGGTGCGCGACGATCAGGCGTGGTGCGGGCGCGCCCTCGGGGGGCAGCAAGGCGCGGCCGAGGATGAGCTTTTGCATGTTGCCGCCCGACAGCGCGCGGGCCGGCGCCATCGGGCCGCCGCCGCGCACGTCGAAGGTGCCGATCACCCGCTGCGCGTGGCGCCGGGCGGCGGCGCGCCGTATCCAGCCCCAGCATGAGAAGGCCGGCTCGCGCAGCCGCTCGGACACGGCATTTTCCCACAAGGGCAGGTCGCCGACCACGCCCGTGCCGTGGCGGTCCTCGGGTACACGCGCGATGCCTTGCGCCACGCGCTGCGCGGGGCTATCCGGCATGGTTTCACCTAGATAGATCAACTCGCCGGATGTGGCCTGGCGCGTGCCGCACAGCAGCTCGGCCAGGGCGGTCTGGTCGTTGCCCGAGACACCGGCGATGGCGACGATCTCGCCCGCGTGCAGTTGCAGGTCCAGGCTACGCAGCCGCTCGCGCGAGCCAGCGGCGGTGCTGGCCTGCTGCAGTTCGCAGACGATCTCGCGCCGGCCCCGGCCGGGTTGGCGCCGCGCGGGTGCCAGCGACTGGCCGACCATCCACTGCGCCAGCTGCGGCTGCGTCACGTCGGCCGTGCGGGCGCTGGCGACCAGGCGGCCGGCGCGCAGCACGGCCACGCGGTGCGAGACCCGCAGCACCTCGGCCAGTTTGTGGCTGATGAAGATCACGGCCAGCCCCTGGGCGACCATCTCGCCCAGTGTCTCGAACAGCGACTCGCTTTCCTGCGGCGTGAGCACGGCCGTGGGTTCGTCGAGGATGAGGATGCGCGCGCCCCGGTAGAGCGCCTTGAGGATCTCCACGCGCTGGCGCTCGCCGACCGACAGGTCGCCCGCGCGTGCCTCGGGCGCGATGGCCAGGCGAAAGCGCCGCGCGACCTCCATCAGGCGGCCGCGAGCGGCGGCGCGTCCGGACCAGGGCTGGAACAGCGGCTCGGTGCCCAGCATCACGTTGTCGAGCACGGTGAGGTTGTCGGCCAGCGAGAAGTGCTGATGCACCATGCCGATGCCCGCGGCCAGCGCGGCGCGTGGATTGCCGGGCGGCAGCGGCTGGCCGAAGACGTCGATGCGGCCGGCGTCGGCCACATAATGGCCGAACAGAATGGACATCAGCGTGGACTTGCCCGCGCCGTTTTCGCCCAGCAAGGCCAGCACCTCGCCCGTGCCCAGTTCGAGCGAGATGCCGTCGTTGGCCACCAGCGGGCCGAAACGTTTGGTGATGCCCTGCAGCGACAGCGCCGGGGTGGCGGTGGACTGGGCCGGGGGACTGCTCATGGGCACAGGGGCCGTGGGCGGCGTGTCACTTGGCCTTGGGGGCGCTGTCGTCGATCTTGACGACGAACTTGCCGGACTGGATGTCGGCCTCCCGGGCCGTGACCCGGGCCTGGAGGTCGGCCGGTACCTTGGACGCGAAGGTGCCCAGCGGCGCCAGCGACGCGCCGCCGTATTTCATGTGCGAGTAGATGCCGTATTCCTCGCCCTTGAAGGTGCCGGCCTTGACCTGCGCGATGGCGTGGTTGACCGTCGACTCGAAGTGCCACAGCGCCGAGGCCACCACGTTGTCCGGGTACTGCGGCTGCGTGTTGATGACGTTGCCGATCACCAGCTTGCCGCGCTCCTTGGCGGCGTCGGCCACGCCGAAGCGCTCGGCATACATCACGTCGGCACCGGCGTCGATCATGGCGAAGGTCGCCTCCTTGGCCTTGGGCGGGTCGAACCAGCTGTTGATGAAGCTGATGCTGAAGGTGACCTGCGGATCGACTTCGCGCGCGCCCGCCATGAAGGCGTTCATGAGCCGGTTGACCTCGGGAATCGGGTAGCCGCCCACCAGGCCGATCTTGTGGGTGCGGGTAATGCCCCCGGCGACCATGCCACTGAGGTAGGCGGGCTCCTGGATGTAGTTGTCGAAGACCGAGAAGTTGGGCTGGACCGGCTTGCCCGACGAGCCCATCAGGAAGGCGGTCTTGGGAAAGTCGCGCGCGACCTTGCGCATGGCGGCCTTGACCGGGAAGGCCTCGCCTACGATCAGGTCCTGGCCCTGCATGGCGTATTCGCGCACCACACGCTCGTAGTCGGCGTTGGCGATGCTTTCGGTGGACTTGTATTCGATCTCGCCGCGCGCCTCGGCCGCCTTGAGGGCCTGGTGGATGCGGCCGACCCATTGCTGTTCGTAGGGCACCGAGTAGATGGCGTCGACCTTGATCTTCTTGCCGGCGCTCTGGGCATAAACCAGGCCGTGCGTGCCCAGCGTGGCAGTGGCCAGCAAGGCCAGGCTCAGGGTGAAAAAGCGGCGGTTGTTCATGGTCGTCCTCGGTGGTCAGGTGAAAGCGTGGCGAGTGATGCCTGGGGTTCGGCTGCAAGAGCTATGCCATTCAACGTGTACGTGGTATTGGGGCTCAGGGCTTCCAGCCGCCTTCGTGCGAGGTTCTGGCTTCACTGAGCAGCGCCGGCCCCAGGCATTCGATGGGCGTGGGCGCGGCGGCGAAGACGTCGCGGCACGACAGTTCGGCGTCGCGCTGGTCCAGGCGCTCGCCGCGAAAGTGGCGCAGCCGCACGGCATCGATGCCGAAGACCACGCGCCGGATGTTGGACCAGAAGATGGCGCCCGCGCACATCACGCAGGGCTCGCCCGAGGCGTAGAGCGTGGCGGCGGCCAGCGCTTCGCGCGGGTGGCGCGGCGTGGCCGTGCGCAGGGCCTGGACTTCGGCATGGGCGGTGCAGTCGCCGGTCTCGCCGTTGCGGTTGTGGTCTTCGGCCAGGACCTGGCCGTCGGCCGCGACGATGACGCAGCCAAAGGGGCGGTTGCCGCGCTCGCGGGCCAGGTCGGCCAAGGCGATCGCGCGGCGCAGGTAAAGACCGTCGCGCTCGTCGATGGTTTGCTCGGCGGGGCCGGGCAGGGGCGTGTCTTGCGTCGTCATCGTGCTCAGACCTTCACGGCAGCCGGTTGCAGCGCGGCATTGAACACCTGGCCTGCTGCTGGTTTGCGTGCCAGGCTGAAAACGGTGGCGACCTCGTCGATCTGGCGCTGCAGCAGATCGGGCTGCACCCGGCCCAGGCCGTGGGCCTGGGTTTCAGGCGTGGCAAGGTAGCCGCGCGTGATGGCCCAGCGCTGGCGTTCCACGTCGAGGTTGAGGATGCCTTCACGCGCCTTGATGGCGGCCAGCGCGGGCTCGGGGTCGGCCAAAGTCTCGGCCAGCGCGCGCTGGGTGGCGGCCAGAAAGCCGCGTACCACCTCGGGCCGCTCGGCGATCAGTTTGCTGCTCGCCAGGATGGCGTTGCCATACAGGCTCAGCCCCGTTTTGGTGTATTCGAGCACGGCCAGGTCCTGCGGCGGCATGCGCGCGAACAGCGAGACGGCCGAGTCGTGGAAGTAGGTGGCGGCATCCACGTCGCCGCGCACCATGACGTTGTCGCGTGCGCTGAAATCGGTGGTGATCCACTGGAACAGCTCGGGCGAGGCGCCGAGCTGGCGCGCGACCATGGGCCAGCAGCGGCGCGTCGATTCGACCGCGGCAGCCGCCACCTTTTTGCCCTGCAGGCTGGCGAAGTCGGTGGTGATGCCCCGGTCCTTGCGGCCGATGATGACGAAGGGCGCGCGGTTGTAGTACTGGTAGACCGCCTGCACGGGCGAGGCGCCGTCGTTCTGGGCCTGGAATTCGACGAGCGAGCTGAGGTCGCCCAGGCCCAGGTCGTAGGCCCCGCTGGCCACGCGGGTGATGGAGGCAACCGAGCCCGAGCCGACGTCGATGCTCACGTCCAGCCCTGCTGCCTGGTAGTAGCCGCGCGCCTGCGCCAGGAAGAAGGGCGAGGTCTGGCTGGTGACGCGGAAGTCGAGCGTGAACTTGACCGGGGTGAGCTTGCCCTGGGCGCGGATGGCCGGGGCGGTGAGGGCAAAAGGCGCGGCGCAAAGGCCGGCGAGAAAGGGGCGTCGTTGCATGGCGGAACTCGTGTCGTCAGGGGAAACGATCCCGCGGCAAGACCCGGCCGGCTGGGCCTGGGCGCGCCGCGAGGCGACTCGAGCAATTTCCGGGCACCGGCCGCGGGCCGGGCTGAACGCTTCTACTCTGGCGGGCGTTCAAGCACCAAGCGTGCCAGTGCGACTGGAGCGCCTTCATTCAGCGTGGGTGCCGCGCAATGCCGTGCGTGGGCGCACGCCAGACGCGAAGGACAGGCCGTTTTGGTGAATACCTCCCTCGAATGGTGCGTTGGCGGCCGGCGTTCACGGGGCGAGGCACTGGCGTGCATCTTGCATGCCCCACACGCAAGAGTAGAAGCGTTCAGCTCGATGGCCGTGCTGCTGGCACGGACTGCATGGGCCGGTCATTGCTCTTGAAGCCGGTCCTTCGGCCTGCGCACCCAGCGCGTGGCCGGCGGGCCTTCGACAACCTTCAAGAGCGACATGGCCGCTGGCATTCCAGCCCGCAGCGCGGGCATTGCGGCGGCGCGTGTCCCTCGCTTTCGGGACGAACGCATCACCATGACCACCACCACCATCCAGGCCGCCGGGTCCACCCTGGGCGAACTCGAAAAAGAAGCCCGCATGGGCGGGCAGGGCCAGGAAAAAGCGCGCGAGGTGCGCGTGATCGACCTGGCCGACTTCTCGCACCGCAAACCCGAGATCGCCGAGGCAATCTGGCAGGCGTCGGTCGACATCGGCTTTTTCCAGGTCAAGAACCACGGCATCGCGCTGGACGACATCCAGGCCGCCTTCGTGCGCGCCGAGCAACTGTTTGCGCTGCCGCGCGAGGTCAAGGCCCAGTGGCCGCTGACGCGCAACGCGGGCTGGGAACACAAGGCGCAGATCCGGCCTTCGACCCGCACGCCCGACCAGAAGGAGTCCTACCAGGTCACGCGCCCGCGCATGGACGGCCTGTGGCCTACCGAGGCCGAGCTGCCCGGTTTTCGTGAAGCCACGCTGCACTTCGAGCGCCAATGCTGGACGGTGGGCATGCAACTGCTGTCCTGCTTTGCCTACAAGTTGGGTTTCGGTGCCGACTTCTTCACGCGCGCGCATGACCCGGCCGTGCCGGCCTACCAGAGCACGCTGCGCATGCTGCATTACTTCGCGGTCGACCCGGCCCTGAAGGACGAACTGGGCCTGTGGCGCGCCGGCGCCCATACCGACTTCGACTGCCTGACGCTGCTGTTCCAGCGCGCCGGCCAGGGTGGCCTGCAGGTGCTGCCGGGCAAAGAGATGGACGGCCAGCAGTGGACCTCCGTCGAGCCCATCGAGGGCGTGATCACCTGCAACATCGGCGACATGCTCACGCGCTGGAGCGACGACCAGTTGCCGTCCAACTTCCATCGTGTGCGCAATCCCAAGCCCGGCGAATACCAGGGCGCGCGCTACAGCCTGGCCTTTTTCTGCCAGGCCAATGAAGACGCAGTGATCGAAGGGCCGGGCAAGAAGTACCCGCCGATCACCGGTGCCGACTACCTGCGCCAGCGTATCTCGGCGAACTTCTCGAACAAGTACTGAGGGCGGCTCTCCGCCCAAAAGAAAGGAGCCTCGCGGCTCCTTTCTTCGTGTTGCGGCGGGCGATCAGAGCGCGCCGTCGCCCAGCACGATGCCTTCGCGGCGCGGGTCGACGCCGCCTTCGAGCTTGACGGCGCCGTCCTTGTTGACGCGCATGATGGTGGAGATGCCGCTGGACTGCGCGCTGGTCGAGACGGTGTGCCCCAGAGTGGTCAGCCCGGTCACCAGGCCGGTCAGGTCCAGGGTTCCAGCCGTGTTGGTCGCGGTCTTGGCGTTGGAGCCGTCAACGTTGGTCGTGCGGCTGTTGCTGGCACCGAAGTCGACGAGCGAGGTGGCTTGCTGTGCGTCGAGGCCCCAGTCCAGTGTGCCCACCAGAGTCTTGACCACATACTGGATGATGGTGCCGCCGCCCGGCGAGCCGGTGGCCATCAGGAAGTCGCCCGGCTCGGTGCCCTTGAACACCAGCGTGGGCGCCATGGTGCTGCGCGGGCGCTTGCCGGGGGCCACGCGGTTGGCGACCAGCAGGCCGTTGCTGTCGGTGGGCGAGGCCGCGAAGTCGGTCAGCTGGTTGGTCAGCAGGAAGCCGTCGACCATGTGGAAGGAGCCCATGCTCGACTCGACGGTGGTCGTCATCGAGACCACGTTGCCGTAGGTGTCGACGATGGAGAAGTGCGTGGTGCCGTGCTCGACCGTGGTGTCCACGCCTTGCGGAATGGCGCCCAGATCACCCGCGGAGGCCACGCCCATGCTGGCCGTCGTGCTGATGAGGCTGGCGCGATTCTTCAGGTAGGCCTTGTCGACCATGGTCGACATACCGTTGCCGGGCAGCGGGATGTAGTCGGTGTCGGCCACGTACTTGTCGCGGTCGGCGTAGGCTAGGCGCTCGGCTTCGGTGACCAGGTGCACGCCCATCACACTGGGCACGCCGCCTTCGTTGGTCGGGTCGGTGGGCGGGTATTGCGAGAGGTCGAAGTTCTCCAGAATGCCCAGCGTCTGTGCCACGCCGATGCCGCCGGACGACGGCGGCGGCATGCCACAGACGTAGTACGCACGATAGGTGGTGCAGACGGCGGTGCGTTTCTTGGCCTGGTAGCCGGCCAGGTCGGCCAGCGTCATCAGGCTGGGTGTGATGGGGGTCTTGGCCGCGTCGTCGCCCACGCTCTGGGCGGCCTTGTCGATGATGGCCTGCGCGATCGGGCCGGTGTGCAGCGCGTTGGCGCCGCCGCTGGCAATCGCCTTGAGCGTGGTGGCGTAGGCCACGTTGGTCATGGTTTCGCCGCGCGCATAGGGCGTGCCGTCGGCATGGAAGTAGGTCGCCATGGCGTTGGCGTCCAGCGCCAGGTTGGTGGCGTTGCTGTTGATGGCGTCGGCCAGGCGCGAGGGCACCTTGAAGCCCTGGCTGGCCAGGCTGATGCCGTTGTCGAACAGCTGGCTCCACTGCAGCTTCCCGTGTTCGTTGTGGGCCATCTCCAGCATGCGCAGCACGCCGGGCACGCCGATGGAGCGGCCGCTGCGGCGGGCGTTGGGCACGGGCGGGGCCGAGCCGGCGTCGTCCTGGTTCTGGCGCGCCAGGTAGAAGTTGGTGGCGGCAGCGGGTGCCGATTCGCGGCCATCGTAGGCCGACACGGTCTTGCTGGCCGCGTCGTAGTACAGCATGAAGGCGCTGCCGGCGATGGTGCTGGACTGCGGCTCGACCAGCCCCAGCACGGCCTGCACCGCCACGGCCGCGTCGGCGGCGGTGCCACCGGCCTTCAGGATGTCGCAGCCGGCCTTGGTCGCCAGCGGGGTGTTGGCCACGACCATGTACTTGCTCGAATATTTGGCCTGGTAGCCCAGCCGGTAGCCCGACGAGGGCTCCGGCGCGGAAGGGTCGCCGCTCAGACCGGAGCCGACCACCACGGCCGAGCCGGAGTCGGACAGCACCGAGCAGCTGTCGGCGTTGCTGTCGACGACGGTCGTGTCGATGGGTGTCGTGCCTGCGTTGTTGTCGCTGGAGTTGGAGCTGGAGTCACCCCAGCAGCCGGCCAGTGCGACGGTCAGCGCAGCAGGGGCCAGCAGCCACAGGCTGGATCTTTTCAAGGAAGTCATTCTTTGTTGGAGGAGGAATGGGCGGTCGTGAAGATCGTGAACGGGTGTTCAGTCTTCAGGGCGGGTCCCCGAGGACGACTGCCGCCGGCAGGGGCTGTCCTCATGAGACGGAACCACTATAAGCAAGGCCCATACCATCTGGCGGGCAAGCAGCGTCGCCACCGTGACGCCCCGCGCGGGGCGGGGCCGCAGGCGTTGTGGGTCAGGCCCGTGTCGATCAGCGCGGCGTTGCCGCGGCCGGCTCGGCCTGCGGCTGCAGACGCGGCGCCGTGGCCAGCAGCTCGGCCAGATTCTGTTTCCAGAAACGCGCGTTGCCCGTGGTGCCGTGGCCCGAGGTGTCGGGGCTGCCGGGGATGATGAGGACGCTGCCGCGCGGCACGCGCCGGATCTCGCGGTCGAGCACGCCGAGACTGGGCGGGTTGCGCTCGTCGTCGCTGGAGTTGATGGCCAGCAGCGTGGCGCGGATGTTTTCGAGTCCGGCCGAGGCGTCGTAGTCGCCCGACGATTCCCACTGGTAGATGTGGTCGTTGGCGTCGCCCACGAACGCGGCCTGCAGCCGCTCGTCGACCACGCGGTCGGCCTGGGCGCGGGTGGGTGCTTGCTGGTAGAGCGCCTGGTCGCCGCCGCTGGTGGCCAGGGCGAAGAAGGTGGAGGCGAACTTGAGGCTCGGCGGCTGTTCGGTGTAGTTGCCGTCCTTCCACAGCGGGTCGCGGCGGATCGATTCGGCCAGCATGCGCCGCAGCATCCAGTTGCGTCCGGACATGGCCACGGGCAGCGAGGCCATGGGCACGGCGATGTCCATCATGCCGGGGTATTGCTGGGCCCACATCCACGTTTGCATGCCGCCCATCGAATTGCCGATGACCAAGCGCAAATGCCGCACGCCCAGCTTCTCGGTAACCAGGCGGTATTGCGCGCGCACCATGTCGTCGTAGTTGTAGCGCGGAAAGCCGGTGCGCAGGCCGTCGGAGGGCTTGCTGGACTGGCCGGTGCCGATGGCGTCGGGCAGGATGACGTAGTAGCGGCGGGCGTCGAGCGGCTGGCCCGGGCCGAACAGCTCGCCGCCAAAACGCGGGCCGGTCATGGCCGCGCCCGACTGCAGCGTGCCGTGCAGCACCAGCACGGGCTCGCCAGCGGGGTTGCCCACGGTGGTGTAGTGCAGGCGCAGTTCCGGCAGCGTCTGGCCGTCGTGGAAACGGAAGTCCTTGACGATCCAGTCGCCCTGGACAGGCGTGGTGGGCGCAGGCGTGGGCTCGGCGGCATGCACGCTGGCGGCCGCGCAGGCCAGGACGGCCTGCAGGCCGAGCATGCCGAGTCGGCGGGGCAGAAGGTTCATGGTGGCTGGTCTCCGGTTTGTTGTGAATCTTGATGGCTTGCCATTGAACATGAAAAACCCCCGCCGTGCGGGGGTAGCCTGACTAAGACAGCCAGGGCTTGAGCCAGCCCAGCCCGTCGCTTGTGGCGTGGGGCGCGGCGCCGCGCGCGGGCTTGTATTCGCAGCCGATCCAGCCGTCGTAGCCCAGGCTGTCGAGCAGCTTGAACAGGTAGGTGTAGTTGACTTCGCCCACGTCGGGCTCGTGGCGCTCGGGCACGCCTGCGATCTGGAGGTGGCCGACGCGGCCGGTGGGCAGGTACTGGCGGATCTTCATGGCTAGGTCGCCCTCGACGATCTGGCAGTGGTAGAGGTCCATCTGCACCTGCACGTTGGGCGCGCCGATCTCGGCCACCAGTGCGTGCGCCTGGTCCTGGCGGCTCAGGAAAAAGCCGGGCATGTCGCGCCCGTTGATGGGTTCGAGCAGGATGCGGATGCCGTGCGGCGCGGCCTGTTCAGCCGCGTAGCGTACGTTGGCGATGTAGGTGGCGCGCACGGCCTGCGCGTCGGCGCCGGCGGGCACGAGGCCGGCCATGACGTGGATGCGCGGGCATTGCAGCGCCTGCGCGTAGACGATGGCGCGCGCGATGCCGTCGCGGAACTCGGCCTCGCGGCCGGGCAGGCTGGCGATGCCGCGCTCGCCCGCGTCCCAGTCGCCGGGCGGCGCATTGAACAGCACCTGCTGCAGGCCGTGCTGGCGCAGGTGGGCGGCCAGCTGTTCGGGCGTGTAGGCGTAGGGGAAGAGGTATTCGACGGCCTGGAAGCCATCGCGCGCGGCGGCGGCAAAGCGGTCAAGAAAGTCCACGTCGTTGTAGAGCATGGACAGGTTGGCGGCAAAACGCGGCATGGTGTTCTTTCTTGGAAGCAGGGCTGCCGGCTGTCTTGGGACGGGCCGGCGGCGATGGTTGCAATCGACCAGATCGGCCAGGCTTACCAGTGGGCGCCGAAGGTCTGGCGCAGCTCGTCGATCTGGGGCTCGGTCAGCGGCGCGGGCTGGACCAGCGTCCACAGGCGCGCGGTTTCTTCCAGCTCTTCGAGCGTGGCCATGGCCGCGGCCGGTGTGTCATGCCAGACGTTGGGCCCCAGGCGCGCGAGCATGATGGCCCGAATCGGCCGGCCAGCTTGCGCGTAGGCTGCAATGGCCTGGGCCACGGCCTCGGCTGCTGCCGGGGCGCCGGGGCGGTGGTAGGGAATGTGCGGCACGCGGCCAACCTTCATCACAAAGTAGGGCGTGAGAGCCGGCAGCAATTCGTCCACGCTGCCGCCCTGCAACGAGCACGCCACCAGGTGCGTGCTGTGCGTGTGGATCACGCAGCGCGCGGGCGTGGGCGTGGCGGCGCTGGCTTCGTAGATGCGCCGGTGCAGCACGATGGTCTTGCTGGCGCGGTCGCCGCTGAGCTGCTGGCCCTGGTCATCGAGCAGCGCCAGGCGCTCGGGCGCGAGGTTGCCCAGGCAGGCGTCGGTGGGTGTGATCAGAAAGCCCTGGGCCAGCTTGACGCTGATGTTGCCGGCCGTGGCGTGCACGTAGCCGCGCGCGAACAGTTCGCGGCCGACGCGGCAGATTTCGGCACGGGCCTCGGCTTCGCTCAGGTAGGGAGTGGCGGTGGTCATGCGCAATTGTCTCCCTCAGGCCAGTGCGAAGAAGGCCTTAGTGAAAAAGTCGGGTGTGCCGAAGTTACCGGATTTGAGCGTGATGTGCAGGCCGCCGTTTGCAGCGGGCGTGGCGGCATGGCACCACGGCACGCCGGGGTCGATCTGCGGGCCGATCAGCATTTGCCCGATCTCCAGCGCCTGCACGCAGGCGCCCGAGGTCTCGCCGCCGGCCACCACCAGTTGCTGCACGCCCAGTTCGACCAGGCCACGCGCGATGCTGGCGATGGTGCGCTCGACCAGCGCGCCGGCTTCCTCGACGCCCAGTTGGCCCTGCACGGCCTTGACGGCGGTGGTGTCCGCCGTCGAATAGAACAGCACCGGGCCGCTGGCCAGCTTGTCCTGCGCCCAGGCCAGCGCCTCGGCCCGCACGACGCCCGCGGCGATGCGCAGCGGGTCGATGACCATGGCCGGACGGCCCGACTGGATGAAGTGCAGCACCTGCTGGTTGGTCGCCACCGAGCAACTGCCCGAGACGATGGCCTGCCGGCCCGTGGCCGGCGGCAGCGCGGCGGCCTGGCTCGACGGCGCCAGCCCGAAGTTGGCCGGCAGAGCGATCGCCACGCCCGAGCCCGCGGTCAGCAGCGGCAGGTCCTTGAAGGCCGGGCCCATGCGCAGCAGGTCGGCGTTGGAGACGGCGTCGACGATGGCGATGCCCACGCCCTGGGCCTTGAGCGCGTCGATGCGCGCGCGAATGGCTGCTTCGCCCTGGGCCACCACGGTGTGGTCGATCAGGCCGACCTTGCGGCGCGTCTGCGGCTGCAGCACGCGCACCAGGTTGGGGTCGGTCATGGGCGTGAGCGGGTGGTTCTGCATGCCGCTTTCGTTGAGCAGCACATCGCCCGCGAACAGGTAGCCCTTGAACACCGTGCGTTTGTTGTCGGGAAAGGCCGGCGTGGCGATGGTGAAGTCGCAGCCCAGCGCGTCCATCAGCGCGTCGGTGACCGGGCCGATGCTGCCTTGGGCCGTGCTGTCGAAGGTCGAGCAGTACTTGAAGTAGATCTGCTGCGCGCCTTGTTGCTGCAGCCAGTGCAGCGCGGCCAGCGACTGCGCGACGGCGTCATCGGCCACCACGGTGCGCGACTTGAGCGCGACCACCACGGCGTCGGCCGCCGCGTCCAGCGGGCTTTGCGGCACGCCGATGGTCTGGACCACACGCATGCCCGCGCGCACCAGGTTGTTGGCCAGGTCCGTGGCGCCGGTGAAGTCGTCGGCGATGCAGCCGATCTTGATCGACGAAGTGGGGGTCTGGGTCATGCCTGCTCCTTGCCGCCCTGGGCTTGCGGCAGTGTGATGCCGGGGAAGATCTTGATGACGGCGCTGTCGTCCTCGCGCGCAAAACCGGCGGTCGAGGCCTGCATGAACATCTGGTGGGCGGTGGCCGCCAGCGGCAGCGGGAATTTGCTGGCGCGAGCGGTGTCGAGCACCAGGCCCAGGTCCTTGACGAAGATGTCCACGGCCGACAGCGGCGTGTAGTCGCCGGCCAGCACGTGGGCCATGCGGTTCTCGAACATCCAGCTGTTGCCCGCGCTGTGGGTGATGACCTCGTAGAGCGCATCGGCCGCCACGCCTTCGCGCAGGCCCAGGGCCATGGCTTCGGCAGCAGCGGCAATGTGCACGCCGGCCAGCAGCTGGTTGATGATCTTGACCTTGCTGCCCGCGCCGGCCTGGTCGCCCAGGCGGTAGACCTTGCCGGCCATGGCGTCGAGCACGTCGCCCGCGGCGGCGTAGGCGGCCGGCGTGGCCGAGGTCATCATGGTCATCTGCCCGGCCGCTGCCTTGGCCGCGCCACCCGAGATCGGGCCGTCCACGTACAGAATGCCGCTTTGCGCCAGGCGCGCTTCAAGCGCGATCGGCCAGTTCGGGTCGACCGTGGAGCACATCACGAAGGTGCTGCCGGGCTTCATGGCGGCGGCCGCGCCGTTGTCGCCGAACAGCACGTCTTCGGTCTGCGCGGCGTTGACCACCACGCTCACCACCACGTCGGCGTGGGCCGCGACCTCGGTGGGCGAGGCGCAGGCCACGCCGCCGTCTTGCGCGAAGGCCTCGGCCGCGCCGGGACGCACGTCGCAGGCGTGGACGGTGTAGCCGTTGCTGCGCAGGGTTTTGGCAATGCCCAGGCCCATGGCGCCCAGGCCGATGACGCCGACTGTTTTGCTGCTGCTCATGTTCAAAGTTCCGTGAAGGTCAAGCGGGGAAGAAGAGGTGAGGAAAAAAGCGAAATCCCGGCCGCGCGTTGGCGGCCGGGAACAGGACGGCTCAGGTGATCAGATCAGCGCCCACAGCAGCCAGGTCAGCAGGAAGCCGGCCACGCCCAGGATGGTGGTCAGTACCGTCCAGCTGCGCAAGCCGTCGGCCACGCTCAGGCCCAGGTAGCGGGTGACGATCCAAAAGACCGAGTCGTTGACGTGCGACAGGCCCAGGCCGCCAAAACCGATGGCCACCGTCAGCACGGCGATCTGCACGGTGCTGTAGCCGCCGGAGGCAATGCTTTCGGCCAGCAGGCCGCAGGTGGCCAGGATGGCAACGGTGGCCGAGCCTTGCGCGGCGCGCAGCGCCAGGGCGATCAGAAAGCCCAGCAGGATGAGCGGCAGGCCGGTGGCGGCCAGGGCGCCCGACAGCGCGGTGCCGATGCCGCTGACCGTCAGCACCTTGGCGAACACGCCGCCCGCGCCGGTGACCAGGATGACGGTGGCGGCCGGGGGCAGCGACGATTCCATCACTTCGTTGGTGTGGCCGCGGCTCCAGCCCAGCGGGCGCACGATCAGCAGGAAAGCCAGGCCGATGGCCACCAGCAGCGCAAAGACCGGCGCGCCGATGAAGGACAGCACGTCGCGCAGCGGGTCGCCCTTGGGCAGCATGGTCGCGCCCGTGGTGCCCAGCATGATCAGGCCCAGCGGCACCAGGATCAACGCCAGGATGGTGCCCACGCTGGGGCTCTTGGCAGGGGCGGAGGCCGCGGCGCCGTGGCCGTCCTGCTTGTTCTCGCCGAACTGCCGGAACTGCTCGGCCGTGGTCGGCAGCATCACGTAGTCGCGGCGGTTGAGCCACTTGCCGACGATCTGGGCCAGGGGCGCCAGCGGCAAACAGATGGCCAGGCCGATCAGCGTGATCCAGCCCACGTCACCCTGGACCACGGCGGCGCCACCCACGATGCCCGGGTGCGGCGGCACGACCACGTGCACGGCCAGCATGATGCCGGCGACCGGCAGCCCGTACTTGACCGGATCGACCTTGGCCGCCTTGCAGAAGCCATAGACGATGGGGATCAGGATGATGAAGCCCACGTCGAAGAAGACCGGAATGGCCAGCACCAGCGCGGCGGCGGTCAGCGCGGCGGGTACGCGGGTCGGGCCCAGGATCTGGGTGAAGCGGTTGGCCAGGCTGCTGGCGCCGCCCGAGACCTCGATCATGCGCCCGAGCATGGCGCCCAGCGCCACCAGGATGGCCACGGAGCCGAGCGTGCCGCCCATGCCCGAGATAAGGGTGGAGATGATCTCGCCGATCGGCATGCCGGTGGCAAACGCCACCAGGATGCTGACCACGATCAGGGCCACGAAGGCCTGAACCTGGAAGCGGATGATCAGCAGCAGCAACAGCGCGATACCGGCTGCGGCAATGCCCAGCAGAGCAAAAGTCGACATGAAGGAAGGCTCCTCAGAGTGAAAAAGCGAGGCCGTCTGGGCCGAATGCTTGTGGTATTTGTCTGGTCATCATACAAATTTGGTTGCCACTGAGGAACAAGGGGAAAACCCTGATATTGCTGTCGAGTTGCTGAGAGGGAGTCCGGCGGCGATGTAGGTTCGCCTGCATTGGCGGAGAAAGCGGGGTTGTTACCAGTCGTTATCGACTTTTATCGAGAAGCTCTTGCGCCAAGCGTTTGCCGTCCTGGGCCCAGAAAGCCGGATCGGCGAGCTGGATGCGTGTAATCGCGTTGTTCATGTGGCCGGTGGCGGCCGCGCGCGCGGCGGCCGGGTCCCGCGATTCGATGGCCCGCACGATCTTGTCGTGCTCGGCGGTCACGGCGCTGGCAAAGTCCACGCGCCGTGCCTCGTTGGCGCGCGTCACACGCGTGGCGCCGCGCAGAAACTGCGCCAGGTAGTCCAGCGTGCTGATCAGGAAGGGGTTGCCCGAGGCCTGGGCGATGGCGCGGTGAAAGGCCACGTCTTCTTCCACGCCGTCGCGCCCGGCACGCACCGCGTCGGCCAGGGTGTCGACGGCCTGCCGGATGCGTGCCAGATCGGCGTCGTCACGGCGCTGGGCGGCCAGCTCGGCCACTTCGGATTCGAGCGCGCGGCGCACCTCGACGATCTGGATCACCGCATCGCGCGAGGCCGACTGCGCGGGGTCGAAGTTCAGTGGCTCGATGCTGGCGGTCTGAACGTACACGCCGCTGCCCTGGCGCGACTCGACCAGCCCGAGCGACTTCAGGCGCGAGAGCGCCTCGCGCACCACGGTGCGGCTCACGCCCATCTGCTCGACCAGCGCGGCTTCGGTGGGCAGCTTGTCGCCCGGCTTGAGCTGGCCCTCGCGGATGGTCGTCTCCAGCCGCCGGGCCACCTGGTCGGCCAGGCCGGCACCGGGCTTGAGTGGCGCGAAAGAAACCGTCATGCGTTGGAGCCCCCGGGAGACGTGCGCAACAGTGCGCTCAGGCGTGGTCGCCCAGTGCGGCCGAGATGGCGTGGGCGGTGTGCTGCAGCTGGCTCAGCCATTTTTCGTCGAGCCGGTCCGCGGGCGCGGAGATCGACAGGCCCGCGATCAGCCGGTGCTGGTCGTCGTAGATGCCGGCGGCGATGCAGCGCACGCCCAGTTCCAGCTCTTCGTTGTCGCGCGCCATGCCGTATTGGCGGGCCTTGGCCAGTTCGCGCTCGAGCAGGGGCAGTTGCGTGATGCTGTTGTGCGTCTGGCCCGGCAGGCCGGTGCGCGTGGCGTAGGCGCGCACGCGGTGGGGTTCGTCGGCCGCCAGAAAGAGTTTGCCCACGGAGGTGAGGTGCAGCGGCGCACGCGCGCCAATGGCTCGCACCACCTGCATGCCCGAGCGCTCGCTGTAGGCACGCTCGATGTAGACGATCTCGTCGCCCTGGCGCACGCTCAGGTTGACGGGTTGCTGGATGTGGCGGTGCAGCTCGCGCATGGGTTCGAGCGCGGCGTCGCGCACGTTCAGGCGCGCCTTGACCAGGTTGCCCAGCTCCAGCAGCCGCATGCCCAGCCGGTAGCTGCCGGCCTCGGGCCGGTCGACGAAGCGGCCGATGGCCAGGTCGTTGAGGATGCGGTGCGTGGTGGAGGGGTGCAGGCCGGTTTTTTCGCTGATGGACTTGAGCGAGATGGCGTCTTCGCTTTCCGCCAGGACGTCGATCAGCGCGAACATCCGCTCCAGCACTTGGATCGCGGGCGTCGAAGGCAACTGCTTTTCCTTTTTTTCCATGGCGCGATTTCGTAGCGAGAGGTGTCGCGCATTTTACGTTGTGAAATTACGTCGTGCTGACAATGCGTAAAAGCTGCGAAAGAAATAGCGGCCAGCGACGCTTTTATTCAACATTCATCCATTTTTCGTCGCGCAGAACCTGGTGCGGGCGAAAGCTCGACTTGTAGCGCATCTTGTCGCTTTGCTCGATCCAGTAGCCCAGGTAGACGTGGGGCAGGTCCATCTGCCGGGCCTGCTCGATCTGCCACAGCACGCCGTAGGTGCCGTAGCTGCCGCCCTGGTCGGGGTCGTAGAAGGTGTAGACGGCCGACAGGCCGTCGCTGAGCACGTCCAGGATGCTGACCATGCGCAGCACGCCGGGCGAGCCGTCGGCCGTGGGCTCGCGGAACTCGACCAGGCGCGAATTCACCCGGCTTTGCAGCAGGAACTGGGTGTATTGGCCGATGCTGTCCTGGTCCATGCCGCCACCGGCGTGGCGGTGGTTCTGGTAGCGCAGGTAGAGCCGGTAGTGTTCGGGCAAAAAGCACAGCTTGAGCACACCCACGACCAGCCCGGCGTGCTGCTTCCAGGCGCGGCGCTGGCTGCGCGTGGGCTGGAAGGCATGCGCGAGCACGCGCAGGGGCTGGCAGGAGCGGCAGCCGTCGCAATGGGGCCGGTAGGTGAACATGCCGCTGCGCCGAAAACCCTGGGCCACGAGGTCGGAGTAGACGTCGTTGTTGATCAGGTGGCTGGGCGTGGCGACCTGCGAGCGCGCCTGCTGCCGCGGCAGGTAGCTGCAGGGGTAGGCGGCCGTGGCATAGAACTGCAGGGCCTGGAGCGGGAGGTCGGTCAGGCGGGCCATGTCGGGAAGGAGCGCCGGAAAAGTGGAGGTGCCTGCCTGGGCGCCGGTCAGCTGGCGCCCAGAAGCTGTTGCCAGTATACGGGCTGGAATTTCCAGTCGGGGCCGGGTTGGCCCGTGGTGGCCGCGACGCGCGCCAGGAAGGCGGCGCGGCTGATTTCGGCGGCCCCCATCGAGGCCAGGTGGCGTGTGTTCTGCTGGCAGTCGATGAAGCCCAGGCCGTGCGTGCGCGCAAAGGCCACGAGTGCGGCCAGCGCGATCTTGGAGGCGTCGGTGCGGTGCGCGAACATCGACTCGCCGAACAGCGCCTGCCCGATGTTGACCAGGTAGAGGCCGCCCACCAGTTCGCCGTCGATCCAGGTCTCCACGCTGTGGGCCTGGCCCTGGCGGTGCAGCTCGGTGTAGGCGGCGACGATGTCCGGCACGATCCAGGTGCCGCTCTGGCCGGGGCGGGGGGTCGCGGCGCAGTGGCGCATGACGCGCTCGAAGGCGCTGTCGAAGCGGATCTCGCAGGCGGCATCGCGCCGGAAGTGGCTCAAGGTCTTGCGCAGCGAGCGGTGCAGGCGGAATTGCGCTGGGTCGAGCACCATGCGCGGATTCGGGCACCACCACAGGATCGGGTCGCCCGGGCTGAACCAGGGAAAGGTGCCTTGCCGGTAGGCGCGGCCCAGGCTGGCGGCCGTCAACTCGCCCCCGGCCGCCAGCAGGCCGGGCAGGGGCGCGTGCGGGCCCCAGGCTTGCGCGGGCGGCGGAAAGTCGTCGCCGGGGGCGAGCCAGGGCAGGGGCGGAATGGCCGGGGCTTGGGTCACGGGCAAGGCGAGGGCGCGGAAAACGAAGGAAGAACGACGGCCGGGGCGGGCGGCTGCGCACAGTCAATAGAATAGTCCCCGGTTTGCAAGCCGGGCGCAAGCTTCGGCATGCAGGATCGTTCATTCAAGATTGTCACTTCATCCAAGGTCTTATCCCATGTCTTTTGAAAAAATCCCTGCTGGCAAGAAGTTGCCGGAACAGTTCAACGTCGTCATCGAGATCTCGGCCAATTCCGACCCGATCAAGTACGAAGTGGACAAGGACAGCGGCGCCGTGTTCGTCGACCGTTTCCTGGGCACGTCCATGACCTACCCCGCGAACTACGGCTACGTGCCGCAGACCCTGGCGGGCGACGGCGACCCGGTGGACGTGCTGGTGCTCACGCCCTTCCCGCTGCCCCCGGGCGTGGTGATCCCGGCCCGCGCCATCGGCATCCTGAAGATGGAGGACGAAAGCGGCGTGGACGGCAAGGTCCTGGCCGTGCCGACCGAGAAGATCCTGCCGCTGTACAACCACATCCAGAAGCTGGAAGACCTCAACCCGCTGCAGCTCAAGCAGATCGCCCATTTCTTCGAGCACTACAAGGACCTGGAGCAGGGCAAGTGGGTCAAGGTGCTGGGCTGGGAAGGCATCGAGGCCGCCCACAAGGAAATCACCGACGGCGTGGCCAACTACAAGGGCTGACGGTCCCGGGGCGGCTCGTACGCCCTTGCCAAAGACAAATGCCACCTTTTCGGGTGGCATTTTTTCTGGGCGATGAAGGCGCGGGCGCCGCGATCAGCGGTTGCGGTTCTTCATGGCGCGCTCGACCTCGCGTTTGCCTTCGCGGTCCTTGATGACGTCGCGCTTGTCGTGTTCGGCCTTGCCCTTGGCCAGCGCGATCTCGCACTTGACGCGGCCATTGGCCCAGTGCAGGTTGATCGGCACCAGCGTGTAGCCCTTTTGCTCGACCTTGCCGGTCAGGCGCTTGATCTCGTCCTTCTTGAGCAGCAGCTTCTTGGTGCGGACGGCGTCCGGGTTGACGTGGGTCGACGCGCTGCGCAGCGGGTTGATCTGGCAGCCGATGATGAACATCTCGCCGTCGCGGATGACCACGTAGCCGTCGGTGAGCTGGACCTTGCCCTCGCGCAGGGCCTTGACTTCCCAGCCTTCGAGCACCATGCCGGCCTCGTGGCGTTCCTCGAAGAAATAGTTGAAGGCGGCCTTTTTGTTTTCAGCGATGCGGCTGGACTTCTGGGCGTGGGTAGCGGGTTTCTTGGCCATGCGGTAGAGATGGGGGCGAGGGGCAAACTTACAATCCGGAGCATATCCCTGCGGTCAGCGGGGACAGGCCAACTTCTTCCAGGCACCGGGTGTGCCGGTTGCAGCCTTTGCAAGCCCGCCATTGTATGAAAAGCGTCAACAAGTCCGTCCTGATCTGGTACAGCCCCCAGCAGATGTTTGATCTGGTGGCCGATGTCCCCAGCTATCCGCAATTTCTGCCGTGGTGCGATCACGCCCATGTGCTGCAGCAGCACGACGACGGCCTGACGGGCGAGGTCGGCATCAGGCTTGGCGCGCTGCGCCAGAGCTTCACCACGCGCAACACGCACGTCGTCGAGGGAGATGCGCGCAAGCTCGTCATGGACCTGGTCAAGGGACCGTTTTCCAACCTGCATGGCGTGTGGACGTTCACGCCCGTGGGCGGTGGCACGTCAGACGCCCAGGCCATGCAGGCCTGCAAGATCGAGCTGCGGCTGGACTACGGCTTCAGCAACCTGGCGCTGGCCGCGGTGGTGGGGCCGGTGTTCGAGAAGATCGCCTCGACCATGGTGGACGCCTTCGTCAAGCGGGCCGAGCAGGTCTATGGCTGATTCCGGCGTCGCGCGCCAGCCAGCGGCGATGGAGATCGTCGTGATCCATGCGCCCGCGCCCCGCCAGGTGCAGGAATGGCGCCTGCGCATCGCGCCCGGCCTGCAACTGCCGGCCGTGTTGCCGTTGCTGGCGCAGGCCTGTGGCCCGGACATCGCGGCCCAACTGGACAGCGGCATGCTGGTGGCCAGTGTCTGGGGCGAGCGGGCAGGGCCGGATCAGGTGCTGCGCGACGGCGACCGCGTGGAGCTGTGCCGGCCCTTGCGCGTGGACCCGAAGGTCGCGCGCCGCGAGCGTTTTTCGACGCAAGGCGCGCGGGCGACCGGCCTGTTCGCCAAGCGCCGGGCCGGCGCCAAGTCGGGCTATTGAGCGCCCCCGGAGCCAGGACGCGCCCGGCCCGGCCCCTGCGAGCGCAGGGAAACTTGGGGCGGCCCGGCGCTTCCCCGAAAGCCAGGGCGCCTGCAGGGGGCGGGCGGCAAATGTACAATTCGTCTTTTGGAGATTCCCTCATGCGCCTACTTGGCAAAGCGCTCACATTCGACGACGTACTGCTGGTCCCTGCCTTCTCCCAGGTGTTGCCCAAGGATACGTCGCTGGCTACCCAGTTCACCCGCAACATCCGTCTGAATCTGCCGCTCGTGTCGGCTGCGATGGACACTGTGACCGAAGCCCGCCTGGCGATCGCCATCGCGCAAGAGGGCGGTATCGGGATTGTGCACAAGAACCTGACCGCCCAACAGCAGGCCGCTGAAGTGGCCCGCGTCAAGCGTTACGAGTCGGGCGTGCTGCGTGATCCGGTGGTGATCACCCCGACGCATTCGGTGCGCCAGGTGATGGCCCTGTCCGACCAGCTCGGCATCTCGGGCTTCCCGGTGGTCGACGCCGGCAAGGTGGTCGGCATCGTCACCGGCCGCGACCTGCGCTTCGAGAACCGCTACGACGTGCCCGTCAGCGAAATCATGACGCGCCGTGAGAAGCTCATCACCGTGCCCGACGGCACCACGCTGGCCGAGGCCAAGGCGCTGCTCAACAAGCACAAGCTTGAGCGCCTGCTCGTCATCAATGGCGACTGGGAGCTCAAGGGCCTGATCACCGTCAAGGACATCACCAAGCAGACCAGCTTCCCCAATGCCGCACGCGACGCCAACGGCCGCCTGCGCGTGGGCGCCGCTGTCGGCGTGGGTGACGGCACCGAGGAACGTGTCGAAGCGCTGGTCAAGGCTGGCGTCGATGCCATCGTGGTCGACACCGCCCACGGCCACAGCGCTGGCGTGATCGAGCGCGTGCGCTGGGTCAAGAAAAACTACCCGCAAGTTGACGTCATCGGCGGCAACATTGCCACCGGCGACGCCGCGCGCGCGCTGGCCGACGTTGGCGCTGACGCGGTCAAGGTCGGCATCGGCCCGGGCTCCATCTGCACCACCCGCATCGTGGCCGGCGTGGGCGTGCCGCAGATCATGGCGGTCGACAGCGTGGCCACCGCGCTGCAGGGCACCGGCATTCCGCTGATCTCCGACGGCGGCGTGCGTTACTCGGGCGACATCGCCAAGGCCATCGCCGCGGGTGCCAGCACCGTCATGATGGGCAGCATGTTTGCCGGCACCGAAGAGGCGCCCGGCGAGATCGTGTTGTTCCAGGGCCGCAGCTACAAGAGCTATCGCGGCATGGGCTCGATCGGTGCGATGCAGCAAGGCAGTGCCGACCGCTACTTCCAGGAGTCGACCAGCGGCAACCCCAACACCGACAAGCTCGTGCCTGAAGGCATCGAAGGCCGCGTGCCCTACAAGGGCTCGATCGTCTCCATCCTCTACCAGATGGCCGGTGGCGTGCGTGCCAGCATGGGCTACTGCGGCTGCGGCACGATCGAGGACATGCAGAACAAGGCCGAGTTCGTCGAGATCACCACGGCCGGTATCCGCGAATCCCACGTGCACGACGTGCAGATCACCAAGGAAGCGCCGAACTACCGTGCCGACTGATCCCGTCCACGGGAACAGGGCGCCGCAGGCGGGAAGTGCCCCGCCGCGGCGCTTTCTTCTTCCCGACGCCTCATGACCGCTGTGCCCGCCGCCGGCCGCCGTGCGGCCATGCCCTTCATCATGCTGACGGTCCTGATCGACATGGTCTCGATCGGGCTGATCATCCCCGTGCTGGCGCCGCTGATCGGCCAGCTCGCGGGTGGCACGCAGCAGGACCAGGCTTACTGGTACGGCGTGATGGCGCTGGCCTATGGCGCGGCCAACTTCGTCGGTTCGCCCATTCTGGGGGCGCTGTCGGACCGCTATGGGCGGCGTCCGGTGCTGCTGGTGGGCTTTTGCGGACTGGCGCTGAGCTTCTTCGGCACGGCGCTGGCGTCGTCCATCGGCGCCTTGCTGGCCGTGCGGCTGGCCGCCGGTTTCCTGCAGGCCAACGTGGCGGTGGCGCAGGCCTATGTGGCCGACATTTCTTCGCCGCAAGAGCGCGGCCGGCGCTTTGGCCTGCTGGGCGCGATGTTCGGCCTGGGCTTCATCCTGGGGCCGGTCGCTGGCGGCTTGCTGGGCGCGGTCAGCGTGCACCTGCCGTTCTTCGTGGCCGGTGGCCTGGCGCTCCTGAATCTGCTGTACGGCCTGTTCGTGCTGCCTGAATCTCTGCCGGTAGAGCGGCGCACGGCGTTCCGCTGGCGCGCGGCCAACCCGGTGGCATCGCTGGTTGCGCTCTACCGCCTGCGTGAGTTGCGCACGCTGATCGGCGCCGTCATGCTGGCGTCGCTGGCGCAGTTCACCATGCATACGATCTGGGTGCTCTACACCCAGTTCAAGTTCGGCTGGGGCCCGCTGGAAAACGGCTGGTCGATGTTTGCCATCGGCCTGACCTCGGCCGTGGTGCAGGGTGGCCTGCTGGGCTGGATGCTGCGCAAGCTGGGGGCCGAGCGCCTCGCGACCTGGGGACTGATGTCGTCCACCGTCGCCTACGCGCTGTGGGGCCTGGCCAGCGAGGGCTGGATGATGATTGCCATCATCCTGTGCAACGTGCTGGGCTTTGGCGTGGCGGCGGCCATCCAGGGCATGATCTCGAATGCCGTGACGGCCGAGCAGCAGGGCCGTACCATGGGCGCCGTGGCGGGCATCAACAGCCTGTCGATCGTGCTGGCGCCGCTGCTGGGCGCGCCCATGCTGATGCTGGTGTCGCACCTGCCGCAGGACGACTGGCGTATCGGGGCTCCGTTTTTCCTGTGCGCCGCGCTGCTGGCAACGGCCAGTGTGCTGGCCGGCCTGTCGGCACGCCAGCGCCGCGCGGCCCTGTCTTCCGAGCGGGCGGTGGTGTGACGATGATCGCGCCCGCCCTGTGTTGTTTTCACTGATTTCCCTGTCCCTGGACTTCTCCCATGTCCCATCAAAAAATCCTCATTCTTGATTTCGGCTCGCAAGTCACGCAACTGATCGCGCGCCGCGTGCGCGAGGCCCACGTGTTCTGCGAAGTCCACCCCTGCGACGTCAGCAGCGACTGGGTGCGGGAGTACGCCAAGGACGGCAACCTCAAGGGTGTGATCCTGTCGGGAAGCCACGCCAGCGTCTACGAGGAAACCACCGACAAGGCCCCGCAGGCCGTGTTCGAACTGGGTGTGCCGGTGCTGGGCATCTGCTACGGCATGCAGACCATGGCGCAGCAGCTGGGCGGCAAGGTCGAAGGCGGCCACAAGCGCGAATTCGGCTACGCCGAAGTCCGGGCCCATGGCCACACGGCGCTGCTCAAGGACATCGCCGACTTCACCACCGCCGAAGGCCACGGCATGCTGCGCGTGTGGATGAGCCACGGCGACAAAGTCACCGAACTGCCGCCCGACTTCAAGCTGCTGGCCAGCACGCCCAGCTGCCCCATCGCCGGCATGGCCGACGAGGCGCGCAAGTTCTACGCCGTGCAGTTCCACCCCGAAGTCACCCATACCGTGCAGGGCAAGGCGCTGCTTGAGCGCTTTGTGCTCGGCATCTGCGAAGTCCGCCCGGACTGGATCATGGGTGACTACATCGCGGAAGCCGTCGCGGCCATCCGCGAACAGGTGGGTGATGAAGAGGTCATCCTTGGCCTGTCGGGCGGCGTGGATTCATCGGTCGCCGCGGCGCTGATCCACCGCGCCATCGGCGACCAGCTCACCTGCGTGTTCGTCGACCACGGCCTGCTGCGCAAGAACGAAGGCGACATGGTCATGGAAATGTTCGAAGGCAAGCTGCACGCGAAGGTGATCCGCGTCGATGCCAGCGAACTGTTCCTCGGCAAGCTCGCCGGTGTGAGCGAGCCCGAAGCCAAACGCAAGATCATCGGCGGCGAATTCGTCACCGTGTTCAAGCAGGAAGCTGCCAAGCTCAAGGCCGCAGGGCAGGGCCACAAGGGCGCCACCTTCCTGGCCCAAGGCACGATCTACCCCGACGTCATCGAGTCCGGCGGCGCCAAGAGCAAAAAGGCCGTCACCATCAAGAGCCATCACAACGTTGGTGGCCTGCCCGAACAGCTGGGCCTGAAGCTGCTCGAACCCCTGCGTGAACTGTTCAAGGACGAAGTGCGCGAACTGGGCGTCGCCCTGGGCCTGCCGCCCGAGATGGTCTACCGCCACCCCTTCCCCGGCCCCGGCCTGGGCGTGCGCATCCTGGGCGAGGTCAAGAAGGAATACGCCGACCTGCTGCGCGAAGCCGACGCCATCTTCATCGAAGAACTGCGCAACTTCCGCGACGAAGCCACCGGCAAGACCTGGTACGAACTCACCAGCCAGGCCTTCACCGTCTTCCTGCCCGTGAAAAGCGTGGGCGTGATGGGCGATGGCCGCACCTACGACTACGTCGTCGCCCTGCGCGCCGTCCAGACCAGCGACTTCATGACCGCCGACTGGGCCGAGCTGCCCTACGCCCTGCTCAAGAAAGTCAGCGGCCGCATCATCAACGAAGTCCGTGGCATCAACCGCGTGACCTACGACGTGAGCAGCAAGCCGCCGGCGACGATTGAGTGGGAATGATTGGGCGTTAGGCAACGACTGGCAACCAAAAGCACAAAACACCCCTCAAGCCCGCGTCAATGCGGGCTTTTTTGCGTTTTGATTCGGCATTGGCTGGCAACACGACGCACCCTCAAGCACTGTTTTTTTATGGCATGGCGAATGGTATTATTTGGATTGATGCCATGACCGGCGATCGATACCATGTCACGACTTTCCGGTGGTTCATGGTATTGAAATCGCACAAACCGTTGATTTACAAGGGCTAGAGAGGCGAAACGAGCGGGCTTTCCGAGCATGGTATTGCGAACCTGAAAAGGACGGAGACCATGCTGACCGATACCAAGCTGCGGAACCTTAAGCCGCAGGACAAGCTGTACAAAGTGAACGACCGCGACGGTCTCTATGTGGCCGTCACACCTGCCGGGGCGATCTCGTTCCGCTACAACTACTCGATCAACGGCAGGCAGGAGACCATCACCTTTGGGCGCTACGGCGTCGGGGGCATCACCCTGTCGGAGGCCCGCGAGCAGTTGGGCGAGGCCAAGAAGATGATCGCCGCCGGAAAATCCCCGGCCAAGGAGAAGGCGCGGGACAAGGCCCGCGTGAAGGACGCCGAGACGTTCGGTGCCTGGGCGGACAAGTGGCTGCGCGGCTACCAGATGGCCGATTCCACCCGTGACATGCGGCGCTCGGTCTATGAGCGCGAGTTGAAGCCCAAGTTCGGCAACCAGAAGCTGGCCTAGATCACCCACGAAGACCTGCGCACCCTGACCGATGCCATCGTGGAGCGCGGCGCACCGGCCACAGCGGTGCACGTGCGCGAGGTGGTCATGCAGGTGTTCCGGTGGGCGATTGAGCGCGGCCAGAAGGTCGAGAACCCGGCGGAAATGGTCAGGCCGACCACCATTGCCAAGTTCGAGCCGCGTGACCGGGCGCTGACCCCCGACGAGATCGCGCTGATGTACCAGTACATGGAGCGCATCGGCACGACGCCATCCATCCGGGCGGCGGCCAAGTTGCTGCTGCTGACGATGGTGCGCAAGAGAGAACTGACGAACGCGACGTGGGGAGAGGTGAATTTCACCGAGGCGGTTTGGACGATCCCGAAGGAGCGGATGAAGCGGCGCAACCCGCACAACGTCTATTTGCCCAGGCAGACGCTGGACATCTTCATCGCCCTGAAAACCTTCGCGGGCGGCTCGGACTATGTGCTTCCGTCGCGGTACGACTCAGACACGCCCATGAGCAGCGCGACGCTGAATCAGGTGCTGACGCTGACCTACAGGCTGGCGCAGAAGGAAGGCAAGGCGCTGGCGAAGTTCGGGCCGCACGATCTGCGCCGAACAGCCAGCACCTTGTTGCATGAAGCCGGGTACAACACCGACTGGATTGAGAAGTGCCTCGCCCACGAACAGAAGGGCGTCAGGGCGGTGTACAACAAGGCCGAGTACCGGGAGCAGCGCACGGCCATGTTGCAGGATTGGGCGGACATGATTGACGAGTGGGCGCTCAAGCGGCCACGGCCATCGGCATGAAACCGGGGCGCGTGGCCTGAGTGCCCGACGACTTGCGGGCCTCAATCCACGCCTCGACCTCTTCCAAGTCCCAGGCCACGTTCCGGCTGGTGAGCGCGATGCGGCGCGGGAACTCCCCCCGCTGCTCCATGTTGAAGATGGTGCGCTCCGACAGCGGGATCATCGAGAGCAGCTTCTTGCGGTTGATCAGGGTCTTGCTGGTCATTGTTCTTCTCCATACGAAAATTCGATGCGGGTGACCGTGGTTTCCGGGGTGCAGCCACGGTGTGATGCGCAGAACATGGCGACAAAGCTGCTCGGCCACTTGTAGTCCGGGTGCGTGCCGACGCCTTCCAACTCGCACTCAAGAAACCCATAGTCCAAGTCGTCGGTCATTGCCCGCAGCGGTTCGCGGCGCACGCTGACGACGGTCAGCGGATCGCGCAGTAAGTCCAGCTTCTCACCGTGGCGCAGCCCCATGCACTTGCGCACCGGGCGCAGCTTGTCACCCGGTTTCAAGTTCAGCCAGCCGAGCCTGCGCGTCACGTCTTTATCTTTGTTACGCACTTGTTGGGTTGTAAGAGCAAAGCTCATGATCCTCATGCTGGCCCCCATTCGCCGCGCTGGGCTTCGACCTTCTTGCCGATCCATTGCTGCACTTCGCCTTCAAGCCAGCCGCTTGCGCGGTCCAACTTGATCGGCTTCGGGAAAGCCCCTTCCTTGATCTTGTCGTAGATCGCGGTCTTGCCGAGGCCGACCAATTCCTTGACCTTCGGCAGACGGATGATTTTTGCTTGTGCGTCCATGTTGAACCTCGTT
>WNDQ01000102.1 GCA_009912175.1 Paracidovorax wautersii | reverse complement strand
GACCGTGGTAGCCAATACTGCTCGCGCGAGCACCGCGCCCTGTTGGAGCAATACGCTTTGATCGCCAGCATGAGTGCCAGAGGCAACTGCTACGACAACGCAGCAATGGAGAGTTGGAACCACAGTCTGAAGGTCGAGGCCATCCATGGTGAACACCTCGCCACACGGGAGCAGGCCAAGGCTCATGTGTTTGACTACATTGAGGTTGACTACAATCGGATCCGGCTGCACTCGACCCTGGGCTACCTCAGCCCAGAGCAGTACGAGCTGGCCAATGTCGCTTAGATAGGTGTCCGTAAATCAGGGGCAAGATCACTGGCTTATGCGCAGGCGTTTGGTGGACAGGTCATCCCGGTTGGGCGTCAGGCGGTCGTGCTGGCGGAGCGGGGCGGGTTGTTGGTCGACGGGCCGGTAGAGGCTCAGCCATGAAGACCTACCTCGACGTGACCGAGTCGGCGGGATTGGCGTTCATCCGGCGTGGCGTGGCAGGACCGGTGGTCATGCTCAACCTGCTGCGTTTCCGCGCCGTGGCGGACTATTCGGCGGCACCCCAGCTGGCGCCTGAGCAAGCCATTTCCGGCGAGGCCGCGTATC
Organism: Paracidovorax wautersii; assembly: GCA_009912175.1. GTDB lineage: Bacteria > Pseudomonadota > Gammaproteobacteria > Burkholderiales > Burkholderiaceae_C > Comamonas_F > Comamonas_F wautersii_A. Next base: position 4,512 of record WNDQ01000102.1, on the reverse strand, counting down.
GCCGCTATCTTGACCACACCTTGCCTCACCTGGAAGCGTCCGGTGGCCGGGTGCTGTTCTTCGGCCGCGGCGGACCGTTCCTGATCGGCCCGCAGGACGAGCGCTGGGACGCTGCCTTGCTGGTCGAGCAGGCCAACGCATCCGCCTTCCTGGCGTTCGCGTCGAACGAGGCCTATCTCGGCGGCGTGGGGCATCGGACGGCGGCGCTGGAAGACGCGCGGCTGTTGCCGCTTGAGCCCACGAGTCTGACCATGCCGTAAGCGCAACGAGGCACGAACCGAGGGAGGGCGGGCGGCCAGCGAGCGCCAGCGTCACCGCATCGGCGGCTTGTGGGCGATGAGGTGATCCAGCAGGGTTTGGGCCGCCAGCGAAAGGCTGCGGTCGCTTCTGCGGATCACGAACAGCTCCCGCCGGAGATGAGGCGCCTGGATCGTCCGGGTCACCAGTTCGGGGTGCTCGAAATGAAAAAGCGCCAGGGTGGGTACCACGGTGACGCCCAGTCCTGCGCGAATCATGCCGGCGACCGTGCTCAGTTGCTCCAGTTCCATCACGGCGTTCAACTGGGTGGGCTGGATGGCCGCCTCGATGTGCTGGCGAACGCTGCTGCTGCGCGCCAGGTGGATGAAGGGCTCTTGGGCCAGGCTCTCCAGGGGGATGCGGCGGCGCGGTGCCAACCGGTGATCGATGCGGCACACCAGGTGGAACCGGTCGCAACAGAAGGCCTCGATTTGCAGCTCCGGAGCGCCAGGGCGTTTGGCCGCGAGTGCGAAGTCAGCCTGCCCGGTGCGCACCTGCTCCACACAGCCTTCCGAAAGGGCGTCGGACAGGCCCAGTTCAATGCCGGGATAGCTGGCGCGAAACGATGCCAGGACCGGCGGAAGCCAGCCGGCCGCCAGCGAAGGCAGCGCCGCCATGGCCACGCGGCCTCTGCGGCGAGCCGCATGGTCGCCCAGGTCTTGCAGAACCCCGCGGAAATCTTCCAGCAGGCGTTGCGCGCCGGCCTCGAACAGCCGCCCCTCGGGCGTGAGTTCGACCTTGCGGGTGTCGCGGTCGAACAGCCGCATGGAAAGCGCCTCTTCCAGTGTGCGGATCAAGGTGCTGAAGGCCGACTGCGACAAATGGCATTGCCGCGCCGCCAGCGTGAAGTTGCGGTGCTTGGCGAGCGCAAGAAACGCCCGGATCTGCCGGGTGGACAGGTTGAGGTCGGTTATCTGCATTTTCGATGACGTCATCAAAAGAATGCGATTCTCTAGCTAAATCAGCTTTTCTACACTGCGGGTCATGGAGACATCGGTGGCGGCGCCTGACTGCAATCGCGGGGGGTGCCGCCTCACCGGATCACGCGAAAAGAAAGAGATGGAAGGCATGAGGCCTGTCGCATGAAAATTGCCATCGATTCCCTGGATCGAAGCCATGACCCCGACCGCCGCAGCTGGGTGGCGTCCGCCAATGTCACAGGCTGCGATTTCCCATTGCAAAACTTGCCCCTGGGCGTTTTTTCCCACACCAGCGGGGGTGATTCACCACGGGCAGGCGTGGCGATCGGGGACTGCATCCTGGATCTGTCCGTTGCGCTGGACGCTGGCTTGCTGCCGGCCGACGCCGCCGATGCAGCCCGGGCGGTTTCGCACGCGGATGGCAGCCTCAACGCCTTGATGGCCCAGGGCCACTCGGCGAGCCAGGCCTTGCGTATGGCCGTGTCGGAGTTGCTGGGATCGGAGGACACGCCCAACAGCGAAGCGGCACGCGCCGTGGCGGGGTCATTGCTGGTGGCGCAGGCCGATGCAAGGATGCATCTGCCGGCACACATTGGCGGCTTCACGGATTTCATGTGCTCGATCGAGCATGTGCGCCGCGCGCGCGGCAAGACCCATCCCGATGACCCCGTGCCCGCTTCCATGCGCCACATGCCCCTGGCCTACAACAGCCGTGCCAGCTCCGTGTGCCCGAGCGGCCACGGTGTCGTGCGTCCCCATGGGCCCTCGAAAGCGCCCGATGGCACCGCGCGGTTTTCGCCGTCCGAGGCGCTTGATTTCGAATTGGAGATCGGGGCCTACATCGGCCCCGGCAGCGCGTTGGGCGACGCCGTGGCGTTGAGCGAGGCGCAACGGCAGGTTTTTGGACTCTGCCTGCTCAACGACTGGTCGGCCCGTGACATCCAGCGGTGGGAAAGCCTTCCGCTGGGTCCCTTCCTGGGCAAGAGTTTTGCAACCGTGGTCTCGCCGTGGGTCGTCATCGTGCAGGCGCTCGCGCCGTTTGTGTGCGCCAGGGCGTGGCACCAGGCGGACTGGTTGCAGCCCTTGCCCCACTTGCATGTGGCCGCGGGGTCTTTGGATACGTTCGACCTGGATCTGGCGGTCTGGATGACCTCGGCCGAGATGCGAGCGCGCGGCCTCGATCCCCTGCGGATCACCCGCAGCCGGTTCGCCGAACTGCCGTGGAGCCTGCCCCAGATGGTCGTGCACCAGGCCTCGAATGGCTGCGACCTGCGGCCGGGCGATTTGATCGGCAGCGGGACCGTGTCCGGCGCCGGGCCGATGAGTTGCGGATGCCTGGCGGAGTTTCCCGCACCACTCGAATTGCCGGACGGCAGCACGCGGCGCTGGCTGGCCGACGGCGATGAACTGGTTTTGACCGCCCACGCACGCCGTGATGGTTTTGTGCCGATCGGCTTTGGCGCGTGCCGGTCGCGCGTGTTGCCGTCACGGCCGTGGCCAGTGGCATGACGCCCGGCACCCATTTTTATAAAAAAGGAGACATTCACCATGCGATCCAGAACATTGATCGGCACGCTCGCACTCATGCTGGCGGGGCTTGCAAACGCGGCCCCGGCCCAGCCCTTTCCCGGCCAGGAGCCGCTGCAGCTGGTGGTGCCTTTTGCGGCGGGCGGGGCCGTCGACACCATGGCCCGTGCCTTTGCCCGGGGCTTGTCGACCCAGCTCGGCCAGCAGGCCATCGTGCTCAACAAGGATGGCGCTGGCGGGACGATCGGCTTTTGGCAGGTGGCGCGTGCCAAGCCCGATGGCCATGTCCTGGCCTTTGGGCCTTCCACGCCCGTGACGGCGGGCCATTTGTTGTCCGGCGGGCCCAAATACGATCAGTTTGTGCCGGTGTGCCAGACCCACGAAAACATCATGGCGGTGATCGTGCGCGAGAACTCGCCGGCCCGCTCGATCCAGCAACTGCTGGCCTTGGCCAAGGAGCAACCGGGAAAAATCTCCTATGGGCATGCGGGCCAGGGCACCGTTCCTCATCTGTCGATGGAGAGTTTTGCGGGGGGCGTCGGCCTGTCGTTCAATGCCATCGCCTACCGGGGTGACGGGCCGATGGTCAACGATTTGATGGGCGGGCAGCTGGATGCAGGCGTGTCATCCATCGCCGCCGCCGCCAAGAACAACCCGAGGCTGCGTGTGCTGGCACTGTTCGCAGGCCAGCGCCAGCCGGGCTGGCCTGACGTGCCGGTCATGTCCGAGGTCGGGCGTACGCCGCTGGCACCGGGGCTCAATGGGCTGTGGGCGCCCAAGGGAACGTCAGCCGAAGCGATCGCGGTTCTGGAGAAGGCCTGCGACGCCATCGTTCAGTCCGACGAATTCAGGCAGACGGCCGATGCGCTGTCCCAGCGGCCCGTGTTCCTGAGCAGCAAACAGTACCTGCAACGTGTCGCCAATGACTACACGGTGCTGGAAAAGACCATCCATACGCTCAACCTGAAATAGGCCTGGCCATGCCCGAAAAACAAGTGCGCGCGATTCGTCGTGTCGTGACCGGCCACGATGCGTCGGGCCGTTCCTGTGTCGTGGAGGACGGGGCAGCCCGTTCAGTGCGGACGCTGGACATCCGGCCGGGTTTTCAATCGGTCAACATCTGGCGGACATCGGCTGCGCCCTCGTCGGTGCACGAAGCGGACTCGATCCATACGCATGTCGGTATTGCCCCGCCTACGGGGGGGACGGTCCTGCGCATCATCGATCTGCCACCCGAGCCGTCCGATCCGGCCCAGTTGCGCGCTTTGATTGGTGCGACCTTTGGCGGCCTGTTCACGGATGCGCACCGCGATTCAGGCGCAGCGCAGCCCAAGCACCCGGGCATGCACCGCACGGCAACCATCGACTACGCGCTGATTCTTGAAGGTGAAGTCTTCGCGGTGCTGGATGCGGAGGAAACCCTGCTCAAGGCCGGGGATGTGTTGATCCAGCGCGGGATCAACCACGCGTGGGCCAATCGCTCCCAGTCGATATGCCGCATCGCCTTCATCTTGATCGACGCGGTAGATGTCACATTCCCACCGGCCGGCGGTTGAGCGCAGCCGGGGCCGAGCCCCCGGGCTCGTGGTGAGGGGACCGGTTCAGCCGCGTGAATAGTCCCCATCCACCAGCCGCCACAATCCCAGCGGATTGCCCTGCTGCAGCGCCTGCGGCAGCAGCCCATCCGGCAGATCCTGATAACACACCGGCCGCAGGAAACGATCGATGGCCGTCGCCCCCACCGAGGTGTACATCGCGTTGGACGTCG
>WNDQ01000101.1 GCA_009912175.1 Paracidovorax wautersii | reverse complement strand
GGCCGAGGAAATGGCGGCCCTGAGAAAGGCTGCAGAGGACGCTGGGGCAAACACCAAGTACACCAGCGTCGAGGCCGCTGCGGCGTTGGAGAACCTTGCCAAGGCCGGCCTGAGTGCCAACGACGCTATAGCTGCACTGCCCGCTGTGTTGTCGCTGGCCCAGGCTGGCGACCTCGCTCTGGGCCAGTCGGCCGAGTTCGTGACCAAGGCCGTCATGGGCATGGGCCTTTCGTTCCAGGATGCAGGTAGGGTTGCCGACGTCCTGGCTAAGGGGGCGAACGCAACCAACACCAGCGTGGAAGGCTTGGCGCAGGCCCTGAGCTATGCGGCGCCCGTGGCCAACACGCTGGGCCTCAGCCTGGAAAGCACGGTCGCCATCATCGGCAAGTTCGCTGACGCCGGCATTGACGCCAGCCGCGCCGGCACGGCCCTCAATTCCATCCTGAGCCAGTTTGCCAACCCCGCGAGCCAGTTCCGCAAGGAGTTGGGTGCAGCCGGGATCGTCACCACTGATTTCGAGAAGGCACTGCACCAGTTGGCGGCCAAGGGACCGGAGGGAGCTCGGGCCATCAACGCCGTGGGCCTTGAGGCCGGGCCCGCACTGCGCGCGCTGCTCAACCAGGGCATGGGCGCGCTGGACGATCTGACAGGCAAGCTGCGTGAGGCCGAGGGCAGTGCGGCAGCGACTGCAAAGACCATGTCCGACAACCTCAACGGCTCCATCAAAGGCCTGTCGAGCGTCTGGGACTCCCTCACCAATGCGCTGGCCACGCCCGTGTTGCCTGTCCTCAAGCAGGCCTTCGATGACCTGGCCCTGTCCTTGAGGAGCATCGTCTCCGATGGCACGGTGACGCGGTTTGGCGAATCCATCGCCACCGCATTCAAGAACGGCATCGACTACATACGTCAGTTCCTGCAGACCATCGACTTCCAGGCCGTGGGCGTGAAGCTCCAGGCCTTTGCCGACGAGACGAATGCCGCATTCACGAAGGTCGGGGAGTACGCCACCAATGCGGGCAACACGCTGCAGACCGTCTGGGGCGTGATGACGGCAGGGACAAATGCCGTCCTGACTGTTATCTACGGCCTGGGCAGCGTGTTCGCCGAGGTGGCCAGCTCCATCATGACGGGCGTGTCCAAGCTGCGGCAGGGGCTGGCGACGGTCACCTTCGGCAAGCTCTCCGAATCGTTCAAGCTCGCGGCGGACGACGCGGTGCTGGCAGCCGAGGGTTTCAGCGATGCCGCCCAGGCGATGCGCGACAAGGCGGCCGAAGCGTTGCAGGATACGGCCGATGCGGCGCAGACTGCACGAGCCGGGTTTGCCGGCCTGATCGGGGCATCCAAGGAGGCCGGCGCTGCGGCAAGCCAGTCATCGCTGAATTTCCGCGAAGTCGCCGCTGCAATCGAAGAGACTGGCCGTAAATCCGCTGAAGCCAAAAAGGCCTCTCTGGACAAGGCAGCTGCGGATACCGCTGCTGCAGAGAGCGTCAAGCGCCTGCGGGCCGAATACAGCGAACTGATGGCGAGCGGCAACCTTCAGGCTGCGGCCGAGAAGCTGCGCGAAATCGACAAGGCTCAACGGGGAGTGGCTGACTCTGCGAAGTTGGCCGCCGAGGCTACTGCGCTGATCGACCAAGCCTATGCCGACCTGGGCCTGACCACTGGAACGGAACTCAAGCGCCTGGCCGACCAAGGCCGGGCCGCTTTCAGCCAGCTGGAGAAGGACGGCACGCAGTCTGCACTGCGCATGGCCGACGCCTTCAAGGTGATGGCTGAGCGTGCCATTGCTGCCAATGGCGGGATCGTTCCTGCATGGCTGAAGCTGGAGGCATCGGCAAAAGGCTACACGATTGCCCTGGACGATGCCGGCAAAGCGGTCGTCAATACCGACAAGGCGACTCGCAGCGCAACGGGCTCCATGATTGACAGCCTTGACCGGGTCGGCAATGCCACGCGCCGCGTCAGCGGGTATGTGCGGGATCTGGGCAGCGATTTCGGCTTCACGGCGGACGCGGCCATCAAACTGGCCCAGGCTGGCCAGCATCTGGCGGCCGTGCAGGCCCAGAAGAATCAGGACACGGCTGATTCCAGCATCACCAAGACGCAAGGTCAGACAAATGCCATCAGCAACCTGGTGCCGGCTTTCGAGACCGTAGAAGAGCTTCGGGCCTGGAACGAAGAATGGAAGCGCCAATACGCGGAGATGAACCCGTTCTCGGTCAAGAGCAGCGGAGCGCTTGGCAACTACCAATATGACCTCACGCAGTTCGCCGTTTCCGAGGCGGAAAAGGCTATCAAGCTCAAGCAGGCCAGTGCCACAGGCAAGGCGTCATCCGGCAAAGCCGGCGGCACGACCTCCACCACTCGCACGATCAATCTCAACATCAACGGCCGGGCGCTGGGTGCCGTCAACACTGACGCAGCCGGAGAAGCCGCGCTTGAGCGCTTGCTGGATGAACTCGAGCGCAGCAAGGCGCTTGCGGGGCAGTGAACATGGCAACCACGAACCACACCCTCGGCGCATTGCCGCTGCCCTCCGGAATGATCTGGGTCGATGAGTTCGATTGGACCTCTGTGGCCAGGAGCAGCGAACGCAGCATCACTGGCGCCTTGCTCGTTGACGAGGCTGCGATTGTGGCTGGCAGGCCCGTCACTCTGGAAGGCGAGGAGTCCCAAGGGTGGATACGCAGGGCCACTTTGCTGGCACTGATGGAAATGGCGGATGACCTGGGTCAGACCTACGAGCTCCGTCTGGCTGACGGGCGCATCTTGAACGTCCAATTTTCGGGCTCGCAGCCGATTACCGCAAAGCCCATCGGCCGACCGGAATTGCCGGTTGCTGCCCACCCCTATGTGGCGACGGTGCGCCTGATCACCGTATGAGGACAAGACCATGACAATCAAAGACGGCGACATCGTGCTGCTCGCCAGCAAGGTGATGGACGACGTGCCCGAGGGCGGCGGCGGCCCCTCGGGCAACGTGATCGAGTGGGGCGTCAGCAATGGCGTATTCCCCGATGTGACCGAGGTGGACCGTGCCGGCGGCGATGCCAGCATCCGGCAGCTGTTCTCGGCCGTGCGGACCCCTGACACCGAGGCTTTGCTGGACGCCAACGTGATCCTGTCGGGCATGCCCACGGACCCCAATGTCAGCGTGACGTTGGTGCCTTGCGGTGCGTTCGACCGGCGCACCGAAATCGCTGCGGCCATTGCCAGTTACCTGATCCCTGCGCCCGAATGGAACGGCTACCTGCTGGAAAACCACGTACAGGGGCAGGCCGCCATCCACATCTTCCATCGTCCTGGAACGCCCGCGCCCACGATCGGCCGCACCCTGGTGCTGGTGGCCAACGAGGGCGCGGGCAATGAGGTGCTGCAGTATGTCCGCGTGCTGCGGGTCGAGACCGAGACGCAGACTTTCAGCTTTTCCGTCTCGGGGGGCTACGTCGATTACCAGGCCAGCGTTACGCGGTGCGAGATCACCCCGCGCCTGCGCACTGCTTTTGCAGGCAGCCCGCCCAGCCGGGCCTTCGCGCCCGATCCCAGCAAGACCAAGATCCGCGACACGACCGTCGCCGACGCGGCCACCTACTATGGCGCACAGACACTCAGCGCTGCGGTCTCCCTGGGCGAAAACGTCCTGCGCGTGTCCAGCATCTACACCCAGCTCGTGCCCAGCTCGCGCACCGAGTCCGTGGCGCTGGACCAGCGCCCGGCCGGCGTGCGGCAGCTGACCCTGGCCACGGCACCGCGAGATATCAAGGTGGCCGCTGCTCCACACACACGGCGTATCCGCGTGAGCCAGGAAAACCGGGGCTACTCATGGGTGCACATCCTGCGCCCGTTCCCTGCGCCCAACACGGTGGCCGTGTCGTTCCAGATCCTCGGCATCTGGTACACAGCCACGGACAACGGGCAGGGCGAGTTGACGGGCGGCGCTGTGGGCACGGTCAACTACGCCAACGGCTCCATCTCGGTCACGCTGCCGGAGCTGCCCGATGACAGCTCCAGCATCATTTTTCAATGGGGCGAGGCCTCGGCATTCGTGAATCGTTCGGGCGCAACCGGCTGGCGGCTGCCTGAGCATGCGCTGCGCCTGGACCACCAGGGCATCAAGCCCGGCACGCTGTCGATCGAGTGGCAATCGGGGGGCGTGCTGCGCACGGCCACCGACAGTGCCGGAAAGCTGCAGGGCGATGCCACGGGCGAGATCAACTACGCCTCCGGCGCGCTGCTGCTGCGGCCCAAGTTCATGATCGACGCGGGGGGCCAGTTCTCCATCGGCTACGACCATGCGGACCTGGTCACCAAGAACGTCACCATGGCGCCCGATGCCGGGGGCTTTGCCACCATCCCGTTTGACACCGTGCCTGCGCCAGGTTCGGTTTCCATCGGCTGGATCACGGTGCGCAACCTGTCCGCCAGCTCGGGCGCCAGTGCCGCCGGCACCTCGGCGGCAAAGGAGGCTGGCAGTACCACCAGCTACCTGTCGTTCCCCGACGCAAATCCCCCGGCTGCCACTACGCGGGTGCCGTTCTCGGGGACCGATATCTACCAGAAGTACATGGCGCCAGGCGGTACGCGGGTGCTGACGGGCGAGGCGGTCTATGTCGAGGTCGGGGCCACTTTTTCGCCGGAGGGCTACTACTACCCGGTGCCCGATGCCACGGGCGTGGTCTGGTCCGAGGCTGATTTCGCGGCAGGGACCATCACCATCGGCGGCACAAGCTACCGGCGCTGGGACACGAACATCAACAACTTTGGCAGCACATCATGAGCGGACAAGCAGCAGTCATTACGTTGACCACGGCGACGAGTTCGACGTCCTCGTCCAGCCACAGCAGGACCAGCTATCAGACCAACAAGACGCAGGACACGGTGCGCCATCTGCTGACGGACGATGGGCAAGGCTCGTTCGGGCCGGATGGCACGATCAGCTATGCCGGCAAGTTCGCCAATGTGCGCCTGGTTCGCCTGGACAGCCGCACCGAGGGCTACAACAGTGATTTCGAGGATGCCAAGACCTTCGAGACCACGTCGATGTCCGGCGGTGGCGGCGACCCGGGCTCTGCCAGCTCGACCTCCAAGGGTGGCGATCGCACCGACACCGCCGTCGGCGAGGAGGTCATCGCTGCCAGCATCGTCACGGTGACCTACGCCGAAGGCTTCGCCTCGCCCCAGCATCATGCGATGAGCTACACGCCCGAGCCGCTCACGCTGGACCTGTGCCCCTACACCTCCGACTACATCGTGCCGGGCAGCGTGCGCTTTCGCTGGATGGGCCAGGTGTATGAGGACTACGACGGTGTGTTGATGCGCGGCCGCACGCCCACCAATGCCGGCATCGTCGCTGGAGCGCTCGACTACTCCAGCGGCGTGGCGCGCATCACGGACTATGTCGTGGGCGGCTCGCCCACCGATTTCGCCGTCGAGAGCCTGTGGACCGTGCGCCAGAACTGGACCACGGCCAGCATCTTCATGCGCACCGCAGCCGCGCCGGTAAAGCCTTCGGGTTTCGTGATGAATCTGTCCGATGCCACCGGAGCCCAGATCACGGCCATCGCCGGTATCGACGGGCTGATCACGGGCGATCACCTGCGCGGGCGCAGCGACTACCAGACCGGCGTGGTGGAGCTGCAGTTCGGGGACTACGTGCTCGCTACCTCGCTCACTGCGGCCCAGAAGTCCGAATGGTGGT
>WNDQ01000100.1 GCA_009912175.1 Paracidovorax wautersii | reverse complement strand
TGACCGACATCGCCAGCGGTGCAGACGACCGGCACTGCTTCTCAGAGAGCGATGCGCGCATGGAGGGCACTGACCGTCACTGGTGAGGGCTTAACTGACTTCCCTGTTCCATTGCTCCCCGAACCCCTGATCGAGATCGTCGATCAAGGGGCGGCGCAGACCGCCTTCATGCGTTTCGGCGATCGGGTCAGGATGGTGGCGCGCGACGCGCAAGGGCAGGTGCCATTCGGCGCCATCGACCAGCGGGTGGTGGCCGCGGATCTGGCCCGCGCGGGCGACAAGGAAAGACGATGAGAGTATTGGTCACCGGCGCCAACGGTTTTGTGGGATCCGCACTGGCCCGGCGATTGCTGCGCGAGACCCAGGACACCAACGGCCATGGCCTGACGGAACTGCTGCTCGTCGACCAGCGCATCGACAGCGCGCCTGTGGATCCACGGGTTCGCACCGTCGTCGGCGATCTGGGAGCGCCGCATACGCTGGAGGCGGCGCTGAAAAACCCCGTCGATCTTGTCTTTCATCTGGCCAGCGTGCCGGGCGCCCTGGCCGAAGCCGAACCTGCGCTCGGCGACCACGTCAATCTCCACGGCATGCTTGCCCTGTTCGAGCGCTTGACCCGGCAGGGCAGGGGAGGCTCGCCTGTGCCCCGTGTGGTCTTTGCCAGCAGTGTCGCCGTTTACGGGACCACGCTGCCATCGCAGATGGACGAGCACACGGTGGCCAGCCCGACCATCAGCTATGGCGTGCACAAGCTGATCGGCGAACAAGTGCTGGCCGACTGGACACGCCAGGGTGCGCTCGACGGCCGTTCATTGCGCCTGCCCGGTATCGTGGCGCGGCCGGGGTTGTCCGCGGGACATGGTTCGGCATTCATGAGTGCCATCTTCCGCGCCGCAGAACTGCGCCAGCCTTACACCTGCCCAGTCTCCCCGCACGCAACGGCATGGTGGATGTCACGCACCTGCTGTATCGACAACCTGCTGCACGCCGCGCGATTGGCGCCCAGTGGCCTGCACGCCGAACGCGTCTGGACGCCCCCCGTGCTGCATCTGGCGGTCCAGGCGGTGGTCGAGGCGCTGACCCGGCGATTTGGGCGGAGCTTCATCGAATATGCACCGGTGCCAACCATCGAAAGCCTGTTCGGCCGCCAGCCGCCATTGCTGGATCGGCGTGCGTCCGCAGTTGGCTTCGCGAACGACCGTACGGTCGAGGCGTTGGTGACACGTGCACTCCAGGTCGATGACGGGACGACATCGGATGAATAACCTGTCGCTCGCCTCTCTATTCGATCTGCGTGGCAAGGTCGCACTGGTCACCGGTGCCGCGGGCGGCCTGGGCGCCAGCTGCGCACAGGCGCTGGCGGCCCAAGGCGCGCAGGTCATCGTCTGTGACCGGCTGCGCTCAAGCTGCGAGGAGCAGGCCCTTGCCCTGCGCGCAGCTGGCGGCGATGCGCTGGCCTTGCCAGCCGACCTGGCCGATCTGGCGTCGATCCCCGAACTGGGGCGGGCAGCGCTGGCCTGGCGCTGCCGCCTTGACGTTCTCGTCTGCAATGCAGGCATCCAGGGACCCCATGGCCCGCTGGCTGCGGTCGACAACACGCAATGGCAATCGGTGATGGACGTGAACCTGCGTTCCGCGGCAGTCCTGGCCAACGCCGTGTTGCCCGCCATGGCCACCCAAGGCACGGGCAGCGTCATTCTGATGAGCAGCATCGCTGGCCTGCGGGGCAACAAATCAATCGGTCTTTACGGCATATCGAAAGCCGCGCTGGCGCAGCTCGCGCGCAACCTGGCCGTCGAATGGGGGCCCGCAGGCGTGCGGGTCAACGCCGTCTCTCCAGGGCTGATACGTACACCTTTGGCAAACGAACTGCTGGATCGTCCGGATTTCATGCGGCAACGCGTGGCGCTCACGCCCATGCGACGGGTCGGCGAACCGCATGAGGTTGCGGGTGCCGTCGTCATGCTTGCCAGCCAAGCCGGAGCCTTCATCACAGGCCACAACCTGGTGATCGACGGCGGCACAACCATCAGCGATGGTCAATGATTACGCGCGATCTGGCCGATCTGGTGAGCGAAGGCGCGTTGCAGCGGACCGGCAGACAAGGGCCGCTGGCGTTGTTGATTGTGCATGGATTTGACACAATGTTCGTTATGTAAAATCAAATAAGAACAAACAAAACCCTCGTCTGATCAGCGCCTTGGCGCTCTCGTGTCGACCGCCTCCTGGCCGCTCGTTCTTGCCGCGCATCGTGCCCCTCTGCTCTGAACACGGGTCATCGATCCTGGACAAAAAGAAAATCCACGAAATGATCGAACCCATCTTCGGGCTGGTATGGCTGGTAGCGCCAAGTCACGGAACGCTCTTGGACATCCGGATCGGCTTCCGACACCGCACGAACCTGTCCTGCTGGCCACGTCACGCTGAAGCGATCAAGAAAAACCGCAAGATGGTCAAAAACCGCTTCGTTGGCGCGATATCGTCCCGGGCCGCCATTCGCACGTTCGAACAAACGCGACATCCTGGGCACTTCGCGTCAAAACAAGCGACCCCTCGAAATGGGTTTGCAGGTGCCGCGCCTCGACGGTGACGCCGTCGAGTTGGCGATCCCTGTATTCGAGCAGGATCGGCGTTTTGGCCTTCGTCAAAATCTGCGTCGCAAATTGGCCCGATTCTGGGCGGAACGCCTGATGGCCGCGATGGTGTCGGCCGGCATGGATGCGCGCCGTTGGGCGATGATTTCTTCGACATTCGACGCGACGCCTGTCTTGGACATCAACAGGCTGGATCCACCATCGAGGCAATGGCGTCTGGCGGCAGGCCGAAAACCAGACGGCCAACCCCGTGATGCGGTGCGATTATTCAGTCGCTACTCATACTTTTCCAGGGATTATTGATGCGCCGAAATTAACCCCAACAAAACCCGTCAAACCTATATTCGACATATTCAGAAACCCGAATCAATGGGTATGTCCGAGATGCCCCCAAAACAGCATGGCATCACGGCCCGCGACTTCGAGCGTGACAGGCGCGCCCACGGGCAACATCACTTTGGTCCGCACATGGCCGAATGGCAGGCCCGTCAGGACGGGCGTGCCGGGCAATTGCTGCCGCAGCCAGTCGATGACGGTCTGCAGTTTGTAGCCGCGGTCGTGTGGCGTGATTTTGTAGTCGGTAAACGCCCCCAGCAAAATCGCGGACTGTTTTTGCAAAATACCGCTGAGCAGCAGCTGCGTGAACATGCGCTCGATCTTGTAAGGGTGTTCGCCCACATCTTCCAGGAATAAAACACCGCCTTCGATCGCCGGGAAATAGGGCGTTCCGGCCAGTGCACACACCACGGCCAGGTTTCCGCCCCACAGGGTGGCGTTCTGGACGGGTTTTTCGGCCACGTGCGGCGCTAACTGGTCGAGGTATTTCAGGTCGGCTGCCGGCAGCCGCCAGCCCGTGCCTTCGCTTTGCTGTGCCAGCACGTCCTCAAAGCAGGCCTGCATGATGTCGTCGGCGCCCTCTTCCGCGCCAAAGTCGGCGCCCAGCGCCGGGCCGGCCCAGCTCAGTGTGCCGCGTTGCGCCAGCATGGCCAGTTGCAGGGCGGTGAAATCGCTGTGGCCGATGAATTGGGTGCCGAGCCGAACGGCTTCGTCGAGCCGGTCGTAGTCGAGCAACGGCAGGATGCGGGTCAGCCCATAGCCGCCCCGGGAAATGAGCGCCGCATTGGCGCCGCTGGCGGCCGCGCGGTGAATCGCGTCCACCCGGGCGGCGTCGTCACCGGCAAAACGCTGCGTGCTGCGCAAGGCGTTGGCGTCGACGTCGACCTCGAAACCCATGGCCTTCAGGTGCTGGCGGCCGCGCTTGAACGCGGCCTTGTCGCGCATGGCCCCCGACGGCGAGTAGACATAGATGCGGGCCGGCCCGCGCTCGACGCCGGCGAGTTGGGCGCAATGGATGCAGTGGTAGCGTGGCGCGGAGGTCATGCGAGAGAGAAAAATCGTCCAGAGAAATGAAACGGCGCGAATCCGCGCGCGGCATCAGGGGCCGAAGTATGCCGCAGCCTGAGTCAGCGCTTCGGGTGTGAGGATGTCGTCGGCTTGTGTCCAGGTGCTCTGCGGCGCAGCGCCCCCGGGGTTCTCCAACCGCTTCAACTCCTGCGGCCACGCGTCTGATCGCGGCCAGATCCGCGTTTGCGGCGCTTTGCCATACCAGCCGGCGACGGCCTCGAACGCGGCCCGGTAGCCCTTGTCCGGCCAGGGCGCGCTCAGCAAGTCGCCGCTCAGAGTGGGCCCGTCGACTTGCAGAACGGCCTTGCGTGCCAGCCGTTCCAGGAACGGCAAGTCCCAGCGGCTATAGCGGGATGCATCCCGGCCCGCGCTCTCGTGATTGCCATCGCCATGGCCATCGCCCTGCGGCAGCAGCCAGGCGCCGCGCAAACGATCGCCCAGCGCTTCGGGCAAGCCCGCTGCCAGATCCGCGCCCAGCCCTTGCGCCAGGATGACCAGCGGGCCCAGATCACGTTCTTCGACCAGTTCCAACAGAATCTGCCGATGCACCTGCGGCTGATGGAACGCCGGCTTTTTCGGCTTGTCGCTCAAACCGAAGCCGATGAGGTCGGGCACGACGACCCGGCGCGTGGTGGGCAAGCGCAGCAAATGATCAAGCGTCTGGGCAAAACCCGCGCTCCAGCCTGGATGACCGTGCAGCAGCAGCCAATCGATGCCCGTCTGCCCTGCCCCCTCGCTCCCCTGCCCTTCGGCCTCCAGCCAGTGCAGCCGCAGTCCAGCCAGCGCTGGCAAGCGGTTCGTGAAACGGCTGTGCGTCTGCCGGCCCTCTCGCCAAGCGGGCCAGGCGTCGAAACACGCAGCCGGTGTGCGCAGCGCGTCCTGCCGCAGCGGGTGCGACGCCTCGTGCGCGGCCCTGACCTGCTGGCGGCGCTGCTGGAAAAAGTCCTGCAGCAAGGCGGCGCAGTCGTGTGCCCATTGGGCTGCCTGCGGCCCCAGTTCGCTGGCTGCGCTGACCTGGGTCTGGTGGTTGATCAGGCTGATGGCGAAGGGGTTGTGCACCGACCCCGCCGCGCCGGTCTTGGGCTCGGCCACGGCATAGATCACCTGCGCCAGGCGCGCATGCAGGATGGCGCCCGCGCACATCGTGCAGGGCTCCAGCGTGACGTAGAGCGTGCAGCCGTCGAGCCGGTAATTGCCCAGATGGCGGGCGGCTGCGCGCAGCGCCGCGACCTCCGCATGGGCGGTCGGGTCGTGGCTGCCGACGGGCGCGTTGTGGCCCGTGCCAATGATTTGTCCGTCCTTGACGACCACGGCGCCGATGGGCACTTCCCCCTGCATCGCGGCCTGGCGGGCGAGATCGAGCGCGGCGCGCATGAAAGGAAGGTGCTGCTGGTCCATGGTGCGCAGAGTTTAGAACGGGTTGCTGTTCGAATGGCGTGCCTCACGCCCTTGCTAGCGGCGCGGGTTTGCGGCACGGCACAATCGTGGGTTTGGTCGAGACCACTCGGCCCACACCCAACAATGCCTGAGGAGCCCCGCATGCCGTCCGCGAAGCTGAAGATTCTTGTCGGAACCATGAGCCAGACGGCCTACAGCGTCGCGCAAAGCATCGAGATGAGCTGTGCCGACGACACACTGGCCGTCGAAGTCGTTCTGCTCGACGACCAGGCCACGCTGGACCTGTTCGAGCCTCGCGCCGATGTGTTGCATCTGGTGTGCACGTCCACCTTCGGTTCGGGCGACGTGCCGGACAACGCGCAGGCGCTGTACGCCGCTTTCGACAGCGCCCCCCGTTACCTGGGCGGCGTGCGCTACGGCGTCATCGCCCTGGGCGACAGCGCCTACGGCGACACCTTTGCGATGGGCGGCCAGCGCTTTGACGACAAGCTGGCCGACCTGGGCGCGACCCGCCTGGGCGAGGTCCTGCGCCTGGACGCCAGCGAGGTCCTCGACCCCGAAGATGTTGCCGCGGCCTGGGCGGCCGATTGGCTGGAACAGGCACAGCAGCCCTGTGATCTTGCCCCCGTTTCACGGACACCCCTATAAGCGATTAACTATCGCAATAGGAGGTGGACGATGACCAAGAGCAAGGCAGGCAGAAAGGGGCAGGAGTTCAGCCTGGAGTTCAGGCAGCAGGCA
>WNDQ01000010.1 GCA_009912175.1 Paracidovorax wautersii | reverse complement strand
AGCATAGTAGCCGCTTGGAGACACCGACAGCACTCGGCACATCAGACGCACCCTGAATGTGCCTTCGTGCGCTTTCATCGTTGCGCACTTCACTTGGGCTGTTTGGCGAAGTACGCCGCCGCTTTTTGGCGAAGTACGCCGCCGCTTTTTTTAGGAAAGCGTTCTCCTCCTCCAGCCGCGCCACTTCACGTTTGAGCCGTGCATGTTCGGCCAACTCCAAGCGTTGTGCCTGATCGTCCTGGTCGTGCCGCCGCGCCTGGGCGCGCCAACTGTACAGCTGGGCAGGCTGCAACCCCAGATCACGAGCCACCGTGGTTACCCCTTCTGTGGCCGCTCGCAACAGTGCCTGCTGCCTGAACTCCAGGCTGAACTCCTGCCCCTTTCTGCCTGCCTTGCTCTTGGTCATCGTCCACCTCCTATTGCGATAGTTAATCGCTTATAGGGGTGTCCGTGAAACGGGGGCAAGATCACTTTTGCTGCTGTGCGGGTTCGGGCTGGTTTTTTTGAAGCCGTGCCGGTTCTTGGCTTTTTCTGTGCTGGCGCACGCCCTAGGCCGGGATGTGCGCCCGGCAGCGCACTTCCTTTTCTTGCTTCGCCAAGAAAAGGAAGCAAAAGAAGGCGCGCCGCAGTCGCAGCCTGGGCCTGCGGCCCAGGTTCCCTGCGCTCCTCGCGGCGGATGGGGTCACGCGCAAACTCGCTTCGCTCAAACAAGCGCGTGCCCTGATCCATCCGCCACTGCGGTGCTCGGCTGCGCCACACGGCTCTGGGGACGGGACTTCGCTGCGCTCGTCCCTGCAAGCAGACGGAAGAGAAGGAAAGAGAAAAGCAAAAAAGGAAATTCGTGACGAGCGCAGCGACGTCACGTCCCCCTGGGTCCCATCTGGCGGGCTGAGCAGCGCAGGTGGGGACGGATCAGGGCACGCGCTTGTTTGAGCGAAGCGAGTTTGCGCATGACCCCGGCCCCACCGAGCAGCGCAAGGCACCTGGCGCAGCCAGGCCCGCCAGTTGGGTCGCCTTCTTTTGCCTACTTTTCTTGGCGAAGCAAGAAAAGTAGGTGCGCTGCCGGGCGCACATCCCGGCCTACGCCGTGCGCCAGCACAGAAAAAGCCAAGAACTGGCACGGTCAATAAAAGCCGCCTCCCACCAGGAAAGCCGCCCCCAGGATCAAGACACCAGGCTACATCGCGCTGCACCAGCACCACAAAGCCAGAAACCGGCACGGCCTCAATCAAGACAAACCTCATCCTTCCATTCAGAAAACACACCTCCCGGCAATATTTGCCACCCCACCCCAAACCGCCTGACGTAAACTCGCAGCTTCACCCCCTCGGGCCGCGGCCCACTCCCAACAAGACCAGCAAGCATGTTTGGCATTGCCGACTATGGCGCCTATGTGGTTGCCTTCATTGTGTTTTTGATGATTCCAGGGCCCGGAAACCTGGCCATCGTCACCTCGACCGGCAAAGGCCGGATCGCGGGCGGCCTGGCGGCGACGGCTGGGATCGTCGTGGGAGATCAGGCGCTGATCTGGGCGGCGGTGGCGGGCCTGGCGGCGCTGCTGCAGGCGTCGCCCCTGCTGTTCGCAGCGGTGCAGTGGCTGGGGGCGGCCTATCTGGCCTGGCTGGGCGTGCGTATGTGGCGCGCGGCGCCGGGCGACAAGCCGGTGGTCAACATCCAGCCCGGCCAGTATTTCCGCCAGAGCCTGCTGATCACGCTGCTCAACCCCAAGGCCATCGTGTTCTACATGGCCTTTTTCCCGCTGTTCGTGGACCCTCGGCGCCATGCCGGCTGGGAAGCCTTTGCGGTGCTGGCTGCCACGGCGGCAGCGCTGACCGTGGTCTACGGCATGGTGGCGACGGCCTTGGCCCATGTGCTGGCCGCGCGGCTGCGCGCCAGCCGGCGCGCGGTGCAGTGGCTCAACCGCCTGGCCGGCACGCTGCTGGTGGGATTCGGGGTGAAGCTGGCGCTCTCGCGTTGAGCGGGCGAGGGAAAAGCCGCAAAAGAAAAATGGCGGTAACGCATGTGAAAGACAGTCGTCGTCAGTAGTAGTAGCAGATAGACGCTTTGAATGAACAAGTAAGTAGCAGACATGGCCAAGATTTTTTGTATTGCCAATCAAAAGGGCGGCGTGGGCAAGACGACCACGGCGGTGAACCTGGCCGCCGGCTTGGCCAAGGTCGGGCAGCGTGTCCTGCTGGTCGACCTCGACCCGCAGGGCAACGCCACCATGGGGTCGGGCGCGGACAAACGCACGCTCAGCCACACCGTGTACGACGTGCTGCTGCGCACGGTCAGCGTGGCCGAGGCGCGGGTGACCTGCGAGAAAAGCGGCTACGACGTGCTGGGCGCCAACCGCGAGCTCTCGGGCGCCGAGGTCGAGCTGGTGGGGCTGGACGAGCGTGAGATCCGCCTGCGCGACGCGCTGGCCGAGGTCAACGACCAGTACGACTTCGTGCTGATCGACTGCCCGCCCTCGCTGTCCATGCTCACGCTCAACGGCCTGTGCAGCGCCAACGGCGTGGTCGTGCCCATGCAGTGCGAGTACTTCGCGCTCGAAGGCCTGTCGGACCTGGTCAACACCATCAAGCAGGTGCACGCCAACCTCAACCGCAAGCTGCAGGTCATCGGCCTGCTGCGCATCATGTTCGACCCGCGCATCACGCTGCAGAACCAGGTCAGCGACCAGCTCAAGGCGCACTTTGGCGACAAGGTGTTCGACACCGTCATCCCGCGCAACGTGCGCCTGGCCGAGGCGCCCAGCTACGGGTTGCCCGGCGTGGTGTTCGACCCGGGCTCGCGCGGCGCCAAGGCCTTCATCGCCTTCGCCGAGGAAATGGTCGCGCGGATTCGATGAGCCCACCCCCGAAGCGCCTGCGGCGCCTCCCCCTCAAGGGGGCGCCGGCCCTGGACCGGCAAAGCCGGGCCACGCCGGCGCTGGCTTCGTGCGGTGGCGTTTGGGGCAATGGGAATGCTGCCGTTGCCCGAAGAGCAGACCCGATGCCATCGCACAGCCACATCACTCTCTCCATGCCTGATTGAACGCCCATGCACGCACGCAACGTCCTTCTTCTGCCGGGCTGGCACAACAGCGGTCCGGACCACTGGCAAAGCCGTTGGCAGGCCCGCCATGGCTACACGCGGGTCGAGCAGCACGACTGGGCGCGCCCGCTGCGCGGCGACTGGATGGCGCAGCTCGAAGAGGCCGTGCTGGCCGCCGATGAGCCGGCCGTGCTGGTTGCCCACAGCCTGGGCTGCGCGCTGGTGGCGGCCTGGGCCGCGCACAGCCGCCAGACGCAGCGCGTCAAGGCCGTGCTGCTGGTGGCGCCACCCGACACCAGCCGCGACGAGGTGCGGGGCCCGCTGCCCAGCTGGGCATCGCTGGTGCGCCAGCCGCTGCCCTTCGGGCCGCAGCGCAGCGTGGTCGTCGCCAGCAGCGACGACCCGTACTGCGAGCCGGCACTGAGCCGCGCGCTGGCGAGCGACTGGCGGGCCAGCTACGAGCTGTGGGGGCCGCTGGGCCACATCAACGCCGAAAGCGGCCTGGGCGATTGGCCCGACGGCCACGCGGTGCTGGCGCGGCTGATGGCGCTTGACGGCGGCAAGACGAACGACAAATAGGACGCGCGGCGACCGCACCGGCCACCGGGCCGGGCTTGTTTCACGTGAAACAACACCAAGGATTTGAACGAGATGGCATCCACGCAAAAAACACCCGCCAAGCCCGCACTGAAGAAACCCAAGGGCCTCGGCCGTGGCCTGGAAGCGCTGCTGGGCCCCAAGATCAGCGACATGGAGGCGGACGCGGCCCCCGGCCCGGTCGACGGCGCACCGCGTTCGCTGGCGCTCGACCAGATGGTGCCCGGCGCCTACCAGCCGCGCACACGCATGGACGAGGGCGCGCTCTACGAGCTGGCCGAGAGCATCAAGGCGCAGGGCATCATGCAGCCCATCCTGGTGCGCCGGCTCAGCGAAGACCAGGCCCGCCAGCGCCGAGCCGACGGCGTGGCCTCGGCGACGGCCAAGAGCGACAGCGCGCTGTATGAAATCATCGCGGGCGAACGGCGTTTCCGCGCGGCGCGCATCGCCGGCCTGAAGGACGTGCCCGTGCTGGTGCGCGCGGTCGCCGACGAGGCCGCCGCCGCCATGGCGCTGATCGAGAACATCCAGCGCGAAGACCTCAACCCGCTCGAAGAGGCCCACGGCATCCAGCGCCTGGTCAAGGAATTCGGCCTCACGCACGAGCAGGCAGCCCAGGCCGTGGGCCGCTCGCGCAGCGCGGCCAGCAACCTGCTGCGCCTGCTCAACCTGGCCGAGCCGGTGCAGACCATGCTCATGGCCGGCGACATCGACATGGGCCACGCGCGTGCGCTGCTGGGCCTCACGCGCGCCCAGCAGATCACGGCGGGCAACCAGATCATCGGCAAGAAGCTGTCGGTGCGTGAAACCGAAAACCTGGTCAAGCGCCTGGCCCAGGAAGACGGCATCGCCCCCGCCAAGAGCAAGAGCGCCGGCAAGTCGCGCGACCTGCTGCGCGTCGAGGAAGAACTGGCCGACCTGCTGACCGCCGACGTCGACATCCGCGTCAAGAAACGCGTCAAGCGCCACGGCCAGATCCACGAGACGGGCGAACTGGCGATCGCCTTCAGCTCGCTGGAAGAGCTCAATGCGCTGATCGAGCGGCTGCGCGGCGCGCCCTGATCCGGGCCGGGCGCAGGGGCCATGCACGCCCGGCGCATGAGTTCATCTGAAAAACGCGCAGCCCGCCTGCCCGATTTGTCTTGAAATAATTGCCCGTCGCGCCCGCGCCTGCGGGCGCAGGAGTTTCAAGACATGCACGTTTTCTGGTTTCTTCCCACCCACGGCGACAGCCGCTACCTGGGCACCGCGCAGGGGGCCCGCACCGTCAGCCACCGCTACCTCGCGCAGATCGCCCAGGCCGCCGACGAGCTGGGCTTCGAGGGCGTGCTCATCCCCACGGGCCGCTCATGCGAGGACTCGTGGGTCGTGGCCTCGTCGCTGGTGCCGCTGACCGAGCGCCTCAAGTTCCTCGTCGCCATCCGCCCCGGCATCCAGTCGCCCACGGTCTCGGCGCGCCAGGCCGCCACGCTCGACCGCTTTTCGGGCGGACGCCTGCTGATCAACGTGGTCACGGGCGGCGATCCGCTGGAGCAGAAGGGCGACGGCGTCTACCTCGACCACCGCGAGCGCTACGAACTCACCGACGAATTCCTGCGCATCTGGCGCGGCGTGATCGCGGGCAACGCGGTCGATTTCCAGGGCAAGCACCTGCGCGTCGAAGGCGCCAAGCTGCTGTACCCGCCCGTGCAAAAACCTTATCCGCCGTTGTGGTTCGGCGGTTCGTCGGACGAGGCCATCGAGTTGGCCGGCGAGCAGCTCGACGTCTACCTGACCTGGGGCGAGCCGCCCGCCGCCGTGGCCGAGAAGGTCGCGCGCGTGAAGGCCGCGGCAGCCCGCCACGGGCGGCGCGTGCGCTTCGGCATCCGTCTGCACGTGATCGTGCGCGAGACCAGCAAAGCCGCCTGGCGTGCCGCCGACGAGCTGATCTCCCACGTCAGCGACGACGCCATCGCGGCCGCGCAGCAGACCTTCGCGCGCTACGACTCCGTCGGCCAGCGGCGCATGGCCGCGCTGCACGGCGGTCGGCGCGACCGGCTGGTGGTCGCCCCCAACCTGTGGGCGGGCGTCGGCCTGGTGCGCGGCGGTGCCGGCACGGCCCTGGTCGGCAACCCACACGAAGTGGCCGCGCGCATGCTGGAGTACCGCGACCTGGGCGTGGAGACCTTCATCTTCTCGGGCTACCCGCACCTCGAAGAAGCCTACCGCGTGGCCGAACTGCTGTTCCCGCTGCTGCCCCTGGCCGCGCGCGAGGCCGGCGGCGCCGTGCGCCTGGACGGCCCGGCCGGCGAGGTGGTCGCCAACGACATCGTGCCCGGCCGTTTGCCGGCGCGGCACGCGGCTTGACGGGACGGTGAACGGGGCCGCGATCGTCACGGGATGGGGCGGTCCATATGGAAACTCGGATTCGTTCCTTGGAATTGGCGACGCGCCATGGTCGGCTCGACGTTTTTGCACAGCGGGCGCTTGCGCCCGAGACAGCGACACCGCGAGCCGATCGACGTGGCCATTCCTTACCGTAACTCTTCCGACGCACGGCTGACCGACCCGAGGCCGGTTGGCACGCGCCGCCAGACGCCGCGCCTTGATGCCCGCGGCCTGCTCATCCTGTCCTGGCTGGCGCCATTCGCCGTGGTGATCGCCTGGGAATGGCTGGCGCGCACCGGCTGGCTCTCGCCCCAGGCGCTGCCCGCGCCCACGCGTGTGGCGGCCACCGCGTGGCAACTCATCGAGGACGGCCGCCTGCTCACCGACCTGGGCGTGAGCCTGCTGCGTGCGGCGGCGGGTTTTGCCATCGGCGGCGGCATCGGTTTTGCGCTGGGCACGGCCGTGGGATTTTCGCGGCTGGCCGAGGCGCTGCTCGACCGCAGCATCCAGATGGTCCGCGCGGTGCCGTTCCTGGCGCTGCTGCCGCTGGTCATCGTCTGGTTCGGCGTGGACGAGGGCGGCAAGATCTTCCTGGTGGCGCTGGGCGTGATGTTCCCGATCTACATCAACACCGTGCTGGGCATCCGGCAGGTCGACCCCAAACTGGTCGAACTCGGCCGCGTGACCGGCCTGGGCGGCTGGGGACTGGTGCGCCGCATCATCCTGCCCGGTGCCATGCCCTCGATCCTGGCGGGCGTGCGTTATGCGCTGGCGGTGGCCTGGCTGGCGCTGGTGGTGGCCGAGACCATTGCGACCACGCGTGGCATCGGCTTTCTGGCCATGGACGCGCGCGAGTTCCTGCAGACCGACGTGATCGTGCTGACCATCGTCGTCTACGCAGCCATCGGTGTGTTGTCGGACGCCGTGGCGCGTGCGCTGGAGCGCCGCTGGCTGGCCTGGCACCCCAACTACGCCGCAGGTGCCAAGCGATGAGCGCCGTGCCCATCCTCGACGAGCCCGCCGTGGTGGTGCAGGGCCTGCGCCGCGCCTATGGCGAGCGTGTCGTCATCCGCCATCTGGACCTGCGCATTGCACGTGGCGAGTTCGTCGCGCTGCTGGGCGAGAGCGGCTGCGGCAAGACCACGCTGCTGCGTGCGCTGGCCGGGCTCGATGTGATCGACGCGGGTCGCATCGACGGCCCGCGCCAGCCCGCCGTCGTCTTCCAGGAGCACCGCCTGCTGCCGTGGGATCCGCTGTGGCGCAACGTCGCGCTGGGCCTGGATGACAAGACCGGTCGGCCACTGGCCCAGGCCGCCTTGCGTGAAGTGGGCCTGGGCGGGCGCGAGGACGACTGGCCGCGCAACCTTTCGGGCGGGCAGGCGCAGCGCGTGGCGCTGGCGCGTGAGCCGCGCCTGCTGCTGCTCGACGAACCCTTCGCTGCGCTCGACGCGCTCACGCGCATCCGCATGCACGGCCTGGTGCAGGAGTTGGTCGCGCGCCATCAGCCGGGCGTGCTGCTGGTCACGCACGACGTCGACGAGGCCATCGCGCTGGCCCACCGCATCCTGGTCATGCGCGACGGCGCCATCGCCAGCCGTTACGACGTGCCTGCCGCCGCCCGCATCCGCCGCGGCGCGCCCGAGGCAGCGGTGCTGCGCGAGCGCCTGCTGGCCGAACTGGGCGTGGACAACCCGGTGCAGGTGCCGGCCTGAAGCGGCCCGGGGGCTGAGTGAGCGGTTGCAAACCACGGCGGCTGCCTTTTGTCTGTTGATGCCCGCATCGTTCGATGCAACCTTACTTCCGGAGCGTTTTTTTGATGCCTTCTCTCGACGAACCGATCTTTCCCGCCTCGCGCCGCGACTTCCTGCAAGCCTCGCTGCTGGCCGCGGGCGCTGCCAGTGGTCTGCCGGCCCTGGCCCAAGCCGCGCGTGGGCGCAAGACCGACACCGTGCGCCTGGGCTACGGGCGCGGCGGGCTGCCGCTCATCGCCAAGGAACGTGACGACTTCGAAAAGCGGCTGGCCGCACAGGGCATCAAGGTCCAGTGGATCGGCCCCTTTCCCAACCACGCGCCCTCGCTGCAGGCCGTCACGGGGGGCAGTGCCGACTTCGGTTTCGGCGGCAGCACCACGCCGGCGCTGGCGGCCATCCTTGCGGGCTCGCCGCTGGTGTTCACGCAGTTCGCCGTGGTCGAGCCGCGCAGCACCGCCATCCTCGCCAAGGACGGCTCGGGCATCGACCGCGTGCAGGACCTCGTGGGCAAGTCGGTCGCCGTCAACCGCTCGGGCCTGGGCGAGTTCCTGCTGGTGGCCGCGCTGGAAAAACACGGCATCGCGCGCGACCAGGTGCGCTTCGTCTACCTCAACCCGCCCGAGGCCGGGCCGGCCTTCGCGCAGGGCAAGGTCGACGCCTGGTCCATGTGGTCGCCCACGGTCGACATCGCGCGCAGCGAATACAAGGCGCACGACGTCTTCTTCGAGGGGCGTGATCTCGACTTCCTCATCGACTTCAACTCGTGGGTCACCACACGCCGTTTTGCCGAGGACAACCCCGAGCTGGTGCGCGCCGTCAACGCCGCCTATGCGCAAGAGGGTCAATGGGTGACGGCGAATGGCGCCGAAGCCGAGCGCATCAACCAGAAGGAGGCCGGCTACAGCGACGCCGTGCGTGACCGCCAGGTGGCCTATCGGCGCCGCTGGGAGTTTCACGGCGTGAGCGACCAGCCCTTTGTGGCCCGGTTCCAGCAGGCCGCCGACTGGCTGGCCGAGCGTCGCATCCTGCCGCGGCCGGTGACGGTGGCCGAGCATCTGGCCCGGATTTGAGTGCCGTCGGCCGCCGCTTCTTTCCCCTCCATCCCCTTCATTCACCCCTATCCATACCATGAGCCACAACTTCTACCGCCCGCTGGGCCGCACCGGCATCCAGGTTTCCGCCATCGCCCTGGGCACCATGACCTGGGGCCAGCAGAACACCGAGGCCGAAGGCCATGCGCAGCTCGACCATGCGCTGGCTGAGGGCATCAACTTCATCGACACGGCCGAGAACTACGCGATTCCGCCGCGCGCCGAGACGCAGGGCGCGACCGAGCGCATCATCGGCAGCTGGCTCAAGGCGCGCGGCACGCGCGACAAGATCGTGCTGGCGAGCAAGGTCTCGGGCCCCAGCGGCAGCACCTGGCTGCGCCGCGATGGCGCCTTGCCGCGGCTGGACGCGCGGCACATCAACGAGGCCATCGACGCCTCGCTCGCGCGCCTGCAGACCGATTACGTCGACCTTTACCAGCTGCACTGGCCGCACCGGCCGGTGCCGCTGTTTGGCGGCGGCAGCCACGCGCCGGCACGCGGCGGTGACGGCACCGAGGTGCCGATCGAAGAGACGCTGGACGCGCTCGACGCCCTCGTCAAGGCCGGCAAGGTGCGCCACATCGGCCTGTCCAACGAGACCGCGTGGGGCCTTTCGCGTTTCCTGCACCTGGCCGAGACGCGTGGACAGCCGCGTGTGGCCAGCGTGCAGAACGCCTACAACCTGCTCAACCGCACCTACGAAGTGGGCTTGGCCGAATTCCACGCGCGCGAGCAGGTCGGCCTGCTGGCCTATTCGCCGCTGGCCCAGGGTTTTCTGACGGGCAAGTACCAGCAGGGCGTGCGCCCGGCCGGTGCCCGCACGACGCTGTTCGAGCGCGGCCAGCGTTACCAGAAGCCCGGCACCGAGGCGGCCATCGACGCCTACCTGCAGGTCGCGCACGACTTCGACCTCGATCCGGCACAACTGGCGATCGCCTACGTCACCAGCCGCCATTTCGTGACGGCCAACATCATTGGCGCGACCAGCCTGGCGCAGCTCCAGGCCAACCTGGCCTCGCGCGACGTGGCCATCACGCCCGAGATCGAGGCGCGCATCGACGCCGTGCACCAGTTGCACGGCAGCCCGGCGCCCTGACGGCGGCCTTCCGGGCGGGCGCCGGCGCGTTGGGGCGTTCCGGCGCGGCTGCCTCTGTGGCTGCTTTTGGTTATTCGAAATGCTGCTAAACGCAGGCCCCGGGTGCGACTACATTGCTGTTCCTTTTGGGATGGGGCTTGCGCTGCGCGGCCGCTTTTCCCTCGCATCACGAGGTATCTGGCATGAAAAAGATCGTTCTGGGCCTGGCGGCCGGCGCTGTTGCGCTGGCGCTGGCCGCTGTTTCCGACCGGGGTTTGCCGTCGGCGCTGGCCGCGGCGCCCGCTGCCGCCGGGCAGCCGGTGCGTGGCGGCCAACTGGTGGTGGCGCTGCGCGCCGAGCCGGTGCAGCTCAATCCGCTGGTCGATCAGGGCTCGGGCGCGCACTCGGTGCGGCCGGTCGTGGATTCGCTGGTCTGGGACAACGGCGACGGCAGCTACGACCCGTGGCTGGCCGAGCGCTGGGACGTCTCGGCCGATGCCTCGCGCTACGTGTTTTACCTGCGCCGTGGCGTCAAGTTCCATGACGGCACGCCGTTCAACGCCGAGGCCGTCAAGGCCAACTTCGACTACGTGGCCAATCCGGCCAACAAATCCACGGGCTCGACCGCCAAGCTCAAGCCCACGGCGCGTGTGATCGACGAGTACACGCTCGAAGTCAAACTGGCCGCGCCCGAGTCGAGCTTTCTGACGCTGATCGCCGCGCCGTATTTCGGCATCCTGTCCAAGGCGCAGATCGAGAACGATCCCAAGTCGCTGGCGACCAAGCTGATCGGCACCGGCCCCTTCAAGTTCGACAAATGGGTCAAGGGCCAGAGCCTGACCTACGTGCGCAACGACGACTACAACTGGGCGCCGCCCAAGTTCCACCGCGGCGCGGCCTATGTGGACAGCATCAAGTACGTCTTTCTGCCCGAGGACCAGACACGCTACAACGCGCTGCTGACGGGCGAGGCGCAGGTGGTCGACTACATCCCGCCCGAGCATGCCAAGGCCGTCAAGGCCAGCCGCGATTACCAAAGCTCCGAATTTCTGCTGCCCGGCGTCGGCTACAGCCTGCACCTGAACACGCGCCGCCCGCCCTTCGACCAGAAGGAAGTGCGCCAGGCGCTGCTGCAGGGCCTGGACCGCCAGGGCATCGTCGCCAGCGCCACTTTCGGCGCCTACCCGGTGCAGGAATACCTGGCCACGACCACGCCGGACTTCGACAAGAACCTGAAGAACCGCATCGTCTACAACCCGCAGCGCGCCGCCGCGCTGCTCGACGCGGCGGGCTGGACCACACGCGACGCGCAGGGCTACCGCACCAAAAACGGCCAGCGCCTGTCGACCGCCGTGCCTTACGCGGACGACGACCAGCTTGCGCAGCGCACGCTGGAGCAGGTGCAGATCGACGCCCGCAAGCTGGGCCTGGAGATCGTGCTGCAGCCCGTGACCGACCTGCCGCAGCGCCTGTACAACGGCAACTACGGCATCCTCGGCTCCTTCCAGTCCGAGGCGACCGGCATGCAGCTGTGGCGCCTGTACGGCGGCGACAACGTCAGCGACGGCACCACGGTCGGCTCCAACGCGTCCTTCCTGCGCATCCCCGAACTCGACGCCGTGCTGGCCAAGGCCCGCGCGGCCGGGCAGTCGGCCGACCGCGCCAAGTACTACGCGCAGGCGCAGGAGATCCTGCCGGCCTACGCGCCGTCGGTGCCGCTGTACTCACGCGCCCGGCTGGTCGCCATTCAGAAGAACGTGCACGGCGTGAGCTGGGACAAGGCCTGGCCCCAGCCTTATCTGTTCGATGCCTGGATCGGTAAGTAAGCGCCTGCTGCGCCTGGCGCAGCGGCTGGGCTTGGCCGCGCTCACGGTGTTGGGCGCGGCCACGGCGGCGTTTGCCGCGCTGCGGCTGGTGCCGGTCGACCCGGCTTTTGTCATTGCCGGCGCGGGGCAGGGCGCGGTCGCGATCACGGCGGACGTGCTGAACGCGATTCGTGTCGAATACCACCTCGACCAGCCGCTGCTGGTGCAATACGGCCTCTACCTGAGCCGGCTGCTGCACGGCGATCTGGGCATGTCCTACCTGCAGGAGCAGCCCGTGCTGGACCTGATCGCTGAGCAGGCCGGGCCCACGCTGGCGCTGGCCGGCCTGGCCAGTCTGTTCGCGGTGGCCCTGTCGCTGGGCGCGGCGGTCGCCACCGCAGGCCGCCGGGGCGTCAGTGCCGTGGCCGGCGCCATCGAACTGGTGCTGGCCTCCACGCCCGTGTTCTGGATCGGCTTTGTGCTCATGCTGCTGCTGGCCGTGCAGTGGCGTGTGTTTCCGCTGCTCGACGCGGGCGACCTGCGTTCGCTGGTGCTGCCGGCGCTGACGCTGGCGCTGCCCACGGCCGCGCTGCTGGCGCAGGTGCTGCGCCGCGCGCTGGAAGACGTGCTGGAGCAGCCCTTCATCCTCACCGCACGGGCGCGCGGGCTGTCGCTGGCGGCCGTCAAGCTGCGCCACGCGTTGCGGCATGCCGCCATTCCCTATGTGACGCTGCTGGGCTTTTCCTTCGGCGCATTGCTGAGCGGCGCCGCCGTCACCGAAACCCTGTTTGGCCGCCCCGGCCTGGGCCGGCTGCTGGTGAGCGCCGTCACGCGGCAGGACATGCCGCTGGTGCTGGGCCTGGTCATCGTCGGCACGGTGGCCTTCGTGATCGTCAACACGCTGATCGATGCCGCCTACATCCTGATCGACCCGCGCATGCAGGCACCGACCCCGCCATGAGCACCACGCTGCCTTTTCCTCGCACACCGGCCCTCGTGGCCGGTTTTCTCGCGCGCTGGCGCTGGCCCACGCCGGGCGACGTCGTGGCGCTGCTGAGCCTGGCCGTGCTGCTGCTGTTTCTGGTCGCGGCCGTGCAGCCCGCATGGCTGGCACCGGGCGATCCGTTGGCGGCCGACCGCACGGCGCTGCTGAGCGCGCCGTCGACGGTCCATGTGTTCGGCACCGACGCCCTCGGCCGCGACGTCTACACCCGCGTCGTGCACGGCGCGCGGCCCTCGCTGGCGTTGGGTTTTGGCGCGGTGGCGCTGGCGTTGACGGTCGGCACCCTGCTGGGCCTGCTGGCCGGGCTCACGCGCCGCGTCGTGCCCACCGTGATCCTGCGGCTGACCGATATCGGCGCTGCGTTTCCAGAGCTGCTGATGGCCATCTTCATCGTCGCGCTGTTCGGCAGCGGCATGGGCCACGCCACCGTGGCCATCGGCATCGCGGGCATTCCGTATTACACGCGGGTGGTGCGGGCGCAGGCGCTGCAGGTGCGCGCCACGGCCTATGTCGAAGCCGCCCGCTCGCTGGGGTTGACGCGCGCCGAGGTGCTGCTGCGCCACCTCGTGCCCAATGCGCTGCGCCCGGTCATGGCGATTGCCACGCTGGGGCTGGGCAGCGCCACGCTGGCTGGCGCGGCGCTGAGTTTTCTGGGGCTGGGCAACCCGCCGCCCGCGCCCGAATGGGGTTCGATGCTGACGCAGGCGCGCAGTTTTCTCACGCTGGGCTGGTGGGCGGCGGTGTTTCCGGGCGCGGCGCTGACGCTGTTCGTGATGAGCACGACGGTGCTGGGCCAATGGCTGCGCCGGCGGCTGGAGGGACGGCGATGAATCCTTTGCAGTTCAAGCCGCGCACCGCCGCGCGCCAGGCCGACGACACGCCCGTGGGCGGCACCGCCGAGCCGGGCCGCGAAGCCGCCGCACCGCTGGTGCGTGTGCGCAACCTGCGTGTCGATTTCCGCGACGGCTGGGCCTGGCGGCGCGCCGTGGCGGGCGTGAGTTTCGACGTGGCCGCGGGCCAGTGCGTGGCGCTGGTGGGCGAATCCGGCTCGGGCAAAAGCGTGACCGCGCGCAGCCTGATCGGCCTGCATGGCGCGGGCGCGCGTGTCAGTGCGGACGAACTGGCCTTGCGCGGGCGGTCGCTGCTGGCGCTGGGCGAGCGCCAGTGGCGCGGCGTGCGTGGGCGCGAGATCGGCTACATCCTGCAGGACGCGCTGGTCTCGCTCGACCCGCTGCGCACCATCGGCCAGGAGCTGCGCGAGGCCATTGTGGCGACCGGCAGCGCCGGTCCCGAAGGCGTGCGTGCGCGTTCGCTGGCGCTGCTGGAACGCGCCCGGCTGGCCGACGGCGCGGATCGCCTGGACGACCATCCGGCGCAACTGTCGGGTGGCCAGCGCCAGCGCGCGCTGATCGCCACGGCCCTGGCGGGCAACCCGCCCGTGCTGATCGCCGACGAGCCGACCACGGCGCTGGACGCGTCGGTGCAGCAGCAGATCCTGGCGCTGTTTGCGCAGCTCAAGCGCGAGGGCGCGGGCCTGGTGCTGATCAGCCACGACCTGGGCGCGGTCGCGCAACTGGCCGACCACCTGCTCATCCTGCGCCGCGGCGAGGTCGTTGAATCCGGCCCCGCCGCGCAGGTGCTGCGCGCGCCACAGCACGCCTACACCCGCGCGCTGATCGCGGCCGTGCCGCGCCTGGGTGATGCCGGCGTTGGCCCGGGCGAGGCGCCCAGCGGTGCCCGGCGCGAACTGCTGCGTGCCGAGGGCATCGTCAAACACTACACGCCCACACGCCAGGCGCTGCGTGGCGTCGACCTCGTGCTGCATGAAGGCCGCACGCTGGGCCTGGTGGGTGAGTCGGGCTCGGGCAAGACCACGCTGGCGCGCATCATCGCCGGGCTGGAGTCCGCCAGCGCGGGCCGCATCGTGCCGGGCCCGGCACTGTTGGCCGCGGCCGCCGGCCGGGCGCGCCCGATCCAGTTCGTCTACCAGGACCCGCTGTCCGCGTTCGACCCGCGCCACACCGTGCAGCAGATCCTGGCCGAGGCGCTGCGCCTGCGTTTCGGCCGCGAGTCCCGCGCACGCCAGCGCCAGCGGGTGGCCGAATGGCTGGTGCGTGTCGGGCTGCCACCGGACCTGGGCGCGCGCCGCCCGCTCACCCTGTCGGGCGGCCAGCGCCAGCGCGTGGCCATCGCCCGCGCCCTGGCCGTCGAGCCCCGCCTGGTCGTGATGGACGAGCCCGTCTCGGCGCTCGACGTATCGGTCCAGCAGCAGATCCTGGTCCTGATCGCCACGCTGCAGCGCGACACCGGCGTGGCCTTTCTGTTCATCTCGCACGACCTCGGCGTGATCCAGCAGGTCAGCCACGACGTCGCCGTGCTGCGCCACGGCGAACTGCGCGAGGCCGGCCCCGCCCACGCGGTGCTGAGCCGCCCGCGCGACGATTACACCCGCGAGCTGATCGCGGCGGTGGCGCACCTGCCCGCGTGATCGAACCGGGCGGCCGTGGGGGAGGCCGCTCTTGCCTGCCGTTGACCGCATATGATCGCGAATCCGGTCCAGGCCTGCGTTTTTGTGGGGCTTGAATGACCGGGGGATTTCCATGCGAAGGAGCATCAACGATGGCAGTTAACGACGAGAGGAAGGATCAGGCGGCGTTCGAGTTGGCTGTGCATGCCATGCAGGCCGAACTCGTGAACGCGGGCGGCCACCTCTCTTTGGATGCTTCAGCGCGTCAGCTCTATTCCCGGCAGATCCAGATCATGGCCACCGAATTGAGGGCCGACGTGGCCAGGGGCCACATCACCTGGGCTCAGGCCGCGCAGCAAGCGCAGGAAATGCGCAACGCCATCATGGAGGTCGTGCGGGGACGCAGCACGCCGGTGGGGCGGGCCATTGCCCAGAAACTCAAAAGCGAAGGCAGGACACTCAATGAGCTGATCGCGCGCAAGACCCAGCAATTGCACGGGCCCAACGCGCAATTCGACAGCCTGACGCCCGCGCAGAAAAACGCCGTCTATGGCGAAGTCGTCAAATCGGCCGGCAAAGCCAACCCCGGGGTGACACAACGCATGCGCGCACTGTCCCGCGCGGGCCGGGGGCTCATCGTGGTCTCACTTGCGCTTTCCGTCTACACCGTGGCCAATGCCGACGACAAGACGGCGGCTGCGGGCAAGGAACTGACCGTGACAGGGGCGGGCATCGGTGGCGGAATCGCGGGGGGCGCCATTGCGGGGCTGGCGTGTGGCCCGGGCGCTCCGGTGTGTGTGACTGTGGGTGCGTTTGTGGGCGGCGCGCTCGCCGCCATCGGCGTGAGCGCGCTATGGTGACCCCGGTCCCACCCGAAATGCGTGTGCTTGGCCCTGACGAGGTGGCGCTGAAACCTGTCGAGCAGGACGCCGATCAACTGCCGCGCAGCCGCGTGATCCGCCAGGGCCAGCCGACTGCCACGGTCGTCGACGGCGTAGTCTTGGAGGCCGCGGTCCAGTGGCACGACTTCCTTTTGCTGTTCGTGACGGACGACATACCGTACGAGGACATGCTGCGCATCAGCCTGCTCGACGCGCAAGGCCGCTGTCTGGATCACGCGGTGCTGGGCGGCATGTATTCGACGGGTCGTTTTTCCTTGCTGCAACCGCGAGAGGACTCGGCGCTGGGCTTCCGGTTCATGGGCGACACGGACTGGCATCTTGAGTTGTGTCCCGGCCCTCGGTTCCGATGGCCGTGGTTCTCCGAACCGCGCGGCGTCACGCGGCCATTCGGGTTCTCGCGGCACTTTGTGATCCATGGCAAGCCGCAGCCGGCGTCAGCAACTTAGACTCCCGATCCACCCATCGCATCAAGCCCCGCATGGCAAATTCACCCGCCCACGATTCGGCGCCGGCCATGGCCCGGCTGGTGCCTGAACTGCTGGTCGTGGACCTTGCGGCCAGTCTGTCTTTCTGGTGCGATCTGTGCGGATTTCGTGTGCGGTACGACCGGCCGGAGGAAGGGTTTGCCTACCTCGATCTGGCGGGCGCGCAATTGATGCTGGAGCAGATTGGCGGGCGCAACTGGGTGACGGGGCCGCTGCAGCCGCCCTTGGGGCGCGGCATCAATCTGCAGATCACGGTGACCGACGTCATGGCCATCCAGCAGCGCCTGGCGCACGCGAATTGGCCGCTGTTCATGGAGGTCGAGGACAAGTGGTATCGCATCCAGGGCGGCGCCGGGGCGCAGGTGGTCGAGACCGGCCTGCGCCAGTTCCTGGTGCAGGACCCCGATGGCTACCTGGCCCGCTTCGCCAGTTCGCTGGGCGTCCGCCACGTGCCCGCCTCAGTCGCGTGAATGGTGTGAGCGGCGCGCCATGACGCCGTCGGGCGAGCCTGCGGTGAAAAGACTTTGAACAGGTTCTAAGAACCTGCCGAAAGCGTCGTTGGCGGCCCGGTGGCGCGCGCCTACGATGCGGCGCCTGCGCTCTTGCAGCATTTTTATTGCCACTGCACGCCATGACACCCACGTCGCCCCGTCCCACCTTGTCTTCCCGGCTGCGCCGTGCCGCGCGGCATGCCCTGGCTGCCGCCTCGCTGCTGGCCGTTGCCACGGCGGCCCAGGCCGAGGGGCGTATCCGCATCGCCTACCAGTTCGACGTGGGCGACATCGTGCTGCACGTCGTGCGTGATCAGAAGCTGATCGAGAAATACGCGGCGCTGCAGGGCGTGGACAACGTGCAGGTCGAATGGAAACAGCTGTCGGGCGGCGCCGCGATCAACGACGCCATTCTTTCGGACACGCTCGACGTGGCCTCCACCGGGCTGCCGCCGCTGCTCACCATCTGGGACCGCACGCGCGGCAAGCAGGATGTGAAGGCCATCGCCGCGCTGGGCTCGCTGCCGACCTATCTGCTCACGCGCAACCCGGCCGTCAAGACGTTGGCCGACTTCGGCCCGAGCGACCGCATCGCGCTGCCGGCCACCACCATCTCGCTGCACGCGCGCCTGCTGCAGATCGCCGCCTTGCAGCAGTTCGGCAAGGACCAGGTCAACCGCTTCGACCCCTGGACCGTGAGCCTGCCGCACAGCGACGCCACGGCCGCGCTGCTGTCGGGCCAGACCGAGATCAACGCGCATTTCTCGAGCCCGCCCTTCGAATTCCAGGAACTCAAGGACCCGGCCGTGCGCAAGATCGCCTCGTCCTACGACATCCTGGGCGGCCCGAGCACGCTCAACATCCTGTGGGCGCCCGAGCGCTTCCGCCAGGCCAATCCCAAGACCTTCGCCGCGCTGCGCCAGGCGCTGGCCGAGGGGCTGGCCATCGTGCAGGCCGACAAGGCGCGCGCCGCACGCATCTACGTGCAGCTCGAGAACTCCAGGTTGCCTGTGGCCTTCGTGCAGGAGATCATTGCCTCGCCCGACGTGCGCTACACCCTGCAGCCGCAGAACACCTACAAGCTCGCGAGCTTCCTGTTCGACGTCGGCACGATCAAGCACAAGCCGGCGTCGTGGAAGGACTATTTCTTCGAGGAAGCCCACGCGGACGGCGGCAGTTGACGGCCGTGGCCGGGAGCGCGCGTCACGCTACGCCGCCGTGAGCGCCCGCACGCGCGGCAGCACCTCGGCCGCGAAGCGCCGCATCTCGGTCTCGAAGGGCTGGAACTGCAGCATGAACAACACGATCCCGGCGGCGTGGAAATCGGCGATGCGGCGCGCGACGGTGTCGTAGCTGCCGACCAGGCCGGCGGCGGTGCCGCCGTTGGAGCCGACGCGCGGGGACTTGGCGAAGGTGGCGAACATGGCGGCCTGGGGGTCGATGTGGACCTGGGCCGCCGCGCGCTCGGGCTCGTCAAGTGCGGCCAGCGCGTGCAGCCGGGCGTGTTCGGCCTCGGCCTGGGCGTCGGTCTCGCGCGCGATGACGAAGGCCGACAGGCCAAAGCGCAGCGGCGGCCGGTCCGCGCGCGGCCGGCTGCGCAGGTCGGCGATGAGGCCTTGCACATCGGCCAGCGGCTGACCGTTGATGAACCAGGTGTCGCCGTAGTCGGCGGCCAGGGCCCGGGCCGGCTCCGACTCGCCGCCCACGTAGATGCGCGGGCGGCTGCGCCAGGCGCTGGCCGGACTGAGCTGGTAGCCGTCGAGGTGGAAATGCGGGCCGGCATGCGTCACACGCTCGCCGCGCAGCAGCGGCTCGACCACGCGGATCCATTCGTGGCCGTAGGCGTAACGCGCGTCGTGCTCGCCGAAGTCGATGCCCGCGCGTTCCAGCTCGGGCCGGTTCCAGGCGTTGACCAGGTTGATGGCGAAGCGCCCGCCGCTGATCTCCTCGATGCCCAGCGCGAGCTTGGCCAGCACGGCCGGGTGGTAGAGCTTGGGCTTGATGGCCGCGATGATCTCGATGCGCGAGGTCAGCGCCGCCAGCGCGGCCGATGCGGTCCAGGCTTCCAGCTGGGGGCTGCGGCCGTCGTGCGGGTTGACGGTGTGCTGGGCGACCAGCACGGCGTCGAAGCCCAGGGCTTCGGCTTCGAGCACCAGCGCGCGGTTGCGCGCCCACGAGGCGTCGTAGGGCTCGTCGGGGTCCTGCCGCGCGGCACGGCTGCCGTGCACCAGCGCCCAGATGCCGAAACGCGGGCCGGGCGTTGATCGGTGCGGCATTTACGCCGCCGCCGCTGCTTGGGCGTAGCGGCTGGGCGGCCGCGCCAGGCCGAGGTTCTCGCGCAGCGTGGTGCCTTCGTAGGCCGTGCGGAAGAGGCCGCGGCGCTGCAGTTCGGGAACGACGAGATCGACGAACTCGTCGAGCGACTGCGGCAGCACCGGCGGCATGACGTTGAAGCCGTCGGCGGCCTCGTTCTCGAACCACAGCTGGATCTGGTCGGCGATCTGGGCGGGCGTGCCCACCACCACCCAATGGCCGCGCGCGCCAGCCAGGTATTCGTAGAGCTGGCGCACGGTGAAGCGTTCGCGCCGCGCCAGCTCGAGCACCACGTGGGCGCGGCTGTTGACGCCCTTGGGCGGCTCGGGATAGTAGGGCGGGGGCTGGTCGGGGTCCCAGCGGCGCAGGTCGGCGTCGGGCCAGAAGGGGCGCAGCGTGTCCAGCCCGACGGACGGGTGGATGAGCGATTGCAGCTCGGCCCACTTGGCCTGCGCCTCCTCGGGCGTGCGGCCGATCACGGGCGAGATGCCGGGCAGCACCAGCAATTCCTCGGGCCTGCGGCCGTACTTGGCCAGCCGGCCCTTGACGTCGCGGTAGAAGGCCTGGGCCTCGGCCAGGCTGGTCCAGGCGGTGAAGATGGCTTCGGCCGTGGCCGCGGCCAGCTCCTTGCCGTCTTCCGACGAGCCGGCTTGCACGATCACCGGATGGCCCTGCGGCGGCCGCTCAATGTTGAGCGGGCCGCGCACCTGGAAGTGCTTGCCCACGTGGTTGAGCGCGTGCAGCCGGGCCGGGTCGAAGTAGAGGCCGGAGGCGCGGTCGCGCACGAAGGCATCGTCGTCCCAGCTGTCCCACAGGCCCTTGACCACGTCGACGAACTCGTGCGCCCGCTCGTAGCGCGTGGCGGGGTCGGGGTGGGCGTCGAGCCCGAAGTTGCCGAAGACGGTGGAGGCCGAGGTGGTCACCACGTTCCAGGCCGCGCGGCCCTTGCTGATGTGGTCGAGCGAGGCGAACTTGCGCGCGAGCAGGTAGGGGTCCTCGTAGGTGGTCGAGGCCGTGGCCACGAAACCGACGTGGCGCGTGACCGCCGACAGCGCGGCCCACAGCGTGACCGGCTCGAAGTGCGACAGGCGGCCCTGGCGCGCGATCGACTCGTCGTCCAGGCGCTGGTGGATACCGGGGCTGTCGGCCAGGAAGATCTGGTCGAACAGGCCGCGCTCGGCGGTCTGCGCGAGGTGGATGTAGTGGTCGATGTTGACGCCCGCGTCAGCCTGGGCGCCGGGATGACGCCAGGCGGCGATGTGATGGCCGGTCGCCATGACGAAGGCGCCGAGCCGCAGCTTGCGTTGGGACATGGGTGGGATCGGAAGGAAGGGGCGGCGCGGCGCCGCCGGGTGGGACACGATCCGGCCATCGTAGGAAGAGCAGGCCGCGCCGCCAAGAACGCTTTGCGGCTATGGACATGCGCTCAACTCAGAGCGGCGCGGTGGCCTGCGTTTCGCCACGCGCCAGGGCACGCCAGCCCAGCGCCGCGAACAGCAGCGCAAACAGCAGGAACACCGGCTGCAGGCCGGCCCAGGCGCCCAGCGTGCCGCCGAGCAGGCCGCCGGCCAGGTTGCCGCCGGGGCCCACCAGCGAATTGAGGCCGGCCACGCGGCCGCGCCCGAGCTCGGCGGACAGCCGCGCGAAGCGCGTGACGTTGCGGGTCTGGATCACGCCCAGCCCCAGTCCCAGCAGCAGCGCGCCCGGCCACAGCCAGCCGGCGCTGGGCGCCAGCCCCAGCAGGACCGAGGCCAGCGCCACCAGACAGGCGCCGCCGCCGATGGCGCGTGGACCCCATCGGGCCACCGGCCCGCCCAGCAGGAACAGTGCCGCGACGAAGGCGCTGCCCTGCAGCGCCACCAGCAGGCCGGCCAGGTACATGCCGGCCATGTGGGTGCCGCGGAACCAGCCCGCGCGTGATTCGCCCAGGCGCGCCAGCTCGGCCATGAAGACCGTGTTGAGCGAGACGAAGCGGGCCGGCATGAGAAAGCCGATCAGCGTGATGACGGCCAGCAGGAACAGCGTGCCGGGTGCCAGCGGCAGCAGCGCGTAGAGCAGGCCGACGGCCGCGCTGCCGCCGATGAACAGCGGGGCGGGGCCCCAGCGCTCGACCCACAGCCCCATGGGCAGGCCGACGAACAGGATGCCGATGCTGGGCGCGGCGGCCACCAGCCCCAGCAGCGACCCCTGCGCGCCCAGGTGCAGGGCGTTCGTGGTGACCTGCGCCAGCCCGACGCTCACGCCCATGAGCGACGACAGCAGAACGAACTTGAGCAGAAAACGATCGGGGGCGTGCGGCGCGGCGGTGGCGGGCATGGCTCAGATCACCTGGAAGCCGTGCGTGCCGTCGCGCCCGAGCTGCGCGACCAGGCCGAATTCCCAGTCGAGATAAGCCTGCATGGCCGCGGCGGGCGCGTCGGTGCCTTCGTAGGGGCGGCGGTAGCGGTCGATGCGTGGGGAGGCCAGGCGGGTTTCGCCGTGTTCCAGCGGCAGGCCCTGGGCGATCCAGGCTTGGGTGCCGCCGTCGAGCACGTGCACCGGCAGGGGGGCCTGGTCGCGTTGGGCCAGCAGCGTGAGCAGGTCGTGTGCGGCCCAGCGGGCGAGCTGGCTGCTGCCGCAGGTCAGCACGTAGCGGCGCGCGGGCGGAATCACGACCAGCGCCTGGGCCAGCTGGGCGCGCAGCACGTACCAGGCGCCGGGGATGTGGCGCTCGACATAGCGCGCGCTGGGGGTCAGGTCCAGCAGGGCCACGCCGGCCGCGGCGCCGTGGTCGTTGCCCAGCAGCGTGGCGAGCTCGCCCGGGGCGATGGTGGGCACGTCGGGGTCGGCCGGTTGCGCAGGCTGCCAGGGGCCGGTTTCGGAAAACGCGGCGGCCGGCGCGCCATCGACGACGTGGGTTTCCCAGCCCATCTGGGCCAGCCACGAGGCCGTCATGTTGGCGCGCACGCCGTCGTCGTCGGCCAGCACGATGCGGGCGCCGCGCACGGGGGCGTTGTGGTCGGTTTCCTGCACCAGTTGGCCGCCCGGCGCGCTGCCGAAGCCGGGCAGGTGGCCCTGGGCGTATTCCTCGGGCGTGCGCACGTCGTAGCGGTAGCTTGTGCGGGCGGGATCGTCCAGCGTGGCCAGATCGGCCCAGGCGATGCGGCGCACGCCGGCGCGGTCGGCCACGGCGCGCGCGTCGGCCTGCGCCTGCGCGCGGGTCGCGGCGCTGACGGCGGCGGGAAAACGCCGTGAGGCGCCGTGGTCCAGCGTCTGGCCGGCCAGCAGCCAGCCGATGGTGCCGTTGCGCAGCGCGGCCACGGGGTTGGGCAGGCCGGCGTTGACCAGCGACTGCGTGCCGATGATGCTGCGCGTGCGGCCCGCGCAGTTGACGATGACGCGTGTGGCCGGGTCGGGCGCGAGCTCGCGCACCCGCAGCACGAGCTCGGCGCCGGGCACGCTGGTGCCGGTCGGGATGCTCATGGCCTGGTATTCCTCGAAGCGGCGGGCGTCGACCACCACCACGTCGGCACGGCTGTCGATCAGCGCCTGCACGTCCTGCGCCGACAACGACGGCGTGTGGCGTTCGGCCTCGACCAGCTCGCCGAAGGCCTTGCTGGGCACGTTGACGTCGATGAACAGCTCGCCCCCCGCGCGCCGCCAGCCGGCCAGGCCGCCTGTCAGCAGGTGCACACGCGTGTAGCCCAGCGCCTGCAGGCGCGCGGCGGCCAGCGGTGCGAGGTCTTCGGCGGGGCCGTCCGGGCCGTCGCGGCCGACCTGGCTGCCGTACAGCACGATCAGCGTGTCGCGGCGCGGAATGCGGCGCCAGGCGTTGAGCTCCAGCGTGGACAGCGGCAGGTTGGCGGCCCACAGCGGATGGCCTTGCGCGTAGGGGTCTTCCTCACGCACGTCGAGCAGGGCGATCTCGGTGCCGGCCAGCAGGGCCTGGCGCACGGCGGCCGGGTCGAGTTCGGGCCAGGGGGCGGTGGGTGCAGCAGTCGTGGTCATGGTGTCGGTGAGATGAAGAAGAACAGCGCCTCAGGCGCCGTGTGCCAGTTGCGCACGCACGGTCTGCGAACGGTCCCAGAGGTTGGGCAAGCGGGTGTTGGAATAGCCCGAGACAAAGGCCTTGCGGCCGCCGTCTTCGGTGTAGACCGAGCGCGCCACCGCGCCGATGTTGGCGCCGTAGACGTGGATGCTGATCGACACCTGGTCGTCATAAGCGTTGCGCACGCGGTGCACGTCGCCCACGGTGGGCGAGACGGCCTCGACCTGGCCGGGGTGCAGCCGCACGGCCGGGCCGTCGGCGACCCAGCGGCCCTGCGCGTCGCGCTCATAGCCTTGCGAGAACTCGCCGCCGCGCAGCATGCCGATCAGCCCCCACACGGTGTGGTCGTGGATGGGCGTGGCCTGGCCCGGGCCCCACACAAAACTCACGACCGAAAAACGCTCGGCCGAATCGGCGTGCAGCAGATACTGCTGGTAGTGCTGCGGGTGGGGCTGGGCGTAGTCATCGGGCAGCCAGTCGTCGCGCGCGACCAGGCGGGCGAGCAGGGCGCCACCTTCGTGCCGGATGCGCGGCTCGTCGGGCGCCTGGTCGAGCAGGCGCGCCAGGCTGGTGACAAAGTCGCGCAGTGGCGCAAGCCGGTCTTCGGTGCGGGTGGCGGAGGGCGAGGCGGGTGAGTTCACGCGGGGATCCGGGGGCATCGGAGATGCCCGTCATTGTGTGGAAGGGCCATCGTTGGAATCCGCATGAGCTTAGATGGTGGGCGCCGCGGGCGCACAATGGCGCGGGCCGTGGACCGCGGCCTCTTTCTTCTTCCGGCGCCATGGCATCTTCCTTCAACGAACAGCGGCTGGCCTATTTTTTCCAGGCCTTGCGCAGCGGCACCATCCGGGCCGCGGCCGACGAGCTCGACCTGGCGCCCTCGGCGGTCAGCCGGCAGATCGCGCTGCTGGAGGAAGAGCTGGGCGTGGCGCTGATCGAGCGCCACCGGCGCGGCATCATGCCGACCGAGGCCGGCCAGCTCGTGGCCGATTACTACCGCGAACAGCAGTCGCACCAGGCGGACCTGCTGAGCAAGGTCGGCGAGCTGCGCGGCCTGCGGCGCGGGCACGTGGCCGTGGTGCTGGGCGAGGGGTTTGTGGGCGACCTGATGGCCGCCGCCGTGGCGCACTTCGGCGCGCGCCACCCGCAGATCTCGCTCACGCTGGACCTGGCCGGCACCAACGAGGTGATCCGCCGCGTGGCCGAGGACGAGGTCGAGATCGGCTTGGTCTACAACCCGCCGCCGGATGCGCGCATCGTCACGCGCACGCGCCACCAGCAGCCCATGCATGCCATCGTGCACCCCCGCCACGCGCTGGCGCAACAGGCGCGTTGCACGCTGGCCGAGGTCGCGCGTGTCGACCTCGGGCTCATGCACGGTGCCTACGGCACCCGCCAGCTGCTGGCGCTGGCGGCCTACAGCGCGCGCCTTCACGTCGAACCCAAGGTCAGCACCAACTCGATCAGCGTGCTCAAACACTACGTGATGCTGAGCCACGGCGTGACGGTGCTGCCGCGTTTTGCGGTGGACACCGAGATCGCGCAGGGGCTGCTGGTGGCCGTGCCGATCGCCGAGCCGCTGTTTGCCCATGCCGAGGCCCACCTCATCACACGGACCGGGCGCCGCCTGTCGCTGGCGGCTTCGCGATTCGTGTCCTACAGCGCCTCGCTCATGAAGGCCTTCCAGGTCAGCGGCGACTGAAGCCTGGGAGCGCCGTGTGGCACGTTGGTTGTCCACAGTTTTTCTGCCATCGAAAAATCAGAACAAACTTCATGAAACCGTGAGGTTGTTTCGAACGCTCGTCGATTTCACACTGCCCACACGCGGTAGCCGCCGCGCTGAATC
This sequence comes from Paracidovorax wautersii, assembly GCA_009912175.1. Classification (GTDB taxonomy): domain Bacteria; phylum Pseudomonadota; class Gammaproteobacteria; order Burkholderiales; family Burkholderiaceae_C; genus Comamonas_F; species Comamonas_F wautersii_A. The sequence goes on along the minus strand of WNDQ01000010.1, from coordinate 63,095 downwards.
CCTGAATTCTTCAAGCAATGGATGAGACGACGATGACGACCGTGGGTGTGATCGGCCTGGGCAATATGGGCCTGGGCATGGCGCTGACGCTGCAGCGCAAACAGTTCGAGGTGACCGGTTTTGATGCGCTGCCCGCCGCGCGCGGCAAGGCCTTGGCCGCGGGCCTGGCGGTGGCCGACAGCGTGGCCGCGCTGGCCGCGCGGGTGGACGTGCTGGTGCTGTCGCTGCCCACGTCGGGCATCGTCGAGCAGGTCGTGTTGGGCGACGGCGGCGTGCTGCTGGCCGCCCGGCCCGGCCTGGTGGTGATCGACACCACCACCGCCAGCCCGGCCAGCACCCGCAAGGTGGCCGCCGCGCTGGCCGCGCGGGGCGTGGCGCTGATCGACGGCCCCGTCAGCGGCGGCCCCAAGGGCGCGGCCAACGGCACCATGACCATGGTGCTGGGCGGCGACGCGGCGGTGATCGCCGACTGCCTGCCGGTCATCCAGGCGCTGAGCGCCAAGCACGTGCACGTCGGCCCCACGGGCGCGGGCCACGTGACCAAGCTGCTCAACAACCTGCTGTGCGGCGCCCAGCTGGCGCTGGCGGGCGAGGCCGAGCGTATCGCGCGGGCGGCGGGGCTGGACCCGCAACAGGTGTTTGAAGGCATCAACGCCGGCTCGGGCCGCAGCGCGGCCACGCAGGTCAACTACCCGACCTGGGTTTTCAACGACGCTTTCGACTCGGGCTTCACGATGAAGCTCATGCGCAAGGGCATCGGCCTGGCCATGGACCTGCTGGCGCAGACCGGCGCGACCGCCGCACTGTCGCAGGCCGCGGGCGACCTGTGGGCCGCGAGCGCCGCCGCGCTGGCCGACGGCGAGGACTTCAACCGCATCGTCGCCTTCGAGGGCGACCGCACGACGACGGGCGCTTGAAGCGGCCCGGCCTCCCTCTCTTTTTTGTTTCACCGCCATGAACACCACCGCTACCCATGCCGAGCAGGTCCACCTGCTGTTCGCCGAATTTTTCCCCGACGCCGCTGGCGTGGGCTCCTACGTTGACGGCCGCATCCTGCCTGGCGCAGGCGAGCCCGTTCAGCTCTACGACGCGGCCACCGGGCAAGCCTCGCTGGCCTATGCCGATGCCGGCCCCGAGGTGGTCGACGCCGCCGCGCGCGCGGCCGCTGCCGCGCAGCGCCAGTGGTGGGCGCTGACGCACGCCGCGCGTGGCCGTGTCATGCACGCCATCGCGCAGCAGCTGCGCGCGCACGTCGAGCCGCTGGCGCGGCTGGAATCGCTGGTGGCGGGCAAACCGATCCGCGACTGCCGCGGCGAGGTCGCCAAGGTGGCCGAGATGTTCGAGTACTACGCCGGCTGGACCGACAAGCTCTACGGCGACGTCATCCCGGTGCCCACCAGCCACCTCAACTACACGCGGCGCGAGCCGCTGGGCACGGTGCTGCAGATCACGCCGTGGAACGCGCCCATCTTCACCGCCGGCTGGCAGGTGGCGCCGGCCATTGCCATGGGCAACGCGGTGCTGCTCAAGCCGTCGGAGCTCACGCCCTTCACCTCGCTGGCGCTGGCGCGGCTGGCCGAACAAGCCGGCGTGCCCACCGGCCTGGTCAACGTGCTGGCCGGCTACGGCCACACCACGGGCCAGCACGCGCTGGCGCAGCCTGTGGTGCAGAAGGTGGTGTTTGTGGGCTCGCCCGCCACCGGCCGCCACATTGCGCGCGCGGCGGCCGAGCGGCTGCTGCCCTGCGTGCTGGAGCTGGGCGGCAAGTCGGCCAACATCGTGTTCGAGGACGCCGACCTGGAGCGCGCCTGCCTGGGCGCGCAGGCCGCGATCTTCTCGGGCGCGGGCCAGAGCTGCGTGTCGGGCTCGCGCCTGCTGGTGCAGCGCAGCGTGCACGACGCGTTTGTCGAGCGGCTGGTGCGTGGCGCCGAGCAGATCCGCCTGGGCGCGCCCGGCGAGGACGGCACCGATGTCGGCCCGATCTGCAACGCGCGTCAGTTCGACCACGTGCGCACGATGATCGAGGCCGGCGTGGCCGAGGGCGCCCGCCTGGCCACAGGCGGTGCGGCTGGCGGCGAAGGTTATTTTGTGCGGCCGACCGTGCTCTGCGGCGCCAACAACGGCATGAAGATTGCTCGTACCGAGGTGTTCGGTCCAGTGGTGGTGGTCATTCCCTTCGACACGGAGGAAGAAGCCATCGCCATGGCCAACGACAGCGAATTCGGCCTGGCCGGCGCCGTCTGGACACGTGACGTGGCACGCGGCCACCGCCTGGCGGCGGCCATTCGTGCCGGCACCTTCTGGGTCAACGGCTACAAGACCATCAACGTGGCTTCGCCCTTCGGCGGCTATGGCCTCAGCGGCTATGGCCGCAGCAGCGGCGTTGAAGCCTTGCACGAGTACACGCAGGTCAAGAGTGTGTGGATCGAGACCGCCGCCCAGCCCGCCACGCCGTTCGGCTATCTATAGTTCGTCCTTTTCCGCAGCGCGGGGACGGCGCAGGAGGGCCGCCGGCGCTGTCGGTTGCTTCGACCGATTTCATCGTTGAATCCATAACCCCGCTGGAGGAATAAAAACCATGTCGACCCGTCCCTTCGAGGCGCCATCCGCGCTGCCCAACGTCCGCCTCAAGCCCGGCCTGCTGGCCTGGGCGCTGGCCATTCTGGTCGTGGCCGAGCTGATCGGCCCGATCAACATCCCGCTGGGCTCGGCCAAGGTCGTGCTGCTGCCCATGGACGCGGCGCAGCAGTTCAAGGCCGCGGCCATCCTGCAGCCGGCGCTGCTGCTGTTCATCGCCAAGCTCGGGCTGATGGTGGGCGGCAACCTGCCCAAGATCGCGCAGGCCGGCTGGGCGCTGGCCTTCCAGGAGCTGGGTCACTTCGTGGGCACCATCCTGGTCGGCCTGCCGCTGGCGCTGCTGCTGGGCATCAAGCGCGAGGCCATCGGCGCGACCTTCTCGGTCGGGCGCGAGCCCAGCCTGGCCATCATCGGCGAGCGCTACGGCATGGACTCGCCCGAAGGCCGCGGCGTGCTGGCCGAATACCTCACGGGCACGCTGTTCGGCGCCATCTTCATCTCGCTGGTCGCGGGGCTGCTGGCCAGCCTGGGCTGGTTCCACCCGTATTCGCTGGCCATGGGCGCGGGGGTCGGGTCGGGCAGCATGATGGCGGCGGCGGCCGGCGCCATCGCCGCGCAGCAGACGCCCGAAGTGGCCAAGGAAGTGGCGACGCTGGCGGCCGCCAGCAACCTCATCACCACGACCATCGGCACCTACTTCACGCTGTTCATCTCGCTGCCGCTGGCGGTCTGGGGCTACCGCGTGCTCGAACCCGTTCTGGGGCGCCGTGGCCGCCAGGACGTGTCATCGACGGCCACCGTGGCGACCCGCCCGGCCGCCGTGCCGGTCCATACGCCCGATCTGGGCTGGACCGGGCGCGCCGCGGCCTGGGTCTTTGCCGGCGTGCTCACGCTGGTGGGCAACTGGATCGCCTTCAAGGTCGCGCCCGTGGACTCGCTGGCGGCCGTGGCGCTGATGATCGGCGCGGTGGCCGTGGGCGATGCGCTGTGCGCGCTCACCGGCCGGCGTATTCCGGCCGTGTGCTGGGTGTCCATCGTCGCGATGTTCCTGACCTCGCCGCTGTGCCCCTGGGCCGCGCAGATCGCCGACTGGCACGCCAAGGTCAACTTCCTGGCTGTCATCACGCCCATGCTGACGATTGCCGGCCTGTCGATCGCCAAGGACATCCCGGCCTTCCGCCAGCTGGGCTGGCGCATCGTGGTGGTGTCGTTCGCGGCCAATGCCGGCACTTTCCTGGGCGCGACGCTGATCGCCGAGTTCTTCCACTGAGTCCCGCATAAGCTCATGTGAAAACCTTCGTGGAATCGCCCGCGCATAACGAACTGAGGGGTTTCCATGAGCCACGATTCCATCCGCGCCGGCCTCAGCCGCCGCCGTGTCCTGCGCGCCACGGGCGCCTTCGCCCAGCCCAAGAAAAAGATCACGCTGGCCTGGAGCCAGGCGTCCTACTGCCATTCCCCGATCCCCGTGGCCTTCGAGCGCGGCATCTTCGAGCAGAACGGCCTGCAGGTCGAGACGCTGAACTGGGCGGGCGCGGCCGACCAGCTGCTGGAGGCGCTGGCCACCAACAAGGCCGACGTCGGCGTCGGCCTGATCCACCGCTGGCTCAAGCCGCTCGAAGCCGGCTTCGACGTCAAGGTGGTCGGCAGCGTGCACGGCGGCTGCCTGCGGCTGGTGGGCCTGAAAAGCGCGGGCATCACCAGCATCGAGCAGCTGCGCGGCAAGGCCATTGGCGTGAGTGATCTCAACAGCCCGGCCAAGAACTTCTTCGACATCCACCTCTACAAGAACGGCATCAAGAACGTCGAATACCGCGTCTACCCGGCCGACCTGCTCGACGTGGCGGTCAAGAAGGGCGAGATCCAGGCGATCGCCGACGGCGACCCCAACGTCTACCTGATCGAAAAACGCAACCCCGGCGTGTTCGCCGAGATCGGCGACAGCGGCACGGGCGAGTACGCGCAGAAGATCTGCTGCGTGCTGGCCGCCAGCGGCAAGCTGGTGCGCGAGGACCGCGCCACCGCCGCCGCCGTGGTGCGTTCGCTGGCCCAGGCCGCGCAGTTCACCGCCGACAACCCCAACGAGGCCGCGCGCCTGTACGCCAAGTACACGCCCAAGATCACCGAGGCGGAACTGCGCAGCCTGATCCACACCACCAACTACGCGCACCACCCGGCCGGCCAGAATCTGCGCGCCGAGGTCGAGTACTTCGCGCAGGACTTCCGCAAGGCCGGCATCCTCAAGACCTCGACCGACCCCAAACGTTTTGCCGAGGTGGTCACCACCGACGTGCTGGCCTGACCTGGCCAACGTGTGAACGCGCCCGCCTGCCGTCGCACACGGCACGCGGGCGCGTTGTCTTGGCCGATATGGACATGCGCATTCGTTCGTTGGCGGGCCCGCGCCGCGGGCCTACGCTGACCAACACCTGCATCGCCCATGGCCGATGCCACCGAGGAGCCGCAATCCGATGAGTACCGTTTCCACTGATCTACCGGGCCCGCTGTCGGGCTCACGACCGGGCGCTGTACGCACACCCCCGCCACGCGGGCGCGATGCCGCCGCGGCCCCCCTGCTGGCGGAGGCCGCGCCGCGCGGCCTGTGGCGCACGGGCGTGCTGGCCGCCGTCACCTGGCTGGCGCTGGGCGCGCTCACGCTGGCCTGGCCCAACCGCGAGGTGGGTTTCTCCGACTGGGCCTACACGCAGGAGTTCGGCATTGCGGCGCTGGTCGCGGGCGCGGTGCTGTTGCTGCTGGCCGTGCTGGGTGTGGCCGGCCGTGGCGTGCGCCATGCCGGCGCCTGGCTGGTGGCCGCGCCGCTGCTGCTGGCGCTGTGGGAAGTGCTCACGGCCAAGCTGGGCGTGCTGCCGCCGCCGTTCTTTGCGCCGCCGCAAAGCCTGATCGACGTCGTGGCCGAGGACTGGCAGCGCCTGGGCAACTCCACGCTGTATTCGGCGCGGCTGCTGCTGCACGGGCTGGTGCTGGGCGCCATCGTCGGTTTCCTGACCGGCGTGCTGATCGGCTGGTCGCGCATCGCGGGCTACTGGGTGCATCCGGTGCTGCGTTTCCTGGGGCCGGTGCCGGCCTCGGCGCTGCTGCCGCTGGCTTTCTTTTTTGCGCCGTCGAGCTACGCCGCCGCCGTTTTCCTGGTGGCGCTGGCGTCCTTCTTCCCGCTGGCGGTGCTGACCTGGTCGGGCGTGGCTTCGGTCAACAAGAGCTACTACGACGTGGCGCGCACGCTGGGTGCCTCTGAATGGTTCCTGGTGCTGCGGGTGGCCATTCCGGCTGCGCTGCCGCAGGTCTTCGTGGGCTTCTTCATGGCGCTGGGCGCGTCGTTCTCGGTGCTGATCACGGCCGAGATGATGGGCGTCAAGGCCGGCCTGGGCTGGTACCTGCAATGGGCGCAGGGCTGGGCCGCCTACGCCAACATGTACACGGCGCTGCTGGTCATGGCCGCGCTGTGTTCGGGCCTGATCACGCTGCTGTTCGCCATCCGCGACCACGTGCTGTCGTGGCAGAAAGGAACCGTCAAATGGTAGTCGTGGCCACTGGATTCAACACCGAGATCCCCGAGGGCCTGGACGACACGCTGCAGGCGCAGCGCGAGCAGGCCGCGGCACCCGAGCCCGCAGCGCCTGCCGCTGCCCAGCCGGCGCGCGGCGCGCACATCGGCGCGCAGGGCGTGAGCCATTGGTTCAAGACACCCGCGGGCCCGCTGCAGGTGCTCGACGAGGTCGACCTGCGTGTGGCGCCCGGCGAGTTCGTTGCGCTGCTGGGCCCCAGCGGCTGCGGAAAATCGACGCTGCTGCGGCTGGTGACGGGCCTGGAGCCGGCCACGGCCGGCCACATCGAGCAGGACGGCCAGCCGATCACGCGGCCCGACCCTTCACGCATCGTCGTGTTCCAGGACCCGACGCTGTTTCCCTGGCGCACGGTGTGGGACAACGTGGCGCTGGGCCCGCAGGCGCGCGGCCTGCTCAAGGACCAGAAGGCCCGTGTCGACCAGGCGTTGGCGCTGGTCGGCCTGTCCGACTTTGCGCAAGCCCATCCGCACCAGCTCTCGGGCGGCATGGCGCAGCGTGTGGCGCTGGCGCGCGCGCTGGTCAACGACCCGCAGCTGCTGGTGCTCGACGAGCCGCTGGGCAAGCTCGACTCGCTCACGCGGCTGCAGATGCAGGGCGAACTGGTGCGCCTGTGGCAGCAGCAGGGCTTTTCGGCGCTACTGGTCACGCACGACGTCGAAGAGGCCTTGTTCCTGGCCCAGCGCGTGGTGATTTTCAGCCCGCGCCCGGCCCGCATCGTGGCCGAGCTGCGTGTGGACCAGGCCTACCCGCGCCACCGGGGCGACCCGGCACTGGCTGAGCTGCGGCGCGAAGCGCTCGGCTATCTGGGCCTGGCCGACAGCTGGTAAGAACGTGTTTACGATCTTTTCATGGGGTGCGCAGGGCTTCAAAACGCGCCCGATCAAGGCGCAGGCCGCAGCCAATGCTGGCGGCCTTTGCAAGGCGTGCAACGCGGAGCGGGCGCGTTTTGAAGCCCTGCGCACCCCATGAAAAGATCGTAAACACGTTCTAAGGCGGGGTCGATGCTCGATGCGCTGGACCCGAACTGGGTCAATCACCTGCTGGTCTTGCTGCGCACGGTCGAAGTCGGCCTGCTGTCGCTGCTGCATGGCCTGGGCCTGACGGGCGAGATCCACGGCCAGCCGGCCTGGCCCTGGGCTTCACGCATCGACGTCGACGTGATCGCCATCGACCGTGGCCATGCGCGCCAGGTCGCGGGGGCGGTGCTGGCGCTGGCCGGCATCGTGCTGGCCTTGCTGGCCAGCCTGCTGCTGCGCCGCCGGCCCTGGGGGCGCCGCTTGGCCTGGGGCCTGGCGCTGCTGTTGCTGGTGGCTGCGCCCTGGCCCAGTCCCGCGCTGCTGCTGGCGACGGCCTACCCGACGAGTTTCCAGGAATCGCCCACGGGCTACACAGCGCAGAGCATCGCGCGCGGTGCGCAGCTGTATGCGCAGAACTGCGTGGCCTGCCACGGCGTGGACGCGGGCGGCGAAGGCCCGCAGGCGGCCAGCCTGCCGATGTGGCCGCCCAACCTCAATGGCGCGCTGCTGTGGCGGCGCACCGATGGCGATTTGTTGTGGCGTGTGCTGCACGGCATGCACGACCGCCATGGGCAGGAGACCATGCCGGGTTTTGCCGAGCGGCTGAGCGCCGGCGAGGTCTGGCAGATCCTCGACTTCCTGCAGGCCAACGCGGCCGGCCAGAGCCTGCGCCGCGTGGGCGAGTGGCCGCAACCCGTGGCCCTGCCCGATGGCGCCGTGCGCTGCGACCCGGCTGCCGGCCCCGGCCAGACCGCGCTGCGCACGCTCGCGGGCCAGCGTTTGCGGGTGGTGGCGGGCGACGGCCAGCCGGTGCTGGAAGACCCGCGTTTTGTCACCATCGAACTCACACGCGCGCAGGCCGGGCAGGGCCAGTGCCAGGCGGCGGGCGAGCCGCTGTGGCAGGCCTTTTCGTTGATCGCCGGCGTGGCCCCCGAGGCGCTGGCCGGCACGCAATTCATCGTCGACCGCGACGGCTGGGTGCGGGCGCGCGCGTTGCCCGGCCAGGCGGGCTGGTCGGCCGCCGACCTGCTGTGCCGCTCGGGCGACGACGGCACCGCCAAGCCTGCAGCGGCCCCATCGTCCGCGCCGGCCGAGGGCCTGGACGCCCTCATCACCACCATGGACCGCCAGCGTGTGCAGTTGGTCAAGGGAGGCGTGCCGCACGGGCTGTAAATACGTTCCAAGCGGCGAGAACATGTTCTGACACAAAGGTTTCATCTTGGATTCCTAGGATGCCCGGACCCACGACAAAAACGGGATACCTGAGGACATTCAATGAGCCAATCCATCTCCGACAAGGTTGTTCGCAACCTCAGCCAGAACTCGCCGTTCAGCGAGATTCTTGAACAAAACCTCTCGCGCCGCAGCGTCATGCGCGGTGGCCTGGGTGCTGCATTTGCAGGCCTGGCCGGCCTGGGGCTGGCCGCCTGCGGCGGTGACAGCGACAACGACAACAACAACGGCGGAGGCGGCACCGACAACGGCGGCGGCACGGACACGCCGTCGGCCTTCAAGCTGGGCTTCGAGTCGCTGCCGGTGTCGATGACCGACGCCTGCGTGGTGCCGGCCGGCTACGTTGCCCACGTGCTCGCACCCTGGGGCACGCCGCTGGACGACAACGCCCAGCCCTGGGACCGCGACGGCAACAACACGTCCAACGACCTGCTGCATTCGACCGGCATGCACCACGACGGCATGCATTTCTACCCGCTGAACGGCAGCTCCAGCGAGGGCCTGCTGGCCCTCAACCACGAATACATCGACCAGGGCGCGCTGCACCCCAGCGGCCCGACCACGGTCGGCGGCAAACGTCCGGTCGAGGAAGTGCGCAAGGAGATCAACGCGCACGGCGTGGCCATCGTGCACATCCGCCGCGACGCCGGCCATTGGGGCGTGGTCAAGAACTCGCGCTACAACCGCCGCTTCACCTCGGCCACGCCGATGCGCCTGGCCGGCCCGGTCGCGGGCACCGACTGGGTCAAGACGCCGTACTCGCCGCTGGGCACCGTCGTGCGTGGCACCAACAACAACTGCGGCAACGGCTTCACGCCCTGGGGCACCTACATCACCGCCGAAGAAAACTGGGCGGCCTGCTTCGTCAACACCGGCACGCGTCCGGCGCACCAGTCGCGCGTGGGTGTGGCCACGTCCAGCGGCCGCTACCGGTGGGAAACCGCGGCGGGCGACGCCACCGAAGTGCAGGGCGAGTTCGCGCGCTTCAACGTGACGGCCACCGGCGCCGATGCCACGCAGGACTGGCGCAACGAAGTCGACGGCTTTGGCTACCTGGTCGAGATCGACCCGCACGACCCGTCGAGCGTGGCCACCAAACGCACCGCGCTGGGCCGCTTCGCGCACGAAGGCTGCGCCTACAGTAAGCTCGAGGCGGGCCAGCCGATCGCCTTCTACAGCGGCGACGACTCGCGCTTCGAATACCTCTACCGCTTCGTCTCCGACGCCGTGTGGGACCCGCAGGACGCCAACCGCACCGACCGCCTGGCCGTGGGCGCCAAGTACCTCGACAAGGGCACGCTGTCCGTGGCGCGCTTCAACGCCGACGGCACGGGCGACTGGCTGCCGCTGACGGTGGACAGCGTGGCCACCGACGGTCGCACGCTGGGCCAGATCTTCGGCAGCCTGGACGCCATCATCATCAACACGCGCGGTGCGGCCGACGCCGTGGGCGCCACGCCCATGGACCGCCCCGAGTGGACGGCCACCCACCCGGGCAATGGCGACGTCTACCTGGCGCTGACCAACAACACCAGCCGCAACGCCACCACCGGCACCAACGCGGCCAACCCGCGCCTGAACAACGTCAACGGCCACATCATCCGCTGGCACGACCAGGCCGGCGTGGCGCGTTTCGACTGGGACATCTTTGTCTACGGCTCCAGCGCCGGCGCCGATGCCGACACCAACCGCTCGGGCCTGACCACGCTCAACCAGCTCGCCAGCCCCGACGGCCTGGGTTTCGACGAGCGCGGCGTGCTGTGGATCCAGACCGACAACGGCATCGATGGCGGGCGCAACAATGACGTCGCCAAGGCCACCAACGACCAGATGCTGGCCGTGGTGCCGGGCGCGCTGGCCGACGCCAGCGGCACCGGCCCGGTCATCAACGCCGGCAACCAGGCCGAGCTGCGCCGCTTCTTCGTCGGCCCGAACGAAGCCGAGATCACCGGCTTTGCCTACACGCCCGACTACACCAGCGTCTTCCTCAACATCCAGCACCCGGTCAACTGGCCGGCCTATGGCACGGACGACGCCACCGCGCTGCCCAGCGGCACCGTGCGGCCGCGCTCGTCGACCGTGGTGATTCAGCGCAGCGACGGCGGCCCGGTCGGCGCCTGACCGACAGCGTTGCGCAGGCGCGGACTCAGGCGCCAAAGCGCAGCAAGTCCGTGCCCAGCGCCCGCGCGATGTCGTCGTCGTGCGTGACCCGCATCGGCGCGGCGGGAATACCCAGCCGCTCCAGCCAGCGCAGCACCAACGGCCGAAGCCGCGCCCCGCGGAATACGCGCAGTGAGTCAGTAGGTCTTGTAGGGCAGGAACTTGCCCGACAGCACCACGTTGACGCGGTCGCCCTTCGGGTCGGCCTGGCGCTGGATGTCCATGCTGAAGTCGATGGCGCTCATGATGCCGTCGCCGAACTCCTCGTGGATCAGCTCCTTGATGGTGGTGCCGTACACGCTCACCACCTCGTACCAGCGGTAGATGAGCGGATCGGTGGGCACCGGCGTGGGCAGCGAGCCCTTGTAGGGCACCACCTTCAGCCACTTCTGCTCCTCGACGGTGAGGCCGAAGATCTTGCCGATGATCTTCGCCTGCTTGTCGTCGAGCGTCATCTGGCCGAGGCAGGCGGCGGTGGTCCACTCTTTCGAGAGGCCGACCTTCGTGGCCACGTCGGCCCACTGGATGCCCTTGCTGACCTTGGTGGCGATGATTTTCTCGGTGACGTCGTTGCGGTTCATGGGGTTTGCTCCTGATCGATATGAACGTGATGAAGGGGTGAAGGCGAGGTCACGCAGCCTTCGCGCGCGTAACGAGGAAATCGACGATGTGGTTGCGCAGCGCGTAGTAGCCGTCGAGGTGGTGCAGCGACGCGCGCGTGCGTTCGCGCGGCAGCGGGTTGACCACCGTCTCGACGATGTTCCCCGCGCGGTACCCGCCTTGCGGCAGGTCGGCGCCGTTGCTCATCAGCAGGATGCGGTCGGCCAGCAGGATGGCCTCGTCCACGTCGTGCGTGATCATGAAGACGGTCTGCTGTGTCTGCCGCACGATGGCCATCAGCTCGTCCTGGATGGTGCCGCGGGTGAGCGCATCGAGCGCGCCGAAGGGCTCGTCGAGCAGCAGCATCTTGGGGCTGATGGCGAAGGCGCGCGCGATGCCCACGCGCTGCTTCATGCCGCCCGAGAGCTGCGAGGGCTTCTTGTCGATGGCCGCCTGCAGCCCGACCATGGCGACGAAGCGCTCCACCTGCGCATCGACCTGCGCGGCCGACCACCCGGGCCAGCGCGAGACCACCGCGAAAGCGATGTTCCTGCGCACGGTGAGCCACGGCATGAGCGCGTGGCTCTGGAACACCACGCCGCGCTCCAGGCTGGGGCCGGCCACCTCGCGCCCGTCCATGAAGACGTGGCCCGCGCTGGCCTGGTCCAGGCCCGCCAGCACGTTGAGGATGGTGGTCTTGCCGCAGCCCGAGTGGCCGATGATGCAGACGAACTCGCCGCGGTCGAGCGTGAACGACACGTCGGCGAACACGGGCCGCGCGGGCACGAAGGCCTTGGCCAGCCCCTCCACGCGCAGGAAGCCGCGGGCGCCGGGCGCCTCCACGGCGGCGGAAACAACAGGCTGGGTCATGGCTTCACCTCGGGCCGGAAGAACGGCGCGCTCACTCCACATAGGTCACCCTCCGCTGCAGCGCCGCGAAGGCCTGGTCGAGCAGCATGCCCACCACGCCGATCAACAAGATCGCGAAGATCACGTTGGTGAGCGACAGGTTGTTCCACTCGTTCCACACGAAGTAGCCAATGCCCGTTCCGCCCACCAGCATCTCGGCCGCCACGATGACCAGCCACGCGATGCTCATGCTGATGCGCATGCCCGTGAGGATGGTGGGCGCCGCCGCCGGCAGGATGACGCGAAACGCACGGCGCAGCGGCTTCACTTCGAGCGTGCTGGCCACGTTGAGCCACTCGCGCTTGACCGAGGCCACGCCGAAGGCGGTGTTCAGCAGCATCGGCCACACCGAGCAGATGAAGATCACGAAGATGCCGCTGACCGACGAGTCCTTGATCGTGTAGAGCGCCAGCGGCATCCACGCCAGCGGCGAGATCGGCTTGAGCACCTGGATGAAGGGATCGAAGGCCTTGTGCAGCAGCGGCGACATGCCGATGACGAAGCCCAGCGGCACCGCCACCAGGCACGCCAGCGCGAAGCCCAGGCCCACGCGCGCCAGCGACCATGCCAGCTGGATGGCGATGCCCTTGTCGTTGGGGCCGTTGTCGTAGAACGGATTCGACAAATGCTTCCACGCGGTGGCGGCCATCTCGGCGGGCGTGGGAAAGCCCGAACTCTTCACCTGGCCCTGCGTCGGGTCCTTGCCGAGCATCTTCTGGTATTCGATCTGTTCGGCGGTCATGCCTGCCGCCGCAGAAGCGCCGCCTGCCGGTGCGGTAGCGACCTGCCACACGCCGACCAGCAGCAGGAACATCAGCAGCGACACCATCGCCGCCTTGAACGAAAGAGCCTTCTTCCGCATGGCTCAGGCCATCTTCGCGATGGCGAAGCTCTTGACATAGTCGTCGGGCTTCACGGGGTCGAACACCTTGCCCATGATGGTGAACTTGGGGTACGCGCCATCGGGCACGGCCTGGCCCAGGTCCTTCATGCGCTTCTTCGCGTCGGTGAGCAGGAAGACCTTCTCGGCGATTCGCCTGTAGTCGATATCGCCCTTTACGTAGCCCCAGCGCTTCATCTGCGTGAGCATCCACACGGCCATCGACTGCCAGGGGATCGGGTCGAAGTCGGCGCGGTCCGGCACGGTGCGGATGTTGCCCAGGCCGTCGGCGAACTTGCCGGTGAGCACCTGCGTGAGCACGGTCTCGGGCTGGTTGAGGTATTGCGCGGGCGCGATCACCTTGGCGATGAGTTCGCGGTTCTTCGGATCGCGCGCCATGGCCGACGCGGTGAGCACCGAGCGCACCAGGGCGGCGAAGGTGTTGGGGTTCTTCTCGATGAACTCGCTCGACGTACCGAAGGCGCAGCACGGGTGGCCGTTCCACAGCTCCCTGGTGAGCAGGTGGATGAAGCCGATCTCCTCGAACACTGCGCGCTGGTTGAACGGATCGGGGCCGAGGTAGCCGTCGATGTTGCCGGCGCGCAGGTTGGCCACCATCTCGGGCGGCGGCACCACGCGGATCTGGATGTCGGTGTCGGGGTTCAGGCCCGCTTCCGCCACGTAGTAGCGCAGCAGGAAGTTGTGCATGCTGTACTCGAAGGGCACGGCGAACTTCAGGCCCTTCCAGGTCTTGGGGTCGCGCCTGTCCTTGTGCTTGTTGGCCAGCGTGATGGCCTGCCCGTTGGTGTTCTGGATGGTCGCGACGTTCATGGGCACCGCGTTGGAGCCCGCACCCATCGAGATGGCCAGCGGCATCGGGACAGGAAGTGCGTGGCGTCGTACTCCTTGTTGAGCATCTTGTCGCGGATGAGCGCCCAGCCCGCCGTCTTCACCACCTCCACGTCGAGGCCCTGCTTCTGATAGAAGCCCAGCGGGTGCGCCATGATGAGCGGCGTGGCGCAGGTGATCGGAATGAAGCCGATCTTGAGCTTCGTCTTCTCCTGCGCCATGGCCTGCAGCGCGCCGAGCGGGAACACCGAGGCGATGGCGGCACGCGCGGTGCCCGCGCCCACGGCGCGCAGGAAGCCGCGCCGCACGCTGTCGACGGGGAACAGCGCCTTCATGAGGCTGGCCTCGAGCTTGTCCTCCGGCAGCACCCCTGCCCGCTGCGCGCCATGCACGCGCCCGCAGGCGCAGCGCATGTTCAGTGGCCGGTCGGCATCGTAGGGATCGCAGGCGGTCGGTTCTTGCGGGTGGGACATGGTGGTGCACCTCGTTGGAAAGATGCAGCCGCCGTTGCAAACGCCGGGCCGGAAAGGCGCTGTGGAAGCCGTTGCGCAGCCTGCGGCATCAGATCGTGCCGCCGATGTCGAGGCCTTGTAGGGCTGGCACTACAAGCCGGTGCGCGCCGGCGGCGTCTCTGGGCTTTTTTTTTCAGCTTTGGGCGCCCTGCTTGCCGTGGCGTTCGGCATACAGGGCCAGCTCCACGTCGTTCTTGGTGCTGGTCTTTTCGAGGATGCGTGCGCGATAGGTGCTCACGGTGTTGGGTGCCAGGCCCAGCTGCGCACCGATTTCGCTCACGCTGTGCCCCGCGCTGAGCAGCCGGTACACCTGGTGCTCGCGGTGCGAGAGCACCTCGGCGCCCTGCCCGGCGCCTCGCCCCACGGCCGTGGCCAATGCCTCGGCCGTGGCAGCGGACACATAGAGCCCGCCGGCCGCCACCTTGCGCACCGCGCCGACCATGTCGTCGGCGTCGGCGCTCTTGTTGAGATAGCCCGATGCGCCCAGCTTGATGCAGCGAACCGCGTACTGCTTCTCCGGATAGGTGCTCAGCATCAGTACCGGGAGCGACGGCCATTGCTTGCGCAGCGCCTGCAGCACGTCGAGCCCGTCGCGGCCGGGCAGGGCGATGTCGAGCAGCACCACGTCCAGGCCCTCGGGTCCGCCGAGCGCCTGCACGGCTTCCAGCACCTCGGGGCCGGTCTGCGCCTCGGCGCGCACGACCATCGCGGGAAGGCCGTTGGAGAGGTCGCCCAGCATCTGCTTGAGGCCCTCGCGCACGATGCGGTGGTCGTCGCCGATGAGCACGCGGATGTCGCTCATTGCGCACCTCCGAGTGCGTTCACGGGCAGCGGCAGGTGCAGCCGGAAGGTGCTGCCCTCGCCCACGCGGCTCTCGATGTCGACGCGCCCGCCGAAGTGGCGCGCGCGCTCGCGCATGCCGAGCACGCCGTAGGAGGTGGCTGCCTCGAAGGTCTGTGCCGGCGCGCCGACGCCGTCGTCGCGCACGCTGATGCTCAGCCGCTCCTGCTCCACGCCGATGCGGATGCCGAGGCTGCTCGCCTTCGCGTGGCGCCCGACGTTGCTCAGCATCTCCTGGAAGATGCGGAACACCGCGATGGCCGCGGGCTCGGGCAGCTCCACACCGGGCGGCACGTCGAAGCGCCAGTCCAGCTCCAGCTCGGCCGCCTGCACGAACTCGTGCGCCTGCCATTCGAGCGCGGCCCACAGCCCCTGGTGGTCGAGGATGCTGGGACGCAGGTCGATGATGATGCGCCCCACGTTGTCGACCGCGCGCTCGATGAGCTGGCTCATGTTCGTGCACTTGCAGCGCATCTGCTCGCGCATGGCCTGCGCCGCGTCGGGCGTGCGTTCCTGCTGTTCGCCCAGGCGCTTGCCGATCCAGTTGACGTCCATCTTCAGCGCCACCAGCAGGCTGCCGAGTTCGTCGTGCACCTCCCGCGCGATGCGGGTTCGCTCTTCCTCGCGCACCTTGTCGAGCCACGCGGAAAGCTCGCGCAGCTGCGCCAGCGCGTCGCTGAGCTCGCGGGTGCGCTCCTGCACGCGCAGGCCGAGTTCGTCCTTGGCCTGCTGCAGCGCTTCCGTCTGGCGGCGGCGCTCAGTGATGTCGACGAAGGTGATGACGGCGCCGCGCACCTGCGCGCCGTCCATGATCGGGTGGCTCGAATACTCGACGGCGAAGGCGCTGCCGTCGCGGCGCCAGAACACCTCGGTGTCGATGCGGCAAGGCAGGCCGCGCCGGAAGGCGTTGAAGATGGGGCAGTCCGTGTCGGCGTAATGCGAGCCGTCGGGATGCGAATGGTGCGTGAGCTCGTGCATGTTCGAGCCGAGCACGTCGCCCACCTCATGGCCGAGCATCTGCGCGCCGGCCCGGTTGATGAACATGCAGTGGCCGTCGAGGTCGATGCCGAAGATGCCCTCGCCCGTCGATTCCAGCAGCAGGCTGAGCTGGTGCTGCCACAGCGGGTGGCTGGCGGCAGGGTTCAGTACAGGCGTCTCCATGCACCAAAAGCAAGCAACAGCCGTGCCCGGGGACTTGCTCCCTCTCCCCGAGGGGAGAGGGGACAACGCGGGAGCAAGGCAGATCAACGCGCCCAGTGGAACTTGCGGTCCGATTCCTTGATGGGCTGGTCGTTGATGCTCGCGTAGCGCCTCTGCATCAGGCCGTTCTCCGCGAACTCCCAGTTCTCGTTGCCGTGGCTGCGATACCACTGGCCCGAGTCGTCGTGCCACTCGTACTCGAAGCGCACCGCGATGCGGTTGTCCATGAAGGCCCAGAGCTGCTTCTTGAGGCGGTAGTCGAGCTCGCGCGTCCACTTGCGCGACAGGAACTCCACCACCTGCTCGCGGCCGTTGACGAAATCGGCGCGGTTTCGCCATTCGGTGTCGGGCGTGTAGGCCAGGCTCACGCGGACGGGGTCACGCGAGTTCCAGGCGTCTTCGGCGGCCTGGACCTTCTGGATGGCGGATTCGAGGGTGAAGGGCGGCAGCGGCGGGCGGGGTTCCATGGCGGTTCTTTCGATGGAGGTTGAAGGGGGAATGCGCCGGAATGTGCCATATGTAGACAGACCTGTCTGCATGCCTACAATCGCGCCATGGACATCTCCTCCATCTCCGAACTTCCGGCGCGCGAGCGCATCCTGCGCACTGCGCACGACCTCTTCTACGCCGACGGCATCCGCGCCACGGGCATCGACCGCGTCATCGCCGCATCGGGCGTCACCAAGGTCACCTTCTATCGGCACTACCCCTCGAAGGACGACCTGGTGCGGGCCTTCCTCGACCATCGCCACGGCCTGTGGATGGCCTGGTTCGTCGATGCGCTCGGCCGGCTCGGCGTGCAGCAGCGCATCGGCGGCGGCCAGGCACTCGAAGTACTGGCCGACGCCATGGCCGAATGGTTCGCAGACCCGGCCTTCCGCGGCTGCGCCTTCATCAACTCGATGGTCGAGGTCGGCGGCAGCGTGAGCGGCGCGAGCGACATCTCGCGCGAGCACAAGCGCGAGATGGTCGAGGTGATTGCCGGGCTGCTGCCCGAAACGCTGGAGGGCTCCCAGCGCATGGCCATCGCGCAGGCGGCTGCGCTGGGCGTCGACGGCGCCATCGTCAAGGCGCAGATGGGCGGCGCAGCGTCGGCGCGCGAAGCGGTCGACGACCTGCGCCGGCTGCTTCAGGCGCTGACGGCCACGCTAGCCCCTGCGGCTGCTACTTCACGACCATCAGCGTGAACGGCCACACATAGGCCTGCAAGGTCACGTACAGGTCCACGAGACACGCCAGCGCCCAGGTGCAGCGCCTGGCGGCGCGTGAGGACGGTAAAAGGTGAGGTCATTCAGAACGTGGCCTGCAGGCCCAGGGTGATGGTGCGCGTCGCGCCGGGCGCCACCCACAGGCGGCTGTAGGAACTGGCGTAGTAGGTCTTGTCGAACAGGTTGTCCACGTCCAGCGTCACGCGCAGCTTGGGGTTGAGGCGCCAGTACGCGACCAGCTTGGCGGTGGTGTAGGCGGGTAGCTCGAAGGCGGGGGTGCCGGCGTCGGCCTCGGCCTGGGTGCGGGCCTGGCCCAGGCGGCGGCCCATGTGGGTGAATCCGCCGCCGACGCCGTAACGCTGGCCGTTGGCCAGCACGTCCTCGTAGACCGCCAGCACGCTGCTGGTGATGCGCGGCACGCCCAGCAGGCGGCCGCCCACTTCCAGGGTGTTGTCGCGCGTCACGTCCACGTCGTTGAGCACCAGGCTGGCGCTGACGCGCCAGTGCCGCGTGAGCTGGCCGGCCAGGTCGAACTCGATGCCGCGGCTGCGCACCTCGCCCGCCGCCACCGAGTAGCTGTTGTCCACCGGGTCGGCCGTGAGCACGTTGCGTTTGCGGATGTCGAACAGCGCGGCGGTGGCGCCGATGCGCTAGTCGCGGCTTTCCCACTTGCTGCCCAGCTCCAGCGCGCGGCCGGACTCGGGGCTGAAGCCGTGGCCTGCGGCGTCGCTGCCGGTGTTGGGGCGGAAGGACCGTCCGGCGTTGGCGTAGACCGTCCACTGCGGCGTGGGCAGCCAGCTCAGGCCCAGGCGCGGCGAGGTGGCGGACGGGCTCTGGCTCGCCGTGCTGTCGTTGCGGCGGTTGAGCAGGCTCTGGCGGTAGTTGTCCACCCGCACGCCGGCCACCAGCCGCCAGTCGGGCGCGAGATGGATGGCGTCCTGCACGTAGAGGGCCGTGTTGGTCTGGCGTTCCAGCGTGTCGGTGTTGGCGGTGGGCGTGGGTTGTGCCTGGCCGTAGACCGGGTTGTAGACATTGATGGCGTACGGGTTGGCCGCCGTCGGGTTGGCGCGCAACATCACCGAGTCCATGCGGAAACGGAAATACTCGGTGCCCAGCAGCAGCTCGTGTTCGAGGGCGCCGTTCCGCACCTTGCCCTGCAGCTCGGCCTGCAGCGCGATGTCGTGTGATTCGAAGTCGCGCCAGCGGCGCTGGCGCCACAGATCGCCGTTGGCCAGCAGCCGGCTGGCTTCGGTGGAATAGCCCTTGAGCGAAGTCTCGCGGTAGGACAGGCCAACGCGGCTGCGCCAGTCGGCGCTCCAGTCGTGCGAGAGCACGAACTGGTGGGTCTGGTTCTGCACCGTCATGTCGCCGTCGGCCGGCTCGCCCAGGAAGCGGCTGCGCGGGAGGGCGCCGAGCTGGTTGTCCACGGCCACCACGCCCCGGTCCAGTGGCGTGCGGTGGCGCAGAAACTCGCCCACGTATTCGAGCACCGTGTCGCGGCCGAGCTTCCAGGTCACGGCCGGGGCCAGCACCTGCCGGTGGCTGTCCACATGGTCGCGCAGGCTGCCGCGGTTTTCCACGGCGGCGTTGAGCCGGTAGGCCAGGTTCTCGCCCAGCGGCCCGGTGCTGTCGACGGCGCCGCGCTTGAGGCCCTGGCTGCCGGCATAGCCTTCGACCGAATGGGCGGCCTTCCACAGCGGGCGTTTGGAGACGACGTTGAGCGTGCCGCCGGGCTCGCTGCTGCCGTAGAGCGCGGCGGCCGTGCCCTTGAGGAATTCGATGCGCTCGACGCCGGCCAGATCACGCGGCGCGTTGAAGCCGCGGTTGGACGAGAAGCCGTTGAGCAGCGTGGCCATGCCGGTGTTTTCGTTGCCGGGCAGGCCGCGGATGGCGACGTTGTCCCACAGGCCGCCGAAGCTGTGCTGGCGCGAGACGCCGCCCACGTAGTCCAGCACGTCGTCGAGCCGGGTTGCGCCCAGGTCGTCGATGGCCTGGCGCGTGACCACGCGCACCGACTGCGGCAGCTCGCGCAGCGGCAGCTCGGTCTTGGCGCCGGTGGCGTCGCCGGCCTGGTAGGTGCCGGATTCGGTGCGGCCCACGATCTCGACGGTGGGCAATTCGGCCTCGGTTTCGGCGGCGGCGGGTTGGGCATCGGCCGGTCCGGCGCAGGCGGCGAGCAGGGCCAGGGCCTGGGCGAACGGGCGCCGGCGGTGGGCGGGCGCACGGCCGGGCTGGTGAGGGGCGAGGGAAAACGGAAGGCGGGTGATCATGGACAACAAGACAGGCAGTCGGCGCACGCGCACGCGGACGCGGCGGAACCGGGAGAAGAGCGCGGATCATACTATTGAGATATCAATATCAAATAATAAGACCCCAGCCGATGCCTGCCTGAGGATTGCATCCGGGCTGCATAAAGTTAGGCGAAATGATTCGTGGCCTGGACGGGCGGGCACACCCATAGTCGGTGCGCTTTCAAACCCGCCAGGAGCCCCCATGAGCGTCGAATTCATCGGCATGATCCAGAGCCGCAAGGTCTCCGAGATCCATCCCGCGCAGGGCCCGGCTGTGGACCGCGACTACGTGAAAGCCTTTGCCCAGGCGCACGAGCAGGCCGGTTTCGACCGCATCCTGGTGCCGCTGCACTCGACCGGGGTCGACCCCATCATCACCATCGCCTACGCGGCTTCGGTGACCGAACGTATCCATTTCATGCTCGCGCACCGGCCCGGCTTTGTCGCGCCCACGGTGGCGGCGCGCCAGCTCGCCACGCTCGACCAGTTCACGGGCGGGCGGCTGGGGGTGCATTTCATCTCGGGCGGCTCGGACGCCGAGCAGCGCCGCGACGGCGACTACCTCGACCACGACGCGCGCTACGAACGCACCGACGAGTACCTGGACGTGCTGCGCCGCGTGTGGACCACCGACCAGCCCTTCGACCACACGGGCCGGCATTACCGCTTCGAGAACGCCGGCTCCGAGGTCAAGCCGGCGCAGCAGCCGCACATCCCCATCTTTTTCGGCGGCGCCTCGGACGTGGCCATCCGCGTGGCGGGCAAACACGCCGACATCTATGCGCTGTGGGGCGAGTCGCTGGCCCAGGTGCGCGAGGTCGTCGCCCGCGTGCGCGCCGAGGCTGCGCGGCATGGGCGCACCGTGCGTTTTTCGCTGTCGCTGCGGCCCATCCTGGCGGCCACCGAAGATGCGGCCTGGGCTCGCGCCGAACACATCTTGGCGCAGACCCGCGCGCTCAAGTCGCCCGGCGGCCAGGGTTACAACGCGGGCGGTCCGCAGCAGAGCGTGGGCGCGCAGCGCCTGCTGGCCGCGGCGGGCGAGGGCGTGCGCACCGACAAACGCCTGTGGACGGCGATTGCCAAAGAGATCGGCGGGCGCTCCAACTCGACCGCGCTGGTGGGCACGCCCGCGCAGGTGGCCGAGTCGCTGCTCGACTATCACGACGCCGGCATCGACACCTTTTTGATCCGCGGCTTCGACCCGCTCGAAGACGCCATCGACTATGGCCGCGAACTGATCCCGCTCACCCGCCGCCTCGTGGCCGAACGCCAGGCGCAGCAGCCCGCGCGCCGCGCGGCCTGAACATTCCAACAGTCCACACCATGTCCGCCCTTCTTGAATCCCGCACGGCCGCCCCGGTCGTCTACCCGCCCAGCATCGAGCGCGTGCGCCACGCGCAGCCCGTGCGCCGCGACTGGTTCGACGAGATCCCGCCGCGCGCCACGCCCGAGGCCGAACGCGTCTACCGCAAGCAGCGCCTGGCCGTGGCCTTTCGCCTGTTCGCGCGCTACGGCTTCGACCTGGGCCTGGCCGGCCACATCACCGCGCGCGACCCCGAGCTGCACGACCACTTCTGGGTCAACCCCTTCGGCCTGCATTTCTCGCGCATCCGCGTGTCCGACCTGCTGCTGGTCAATTCGCACGGCGAGATCGTGGTCGGCAACCGGCCGCTCAACCGCGCGGCTTTCGCCATTCACGCGGCGCTGCACGAGGCGCGGCCCGACGTCGTTGCCGCCGCGCACACGCATTCGACCTACGGCAAGGCCTGGTCGGCGCTGGGCCGCACGCTCGACCCGCTGAGCCAGGATTCCTGCGCCTTCTACGAAGACCACGCGCTGTTCGACGATTTCCGCGGCGTGGTGCTGGAAACCGACGAGGGTTTTCGCATCGCCCAGGCCCTGGGCGACAAGAAGGCCGTGATCCTCAAGAACCACGGCATCCTGACCGCCGGCCCCAGTATCGAGGCCGCCGCCTGGTGGTACATCGCGCTCGAAAACGCCTGCCACACCCAGTTGCTGGCCGAAGCCGCCGGCACACCCGTGCCGATCGATGCCGAAACCGCGCGCTTCACGCACGGCCAGGTCGGCCGCCCGGGTGGCGCGCTGTTCGCCTTCCAGGCGCTCTACGACGGCCTGGTGCAGGCCGAGCCGGACGTGCTGAGCTGAGCGCCGACGCGCGTTTTGAACACGCGCGATGCGATCACCCCCTTTCACGCATGCGGCCGGGTGCGCCCCGGCCCGTGCCCTTGACGATCGATTGTTGCCATGACTGCTTCGAACACCGCACTGCCGTCGTTCACGCGCCGGCGCCTGAACGCGGGCCTGGCCGCGCTGGCCGGCCTGTCGGCGCTGCCCGCGTACGCCCAATCCGCTGCGCCTGTCGCGCCCGCCACACCACGCGTGGGCGGCACGCTGCGCTGGGCCTTGCTGGTCGAGCCGCCGACGCTGGTGCCGATCAACACCACGGCGGGCGGCCCCATCGACATCGGCCCCAAGGTGGTCGAAGGGTTGCTGCGCTACGACGCGCAGCCCCTGCTGGCCACGGCCTGGGAGATCTCGCCCGATGGCCTGCGCTACACCTTCCGGCTGCGCCAAGGCGTGAAGTGGCATGACGACCACCCCTTCACCTCGGCCGACGTGGCCTACGCTATCGGCCTGCTCAAGCAGTTCCACCCGCGCGGGCGCGCCACCTTTGCGCAGGTGCGCGAGGTGCGCACGCCCGACGCGCACACGGCCGTGCTGCTGCTCGACAAACCCGCGCCCTATCTGCTGACGGCGCTGGCCTCGGCCGAATCGCCCATCGTGCCGCGCCACCTGTACGAGGGGCGCGATCTGGCCAGCAACCCCTACAACCGCGCGCCCGTGGGCACCGGCCCGTTCCGTTTCAAGGAATGGGTCAAGGGCAGCCACATCACGCTGGTGCGCAATCCCGACTACTGGGACGCGCCGCGCCCCTACCTCGACCAGATCGTGGGCCGTTTCATCACCGACGCCCCGGCGCGCGCGGCCGCGCTGGAGGCGGGTGACATCGACATCGCGGGCAACGCCGTGCCGGTGGGCGAGCTCGACCGTTTTGCACAACTGCCCGCGCTGCGCATCGACAACTCGGCCTGGCCTTACCAGGGGCAGCACAACCAGATCGTGCTCAACCACGAAACGCCCGCGTTGCAAAAGCGCGAGGTGCGCCTGGCCATTGCGCAGGCGATCTCCATCGAGGGCGTCAACAAGCTGGCGTGGTTCGGCAAGGGCGTGCCCTCGGCCACGGCCATCGGCGTGGCCAGCCGTTTTCACGATGCCAGCATCGCCTTCCACCGCTTCGACCCGGCGGGCAGCGAGCGCCTGCTGGACCAGGCCGGCCTGCCGCGCGCGGCGGGCGGACGGCGCCTGGCACTGCGCCTGGCCTCCAACCCCTACACCGACCGGCGCATCGCCGACATCGTGCGCCAGTCGCTGCAGAAGATCGGCATCGACGCGGTGCTGCGCGAATACGACTTCGGCACCTATGTGAACAAGGTCTACACCGAGCGCGACTTCGACATCACGGTCGAGTCGCAGTCCAACCTGTTCGACCCGACGGTGGGCGTACAGCGCCTGTATTGGTCGAAGAATTTCCAGATCGGGCTGCCGTTCTCCACCGCCGGGCATTACGTCAATGCCGAGGTCGACCGCCTGCTCGAAGCCGCCGCCGTCGAGCCCGACGAGGCCCGCCGCCGCGCGCTGTTCGCGCAGTTCCAGAAAGCGGTGTGGGACGACGTGGCGGCCATCGACATCGGCAAGCCGCCCGAGACCGTCATCACCAGCCGCCGCCTGGGCGACGACCAGCCTTCGGCCGAGCGCCTGTACGGCAGCTTTGCCGGCCTCCATTTCACGACCCTTTGAGTTTTCATCGATGCAACGCCGTTCGCTCCTGTCCTCTTCCGCCGCGCTGGCGGCTTATCTGTCGGGCAACCTGCCCCTGTCCGCCATCGCGCAGGCCTTGCCCGGCGCCGGTGGCGGCAAGCCCGTGCGGGGTGGCGTGCTCAACGTGGCGGTCTCGCCCGAGCCGACGCTGCTCACCTCCGCCTTCATCACCACGATGAACATCGGCATGGTGTCGAGCAAGGTGCTCGAAGGGCTGGTGAGCTACGACCTCGACCTCAAGCCCGTGCCCGCGCTGGCCACCTCGTGGGCCACCACGCCCGACGGCAAGACCTTGACCTTCCAGCTGCGCCCCGGCGTGAAATGGCACGACGGCCAGCCCTTCACCTCGGCCGACGTGGCCTGGACGCTGGGCGAGGTCTGGAAGAAGCTGCACCCCTTCGGCCGCGCGGCATTTGCCAACGTCGAGAAGGTGGAGACGCCCGATGCGCACACGGTGGTGATCCACCTGTCCTCGCCCGCGCCCTACATCCTCAACTACATCAACACCTACGGCGCGCAGATCCTGCCCAAGCACCTCTACGAGGGCAAGGACGTGCTGACGAATCCGCTCAACAACGCGCCCGTGGGCACGGGGCCGTTCGTGTTCAAGGAGTGGGTCAAGGGCAGCCACGTGCGGCTGGAGCGCAACCCGAACTACTGGGGCGCCAACCAGCCCTACCTCGACGGCATCGTCTTCAAGTTCATCCCCGACGCGGCCGCGCGCACGGTGGCGCTGGAGGCGGGCGAGGTCGACGTGGCGCTGGGCTCCATCGTGCCGCTGACCAACCTCAACCGCTTCCAGGACAAGGCCAAGTACACGCTCAACCTCGACGATGGGCGTTACCTCTCGACCATCTTCCTGCTGCAGTTCAACGTGCGCCGTCCCTACTTCCAGGACAAGCGGGTGCGCCAGGCCTTTGCGCACGCGATCGACAAGAACGCGCTGCTCAAGGTGGTGTTTCTGAACTACGGCAAGGTGGCCACGGGCCCGGTGCCGTCGTCGGTGGTCAATTACTACAGCGACCAGGTGCGCAAGTACCCGCACGACGTCAAACGCGCTGAAGCGTTGCTCGACGAAGCCGGCTTCAAGAAGGGGCCGGACGGCAAACGCCTGAAGATCACGCTGGACTTCGACGGTTTTGGCGGGCCCATCGGCGCGCGCTCGGGCGAGTTCATCAAGCAGTCGCTGGCGCGTGTGGGCGTCGAGGTCGAGCTGCGCAGCGGCGACACCGCCACCTACCTGCGCCGCATCTTCACCGACCAGGACTACGACCTGATGACCTCCAGCCTGCACCGCCTGCCCGACCCCACGCTGGGCGTGCAGCGCCTGTACTGGACCGACAACATCCGCAAGGGCGTTCCGTGGACCAACGGCTCGGGCTATTCCAACCCGGCGCTCGACAAGGTCATGGAGGCCGCCGCCGTCGAGCCCGACGAGGCCAAGCGCCGCGCGCTCATCGTGCAGTGGCAGCAGATCGTGCAGGAAGACGTGCCGCTGATCGAGCTGATCGAGCAGACCTGGGTGACGGTGCAGACCGCGCGTTACCGCAAGGCCAGCGCGCAGGGCGACGGCCTGTTCGCATCGCTGGCTGACGCCTGGCTGGAACCGAAACGCTGACGCCATGGCGCACAGCATCGCCTCCTTCGTCGCGCGGCGCCTGCCGCAGGCCGTGCCCGTGGTGCTGGGTATCGCGCTGCTCAACTTCGTGGTGCTGCAGCTCGCGCCCGGCGACGTGGTCGACGTGCTGGCGGGCGAGGCCGGCGCGGCCACACCCGAGTCCATGGCGGCGCTGCGTGCGCAGTTCGGACTGGACCAGCCGGTCCTCGTGCAGCTGGGGCACTACTTGCAGCGCCTGCTCACGCTCGACCTGGGGTTTTCGTACCGGCAGAACATGCCGGTGTTCGAGCTGATCATGGACCGCCTGCCGGCCACGCTGCTGCTCATGGGCGCGGCGCTGGCCGTGGCGCTGGCGCTGGGCATCGCGCTGGGCGTGCTGACGGCGCTCAAGCCGGCGCGCTGGTTCGATCAGACGGTCTCGGTGCTGGTGCTGTTTGCCTACGCCATGCCGACCTTCTGGCTGGGGCTGATGGCCATGGTGCTGTTCGCGGGCAAGCTGGGTTGGCTGCCCTCGGGCGGCATGGGCGCGGTTGGCCTGCAGGGCAGTTGGTGGACGCAGGCGCTGGATGTGGCGCGCCACCTGGTGCTGCCCGCGGCCACGCTGGCGACTTTCTACCTGGCGGTCTACGCCAAGCTGGTGCGCAATTCGATGCTGGAGGTGATGGGCGCCGACTTCATCCGCACCGCGCGCGCCAAGGGCGTTTCGCGCGCGGGCGTGCTGCTGCGGCATGCGCTGCGCAACGCACTGCTGCCGCTGGTCACCATGCTGGGCTACCAGGTCTCGGCGCTGCTCAGCGGCGCAGTGCTGGTCGAAAGCGTGTTCGCCTGGCCCGGCATCGGCCGCCTGGCCTTCGAGGCCGTCACCGCGCGCGACTTCAACCTGCTGCTGGGCATTTTGCTGCTCAGTTCCATCCTGGTCACGCTCATCAACATCGCGGCCGACGTGGCCGTGGCCTGGCTGGACCCACGCGTGGACCTGGCCGGAGGCGCCGCACCATGAGCACCATCGCCGCACCCGTTGCCGCCCGGTCCGGCGCCCGGCCGCGCGCAGGCCGCGTACGCGCCGCGCTGGTCTGGCTCTGGCGCCAACCGTCGGTGGCCGCCGGCGGCCTGCTGCTGGCGGCCATCGCGGCTGTGGCGCTGCTGGGCCCGCTGGTCTTTCCGGGCGACCCCTGGGAGATGGTGAGTTCACCGCTGGTCTGGCCCTGCGAAGACCCGGCCACGCCGCTGGGCACCGACCTGATGGGCCGCGACATCGCCACCGGCCTGGTCTCGGGCGCGCGCGTGTCGCTGCTGGTCGGGCTGGTCAGCACGCTGCTGGCAGCCGTGCTGGGCGTGGCCATCGGCGCGGCCGGCGGCTACTGGGGCGGCTGGCTCGACAACCTGCTCATGCGCGTGACCGAGGTCTTCCAGACCGTGCCCAAGTTCGTGCTCGCGGTGGTGCTGGTCGCCATCTTCAAGCCGACCATCCTGACCGAGGTGATCGCCATCGGCGTGGTCTCGTGGCCCGCCACCGCGCGGCTGGCGCGCACCGAGTTTTTGCGCCTGCGCAACCGCGAATTCGTGCTGGCCGCGCGCACCATGGGCCTGGGCGGCGGCGCCATCATCTGGCGCCACATCCTGCCCAACGCGCTCGGGCCGGTGCTGGTGGTCTGCACGCTGACCATCGCCACCGCCATCCAGACCGAGGCGGCGCTGGCCTTTCTGGGCCTGGCCGACCCCAACGTCATGAGCTGGGGCGCCCTCATCGGCGCCGGCCGCGAACAGGTGGTCGACGCCTGGTACCTCTGCGCCCTGCCGGGCGCAGCCATCGTGCTCACGGTGCTGGGCTTCAACCTGCTGGGCGAGGGACTCAACGATGCGTTCCATCCGCGTTTGAGGAAGCGCCGCTGAGCGGGTCGATGCCGGGTCGTTGAAAAAATCTGAAAAAAGACCTGAGGATGCGCCGGGCTGGTGCGTTTAAGACGAGGAGGGCCGAGCCGGCCCGTTTTCCTTCGTCTTCGGAGTACCGCATCTCATGTCTACCTTTCCTCCCGCGGGCCGCACCTGGGTCGCGCCCTGGCTTCTGGCCACGGTCCTGGCCGCGGCCGTTCAGCCCGCGCTGGCGCAGGACGCGCCCGTGGCGATCGCCATTGCGGCGCAGCCGCTGGCTGGCGCGCTCAATGAACTGGCCCGCCAGGCCGGGCTGGAGCTGGGTTTTCCCGCCGAACGCGTCGCAGGCCGCTTGGCACCGGCGGTGGCCGGGCAGCTGACGGTGCGCCAGGCGCTGGACCAACTGCTGGCCGGCAGCGGCCTGGAGGCCGTGGTCGACGGCCGGTCCGTGACCGTGCGGCCGGCGCCCGCGCCGGGCGCGCGCACCGCCACGCTGTCGGAGGTGGTGGTCTCGGCCGGCGACCAGTCGGTCAACCTGCTGCCCGCGCCCTATGCGGGTGGCGAGGTGGCCAAGGGCGTGCGTCTGGGGGTGCTGGGCAACACCAGCAACTTCAAGGCGCCGTTCAGCACCACCAGCTACACCGCGCAGGCCATCCGCGACCAGCAGGCCGGCACGATTGCCGAGGCGGTCAACCGCGACCCCTCGGTGCGCTACACCGTGCTGCCGGGTGGCAACGTGGACAACCTGTCGATCCGGGGGTTTCCGATCTGGGAAGGCAACTCGGGCGAGATCGCGTTCGACGGCATCTACGGCATCGCGCCCAACTACCGCGTGCGTACCGAATACGTGGACCGCATCGAGGTGGTCAAGGGCCCGGGCGCACTGCTGTTCGGCATGTCGCCCAACGGCTCGGTGGGCGGCGTGATCAACATCGCGCCCAAACGCGCCAACGCGGACGTGACCAGCCTGACGACGACCTACACCTCGAACGGCCAGCTCGGCGCCCACGTGGACGTGGGCCGGCGTTTGGGCGAGGACGACCGGCTGGGCATCCGCGTCAACACCAGCGCCTACGGCGGCGACACGGCGGTCGACCACCAGTCGATCAAGGGCCGCGTCGGCGCGCTGGCGCTGGACTACGAGGGTGAACGTTTCCGTGCCACGCTGGACCTGCTGTCGCAGTACGAAAAGATCGATGGCACCAGCCGCCCGATCATGCCGTCGGCGGCCTTCGGCATGCCGGCCGCGCCCGCCGGCAACCTCAACGTCACGCAGGACTGGGAATGGTCGCGCAACGAAGAGCAGGCCGTGCTGCTGCGCACCGAGTTCGACCTGACCGGGCAGGTCTCGCTGTTCGCCAACGCAGGCACGTCCAGCGCCAAGGTCGCGCGTGTCTTCGACTCGGCCCCGCGCCTGACGAACGCGGCGGGCGACACCGCCATCACGCCGACCTACGCGCTCTTCGACGTGCAGCGCACCACCTTCGACGGCGGCCTGCGTTCGCGCTTCGTGACCGGACCGGTGCGCCACGCGGTCACCCTACAGGCGGCGGTCTACCGCGAGGACTTCCACCGCGCGCTCAACCCCGGCACGACGGTCGCCTCCAACATCTACGACCCCGTGGCCTATCCGCGCCAGGACATCGCGCGGCCGTCGTCCGTGCCGCGCATCTCCGACAACCGCAACACCAGTGTCGCCCTGGTCGACACGCTCAGCCTGTTCGAGGAAGCCCTGCAGGTTTCCGTGGGCCTGCGGCGCCAGAACATCCAGTCGACCAACTACAACGCGCTGAGCACCGGTGGCTCCAACACCTACGACGAGAGCGTGACCACGCCGGCGCTGGGCGTGGTGGTGCAGCCCGTGCGCGGCTGGTCGCTCTACGCCAACTACATCGAGGGCCTGAGCAAGGGCGACGTCGCCCCGCCCGCCGCCCGCAACTACGGCGAGGTGATGGCGCCCTACAAGAGCAAGCAATACGAGGTCGGCACCAAGTACGACTTCGGCGCCTTCATGGCCACGGCCTCGCTGTTCCAGATCACCAAGCCCAGCGGCGGCATTGCCGACGGCCTGTATTCGGTCAACGGCGAGCAGCGCAACCGGGGCCTGGAGCTGTATGCCTACGGCGAGGCCGTGCCCGGCGTGCGGCTGCTGGGCGGCGTGACGCTGCTGGACGCCGAGCTCACGCGCTCGGCCACGGCCGGCGTGGCGGGCAACCGGCCCATCGGCGTGCCGCGTTGGATGGCCAACCTGGGCGCGCAGTGGGACCTTCCCTTCGTGCCCGGGCTGACAGTGCTGGGCGACCTCGTCTACACCGGCCACCAGTACGTGAACCAGACCAACACCCTGCGTGTGCCGGCCTGGACTCGCGTGGACGTCGGCCTGCATTACCGCACAAAAATTGCCGGCCGCACCACCACGCTGCGCGGCACCGTGCAGAACCTGGCCAACCGCGCCTACTGGGCCGGCGTGACGTCATGGGGCGCGGTGTCGGCGGCGATCCCGCGCACCTACATCGTCTCGGCCACGGTCGATTTCTGATCGTCAGGACGCCGCGACGATGACGGTGACGCCGTCGCGCGTCTCCAGCCGCACCGGCAGTTGCCGCGGCAACGCCTGCACGAAGCCGGCAAAGTTGCGCAGGCTGTAGCTGCCGCCCACACGCAGCGCGGCCACGGCGGCGTTGCCGGTCACCACGCCGGTGGCGCCATAACGCTCGAACTCGGCCAGCGCCTGCGCCAGCGGTGTGTTCTCGAAGCTCAGGCGGCCGTCGCGCCAGGGCGCGGCACTGCCGGCGGCCATCGCCACGACAGGGCCCAGGCCGGCCGTGTCCAGCACGACGGTCTGGCCGGCCGCCAGCATCACCCCTGCATCGCCCGCGCCGTCTGCACCGTTCGCACGACCGGCCTCGGTGGCGCGCGCCACGCGCACACGTCCTTCGTCCACGGCGACGCGGGTGGCCCCGGCATCGAGCCCGCTGTGCGTGTGGCGCACCGCAAAGCGCGTGCCCACCACCGTGACGCGGGCCGACCCGGCCCGCACGTGAAACGGCCGGTCCGCATCGGCCTGTACTTCGAAGAAACCCTGGCCTTCCAGCAGATGGACCTCGCGCCGGTCGCGGTACAGCCGGACCTCGGCGCGCGTGGTCGTGTCCAGCCGCAGGTGGCTGCCGTCGGGCAGGTCGAGCTGCAGCTGCTGGCCGCGCGCGCTGGCGTAGTCCTGGGCAAACGTGGGCTGGCGCCGCCATTCGGTCCAGGCCAGCCCGCCGCCGCCCACGGCCGCCAGGGCCAGCGCCGCGGGCGCCCAGCGGCCTGGGCCCCGCAGCCAGGCGCGCCGGCCGGGCGATGCGGGCGGCAGAACGGGTGGCACGGCGGGCCGTGCGCCATGCAAGGGCAGCGTTCTTAATTCACCCAGCAGGGCCTGCATGCCGTCGAAGGCGGCGCGATGGGCGGGGCCTTGCGCCAGCCACGCATCCAGTTGCGCGCGCCCGTCCATATCCAGGCCCGCGCGCACGCGCAGCACCCAGGTCGCCGCCTCGGTGTCGAGCGGGTCCGGGTGGGCGGTCCAGTCGTCGTCGCTGACGGCGGGTGGGCTGGGGCGTGGGGACATGGGGGGAAAGATCAGGCGGGGCGGCTGGCCCTGGCGAATATAGACGCAGGGCGCGTGCGTGGGTCAGGCTTGGGCCAACTGCCGTTGGCAGGCCCGGCAGGCGACCATGCCGCGCACGATGTGTTTTTCGACCATGCTGCTGGAGATGCCCATGCGCCGGGCGACCTCGGCTTGGGGCAGGTCTTCGAAGATGTGCAGCACGAAGGCTTCCCGGCAGCGCGGGGGCAGCGACTCGATGGCCGCCAGGTAGGCCTGCGCCACCTGCCGGGCGGCGGTGGATTCCTCGGGCTGCAGATGGGCGGGCGCGGCGAGCTGGTCGGCCTCGGGCAGCGCGTCGATGTCGGCGTGCTGGCGGATGGCGCCGCGGCGGTGCTGGTCCACCAGCAGGTTGCGCGCGATCCGGCGCAGCAAGGCCAGTGGCTCGTGCGCCAGCGCGTTTGCGCGGGCGCGGGCCTGCAGCGTCAGGAAACGGGTGTAAGTCTCTTGCACGGCGTCGCGCGCCAGGTCGGCATCGCGCGTGATCCGGTGGCAAAAGCGCAGTAAGTCCTGGTAATGGTCCAAGGCCATGGCGGGGCAGGAGGGAGGAGCCGGGTGCCATGGGCGGGCCGGCAATGCGGCCCGGGTGGCGGTGACTTCTTGCTGTGGACAAGAATCAGACGCATTCTATTTCATGATTCAAAACCGGCCTGCCTGCCGCCTCGGGCCGGACCGTCTACCGCGTCGCCGCGCTGCTGGCCGCGCCCGTCACGGCCCCCACCGGCAGGAACTGCAGGAAGGGCCCGGCCACCAGGCCCTGGGCGTAGTCGATCACGCTGCGGCGGACTTTTTCGTCCTGGATGGCGGCCAGGGTGTCGAGGCGGCCGATGATCTTGCCGAACTCGCGCTCGAAGGACAGGTTGCGCTGCTCGGGCGTGATGTCGTCGGCCAGCAGCAGCGGGCGGCCCTGGCCGTCCTTGCGGCTGGCCAGCAGCCAGGCGGCCACCGTCACGTTGTGCGCCGCGTTGGCCACCTTCTGGGCGTCCAGGCCGTTGAGGATGGTCAGTGCCAGGCGGCCGTCGTAGGCCTGCACCAGCATGGTCCCCAGGCCGTAGACAAAAAGGCCGGCGCGGTCGCCCTCGAAGATGGGGGCAAAGGCCAGCCGGATCGCGTCCACGCCGCGCTGCGGCACGCCGCCGCCGGGAAAGGGCTCGCCCGCGCGGATGGCCAGCAGCACACGCTCGCGTGCCAGCTCGGGCGTGGCCGCGCCCGAGGCGCGCCACATCGCCGGGTTGCGGCGGTAGAGCTTGTCCAGCAGCACCATCAGGCTCTGCAGGTTGTCGCGCATGGTGAGGTTGGCAAAACGGTTCATGGCGGTCTGCGCGACCTGCGACTCATTGAACGGGTCGCCTTGAACCTGGCGCTGCGGGGTGATCGCGCTGCCGCAACCGCCCGCGCTCAGGGCCGCGGGCAGGGCCAGCGCGGTGCTGGCACGAAGGGAACGGGTTGGGGCCGATGGCCGCTGGCGGGGCAGGGTCATGCCCCCGATCATGCCAAAGCGCCGCGACCGTCGGGCGCGGTTTACCCCAGCACGTCGACCGTCAGGTGTTTGGCGAAACGCGCGGGGTCGGTCGACTTCTTGAGCACGCCGACCTGCTGCAGGTCGCGCGCATAGGCGGCGATCTCGGATTCCAGCGGAATGCCCCGCGTGTGGTGGCGGTAGTCGAAGGACGACGAAATGATGGTGCGCAGGTCGTCGACGGACGCACGGGGCAGGTGCTTGTAGACCACACGCGCGGCCTCGCCCGGGTTGTCGGCGATGAAGAGCGCGGCGCGGTGCAGCGCGCGCACGGCGGCGGCCACGTCCTGGCGGCGCTCTTTCACCAGGCCGCCGCGCGCGGCGACGATGCAGCACAGGCGGTCCTTGAAGTCGCCCTTTTGCACGTTGGCGATCTCGACGTAGCGCCCGGGGTTGCGTTTTTCGACCAGGAACAGCGTCGGGTCGGCGTCGGCGATGACGTCGGCTTCGCCCTTGTTGATCGCCAGGTCGAGCTGGTCGGCCGGGAACACGCGCCACTGCACCTCGGTCTCGGGGTTGACGCCGCGCCGCGCCAGCGCGGTTGAAAAGAACTGCCGCCCGAAACCGGCCGGGCTGGAAACCGCGATGGTCTTGCCCTTGACCGCCTCGATGCTGGTGATGTTTTTTTCGCGCGGGGCCAGCACACGGATGCAGCCGGCATGCGCCGTGCCCACCACCTTGACGTCGAAACCCGACTCCAGCGGCTTGAGCCACGCGTGGATCAGCCCCAGCGACAGATCGGCCTTGCCGGTCGCCAGCGATTCGAGCACCTGGTCGACTGCGCCGGCGAAGTTGATGATGTCGACATCGACGCCGGCGTCACGGAAGTAGCCCAGCTCGTTGGCCACGATGATCGGGCTCAGGCACAGGCCGGTGCCGGTCCACGACAGCACCAGCGGTTTGGCGCTGCCCGCCCCCCACGAGCGGCGGCTGGCCAGCAGGCCACCCGCGCCCAGCCCAAGCACGGCAGCGCCGCCGGCACGCTGCAGCCACCGCCGGCGTGTGGCCGGGGTTGTGGCGGAAGAAGCAGGGGAGAGGGGCGATACGGATGTCACGATGCTGGCTCCAGGTCCACTAAAACCCCGAAGTTAGGCCGGCGCGCGGCCTGCGGCAACCGCGAAATTGGTGTTTGTTTGCGCGCGCAAGCTTGGTCAGTGCGGCCGCATAAGCGCTACGTGCCGGCGCATAAGCCGAATGGATCGATGGGGCGGTTCCGGGCTTCGTTCTTCTGTTTCCGCATAAAAAACCGCAGATTTATTCGTGGCGCGATGGATGGGGTGGCGCGAGAGTAGAGGCCTTTTCTTCTGCGTGCTCGCCATTCGCCCGCCATGTCCGTTCCATTTTCCTTCGCCCGCTTGGTGCGCGCCAGCGTCCTGTCCTTGATCGCCGCCGTGGCGGCGGCTGGTGCCTTGGCGGCTGATCTGCGTGTGGGCTTCATGCCCGGGCCTTACCGTGACGCGTTCACGCAGGGCATTGCGCCGCAGCTGGAAAAGCAGGGCTACCGCATCCAGTACGTCGAGTTCAGCCAGGGTGTGCAGCCCAATGAGGCGGTCGAGCGCGGCAACATCGACGCCAACATCTTCCAGCACACGCTGTATCTCAACGCCAGCAACCGCAGCCAGGGTTTCCATCTGGTGCCGGTGATCAACGTGCCGACGCCGCCGATGGGGCTGTATTCCAAGCGCCATGCGTCGCTGGCTGACGTGAAGGATGGCGCCACCGTCACGATTCCGTCCGATCCGGTCAACGCGGCGCGTGCGCTCAACATCCTGGCCGCGCTGGGCTGGGTGCAGCTCAAGCCGGGGGCGGACCCGATCAATGTGTCCGAGCGCGACATCACGGCCAACCCGCGCCGGTTGCGCATCGTGCCGCTCGAATCGGCGCAGGGGCCGCGCGCGCTGGACGACACCGACCTGGCCGCGATCCAGGGCAACTTTGCCGTGGCCTCGGGCCTGAAGCTCACCGACTCGCTCAAGCTGGGGGCCATGAGCCAGCCCTACATCAACGTGGTGGCCGTGCGCAGCGACCGCCAGGGCGAGGCCTTTGTCAAGGCCATCGTGGCGGCCTACCAGTCGCCCGAGTCCCAGCGGCTGGTGCGCGCCAACCCGACCTGGGCGGGCTATCGCCTGCCGGACTACTTCACGAACTGAGCCGCGGCGCCGTTCCGCGGCGCCGGCCTCGCTTTTGCCATGACGACTGATACCTCCCCGGGGCCTTTGCCCGATCTGTTCCCCTTCGACGCACACGACCCGCTGGCGGCGCGCGCGCGGGCGTTGCGCCTGACGCTGCATGCCGACGCCCCCGCGCGTGACCAGGCCGGCGGGCGGCCCGTGGAGGCCGTGCAGGCGCTCAAGGCCAGCGGGCTCAATGCCGCGTGGATCCCCACCGCCTACGGCGGCGAGGGCGCGTCGTGGACGAGCGTGCTGCGTGCCGTGCGCGAGATCGCACGCACCGACGGCTCGATCGCCCACCTCTACGGTTATCAACATCTGCCGCAGCACATCGTCTGGGCGCGTGCCGCCGAGCCGCAACTGCGGCGCTGGTTCACCACGGCCGCGCGCGAGCAGTGGCTGTGGAGCAACTCGGGCAACGTCATGTCCAAGACCTCGACCGCGCGCCGCGCGGGCGGGCGCTGGGTGCTCGACGGCTTTCGGCCGTTCTCGTCGGGCACGCACGTGGCCGACGTCATCCAGGTGGGCTGGGACGTGGGCGCGCAGCGCCACACCGCGTTGATCCCGGCCAACCGCGACGGCGTGGTGATCGCGGACGACTGGGACGGCATCGGCCAGCGCCAGACCGGCAGCGGCACCGTGCGTTTTGAGGGCGTGGTGGTGCACGACGACGAGGTCATCGGCCGGCCGGACGAGCCACTCTCGCCCTTTGCCTCGCTCAACTCGCTGCTGCAGCAGCTCGTGCTGGCCAACGTCTTCATCGGCAGCGCGCAAGGCGCCCTGGCCGAAGGGCGCGACTACACCGTCGCCGAGTCGCGGCCCTGGATCCATTCGGGCGTGGAGCGCCACGCCGACGACCCGTGGGTGCAGCGCCAGTACGGCGAGCTGCACATCCGCACCCAGGCCGCGCTGGAACTGGCCGAACAGGCCGCCGCGCAGCTCGACGAGACGTATGCGCAGGGGCGCGACCTGACGCTGCAGGCGCGCGGCGAGCTGGCCATCGGCATCGGCGCGGCCAACGTCGTGGCCGGCGAGGTCGGGCTGGCCGTGGCCGAGCAGGTCTACGAGGTCATGGGCGCACGTTCGGCCACCCGCGCGCGCGGCTACGACCGCTTCTGGCGCAACGTGCGCACGCACACCCTGCACAACCCGGCCGAATACAAAAAACGCACGCTGGGCCAGTGGCTGCTGGACGGCCGCTACCCCGAACCCGCGCCTTACCGCTGACCTATTTTCTGGAAGACCGAGCCATGAGCGAAACCAAAAAAGACCTGCTGCTGTTGCTGCAACCCGGCTTCGAAGACCCGGCCTACCCGGGCGAACGTTTCATCTGCCCCGACTGCAATCCCATCGAGGGGCTGCTGGCCAGCGACCCGGCACGCGTGGCGCGGCTGGACGTGCGGCGCCTGCCGTTTCCGCGCCCGCGCCAGGCCGTCATCGACGCGCTCGATGACCAGCACCAGGGCCTGCCCGTGCTGATCTTTGGCGACGAGCCGCCCGCCGATGCGCAAGTCGTCGCCGGCAAGTATTTCGTGTCCGATTCCAAACGCATCCTGCAACTGCTGGCCGAACGCCACGGCTTCCCGCGCCTGCATTGATGGCGCCGCCTTTGACGATCAAGGAGCCCGCGATGGCCATTCCTTCCGAACTCGTGTCCGACAGCCAGGCGATCTCGGCCCTGGCCTGGCGCGAGGCCGAACCCGCCCCGCGCCCGGTGCCCGCCGCGGCCGGCTTGCCGGCCGGCGACACACTGGCAAGCCGCTTCGGCGCTGGCGCCGACGACCCCTACCTGGCGCAGGCCGTCGTGCTGCGCGAGCGCCTGGCGGTCGACGCCGTTGGCCGCGACCAGGCCGGTGGCCGCCCCAGCGAACAGATCCAGTGGCTGCGCGACAGCGGCCTGGTCAACCTGCTGATCGCGCGCGAACACGGCGGCGAGGGCCAGCCCTGGTCGACCGCGCTGCGCATCGTGCGTGACTTTGCCCAGGTCGACGGCTCCGTCGCCCACCTCTACGGCTACCACTTCGGTGCGCAGCAGGGCCTGCGTTCACGCAACGACCCGGACAAGGTCGAGCGGCTGTGGCGCCAGTCGGCGCAGCAGCGCTGGCTCTGGGGCAACACGGCCAACAGTTTTTCGAAAAGCCTGTTCGGACGGCGCGAGGGCGAGTACTTCGTGCTCGATGGTTTCCGGCCCTTCACCTCGGGCTCGCACGTGGCCGACGTGCTGTCGGTGGCGTGGGAAGACGAAAGCGGGCAGACACGGCGCTTCGCCGTCATCCCGGGCGACCGTGCCGGCATCACCATCGAGGACGACTGGGACGGCATCGGCCAGCGCCAGACCGGCAGCGGCCGCGTGACCTTCCGTGGCGTGCGTATCCACGACAGCGAAGTCGTGGGCCAGCCCATCCCGTTCCAGCCCACGGCCGCGAACGCGCTGCCCTCGCGCACGCTGGGCGCGCTGCAGCAGCAGAGCGTGCTGCTCAACGTCTTTGTCGGCAGTGCACAAGGCGCCTTGCTGGCCGCGCGCCAGTACACGCTGGCGCAGGCCCGGCCCTGGCTGTATTCGGGCGTGGAACGCCATGCCGACGACCCCTGGATCCAGCGCCAGTACGGCGAGCTGTTCGCGCACACGCTGGGCGCCACCGCGCTGGCCGACCGTGCCGCCGCCGCGCTCGACGCCGCCTGGGCGCAGGGCGATGCGCTGAGCGCCGAGCAGCGCGGCGAGGCCGCACGGGCCGTGGCCTCGGCCAACGCCCATGCCGGGCAGGTCGCGCTGCGCGTGACGCGCGAGATCTTCGAGGTCATGGGCGCGCGCTCGGCCACGCGCGCCTGGGGTTTTGACCGCTTCTGGCGCAACGTGCGTATCCACACCCTGCACAACCCGGCCGAATACAAGATTCGCAACGTCGGCCGCTGGGTGCTGGGCGACGGCCATCCCGTGCCAGGAACCTTCCAATGACCGCCGTCCTGCGCCAGGTGGCGCGCCCCCGGCAGCTCCACCTCAACATCAACATCCTGCACTCGGGCTTCGTGCCCTCGGCCTGGCGCCTGCCCGACGCCGACCCGTATGCCTTCGCCGACGTGCGGCACTACATCCGCGTGGCGCAGATCGCCGAGGCGGCCAAGCTCGACGCGGTGTTCCTGGCCGACAACGCCTCGATTGCCGACCAGATCGACTTCCGGCCCATCACCGCGCTCGAACCGACCGTGCTGCTGGCCTCGATTGCGGCGGCCACCACGCACATCGGCGTGATCGGCACGGCCTCGACCAGCTACAACGAGCCCTACAACATCGCGCGGCGTTTTGCCACGCTCGACCACGTCAGCGGCGGGCGCGCGGGCTGGAACGTCGTGACCACGGCCGACCTGGGCTCGGCACGCAACTTCGGGCTCGATGCCGTGCCCGACCACCGCCAGCGCTACGCACGCGCCCACGAGTTCACCCAGGTCGTCAAGGCCTTGTGGGACAGCTGGGACGACGACGCCTTCGTGGGCGACAAGGCGCGCGGCGTGTTTACCGACGCCACGCGCATCGAGCCCATCGCGCACCGGGGCGAGTTCTTCCGCGTGCAGGGGCCGCTGAACCTGCCGCGCACGCCGCAGGGCCGGCCGGTGCTGGTGCAGGCCGGCGCCTCGGGCGACGGGCGTGAACTGGCCGCGCGCCATGCCGAA
This sequence comes from Paracidovorax wautersii, assembly GCA_009912175.1. Taxonomy (GTDB): domain Bacteria; phylum Pseudomonadota; class Gammaproteobacteria; order Burkholderiales; family Burkholderiaceae_C; genus Comamonas_F; species Comamonas_F wautersii_A. The sequence continues at coordinate 24,844 of WNDQ01000010.1, read as the reverse complement.
GCGGTGTTCTCGGCCTCGCAGTCGTTCGAGGAATCGCTGGCCTACGGGCGCGGTCTCAAGGAACGCGCGGCGGCGCTGGGGCGCGGGCCCGACGCCGTCAAGGTGCTGGCCGGGCTGACCACCATCATTGCCGGCACCGAGGCCGAGGCCATTCGCCGCCGCGACGAGCTGGTCGATTTGATTCCGTGGAGCTACAGCCTCAAGCGCGTGGCCGGCACGCTGGGCGTGAGCCCCGACCGGCTGCAGCTCGACGAGCGCCTGCCCGACGACCTGCCGCTGCCAGCCGATGGCAACGGCAACCACACCTTCTTCCACGCCACGCTGGCGCACGCACGCCGGCATGGCTCGACCGTGCGCCAGCTGGTGCGTGAACTGGCCGGTGGCGGCGGCCACCGCGTGATCGTGGGCACGCCCGAGCAGGTGGCCGACGACATCGAGCGCTGGTTCCGCGCGGGCGCGGCCGACGGCTTCAACCTCATGCCCGACGCGCTGCCCGACGGCCTGCAGGCCTTCACCGAAGGCGTGGTGCCGATCCTGCAAAAACGCGGCCTGTTCCGCACCGACTACGAAGGCCGCACGCTGCGCGACCACCTGGGCCTGGCGCGGCCCGCGCGTCAGGGGCCCGTGGCCGAGGCCGCGCCGGCCGCAGCCTGATCACTTCGTTCATATCGCCCGACTCACGACCGCCATGGCCCAACGATCCGGACACCTGCGCCTCGGCGCCTTTCTTTACCCCACCGGGCACCACATCGCCGCCTGGCGCCACCCCGAGGCCCAGGCCGACGCGGGCGTCAACTTTCAGCACTACGTGCAGCTCGCGCAGGCGGCCGAGGCCGCCAAGTTCGACCTGGTCTTTCTGGCCGACGGCGTGGGCACCCGCAGCGACGACACCCGTTACCTGCGCCGCACCGCGCACAGCTACGTGGCGCAGTTCGAGCCGCTGACGCTGCTGTCGGCACTGGCGGCGGTCACGCAGCGCATCGGCTTTGTGGCGACCGCCTCGACCAGCTTCAACGAGCCCTACCACGTCGCGCGCAAGTTCGCCTCGCTCGACCTCATCAGCGGCGGGCGCGCGGGCTGGAACCTGGTGACCTCGGCCAACGACCACGAGGCGCAGAACTTCAACCGCGACCGCCACTACGACCACGCCGAGCGCTACCAGCGCGCCGCCGAGTTCGCCGAGGTCGTCACCGGCCTGTGGGACAGCTGGGAAGACGGCGCGATCACGCGCGACAAGGCCAGCGGCCTGTTTTTTGATCCGGCCGGCCGCCACGTGCTCAACCACGAGGGGCGGTTTTTCAAGGTCAGGGGCCCGCTCAGCGTGCCGCGCTCGCCGCAGGGCCAGCCGGTGCTGGTGCAGGCCGGCTCGTCCGAGGCCGGCCGCAGCCTGGCCGCGCAGAGCGCCGAGGTCATCTTCACCGCCCAGCAGACGCTGGCCGACGCCGTGGATTTTTATGCCGACATCAAAGGCCGACTGGCCCAGTACGGCCGCTCGCCCGACGACCTCAAGATCATGCCCGGCGTGTTCCCGGTGGTTGGCCGCAGCGAAAGCGAGGCGCGCGAGAAGTTCGAGCAATTGCAAGAGCTGATCCACCCCGACGTGGGCCTGGCCATGATCGCCACGCTGACCGGCGGGTTTGATCTGTCGGGCTATCCGCTGGATGGCCCGATCCCCGAGCTGCCCGAGACCAACGGCAGCAAGAGCCGCCAGCAGCTCACGCTGGCGCTGGCGCGGCGCGAGAACCTGACCATCCGCGAGTTGTACCTGCGTGTGGCCGGCGCGCGCGGCCACTGGCAGCTCGTGGGCACGCCCGAGCAGATCGTCGGCCAGCTCGAAGAACGTTTTGTGCACTACGGCGCCGACGGCTACAACGTCATGCCGCCGCTGCTGCCCACGGGCCTGACCGACTTCATTGAGCTGGTGCTGCCCGAGCTGCGCCGGCGCGGCCTGTTCCGCACCGAATACGAAGGCCGCACACTGCGCGAGAACCTGGGCCTGGCCAGGCCGCGCAACCGCCACCAGTCGCCCGAGCGCGCCGCGCTGGCCGCTTGACGTTTCCACCTCCAGCCGAGATCCGCGCATGACCGATTCCGTCCTCGACCTTCGCCGCCCGCCCGCCGACTTCGACGCCGCCGCGCGCGAGGCACTGCGCCTGCTCGGGCCGGCGCCCGCCAACTGGGTGCCCGACCAGGCCGGCATCGACCACAACGTGTTCATCGTCGGCGGCGGCCAGACCGGCACCGCCATCACCCATGCGCTAACCCGCGCCGGCGTGGGCCGCGTGGTCGTCATCGACGCCGCGCCCGACGCGCGGCGCGCGGGCGTGTGGCGCAACCGCGCACGCATGCAGCAGCTGCGCACGCTCAAGAGCCTGGTCGGCCCCGACCTGGGCGTGCCGGGCCTGAGCTTCCAGTCGTGGTTCGAGGCGCGCCACGGCCAGGAGGCCTATATGCAGCTCGACCGCATTCCGCGCACGGCCTGGGCCGACTACCTCGACTGGTTCCGTGAGTTCCTGGGCATCGCCGTGCGCTACGGTACGCGCCTGGTGCGCATCGAGCCGGTGGACGCGGCGGGCGAGGTGCCGGCCCACCTGCGGCTGCACCTGCAGATCGACGGCGGCACCAAGATCGAGACCGCTCGCAAGCTGGTGCTGGCCAACGGCGTGGCGGGCAACGGCGCGCCCTACCTGCCGCCCGCGCTGGCGGCGCTGCGCACGACGGGCCGTGTCTGGCACACGGCCGACGCCATCGACTTCGACGCGCTGCGCGGCCAGACCGTGGCCGTGGTCGGCGGCGCGGCCTCGGCCTTCGACGCGGCGGCCGTTGCGCTGGAGTCGGGCGCGGCCGCGGTCCACCTGTTCGCGCGGCGCGACCACATCGCGGCCACGCCGATTGCCAAGCTGCGCGGGTATCCAGGCATTTACGACCACTTCCCCACGCTGCCCGACGCCGTGCGCTGGTCGGTCGCCGTGCGCTGGCGCCGCCATGGCTCGACACCGCCGGCCGACAGCGTTCAGCGCGTGCTGGCGCACGCCAACTTCCACCTGCACCTGGCTTCGCCCTGGGAGCAGGCGGCGCTCGAAGGCGGCCAGGTGGCCGTGCAGCTGCCCGGCGGCGAGACCCTGGCCTTCGACCACGTGATCGCGGGCACCGGCTACACCAGCGATCCGTCGCACCGACCCGAACTGGCGGGCGTGGCCGAACACGTGCTGCGCTGGGGCGAGCGCTACACGCCGCCCGCGCCCGAGCGCGACGACGAACTGGCCGCCTCGCCCTACCTGGGTGCGGGCCTGGAATACCTGGAAAAAACGCCGGGCGCCGCGCCCTGGCTGGGCAACATCCACGTCTACAACCCGGCCGGTTTTGCCAGCGTGGGCCTGCCGCTGGGCGACGTGCCCAGCCTGCGGCGCGACGTGCCGGCGCTGGTGCGCCGCATCAGCGGCGACCTGCTGCGCGCGGACTGGGCGCAGCACGAGGCCCGCATCCAGGGCGAGGTCGCGCCCGACTACGGCCTGGAACTGTATGGACGCGCGCTCTACCGCGGCCCGGCGGCCGACACGCGGGCGGCCTGAATCCCTTGCGGGGGGGTTAATGGCATATGCGCGAAATCGCATGAGTTCATAAGGATGAATCCTTAGGCGATTTCCGCGCGTTCTTCGGGAAATTCATTCGTTTTGCCGCGCAGGCGCGCTGCCTACAGTTGTCGTTTGACCAGAACGACCTGAGGACGCCCGACCATGCCCCGCTTTTCGCGCCGCGCCGCCGTTGCCATCCTGGCTGGCGCCAGCCTGCTGGCCGCCACGGCCGCCCATGCCGAGGGCCGTTTGCGCATCGCGCAGCAGTTCGGCATCGGCTATTTGCTGCTCGACGTGGTGCGGGACCAGCAGCTCATCGAAAAGCACGCGCGCCAGCAGGGCATCGACGTGCAGGTCGAATGGGCGCAGATCTCGGGCGCCACCGCCATGAACGAGGCGCTGCTGGCCGGCGCGCTCGACATCGTCTCGCCCGGCGTGCCGCCGCTGCTCACGCTGTGGGACCGCACACGCGGGCGGCAGAACGTCAAGGCGGTCGCGGCGCTGGGCTCGCTGCCCAACTACCTGATCAGCAACGACCCGCGCATCAAGACGCTGGCCGACCTGGGCGAGCGCGACCGCATCGCCGTGCCGGCCGCGGGCGTGGGTTTCCAGTCGCGCACGCTGCAGATCGAGACGGCGCGCCAGTTCGGCGTGGCCGACTACAAACGTTTCGACACCATCTCGGTCAGCCTGCCGCACCCCGACGCCACACGGCCGCGCTGGTGGCCGGCGGCTCCGAGATCAACGTGCACTTCTCCAGCGCGCCGTTCTACTACCAGGCCCTGGCCGGCAACCCGGCCGTGCACAAGGTGCTGAGCAGCTACGACATCCTGGGCGGGCCGGCGACTTTCAACGTGCGCTACACCACGCAGAAATTCCACGACGACAACCCCAAGACCTACCGCGCCTTCTACGACGCGCTGGCCGAGGCCGAAGCCTTCGTCAAGGCCGACAAGGGCGCGGCCGCCGACGTCTTCATCCGTGTGCAGCAGTCCAAGCTGCCGCGCGAACTGGTGCTGCGCATCATCGAAGACCCTGAAAACGACTTCACCGTCGCGCCGCAGCGCACGCTGGTCTACGCGCAGGAGTTGCACAGGCTCGGCGTGCTCAAGAACGGCGCGCAGTCCTGGCGCGACTATTTCTTTGCCGACGCTTACGTTCGGCCCGGCAGTTGAGCCGCGCTGGCTTGCCGCGTCCCTGGCCGCCCCTTTCACCGTCCATTCCACGATTCCCTGAGGAGGTCTTTCATGAAATCCATTCGCCGCACCACCCTTGCCACGCTGCTGGGCCTGGGCCTGCTGGCCGCCGGCAGCGCCCAGGCTGAAGGCCAGTTGCGCATCGCCGAGCAGTTCGGCGTGGTCTACCTGCTGCTCAACGTCGCCAAGGACCAGCAGTTCATCGAAAAGTGCGGCAAGCAGGCCGGCGTCGACATCCAGGTCGAATTCGTCAAGCTCTCGGGCGGCTCGGCGGTCAACGACGCGCTGCTGTCGGGCAGCGTGGACGTGGCTGGCGCGGGCGTCGGGCCGCTGTTCACGCTGTGGGACCGCACCAAGGGCCGCCAGAACGTCAAGGGCGTGGCCTCGCTGGGCAACTTTCCCTACTACCTCGTGACCAACAACCCCAACGTGAAGTCGATTGCCGACTTCACCGACAAGGACCGCATTGCCGTGCCCGCCGTGGGCGTGTCGGTGCAGTCGCGCATCCTGCAGTGGGCCTCGGCCAAGCAGTGGGGCAACAAGGACTACGCGCGGCTGGACACGATCTCGGTGGCGCTGCCGCACCCGGAAGCGGCGGCGGCCATCATCAAGGGCGGCACCGAGATCACGGGGCACTTCGGCAACCCGCCGTTCCAGGAGCAGGAGCTGGCCGACAACCCCAACGCGCGCATCGTGCTCAAGTCCTATGACGTGCAGGGCGGCCCGGCGTCGTCGACCGTGCTCTACGCCACCGAGAAATTCCGCAACGACAACCCCAAGACCTACCTGGCCTTCGTCGAAGGGCTGGACGACGCGGCCAAGTACATCACGGCCAACCCCGAGAAGGCGGCCGACATCTACCTGAAGGTGACCGGCGCCAAGACCGACCGCAAGCTGCTGCTGTCCATCATCCAGAACCCCGAGGTGCAGTTCAAGATCGCGCCGCAGAACACGCTGGGCCTGGGCAAGTTCATGCACGAGGTCGGCGCCATCAAGAACGAGCCCAAGGCGCTGTCGGACTATTTCTTCGATGACCCGCGCGTGGCCGGCGGCAGTTAGAGCGTGTTATGCACTTTTTCCACCCCCAACAAAAAGCCCTTGCCATGAATGCCCGCAGCAACGCCTTGCGCGCTGTTTCCCAGACACCGCCTTCCACAGCGGCCGATGCGCCAGCCGACGCGCCCGGCGCGCAATCCCAGCCCTCCAGCCTGCTGCTGCGCGTGGACGGCGTGACGCTGGAATACCGCACGCCTGAGCGCGTGGTGCGCGCCACGCACCGTGTCGATTTCGACGTCTACCAGGGCGACCGTTTTGTGCTGCTCGGCCCCTCGGGCTGCGGCAAGTCGACGCTGCTCAAGGCCGTGGCCGGCTTCATCGAACCAACTGAAGGCGAGATCCGCCTGGGCGGGCGTGCCGTGCGCGGGCCGGGGCCGGACCGCATCGTCGTGTTCCAGGAATTTGACCAGCTGCCGCCCTGGAAGACGGTCAAGCAGAACGTGATGTTTCCGCTGCTGGCCTCGCGCACGCTGGGGCGCAAGGAAGCGGCCGAGCGTGCGCTGCACTACCTCGACAAGGTCGGCCTGGCCAAGTTTGCCGACGTGCATCCGCATCAGCTCTCGGGCGGCATGAAGCAGCGCGTGGCGATTGCGCGCGCGCTGGCCATGCAGCCGCAGGTGCTGCTGATGGACGAGCCCTTTGCCGCGCTGGACGCGCTCACGCGCCGCAAGATGCAGGAAGAGCTGCTGGCACTGTGGGACGAGGTGCGTTTTACGCTGCTGTTCGTCACGCATTCGATCGAGGAGGCGCTGGTGGTGGGCAACCGCGTGGCGCTGCTCTCGCCCCACCCGGGCCGCGTGCGCGCCGAGATCAACAGCCACGCCTGGGGCCTGGACAGCCTGGGCGGCGAGGACTTCCAGGCGGCGGCGCAGCGCATCCACCGCCTGTTGTTCGAACACGAAGAGCAGGGCCACGGTCCTCACGCCGCCGTCTGATCGCCCCCTATTTGCCAGAGCCGAGCCACGCCATGAGCACCCCGCTGAACCCGCCCATCCGGGCCGAATACGAACGTCCCCTCGCGCCCTTTGTCGAGGCGCCCGTCGAGCGCGACCTGCCCCTGTCCACACGCCTGTGGCAGCAGGGCTGGCTGCGCAAGAGCGTCATCATCGCGGCGCTGGCTGTGCTGTGGGAGCTGCTGGCGCGCTGGCAGGACAACGACCTGCTGCTGCCCACCTTCAGCGCCACCGCCGTCGCCCTGGTCGACGGCCTGGCCAGCGGCGAGCTGGTCGAGAAGGTGCGCATCTCCCTGGCCATCCTGGTGCAGGGCTACCTGGCCGGCATCGCGCTGGCCTTTGTGCTGACCACGCTGGCGGTCTCGACCCAGTTCGGGCGTGACCTGCTGTCCACGCTCACGTCCATGTTCAACCCGCTGCCCGCGATTGCGCTGCTGCCGCTGGCGCTGCTGTGGTTTGGCCTGGGGCAGGGCAGCCTGGTCTTTGTGCTGATCCACTCGGTGCTGTGGCCGCTGGCGCTCAACACCTACGCGGGCTTCCAGGGCGTGCCCGAGACGCTGCGCATGGCCGGGCGCAACTACGGCTTGAAGGGCCTGCCCTACGTGCTGCAGATCCTGGTGCCGGCGGCGCTGCCGTCGATTCTCTCGGGCCTGAAGATCGGCTGGGCCTTCGCCTGGCGCACGCTGATCGCGGCCGAGCTGGTCTTCGGAGCCTCGTCGGGCAAGGGCGGCCTGGGCTGGTTCATCTTCCAGAACCGCAACGAGCTCTACACCGACCGCGTCTTCGCCGGCCTGGTGCTGGTCATCCTGATCGGCCTGCTGGTCGAGAACGTCGTGTTCTCGACGCTGGAGCGCGTGACCGTGCGGCGCTGGGGCGTGCAGCGCTAAAGTCTGCGCGCGAGGGCGGCGGCCCCGTTCTTTCCAGGGGCGCGCCGCGTATCGTTTCGGGCTTGGCGAAGGCCGGCCGGATGAGCCGGGCCCGCGCCCTTCAGCGGACCTTGTCCGGCCGTCCGGGGATCTGCGCCAGCATGTTGCTGGCGATGCCGCCGTCGACCACCAGATTGCTGCCGGTGACGTAGGATGCGTCTTCGCTGGCCAGGTAGCGCACCGCTTGTGCGATGTCTTGCGCCTGTCCGATGCGTCCCAGTGGGACCAGTGTCTCGCGGCGCGCCTTGACGGCATTGTCAAGGTAGACGGCTTCGGTCAGCGGCGTGCGGATCATCCCGGGGCAGACGGTGTTGACACGAATGCCGTCGCGGCCCCACTCCAGGGCCAGTTGCTGGCACAGCATGATGAGTGCCGCCTTGGCGGCCGAGTAGGCGCCATAGCCCGGATGCGGATGCAGTCCCGACATCGAGGCCACGGCCGTGATGCTGCCGCGCGAGGCCGCCAGCGCGCCATGCGCGGCCTGCGCCAGTGACCAGGTGGCACGCGTGTTGAGCGCGAAGCAGCGGTCCCACTCCACCAGCGGCAGCGTGGCCAGTTGGCTCGGGCGTGACTGCCCGGCGTTGGAGACCAGGGTGTCGAGCCCGCCCGCCCAGGCGATGGCCTGCCGCACGGCCTCGGTGGCGGCGGCGTGGTCCGTCAGATCGGCGTAGAAGGCTTGGGCCTCGGTTCCCAGCGCGGCCAGTTGCTCCAGCAGGCCGTCCATCGCCGCGCTGGCGCGCGACCCGAAGGCGGCCAGGTGCAGCGGTTGCCCGCGTGCTCCAGCCTCGCGTGCCAGGGCCAGGCAGATGGCGCTGCCGATGCCGCCGGCCGCGCCTGTCACGATCACCCGCCGCGTCATGCGGGCGTGCCTTCGAGCAGCCGGCGGGTCGCGGCCAGCGCCTGGCGCGCCCATTCGAGCGACCCGAGCTGCGGCGCGCGCACTTCGTGCGGGATTTCGACGCTGACCGGGATGTCGGCTGGCAGCGCGCCGAACAGGCCTGGCAGGTCCACCGTGCCTTCGCCGGGCAGCAGGCGTTCGCAGCGCGCGGTGTGGATCAGCTGCGCATCGCTGAACTGCGTGCCAGCCTCGGCGTCGCACATCTGCGCGTAGTGCAACCATGGGCGCGGCAGGGCGCGGATGTCGGCGAGCGTGGTGTGCGAGCGGCCGAAGTGGATGCTGTCGACCAGAATGCCCGCGTTGGCGGGGCGTCCAGCGGCCTCCAGGACGGCCACGACCTGCGCCGCGTTCTTGACGGTCGTCCAGGGCATGAATTCCAGGTCGGCGGTCAGTCCGTAGGGGCGGGCGGCCTCGCACAGCGCCGCGTAGGACTGGCCCAGGCGCGCGTGATCGGGGTCGTCGCAGCCGACCAGCACGGCCTGGGCGCCCAGGCGCTGGCCGACCTCGAAGAAGGCGGCGTAGTCGCTGGCACGGAAGTGTTCGTTGATGCGGATGATCTCGAGGTCGAACACCTGCACACCGGTGTCGCGGATCACGGCCAGTGTTTCGCGCAGCTGCGCTGCGTCGTCCATCAGCGGGTAGGCGGTGGTGCCCGGCGCGGCGGGCAGCAGCCGGATGCCTGCATGGCTGTAGCCGGCTTGGGCGGCCACGGCCACGATCTGCGGCGGCGCGAGCGCCAGCACGGTCAGTTGCGCCAGCGAATAGGCGCGCTTTTCCAGAGTCGCCATGACGGAGTCCTCTCGAGTGTGGGGCTTATTTCAGGGGCGAAACCGCGGTCGGCACGAACACTTGCGAATGCATGGTGGGCGTGAGCCAGTCGGGGCCACCCTTGGGCGGCCAGATCCCTTGCTGGACGGCGGTGGCGCGCGCGGCCGAACGGGCGTCGAGGCTGGCATAGGGCCAGATCTGGGTGAAGCGCGGCCGGCCATCGAGCGCGTACATGGCGACCAGGCAGGGCGAGACCTGCTGACGCGCGGGCAGTGCCTGTTCCCATTTGTCGAGCGTATGAGGCAGGCCGCCGGTCTTGAAGTCGTAGGTACTACGTACGGATTTCGTAGATGGCGCCATGGTGGCCCGGCGTGGGCGCGGGCAGCCAGTCGAAGCCCTTGTAGCTGTGCCATTCGAGGGCCGTGGCCAATTCGGCGCAGCCGAAAGGATCGGCGCTGCGCAGGCCGCGCTCGCGCTCGGCATACAGTGCCTCGAGCGTGTCGAAGCCGCGCAGCACGGCGATCTGGTTGAGATCGCCGATATCGGAGAACCACACGCCGTACAGCGTGCCGCCGGCCTCCGGGGCTTCGCAGTAGGCCTGGATCGCGGCGCTGGCCTTGGGTGCCGTGCCGAATCGCACGGTCAGGGTGGCAAGTTCGAAGAACATGTTGGGCTCCTGTGTCTGGATGCAAAAGGGAAAACGGAAGGAGGATGTGGCGGGTGCTGGTTTGGGGCCGCCCGGCGCTGCGTTCATGCCGCCTCGGGATAGGCCGGCGGCTGCGATTGCCGCGGCACGCCGGCGATGTGGTGTCCGGCGATGTAGCCGAAGGTCATGGCCGGGCCGAGCGTGATGCCGCCGCTGGGATAGCGGCCGCCCATCACGCTGTGCATGTCGTTGCCGCAGGCGTAGAGGCCCGCGATGGGCTGGCCTTGCGCGTCGAGCACGCGCGCACTGGCGTCGGTGCGCAGGCCGGTGAAGGTGCCCAGGCTGCCCGGGACGATCTTGACGGCATAGAAGGGGCCGTGCTCGATCGGCGCCATGCAGGGGTTGGGCTGGTGCTGCGCGTCGCCCTGCACGCGGTTGTAGGCGGTTTCGCCCTTGGCGAACAGCGGATCGCGGCCGGCGCGGGCGTGCTGGTTGTATTGCGCCACGGTGGCTTCGAGGGCCGCCGCGTCGATGCCGCACTGGCGGGCCAGGGCGGCGATGCTGTCGGCGCGCCGCAGGTAGCCTGAGCGCACCAGCGAGCCCAGGGGCAGGGGCGCGGGTTTGGCGGCGCCCAGGCCGTAGCGCCGGATGAACGGATGGTCGCAGACCAGCCAGGCATGCACGGGCTGGCCGGGCGCCACGGTCTTGAGCAGCGCGTCCATGAAGTCGTAGTAGGAGTCCGCCTCGTTGACGAAACGCTGGCCGCGCGGGGTGACGGCGATGACGCCAGGCTTGGCGCGCTCGATGAGGTGAGGGTAGGCGGTGGTGCTGCCGTCGGTGCGCGGCACCAGTGAAACCGGGGCCCAGGCGCCGTGGCTGGCGGTCCGGGTTTCCAGGCGCGCGCCCACGGCCTCGCCCAGGCGCAGCCCATCGCCGGTGTTGGAGGGCACGGCGGCCGACCAGTGCTCGCGGCCGGTGGGGGCGTGCGAGAACAGGGCCTGTTTGCGCGCCACGTCGTGCGGAAAGCCGCCGCAGGCCAGGACCACGGCGCGGCGCGCACGGATCGTGATGTCGCCCGAGGGCGTGGCCGCCACGGCGCCAGCGATGCGGCCGTCCTGCGCGATCAGGCGCCGGGCGGGATGCGATGTCAGGATGCGAACGCCGGCGTCGAAGGCGGACTTGGCCAGCCGCGCCGCGAGCGCGTTGCCGTTGACCAGTCGCATGCCGCGCCCATGCAGCAGCAGGTCGAGGCCGTGGCGCAACACGCGTCGCGCGACATAGGCGAACGAAGGGAACGAACACAGGGCGCGCAGGAAATGCCGGAGTTCGGCACCCGAGGCGATGCCCATGCCCCACAGCGTGGTCAGGTCCAGCGGCGGCCGCAGCCGCGCGAACTCGACGCCGAGTTCGCGTGCGTCGAAGGGTTGCACGCTCACCGAGCGGCCTCCCAGCGCGGCATGCGGCGTGCGGCCGTGGAAATCGGGGACGGCGTTGCCGTCGATGAATTGCACCGCGGTGTAGCGCTCGAAGAACTCGACCATCGCCGGCCCTTGCGCCAGGAACGCCTCGATGTGCGCTTCGCTGTAGTGCTCGCCGATTTCCTGGCGCAGGTAGGCACGGGGCGCTGACGGATCCTCATGGATGCCGGCGCGCTGGGCGAGCGGATTGCGCGGGATCCACATCCAGCCGCCGGACCAGGCAGTTGTGCCGCCGTAGACGGCGTCTTTTTCGATCACCACCACATCCAGTCCCAGCGTGGCTGCCGTCACGGCGGTGGCCAGGCCACCGGCGCCGGCGCCGATCACGAGCACATCACAAAGCAGATCTTGAGGAGGACAGGGCGTGGAGGGGGCGTTCATGGCGTTGGAGTCAGGTCGAGACGATCACGTGCTGTCGATCTCGGGCGGGGGCATAGAACAGGGGCGAGGAGCCGCTGATGGCCGCCAGTTCGGCGGCCACGGCCATGAGCTCGTCGCCCAGGGCCAGCATGCGCTGCTCGGTGAAACGGAAGGCCGGACCGGCCACGCTGATGCAGCCGATGGCTTCCTGCCCGGCGCGGCGCACCGGGGCGGCCATGGCGGTCATGCCTGGCGTGAAGGTCTCGACTGTGACGGCGAAGCCCCGCGCGCGGGTCTGGCGCAGCTGTTCGAGCAGTTCGGTGACGGTGGCTGGAGCGTTGGGGCCGAATTCCTCGCGGCTGCCGAAGCCCTGGCGGCCGACCAGCTCCAGCGCCTTCTCGTCACTGAGGGTGGACAGCCAGGCCCAGCCCGAGGCCGAGCAGGAGAACTTGGCGTCCTGCCCCATGTCGGGGTCGTAGCGCAGGCCGCGCCGCGCGCCCTGCGCCCGCGCCACCCAGGTCAGGCGTTCGCCGTCGATCACCGACAGGCGTACCAGTTCGCCCGAGGCCTGCGCCAGCCGGTCGAGCAGCGGCTGGGCGATGTCGATGATGCCCGAGTTGCTCAGGAAGGTCAGGCCCATGGAGACCAGTTTGGTGGTCAGCACGTAGTCGCCCTGCTCGCGCACCTGGCGCACGTAGCCGTGGCGCATCAGGTCGGCCAGCAGCCGATGCACGGCGCTGCGCGGCGTGTTGGTGCGGTCGGCGATGGCGGCCAGCGGCAGGCCTTCCACATGGGCGGCCAGCAGTTCCAGGATGCCGAGGGTGCGGTCGAGAATTCCGTTCATGGTCAGGAGCGATTCAAGTGATGTCCACTTGAGCGTACCGGATTCGCGGGGCCTGGCCGCTCAGGCGTCCAGATGGACGGTCTGCCCCGTGCGCGCCGCCTGGCGCACGGCCAGCGTGGCTTCGAGCGTGTGCAGCGCGTCCTGCACGCTGCACACGGGCTCGCTTTCCTCGCCCGTGATGAGCGCGCGGAAATGGCGCAGCTGCGCGTGGTAGGGGTCGCCCTGGTGCGGGGTGCTGCGCTCCTGTGTGAGCGGCTCGTGTCAGCCGCGCGCGCCCGCATAGGTCCAGATCTCCAGCAGCGGCAGCGTCAGCGAGCCCTGCGTGCCGCTGATGTAGTGCGAGTTGATGTGCTGGCGCGGGTAGTGCGCGGCCTCGCCGCTGGGATCCCAGTTCCAGGGGGCGGTGGTGGCGTCCGAGACCGACAGCGTGGCCAGGGCGCCGCTCTTGAAGCGCAGCAGGGCCGCGGCCGTGTCTTCCACCTCGAAGCCGCGCGCCTCATGGGCGCTGAAAGCCTGAATGCTGGCGATGTCGCCCAGCAGGAAACGCAGAAGGTCGATGTCGTGGATCAGATTGATCAGGATCGGGCCGCCGCCTTCCTGGCGGCGCCAGGCCATGTCGAAGTAGGCGTCGGGCTTGAGGAACGTGGCCAGCGCGGTGGCGCTGAGCAGCCGGCCCAGGCGGCCGCTGGCGACGATCTCGCGGGCGCGCCGCAGGATGGGGTTGTGCCGGCGGTGATGGCCGATCAGTACGGGCCGGCCGTGCTCGCGCTCGGCGGCCAGCAGGCGCCGGGCGTCGTCCAGCGTGTCGGCCACGGGTTTTTCGACCAGCGCGGCCACCCCGCGCCGCAGGCAGGCGATGGCGACGTCGACGTGCATGTCGTTGGGTGTGGCGACGATGGCGCCGTCCGGCCGAACGGCCTCCAGCATGGTTTCAGGGTCGGCATACACCGGCACGCCCAGTGCCTGGGCCCAGGCGCGGCCGCTGTCCGATGGCTCGACCACGGCGGCCAGCGCCAGATCGTCACGCTGGCCCATGCGGTCGATGCGCAGACGGCCGATGGCGCCGGCGCCGATGACGGCCAGGCGGGGGCGGGCAGCCTTGGAAGCGGTGGGGGTGCTCATGTGGGTTGTCTCCAGGTGGTCCTTGCAAGGACGTCAGGGCGCATCGGCCTTGCGTGTTGGAATGTTTGAATAGTATCCCTAAATCAAAAGATATTCAATAGTTAAACGTTGTTCCAGTTTTATGTAGGATGCGCTGCGAAACCCGTCCCACAGGGTCTTGTCGCCCCGGGGATGGCTTTCTGAAGTTCCGCAAGATGAACCACCGACATACGGAGACAACGCTATGAAAAGTGACAAGGTATTTGACGACGGGCGGCGCAGGATGCTGGGCAACGCGGCCAGAACCGTGGCGGGCGGCATGGCCCTGTCGCTGGGCATGCCGGCGCTCGTGCGTGCGCAGGGCCGATCAAGATCGACCTGGTGTTCGCCAAGCAGGGCACCTGGACGGTGCAGGGCGAGCAACTGGTGTCGGGGGCGCGCATGGCGCTCGAGGCCGTCGGCAACAAGCTGCTGGGGCGGCCGGTGGAACTGGTCTGGTACGACGAGCCCAATCCACAGTCGGCCCAGCAGAACATGCAGAAGCTGGTCGACGAGGACAAGGTGGTGGCCGTGCTTGGCGGCACCAACAGCGCCACCTCGCTGGCCATGGCCTCGGTGGCGCGGCGCGCCAAGGTGCCCTACATCTCGCCCAACGCGGCGGCCCGCGAGCTGACGGGCGCGGAGTGCAACCCCTACACCTTTCGCACGCTGACTACTACGCTGGTCGCCAGCCGCGCCATGGCGCCCGAGCTGCTCAAGATCGGCAAGAAGTGGTCCTTCCTGACCGCCAACTACGCTTTCGGGCAGGACATCCAGACGTCCATGAGCGGCCTGCTCAAGGAGGGCGGCGGCGCGGTGCAGAGCCAGGACGCCACGCCGCTGGGCACGACCGACTTCAGCTCCTTCATCCTCAAGCTGCGTCAGGCCAAGCCCGATGTCATCGTGGCCGGCCTGCCTGGCGGCGACCTGTCGACCTTCCTCAAGCAGTACGCCGAGATGGGCATGAAGGGCCGCATCCCCATCGCCTGTCCCATCATCGGCGACGCCGACCTGTGGGCGATCAGCCCCGAGGCGGTCACCGGCTATTTCGGCAAGCCCTGGCACTTCAGCTCGCCCGACAACCCGGCGGCCGACAAGGCCTTCATCCAGGCCTATCCGCGAAGTACAAGCGCCCGCCCGCCGACAAAGTCTGGCTGGGCTGGTTCTCGATGCGCATGCTGATCGCCGCCATCGAGCAGGCCAGGCATGTCAAGGGCGGCGATATCGCGGGCGCCCTGGAAGCCGTGCGCATCGACGACGGCGGTACGCCCGCCTACTACCGCCAGTGGGACCACCAGATGCTGCGCAAGACCCTGGTGCTCAAGGTCAAGGACAAGATCACCGACCCATGGGACTGGCTGGACGTGGTCGCGACCGCGCCGGGCAATTCCGCGCAGCTCGACGCGCTGTATGGCACGCCGCAGGAGATCGGTTGCCGCATGGAGCCGCGCTGATGGATGTGGCCGCGGCGCCCTGGCTGCCGTCGTCCTGACCTGCCTCCAGACCCGCCGCCGCGGCGCGGTCTGGCCTTACTTGTTCTTCGAGGGGTTGGAGATGCTCGATCTCATCCTGTCCCAGGCCGTCAACGGCCTGGTACTCGGCTTCCTGTACGTGTTGATTGCCACCGGCCTGTCCATCATTTTCGGCATGCTGGGCGTGGTCAACTTCGCGCACGGGGCCTTTTTTGCGCTGGGCGCCTATTTCGCGCTCACGCTGCAGTCGGAATTCGGCTGGTACGCCGTGGTTTTCGCGCCCGTGCTGGTCGCACTGGTCGGCATGGGGGTCGAATGGCTGCTCATCCGGCGCCTGTACGGCCAGGAGCCGTTGCTGGGCCTGATCCTGACTTTTGCGCTGTCGCTGCTGATGATCTCGCTGATCCGCCTGGTCTGGGGCGCGGGGGGGCTGCCGTTCAGTCCGCCACCGGTGTTCAGCGGCTTCATCGAATACGGCCCCATCCTGCTGACGAAGTACCGTCTGGCGGTGTTGGTGGCCACCGTGGTACTGCTGGTGGCGCTGTGGGCCTTCTTCAAGTTCACGCCCTTCGGCCGCATCCTGCGCGCCGGCAGCCGCGACCCGGAAATGGTGGGGCTGCTGGGCATCAACCTGCCGCGCGTGCTCACGGGCGCCTTTGGCCTGGGCTGCTTCCTGGCCGGCGCCGCCGGCATGCTGGCGGCGCCCCTGCAGACGGTCACGCCCACCATGGCCACCGCCGCCATCATGCCGGCCTTCGTGATCGTCACCATCGGCGGCCTGGGCTCCTACCCCGGCGCCGTGGTGGCCGGCCTGCTGGGGGGCCTGGTCACCGCGCTCACGGTGCAATTTTTCCCCGAAGCCTCGGCCGCGGCCATGTACGTGCTGATGGTCCTCATCCTGCTGGTGCGTCCGCGCGGACTGTTCGGCGAACGCTGGGAGCGCTTTGAATGAAATCGACAAACATCCTTCGCCATCCGGTCCTGGTGATGGCTCTGGTGCTGGCCGGCCTGTCTGTGCTGATGCTGGTCATGGGCACGCCGCTGTCGCGCGCCACGCAGATCGCCATCTACGCGCTCTACGGCATGGGCGTGAATCTGCTGGTGGCCTACAGCGGACTGGTGCCTTTTGGCGCCTCGGTGTTCTTTGGAACCTCGACTTACGTGGTTGCCATCTTGTTGCTGCGCGTGGGCGGTAATGAACTGTCGGCGCTGGCCTTGGCGGTGCTGTTCTCGCTGGTCCTGGCGGCGGCGCTGGGGGCCTTCATCCTGCGCCGGCGCGGCCTTTATTTTTCGCTGCTGACACTGGCGTGTTCGCAGATCGCCTTCGAGATCGCCTTCAAGTGGACCGACTTCACGGGCGGCGAGAACGGCCTGCAGAACGTGCCGCGCCCGCTGTTCGACTCGTTTGCCGCATTCCATGTGTTCGCGGTGCTCACGATCCTGGCGCTGGTGTGGCTGCTCTGGCGGCTGGTGCACTCGCCCTTCGGCCGCGCCCTGCAAGCCGCACGCGACAACGAACAGCGCGCAGCCAGACTGGGCTACAACACCTATGGCCTCAAGCTCGCGGCCTTCGTGATCGCTGGCGGCGTCATCGGCTACGCGGGCGGCCTGCTGTGCCTGCTGCTGCAAGGCGCCTATGCGAACAACCTGAGCTGGGAACACGCGGGCGACAGCCTGCTGATGACGGTGCTGGGCGGCGTGCACCACGTGCTCGGACCGCTGTGGGGCGCCATTGCCTTCATCGTGCTCGAGGACAAGCTCAGCGGCCTGACCGAGCATTGGTGGCTGATCTTCGCGCCCATCATCATCGGGTTCGCGCTGTTCTCGCACGAAGGCATCCAGGGGCTGGTGCAGCGGCTGTTCGGGCGCTCGCGCTGGACGCTGGTGCGCGAAGGCATTGCGCCCCGGCCCGCCGTCATCAAGCCTTACGTGGGCGCCCGCATGCAGGCCGATGCCAGCAAGCCGGTGCTCAGCGTGCGCGGCCTGAGCAAGCGCTTCGGTTCGCTGGTCACGGCCAACAAGATCGACCTCGACATCTACCCCTACCAGCTGCACAGCTTCCTGGGCCCCAACGGCGCGGGCAAGACGACGTTCTTCAACATGCTGACCGGTATCCTGCCGCCCAGCGAAGGCAGCATCGTGTTCGAGGGCCGCGACATCACGCGGCTGCCCGTGCACAAGCGCATCAAGCTGGGCATGAGCCGTTCGTTCCAGATCCTGAGCATCTTCAAGAACCTCACGGTGTTCGAGAACGTGCGCGTGGCCGTGCAGGCCGCACAGCCCGGGCTGCCCAGCCTGTGGCGCGACGCCCATGCGCTGGCCGAGGTCAACGACCGGACCTGGTCGCTGCTCGACGCCGTCGGCCTGGCCGACCGCGCCGCCGAGGGCTGCACCGACCTGTCGCACGGCGAGCAGCGCCTGCTGGAGATCGCCGTGTCGCTGGCCATGGATGCCCGCCTGCTGCTGCTCGACGAGCCGCTGGCCGGACTGGCCGAGGCCGATCGCGAGGCGGTGGCCGGATTGATCCGCTCGCTGGCGCGCCAACACGCCGTGATCCTGATCGAGCACGACATGGACCGTGTGCTGGCCATCTCCGACCGCGTCACGGTGCTGCACCGCGGCCAGCTGATTGCCGACGGCAAGCCGTCCGAGGTGGCTGCGCACCCGCAGGTCATCGAGGCCTACCTTGGCACCAAGGGCTCGCATGCCGCGCCGGCGCCGCAAGTCGCGGTGTCGGACTCGCCCGCAGCCGCGGCCGCGCCGGCCATCGTTCAACCCATGGCGCGCAGCGGCCGCACCCTGCTCAAAATCGAAGGCCTGAAGGCTGGCTACAACGGCAGCACCATCATTGACGGCCTGGATCTGCGGCTCGACGAAGGCGAGGTGCTGGCGGTGCTGGGCCGCAACGGCGTGGGCAAGATCAGCACGCTGCGCGCCATCCTGGGGGCCATGCCCGTGAGCGCCGGACGCATCAGTTTCGACGGGCAGGACATCACCCATCGCAAATCGCACCAGATCAACCGCGCCGGCATCTCGATCGTGCCCGAGGGGCGCCGGCTGTTCCCCAACCTCACGGTCTACGAGAACCTGGTGCTGGCCGCGCGCGCCGGCGGTATCGGCGTGGACCAGGCCTACGCGCTGTTCCCGCGCCTGCACAACCGCCGCAACATCAAGGCCGAGAGCCTGTCGGGCGGCGAACGCCAGATGGTGGCCATCGCCCGCGCGCTGATGGCGCCGTCCAAGGTCATCTTGCTCGACGAGCCGTTCGAGGGCCTGGCCCCGGCGGTGGTGCAGGAGGTGATGGAGGCGGTCAAGCGGCTGCGCGGCCAGGTCAGCATGATCATCGTCGAGCACCATGCCGAATCGGTGCTGGGCATCGCCGACCGCGCCTGCGTGCTGGTCAACGGCAAGCTGGCCTACGAAGGCGCCGCGGCCGATCTGGCGGCCGATGCCGCCACGCAAGCCCGCCTGCTGGGCATCGTGCACGAGTGAAGGGCACCATGAATTTGCAAACCCAAGGAGCATTGCCATGCCTGATATCCAGGACTATCTGAACGGCGCCACGCGCGTGCACATCATCGTGGGCGACCCGATCGCCCAGGTGAAGTCGCCCGCTGGCGTGACGCAGGCCTTCAACGAGCGCGGCCACAACGCCATTGTGATGCCGGCCCATGTCTCGCCCGCCGACCTCAAGGCGAGCATGGAGGGCCTGTCGAAGGTGCAGAACATCGACGGCATCATCGTTACCGTGCCGCACAAGTTCGCCACCTACGAGCTGTGCGCGACGGCGTCGGAGCGTTCGCACTTCCTGCGCGCCACCAACACGCTGCGGCGCAATCCCGATGGCACTTGGCATGGCGACATGTTCGACGGCCTGGGCTACGTCACCGCCATGCGCCGCAAGGGCTGCGATCCCGCAGGCCAGCGCGTGCCGCTGGTGGGCGCGGGCGGCGCCGGCTCGGCCATCGCCCATGCGCTGGTCGAGGCCGGCGCCAGCGTGCTGGCCATCCACGACGAGGATTGCGCGCGGCGCGAGCGCCTGATCGAACGCCTGGCCTCGCTCGGCAAGAGCCAGGTGCAGGCCGGCTCACCCGACCCGAGCGGCTTCGACATCGTGCTCAACGCCACCCCGGTCGGCATGCGCGATGGCGATCCGATCCCGGTCGACGTCAGCAAGCTGCCGGCCCAGGCCTTTGTGGGCGACGTGATTACCGCGCCGGCCGTCACGCCGCTGATCGAGGCTGCGCGGGCGGGCGGGCGCAACACCATGACGGGCGGCGACATGTTCGCCTGCGTGCGCGACCTGATGGTCGCGTTCCTGTTGCGCGAGGAACAGCCGTGACCCGCACGGCGGTCATTGCTGGCGCCTGCGGCGGCATCGGCCGTGCCGTGGCGCAGCGCCTGGCCGCGGATGGCCTGCGCCTGGCGCTGTGGGACATCGATGCCACGGGCCTGGCCGAGATGGCGACGTCGCTGCGCGCCGGCGGCACTGAAGTTCTGACGTGTGCGGCCGATTTGACGCGCGAGGCCTGCGTGGCCCGTGCCCTGCAAGAGACCACGCAGGCCTGGCCGGCGGTCGATGTGCTGGTGCACGGCGCCGGCGTCACCGGCCCTTGCCTGCCAGTGGTCGGCTATCCGCTGGACGCCTGGCAGCGCACGCTCGACATCAACCTCACCAGCGCCTTTCTATGCGCCCGCGCGGCGGTGCCGCTGGTGCGGCAATCGGAGCACGGCCGCATCGTGTTCCTGTCCTCGATCGCGGGCAAGGAAGGCAATGCCGAGATGGCGGCTTATTCGGCCGCCAAGGCGGGCGTGATTGCGCTGACCAAGTCGCTGGGCAAGGAGTTGGCGCACACCCCGGCACGTGTCAACTGTATCGCGCCTGCCGTGATCGAGACCGCGCTGGTGCGGCAGATGACACCCGAGGCGCTGGCCGCCAGCCTCTCGCGCATCCCGGTCGGTCGCATGGGCCGGCCGGCGGAGGTCGCGGCGCTGGTGGCCTGGCTGGCATCGGCCGAATGTTCGTTCTCGACCGGCGCTGTATTTGATCTGTCCGGCGGTCGCGCCACTTACTAGGCACGACGCACAGGAGCACAAGACATGAAGATACTGGTGACCGGCGGCCGGGGTTTCCTGGGCGCCTGGGTGCTCAAGGCCCTGCTGGAGGACGGTCATGCCGCGCGCGTGTTCGACCGGCCGGGCGACCGCGCGCTGGTGCGGCTGATCGTGGGCCCCATGGCCGACGCCATCGAATGGCACGAGGGCGACATCGCCAGCGCCGCCGACGTGGCGCTGGCGGCCTTGGGCTGCGACAGTGCCATCCATCTGGCCGGCCTGCTGACGCTGGACTGCCGCGATGATCCACTGCGCGCGGTCGACATCAACATCAAGGGCACGATCCATGTGTTCGAGGCCGCGCGGCGGCAGGGCTGGCGCGGCATTGCCTACGCCAGCAGCGCAGGCGTCTACGGCCCGGACGATGCGTCGAGCCCGGCGCCAGCCACGGTCTACGGGGCCACCAAGCTCGCCTGCGAAGGCATTGCCCGCGCCTACTGGGGCGAGCCGGCTGCGCAGGACGACGGCCGCCCGCATCGCGTGGCCAGCGTCGGCCTGCGCCCCTTCGTGATCTATGGCGCCGGCCGCGAGAGCGGCTCCAGCGCCGGGCCGTCATTGGCCTGCCGGGCCATCGCGCGGGGGCAGCCCTATGAGATTGCCTTCACCGGCGCGACTGGGCTGGTGTACGTCGAAGACGTGGCGCGGGTCTTGGTCGCCGCGGCCACGCAAGGCCACGAGGGCGCGCGCGTGTTCAACATGGCCGGCGACGTCTTCACCACCGACCAGTTGCTGGCGCGGCTGCGCGCGCTTGGCCCCGGCGCCGCGTTGTCGGCCGCCGGCGCCCCGCTGCCCATCGCGGCCGATCTGCCGGCCGACGACCTGCGCCAGTTGCTGCCCGGCTACCGGCCGACACCGCTGGACGAAGGCCTGCGGCGCACCCTGGCCGTGTACCGGCGCGAGGTTGGCCTCCCGATTCCAGAAAGGACTTTTTATCCATGAAGACAGAACTCCAATCCTTGCCCGAGCCGGCTGAATTCGACGTCGTGGTCGTTGGCGCGGGCGGCGCTGGCATGTCGGCCGCGCTGTTCGCCGCCATTGACGGCGCCAAGGTGCTGCTGATCGAGTCCACCGCACACGTGGGCGGCACCACGGCCTATTCGGGCGCGACCACCTGGGTGGTCGGCACCCGCCATGCACCCAAGGTCAACCCGGACGACTCCATCGCCAACGCCGAGCGTTTTCTCGACGCGGCGGTGGGCGAGCGCACCGATCGCGCCGTGCGCCGCGCCTTTCTGGACAACGGCGCGGCGGCCGTGGCCAAGATCGAGGACTATTCGCACGTCAAGTACCGGCCGCGCGACTTCCATCCGGATTACCTGTCCGAGCTGGAGGGCTCCACCACCTGCGGCCGCGCGCTGGAGCCGCTGCCTTTCGATGGCCGGCTGCTGGGTGGCGACTTCGGTCTCGTGCGTCCGCCGATTCCCGAATTCACGGTGCTCGGCGGCATGATGGTCGATCGCGACGACATCATCCAGATGCTGGCCTTCCGGCGCCGATGGTGGGGCTCGTGGCGCACCTTCAAGTACGTTGCCAGGACCTTGCTGCGCCACGCCAGCGACCGCCTGAGCAGCCCCCGCGGCACCCGGCTGGTGATGGGCAACGCGCTGATCGGCCGCCTGCTGCTGTCGCTGCGCGAACGCGGCGTGACACTGCTGACCGAGGCGCGCGTGACGCGGCTGGCGCGTTCGGCCGGCGCATCCGGGCCGGTCGATACGCTGTCCATCAGCCAGCATGGCGTCACACGCACGGTGCGCGCCAAGGGTGGCGTGATCCTGGCCAGCGGCGGCTTCAATCGCCATCCGCAGCGCCGCGCCCAGCTTGCCCCGGGCGTGGCCGAGGCCTGGTGTCCGGGCGCGCCGGGCCATACCGGCGCCATGCACGACCTGGCCGAGGCGCTCGGCGCGGCCTACGGCCAGGGCGGACGCAGCCATTGCTTCTGGGCACCGGTGTCGCTGCGCAAGCGCCGGGACGGCAGCACGGCCGTGTTCCCGCATTTTGTGTTCGACCGCGCCAAGCCCGGCACCGTCGTCGTCAACCAGCAGGGGCAGCGCTACTACAACGAATCCACGTCCTACCACCTCACCGGCATCACCATGCAACAAGCCCAGGCCCAGGCGCCTAGCGTGCCGTCCTTCCTGGTGACCGACGCCAACGGCATGCACAAGTACGGGTTGGGCATGGTGCGCCCGCTGGGCATGGGGCTGCGCGAGGCGGTGGCCGATGGCTACGTCGTCAGCGGCCGCACGCTCGAGGAACTGGCCGGCAAGCTGGGCGTGGACGCCGGCAACCTGAAGCAGGCTGCCGCCGATATGGGGCGTTTTGCCCAGACCGGCGTGGACACACAGTTCCAGCGCGGCACCACCACCTACCAGCGCGCCAACGGCGACGCCACCTGGCGTGGCCCCAACCCGACGCTCGGCCCCATCGACACGGCGCCCTTCTACGCCGTGCGCCTGTATCCTGGCGACATCGGCGCGGCCACGGGTTTGTGGACCGACGCCGATGCGCGCTGCCTTGACGCCCAGGGCCAGGCCATCGCTGGCCTCTACGCCGTCGGCAACGACCAGCACTCGATCATGGGCGGTGCCTATCCGGGGCCAGGCATCACACTCGGCCCGGGGCTGGTGTTTGCCTATCTGGCCGCGCGCAGCGCGGTGGCGCGCGCGAACGGCACGGCGGGCCAGGCCGCCGATGAGCCCCTGGGCGTGCCGGTCCGCACCCGGCTACCGGCCTGAACGCCCACGATTCAACCCAGTTCCCGCAGCCCCAGCGCCGCCAGCACGGTCAGCGGCGCGGTCTCGGCGCGCAGCACACGCGCGCCGAGCGAGACCGGCTCGAAGCCTTGCGACAGCAGCAGGGCTTCTTCGGCCGGCGCCAAGCCGCCTTCGGGGCCGTTGACCAGCACGATCCCATGGCCGGGCGCGCCGGCCGTGCCGCTCGCGCGCCAGGGCCGCGAGCCCTCGGCCAGCGACAGCACGTGGCGCGCGGCCTGCGGCGCGTGCGTGCGCACGGCCTCGGCCAGGCGCGGCAGCTCCAGCGGCGCGTGGATCAGCGGCACGCGGTTGCGCCCGCACTGCTCGCAGGCGGCCACGGCAATCGCCTGCCAGTGCGCCTGCTTTTTCTCGGCGCGCTCGCCCTTCAGGCGCAGCACGCTGCGCTCGGTCATCAGCGGCCAGATGCTGGCCACGCCCAGCTCGGTGGCTTTTTCGACCAGCCAGTCCATGCGGTCGTTGGCCGGCACGCCCACGGCCAGGTGCACCGCCTGCGCGATCTCGCGGTCGACGGCCGTGTGGCCGGCAATGCGCACGGCCACATCGCTGCGGCCCATGCGCGTGACGACCGCCTCGTACTCGTGCCCGTCACCGTTGAACAGCGTGATGCCCGCGCCCGGCTGCAGGCGCAGCACCTGCACATGGCGCGCGGCGCCAGCGGGCAGGTCCAGCTCGGCGCCGGGGGCCAGTTCAGGGGAGGGCAGGGGGCAATGAAAGCGGGGCATGGCCGCGATTGTGGCCCACCCGGGGATGTCCATGGGCCGTCTGGCGCTACCGTGGCCAAATGCCCATGGCCGTCGTGGCCACGCGTTCCAGCAGGGCACGGTCGGCGCCGTCGCGCGCCTGCAGCGACATGCCTTGCACCACGGTCGTGAAATAGGTCGCCAGGCTGTCGACGTCGGTTGCTGGGGCCAGTTCGCCATCGGCCACGCCCTGCGCCAGCCGCTCGCGCACCTGCTGCCGGGAGGCCAGCCGGTGCGTGCGCAGGAACGCCGACATCGGCTGGTTGGCGGGCGTGCAGTTGGTGGCGCCGAGGACGACGAAACACTTGGGTTTGCCGGGGAGCGTCAGCGCGTGCGCGGCCGCCATCAGCATGCCCGCCACCGCCTCGCGGGCCGTTCCGCCGGCCCGCAGCGCCTGGTTCGTCAAGTCGCCGTCGGTGTGGCGATAACGGTCCACGGCCTCGCGGAACAGGGCTTCCTTGCCGCCAAAGGCGGCATAGAGACTGGGCGCGCTGATTCCCATCGCGTCGATCAAGTCCGACAACGACGTGCCTTCATAGCCGCGTTCCCAGAAGACCTCCATGGCGCGCAGCAAGGCGGTGTCACGGTCGAAGCTGCGCGGACGTCCTCGTTCGGCCATGGCGACTCCTTTTTGTAACGTTCGATAAAAAATTCATTGACGCAGCGGGAAAGGGGGTTCGGGGAGCAATGGAACAGGGAAGTCAGTTAAGCCGCCGAGTTTCATCCCCAGCCACCCCGATCAAGTTCTTTGGGCCAGCGCTTTCTCGATCTTCTTGTCGGTTTTGTACTGGCTCAGGGCGTACACCGCCCAGATCGTCGCGGGTAGCCAGCCGATCAGGGTGAGTTGGAGAAGCAGGCAGACGACACCGGCAATCGGCCGGCCGATGGTGAAGAACGTCAGCC
>WNDQ01000001.1 GCA_009912175.1 Paracidovorax wautersii | reverse complement strand
TGCCTGCTGCCTGAACTCCAGGCTGAACTCCTGCCCCTTTCTGCCTGCCTTGCTCTTGGTCATCGTCCACCTCCTATTGCGATAGTTAATCGCTTATAGGGGTGTCCGTGAAACGGGGGCAAGATCACGTGTAGACGCCGTTGCCCAGGGTGTAGGCCAGGGCGCCGGAGGACTCGCGCACGCCTTGCGTGATGCTGCCCGAGGCCTTGATCTTGGCCAGCGTGTCGTTGCTTTGGGCGTGCACGGCACCGGCGGCCAGCAGCGCGACCGAAAGAGCGAGGATATGTTTCTTCATTTCTTCCATCTCCAATAAAAAACCAGGGATATCGACCGAGAGTCCGTCATCCGCGGATGTCTCCTCCCGCCGTCCCGAGTATGTACAAGAATGGTGCTATTGACTTTCGCGTTAGCACCAAATCAGTGATCTTCTGGCAGAAAAACCACTGACCGCGTTTCGGGCCCCGTGCCTCCTGATGTCACGGTGCCTTTGCGCTGCGTGCGGCGTCGCCGCAGCTTACCCATCAAAGACATACGTCCCTCCCAGGCTCGCCACGGCTATTCTCGCACCGGATTCATGTGCAAATGTCGGGCCAGCCTTGATGCCGTTTGGCACGCGCATCATGCATAAAATGCATAGATAATGCTGCGTTGCAGCATAAACGTTCACGTGTGCCGCCCGGCCTTTTGCACCGCCGGGGGGCCGGCCCGTCCAGGGCCTGAACAGGCGCGTCAGGCCTGGGCCAGCTTGGCTTTGTGGGCGGCGGGGGATTGCAGGTAGCTCCACAGCTCATCGGCCACCCGCTTGGGGGCCTGGCGGGCGGTCGGGCGTTCGCGGTAGGCCAGGATGTCCATGCTCACGTGCAGGCTGGCGTCTTCCGAGGCGGGCACCAGCTTGTGGTTGCGCAGCTCTTTCTTGACCAGGCTGCGCGGCAGGAAGGCGATGCCGTGGCCGGCCAGCACCATGGCCTTGAGGCTTTCGGCCATGTCGGTCTCGTAGACGCGGTCCAGATGCAGCGGGCCGGGCGCGTGCTGGATGATGAGCTCGGCCATGTGGCTGAGGTAGGCGCCGGGGCCGTAGCCCAGATAGGGCACGGGGTTGCGGCTGGTGCGGCCGTCGAGCCGGTGCACGGGCTTGAGCGCGGCGTCGGCGAGGGAATAGGCCGACAGCGTCTCGGTGCCGAGCTGGATCATCTCGTAGCGCACCGGGTCGAGTTGCAGGGGGCGCGACGGGTGGTGGAAGGCCGCCAGGATGTCGCAGCCGCCTTCGGCCAGCTGGGTGACGGCGTCGAGCACGTTGAGCGCGATCAGCCGGGTCTTGATGGGCTTGAACTGTTCGCGCAGCGCCGACATCCAGGCCGGAAAGAACGCAAACGTCAGCGAATGCGGCATGGCGAAGGTGATGACGTCGTCGGCCGCCTGCCGGTGCGCGCGCAGCATAGAGCGCGTGGCCTGCAGGTCGTGCAGCAGCTCCAGCGCCTGGTTGTAGAGCGTCTGGCCCGCGGGCGTGAGCCGGGTGGGGTAGGACGAGCGGTCGACCAGATCGGTCCCGGCCCAGGCTTCGAGCGACTGGATGCGCCGCGAGAAGGCGGGTTGCGTGACGTGGCGCAGTTGGGCTGAGCGGGAGAAGCTATGGGTTTCGGCGAGGCTGACGAAGTCCTCAAGCCACTTGGTTTCCATGAGTCGACGGATCCGGCGCGTGTGATCCGGCAAGGATACAGGGCTTTGGCCGCGCGCCCATCAAAAGGCGAGCGCGCGGCGCCCGTCCCCTGCGTCAGGCCTGCGCCGGCTGGGCCAGCCAGCGCCGCACGAGCTGCGCGAAGGCGCTGGCGCCCAGCGGCAGCAGCTCGTCGTTGAAGTCGTAGCTGGTGTTGTGCAGCACGCAGGGGCCCTCGCCGTGGCCGCCCTCGCGGTGCAGGCCGTCCCCGTTGCCGATGAAGAAATAGGCGCCGGGCCGCGCCTGCAGCATGTACGAAAAATCCTCGGCGCCCATGGTGGGCTCTTGCGCGATCAGGTTGGCCGGGCCCACCACGTCAGCCAGCGCCTGGCGCGCGAAGGCGGTGGCCGTGGGCTCGTTGACGGTGGCGGGGTAGTTGCGCGTGAAGCGGAAGTCGCAGCGGGCCTGGTGGGCCGCGCAGGTGTGCTCGGCCACCTCTTTCATGCGCGCCTCGATCAGGTCGAGCACGTCGGTGCGGAAGGTGCGCACCGTGCCCTGGATCTCGCAATGGTCGGGCGCCACGTTGGTGGCCTCGCCCGCGTAGATCATGGTGACCGACAGCACGGCCGCGTCGATCGGCTTGGTGTTGCGGCTGACGATGGTCTGCAGGGCCAGCACCAGCTGGCAGGCGATCGGCACCGGGTCGACGCCCAGGTGTGGCATGGCGCCGTGGCAGCCGCGGCCGTGGATGGTGATCTTGAACTCGTTGGTCGAGGCCATGATGGGGCCGGGGCTGAGCGCAATCTGGCCGACGGCCATGCCGGGCCAGTTGTGCATGCCGAACACGGCCTCGACCGGAAAACGCTGGAACAGGCCGTCATCGATCATCACCTGGGCGCCGCCGCCCAGTTCCTCGGCCGGCTGGAACAGCAGCACCACGGTGCCGTCGAAGTCGCGGTGCCGGGCCAGGTGCTGCGCGGTGGCCAGCAGCATGGTGGTGTGGCCGTCGTGGCCGCAGGCGTGCATCTTGCCGGGCGTCTGGCTGGCGTGGGCGAAGGTGTTGATCTCTTGCATGGGCAGCGCGTCCATGTCGGCGCGCAGGCCGATGCGCCGGCCGCTGGCGCCGCCGTCGCGCCCGTGCAGCAGGCCGACCACGCCGGTGCGGCCCACGCCGCGGTGGACCTCGTCGACGCCCCATTCGGCCAGTTTGCGGGCGACCAGATCGGCCGTGCGGTGCTCCTCGAAACAGAGTTCAGGGTGGGCGTGGATGTCGCGCCGGATGGCCGTCAGGGCCGCGGCCTGGGCGACGATGTCTTGGATCAGATTCATGATGAAAACCGGAAGGCGCACGTCGCGCGCCACAAAGGAGCGGACGTGCTGCAAGGATCAAGCCAGAGGCTCATCCGAATCGTGCCAGTGTAGTCCGCTGCGTGATGCCCGCAAGTCCAGCGCCAATGCGCCATCTGGCCGAAAATGCCGGCATGACGCGATCGACGGATCGCCGATCCGCCTCCCACGATTGCCCACGACAACGCCCATGGCCGCAGCCACTACTCCCGTTCTTTCCGATGCCGACGATACCGTCGTGCTGGGCGCCTGCCCGCATGACTGCCCTGACACTTGCTCGCTGGTCACCACGGTGCGCGCGGGCGTGGCCATCAAGGTCGCGGGCAACCCCGCGCACCGCCACACCGACGGCGCCTTGTGCGCCAAGGTCTCCAAATACACCGAACGCAGCTACCACCCCGAGCGCGTGCTCACGCCGCTGCGCCGCGTGGGCCCCAAGGGCAGCGGGCAGTTCGAGCCCGTGGGCTGGGACGAGGCGCTGGACGACATCGCGCAGCGTTTGAAAACCATTGCCGCACACGACCCGCAGGCCATCCTGCCCTACAGCTACGCCGGCACCATGGGCCTGGTGCAGGGCGAGGCCATGGCCGCGCGCTTTTTCCACCGCCTGGGCGCGTCGCTGCTGGACCGCACCATCTGCGCCTCGGCCGGCACCGAGGCGCTGGTCCACACGCTGGGTGGCAAGGTCGGCATGAAGGTCGAGTTCTTCGCCGAGTCGCGCCTGATCCTGATCTGGGGCAGCAACTCGGTGGGCAGCAACCTGCATTTCTGGCGTTACGCGCAGCAGGCCAAGCGCGCCGGCGCGCGGCTGGTCTGCATCGACCCGCGCCGCAGCGAGACCGCCGACAAGTGCCACGAACACATCGCCCTGCGCCCCGGAACCGACGGCGCGCTGGCGCTGGCGCTGATGCACGAGCTGATCGTGCACGACGCCGCCTGGAAGCAGGCCGACGCGCAGGCCGGCCTCGACCACGACTACCTCGCGCGCCACACGCTGGGCTGGGACGCCTTGCGTGAACGCGCCCTGCAATGGCCGCCCGAGCGCGCGGCCGAGGTCTGCGGCGTGCCTGTCGAGCAGATCCGGCAACTGGCGCACGACTACGCCCACACCAAGCCCGCCGCCATCCGCCTGAACTACGGCATGCAGCGCGTGCGCGGCGGCGGCAACGCCGTGCGCGCCGTGGCCTGCCTGCCCGCGCTGGTCGGCGCCTGGCGCCACCGCGCTGGCGGCCTGCTGCTGTCGTCCTCCAGCACCGCGCCCGTGCAGGCGGCCACACTGCGGCGGCCCGACCTGCTGGGCGAGCGCCGCCCACGCACGCTCAACATGTCCACCATCGGCGAACACTTGCTGGCCGCAGCCAGCCCCGCCTTCGGTCCGCGCGTGCAGGCCCTGGTTGTCTACAACAGCAACCCGGTCGCCGTGGCGCCGCAATCGGCCCAGGTCGCGCAGGGCTTTGCGCGCGAAGACCTGTTCACCGTCGTGCTCGAACAGTTCCGCACCGACACGGCCGACTACGCCGACTACGTGCTGCCCGCCACCACGCAGCTCGAACACTGGGACATCCACAACAGCTACGGCCACACCGACGTGCTGCTCAACCGGCCCGCCATCGCGCCCGTCGGCCAGGCGCGGCCCAACACCGACGTCTTCCGGCAGCTGGCCGCGCGCCTGGGTTTCGACGACGCGTGTTTTGCCGACAGCGACGAAGCCCTGTGCCGCCAGGCACTCGGCCCGACGGTCAACTTCGACGCCCTGCTGCGCGATGGTTTTGTCTCCCTGCCCGTGCCCGACGCGCCCTTCGCCGAAGGCGGTTTCCCCACGCCCTCGGGCCGCTGCGAATTCCACAGCGCCCGCCTGGCGGCGCAAGGAATCGACGGCCTGCCCGATCACCTGCCCAACTACGAAGTGGCGGGCAGTTCGTCCGCCTATCCGCTGGCCATGATCTCGCCGCCGGCGCGCAACTTTCTCAACTCGACCTTCGTCAACGTGCAAAGCCTGCGCCGCATCGAGGGCGAGCCGCTGCTGGAAATCCACCCCGACGACGCCGCGCCGCGCGGCATCGCCGACGGCACGGTCGTGCGCATCTTCAACGACCGCGGCAGCTACCGCTGCAAGGCCGAGGTCAGCACACGCGCGCGCCCCGGCGTGGTCAACGGCATGGGCATCTGGTGGCGCAAGTTCGGCCTGGACGGCCGCAACGTCAATGAACTGACCAGCCAGCGCTTGACCGACATCGGGCGTGCGCCGGTGTTTTACGACTGCCTGGTCGAGGTCGAGCCGGACGGCGATTCAGGCACCTGACGGCAAACAGACGTTGCGGCGCTCGCGGCGAGGCGAAGCGGGCCGGAACTGCCTCAGCGAAGTCAGGGGGGAATGCGCCGGCCGCAGGCCGGTGCAGGAGGACATGAGCAGAGGCAGTTCCGGCCCGCTTTGACTCGCCTCCCGCAGAAGCCGGCCAGCGGTGCGCAACCGCGTCCAACCAACTCAGCGCAGCGATTCGATCAGATCGATATAAGCCTGCTGCGCCTGCTCCACCGACTTGCCCTTCTGCACCGTCCACGCGTCCCACTTGGCACGCGCCACGATGTCGCCCAGGCTGGGCTTGGTCGCCTTGTTGTCGCCCTCGGTCGCATGCTTGTAGAGCGCGTAGATCTTGAGCAACGTCGGGTTGTCGGGTTTTTCCGGCAGTAACGTGGACTGGGCGACAGCGGCTTCGAATTGGGTTTGGAGATCGGACATGGTATTGATAAAAAAGAACGACCGTTCGTTATTGTGCATCGTAATCGCCCTGTGCCCGCTGCGCATCATGGTTTGCCTGAGGGTCGACCGCCCAGTAATCGACCGTCTTATACTGGCGCCCCAGCAACGACCCGGACCACCTCGAGATGGACAGAACCGGACCCCGTGGAGTCGAGACAAGCGGCCGCCGGCCCGCCCGCTGAAGTGGCCGCGCACAGCGCCCCAGGCAACTTGAACCCCCCACGACAACGGCTCGACTCCCGATGGTCTACACCCACGACATGCTCACCGAACTGCCCACCGACAAGGAGCTGGTGCTCAAGGTCATCCCCATGCCGGGCGACTGCAACGCCAATGGGGACATCTTTGGCGGCTGGGTCATGGCCCAGGTCGATCTGGCCGGCTCGGTCATTCCGGCGCGCTACACCGGTGGGCGTTTTGCCACCGTTGCGGTTAACGAGTTCGTCTTCAAGCAACCCGTGCGCGTGGGCGACCTGCTGTCCTTCTACGGCCATGTCGAACGCATCGGCCGCACCTCCATCACCGTGCGTATCGAGGTCTTCGCCGAGCGCATGCACGACCAGGGCCGCGTCATCAAGGTGACCGAGGCTCAACTGACCTACGTCGCCATCGACGAGCAGGGCCGGCCCCGGCCTATCCCGAAGCCGCCCGCCGTGTCCTGACCGGACTCAGGCAGCCACGCGCCGGGCGAATTCGTCCACGGGCATGGCCAGCAGCGCGTTGTATTCGTCAGGCGTGCCGCAGAACAGCACGTCGTTGCGGTCGATCTTTTCGTACAGGATGCGGTCGCCGCGCGCGATCAACGCGTTGTAGGCGGGCGCGATGTAGTACTCGTTGCGCGTGAGCAGGTGGTTCGTCACCTGGTGCTCGAACGCCTGCTCGAACACGACGCGCGATGCGAACTGGTACAGGCCGTCGCTGCAGAGGTTGGAGATGCGTTCCTTCTCCGTCGTGCGCAGGACCGTGTGGCCGGGTCCGGGCTCGACAAAGGACCAGTGCTCGCCCTCGGCCTCGAAGACCTCCAGATAGCCCTGGCTGCCGATGGCCTTGTCCGACTTGCGAAAGCGTGGGCGGAGCGTGTCGATGTTGAAGATGTAGAGCGGCTCGTCGACCGCGCCTTCGTGCAGGTGCAGGCCGCGCGCGACCGTGTCGGCCTGGCCGAGGGTGTCGCCTGCGATCTCCACGATCTCGAAACGCGCGATGCCCAGCGCCGTCGCCTCGTCGGCGACGAAGTCGCGCGCGGCATGGTCCTGGCGGACGATGAAGAGGAACAGGTCGTCCTCGAAGTAGTGCGCGAACGAGTTCAGCATCTGATGAAAAACCGTCTGGCCATGCAGCGGCAGGCGGTAGAGGCGCAGCGCATTGGCCAGCATGGCGCGCTGGCGCCGGGGGGCGTCGCTGTGCAGCGGGAGCATCGACAGAAACAGCAGGACGGTGATGGGCAGGATCTGGCGGGGCGTGATGCCGTCCAGCATGCGCTGGTCCAGGAAGTGCGTGCCGATGACCTCGACGTTGTCGTCGGCATGGATCTGCAGCGCAAAGTCCAGGCCCGCGCCGTCGTCGATGGAGAACGCGTCGGCGATCAGGTAGTCGTAGAGCCCGATCACCGAGTGCGTGAGCTTGGCCAGGTCGTAGCGCAGGTCGCCGTACAGACGCTGTTCGCCCTTGTAGTTCAGGCCGCGCGGGTCGATCAGCTTGATCTGGTCGGCGCGCGTGTCGAACAGGATGTTGCTGAAGCACAGGTCGCCGTGCAGCACGCCCAGCACCACCGGCACTTTCGCGGCCTCGGCCAGGCAGCGCTCGACGATGGTGGCCAGGGGCGGCAGGGGTGCACCGTTGAGTGAGGTCGGGCCGGCATCGTTCAGGCCCACGGATGCCAGGTACTGGCCCAGCCGCTCGCGCGTCTTGTCGGCCAGCATGCCGTTGACGTCGGCCCGCACCGACTCGATGTCCACCTGGCGCCAGTCCATGGCCTGCTGGCTGGCCTGGAACCAGTCCGCCAGATGCCGGAACAGGCGGTGCCAGAAGCCCGGTGAATTCAGCCCGTGCACATACAGCTCGTTGAGCGGCGCCAGGCACAGGTATTCCAGCTCGTAGCTGGCCTTGCCGTCTTCGATGTTGCGCGCCAGCAGTTGGGGAACATAGATACGCAAGGTGGGCGGCAGCGCGTCGAACCAGAGCGCTTCGGCCTGGATCTTGGCGGGTGGTGTGCCTGTCTTGTGGACACGGTGGTTCTGGATGCGCAAGTCGTTGAAGACGCGCTGCGTGGTCATGCGCGCGCGCGAGCGGTAGAAGGTGTTGACGTGGCCGAAGTCCAGCCAATGGCTGGGCCGGATGCGCAGCAGCGCTTGCGCGGCGTCGTAGTCGTTCACGGCTTTTTCAAAGGCGTTGTGCGCGCCGGCGAGGCACTTGGTGAGCAGGTCGATGGAGCCGAAGGCGAAGTAGCCGCACCAGATGCTGGGAACGACCCCGCTGTGGCTCTCGACATACCAGTTGTAGTCGTCCGAGGACTGGGCCATGGCCACGCAGTCCCAGGCGGTGTCGAAGCCCGAGACCAGCGTGTCGCCGTGCAGGATGCGCACGCCCGCGCTGTAGTCGCCGATGCGGTTGATGGCGTACAGCACCGAGGCCGCCAGGCTCAGGCCGTCGGGGACCTTGACCACCTGGACGTCCAGCCGCGCCAGCGTGTCGGCGTCGCGCCGCGCGATCGTGTAGCTCTCGGGCAGGGACAGGTAGATGGGCTCGCCGGGGAAGGTGGTGCGCAGCATGTCGGCTTGCCGCTGAAACAGCCGCTGGTTTCCGACGGGCAGAAAGGCGGGCGGCAGGCGCCCGAACTCGGATTGCAGTTCCGGGTCGACGTAGGCGGCGGAGGTCAGGAGGATCATGATTGTTCTCGCTCCAGAAGTTGCACGATTTCCTCGTAGCTGTGGCGCACGAATTCCGAGGGGCGCACGGCCCGGTCGTCGATGTAGAAACCGTCGTCGCCGCACCAGGGCTTGCCGACGTGGATCTCGTCGTAGGGCACGTCGTGGCGCGCCAGCCAGTCGAGGATGACGGGCAGCGTGTGCGCATTGATCTTGCCCACGTTGCCCGCGTAGGTGCGCACGTTGCGGCTGGTGTGGATGGCGATCTCGAAACCCTGGGCGTGGTAGGTGCGCAGTTGCGCGATGACGTCCGCGCGGGGCTCGGCGTTGGCGTAGTCCCGGTCGCGGGCGACGCACAGGGTGTGGTCGAGATCGACGATCAGGCGTTTCATAGGAAGGTGCTCTCGTTGAAGGGGAATGGGGTCATTGCAGGGCCTGGGTCAGCAGCCGGTCCATGTCGGTGACCGGGCCGTGGGGCAGGTCGGCCGCCAGGGCCTCGCGGATCTGGTCGCGGTCCCAGGTGCGCGCGCCAACCAGCGGGCCGGGCAGGATGCCCGGCAGATCGACGGCCTGCAGCCCCTGGAAGAACAAGGAATAGGCGAGCGACCGGTGCCATTGCAGGCCGCGCGGAAAGCCGTACCAGCGCTCCTCGTCGGCCTGTTTCTGGGCGCGGCGGGTTTCGGCATAGCGCAGCATGGACGCGGGCGAGCCGATGGCGATCCGGTCGTCGACGAACAGGTTGTTGACCAGATGCAGAGGCCCGGTGTAGATCGTCTGGTTGTCAACGCATGCCCTGTAGATCGCGTGCCAGTCGATGGGCTGTTCGGGCGGCAGCAGCGACAGATCGGGGCGGATGCGGATCATCAGGTCGTAGGGCTGGGGTGATTGCGCCGCCAGCCGGTGGGCCATGAGGATCTTGTGGAACATCTTGTGCTGGTGCGTGGTGTCGCCTGCGAACTCGGGCAGGTCGTCCTCCTCGATGCCGACGTGCGTGTCGGGGCCATAGACGGCGCGCAGGTCGTCGGGCGTGACGGTGGCGCCCCAGGCCAGCGCGGCCATGAACTTCGGATAGGCCCGGTTCAGGGCCTCATCGCCGTACCGCTGGCCCGCCCGGATGAAGGCGCGCACGAACGGGGGGTGGGTGAACGCGCGGTCCACGCCCTTGCGCGAAGACGCCACTGGAACCGACAGCCCTACGCTGCGCCAGGTGTGCACGTGGATGTGCACGTCGTGGTCCTGCAATTGCAGGTGTTCCCAGGTCTTGAAGGCGTCCTGATAGCCGCGCAACTGGCCCGAGACACACAGCGCAATGCGCAGGCGGCCGGGCGACGGTTGGGCCGATTGCGATTGCGCCAGGCGATAGCGCTGCAGGTGGTTGCGTGCCACCAGAACACTGGCGCCCTCGGGCGTCTGGCGGTCGATCGTCGGGACGGCGCCGGCCCATGTCAGCACGCGTGCACAGACCGCGCGGTAGACCTGGGGCTCCAGCAGGGCGTAGGACAGCACCAGGAAATGGAAGGTGGCGCGTGGGCCGAGCGGATGGACGGCCGGGTCCTGCGCCAGCATGCGCAGCGCGAACTGGCGGAACAGCGGCGCATTGGCGGGCAGGGACGTGCGCAAGAGGCTGCTGATGTCGACCAGCTTGCGCCGCTCCAGCATGCGCTGCATCGGTTCGAACCAGGTCGGCACGGCCGGATCGCAGCGCTGCAGCACCAGGTTCCAGGCCAGCGCACTCAGGCCATTGGGCGGCAGGGGCTTGCGCTGGAGCGCGTCGGCGATGACGTTGGCCAGCGGAAAAAAAAGCCCGCCGTTGCCGTTGCGGAACTGCGCGAGCCGCACCGCGAACCGCCAGCTGTCGCGGTCCATGAGTTCCTGCACGAGCTGGGTGAGCCGCTCGGTGTGCAGCGCGGCGGTCCAGACGGCCTCGTTCCAGTAGTCCAGGCCCGTGGCCTTCTGGGTGGCCTCGACGTCCATATCAGCCCACAGCCGGAGCGCCGCACCATGATCGGTGACCTGCTGCAGCAGGCGGTAATGGGCCAGCCAGTCGGGTGGGTTGGGGGGCTGTTGCCGGGCCATGGACTGGCGGGTCACCAGCAGGGCGATTTCGGGCAGGCCCTGCTGCAGCAATCGGGCCACATCGAGCCGCCCGTGTGCATCCACGCAATGCGCGAGCAACGCTTGCAGGGTGTCCAGGTCCAAAGCGGGGTTGGCTGGCCGGACCACGGTCATGCAACGGCCTCCAGGAAAAGCCGGTCCATCTCGCTGCGGGGGCCGCCAGGCATGTCGTGCAGCAGCGCCTCGTGAATCTCCTGTCGGCTCATGAGGTGCTGGCCCCGGATGGGGCCGGGGCGCACACCCAGCGCCTCGCGCACACGGATGCCCTGGAAAAACAGGGCGTAGGCCAAGGTGAGGTGTGGCGCAAGCTGAGGAGTGAAGCCATGCCAGCGCTCCTGGACGGCCTGCTGTTGCAACTGTGCCGTGCTGGCGTAGGCTCGCATCACCTCGGGCGTGCCGATGGCGAACTGGTCGTCCACATAAAGCTCGTTGGCGATGCGAGCTGGTTCTCCGAACAGGACCTGATCGGCCTGGCTCTGGTGCCACATTGCCTGGTAGTCGGGCGGTGTTCTCGGCGGACGAAATGAGCGGTCACCGCGCAGGCGGATCACAAGGTCATAGGAGACGCCCGATTCTTCGACCATGCGCTGGGCTTGGTCGATCTTGTAGAACATCTTGTGCTGGTTTTTGGGGTCATCGGGAAAGCGCGTGGGATCTTCTGCCTCGATGTACACGCGTGCGTCAGAACCGTAGACGGCCTGGACATCGGCCACGGTCACATCGGCTGCGCTGCGTTCGAGTGATCCCAGGAAGGTGGGGTACGCCTTGCGCATGGCCTCGATACCGTAGAGCAGACCAGCCTTGATGTAGGCCTGCACAAATGGTGCATGCCCAAACACGCGGTCGACTGCATTGCCGGTAATGGCGTTGGGAAAGCGCCAGCCGATGCTTTTCCAGGTGTGGACGTAATAGTCGACTTGGTGTCCATCCAGTCCCAGGTGGCGCCAGCTTGGAAACACCTCGCGATACGCTCGCAATTGCCCGGAAACCGCGATAGCGATACGCAGGGGGCGGTCGCCTCGCGTGCCAATCGGAAATGGGCCAGCAGGCGCTGGTGTCTGGCGCCGGGCAAGAAAACGCTGGGCGATAGCGACTGTGGCGGTCAGCGGTGTATCGAGCTGGCCGGGAGGCTGGGCGTCGTGCAGGTGCACGATGTGTTCGGCCAGGGAACGGTAAGCGTCATCGTCGAGGTGGATGTAGGCAACGGCGAGCAGGCGGTAGATGCCTCGTGGACTGATAGATACCAGCCGTTCCGGTGTCTGGTTGAGTCGCTGCACCCACCGTTGAAACAACAGGACGTTTCGGGAGAAGGCGCTGCGTAGCAGCGCTGTCACGTCACCGATGGCCGCGCGCTGGAACAGGTCGAGCAGTGCCTCGTCATGGCTCTCGTCATGAGGGTCGATCTCCTGCAGTGCCAACTTCAGGGCGATGGCTGCATGGCCCGCCGGCGCAGGTAGGCGAGCGGCGCGGGCTTGCAGCACACCGGCCAGAGCCTCGTAGTGCTGAGGGTGGCGACGCCGTACGGTCGACACACGCACAGCCAAGCGGAAGGGATCGATCGCGAGCAAGCGGTCCAGCGTGTGTGCGAGGCGATCGGCATGGTTTTGCGCCGCACGGATCGACTCACTCCAGAAACCCAGTCCGGTGCGTTCGGTGAATTGTTCGGGAGACACGGCTTCGCGCAGGCGCTCCGCGGCCGCAGTGTTGCCACACTGTAGCAACAGCGCATGGTAAGCCTGCCAGTGCTGCGGGTCGGAAGGTGTTTCGTGTTCCAGGCGGTTGCGGGCTACCACGCATGCGATTTCGGGCAGACCCTCCTCCAGCAGTCGACGGATGAGATCGTCATCATCGGTCACCTGTTGCGACAGTGTTCGAAGGCGGGTGATCAATTGCTCCATGGTCATCCTTGCGATGGCTCCCGCTGGCTTGGATCAGGGCCGGGGCCGAGGTGTTGTTTGGAAGCCGGTGTGCGACTTAACGTGGCGGCTGCGCGAGCATTCGCGCGATGCGTATGGCACTGCGAAGAATGGTGTCGGCCTGTTCTGGGTTGAATCCGATATTGCGGCGGCCACCGCTGCCCTTACCGCACTCTGCACTGGCCATGATGTTGGTGTCGCTCCCGCGTTCGG
Organism: Paracidovorax wautersii; assembly: GCA_009912175.1. Classification (GTDB taxonomy): domain Bacteria; phylum Pseudomonadota; class Gammaproteobacteria; order Burkholderiales; family Burkholderiaceae_C; genus Comamonas_F; species Comamonas_F wautersii_A. The sequence goes on along the minus strand of WNDQ01000001.1, from coordinate 176,234 downwards.
CGCCGACGGCACAGACATGGCCGAGGCCGAAGGCATGGCCCAGCTCATGTTCGAAGGGGCTCTGGTCGCGTGTTCGCAGACGGTCCCAGTCAACAAAGATATAGGGTCGGGCCTTGTTGTAGCGTCCGTGGGAATTGGCATCGGCATAGCCGAGCCGTGGGCTGTAGCTGTCGTAGATGTAGACGTTGATGGCTTTGGGATCGCGCACGGTGGGGTCGTTGCAGGCATTGAAGGCTTGGTTCCATGCATCGCCGTCGTAGGCTTTTTGAGCCAAGGAAACGAGCTCGCAGTGCGAGTCCTTGATCGAGGCATAGTCCTGTATGGACTTGAGTCGGAACGTGACCAGATGGCGGTCATCCTGCGTCACGAAATCGCGGTTGAGCCATTCGATTTGCTGTCGCATCGCCCCCAGGCTGGTCTGGTCCCGGGCTTGCTCCTGCGGCGTAAGCACGACGACGTTCAGATCGAAGGCGGGCAGGGAGGGGGCCGGCTGGGCTTGGGCGATTGGTGCGCTCAGACCGCAAACCAAGGTGGCCATGACGGCCAGTCGGCGCAGTACACGTGCCCGGGCCGGCTTCCAGGGAAGTGAATGGACGGTCATGCGGACGTCTTGAGTGGATGAGGAAGGGGCTGCGGCGTTGTTCGTTCAGGTAGGGCGACTTCGATCAATGGCAGCGGGGGCAACGCGGGACCGTAGCGGCGGTCTGCGGCGATGACACCGACAGTCCATTGAAGGCGTCCGTTGCGCAGATGCTTGAGCGCTGGCGGCCGCAGACCGAATTCGTCCCGATAGATCACCCCGGGCTGCCAGCGCGAGGTCGGCAACATCCAGTCGCACGGTTCATGGTCCATGCCATCTCCCCATGCCGGCGCGGCCGCGCTGTTTTCGTATTGAGCACGGATGTCGAGCCGCAGGTCGTCGGCGACTGGTTGTGTGCAGCACCAGAAGCTTTCAACCCAGATCATCTGCCGCTGGGTGATGCTGGCGGCCGGTCGTACCCGCATGCCCAGCAGGCGCAGAGGGCCGAGCTCGATGGGCTGGAAAGCCGCATCCGTCGGGACCTGTACCACCGTCCAGTGGGGTTGTATCGGTGGCGGCGCATCAAGCACTTCGGGCCGCAAAAGAGGGGGCGGGCCAGCCCATGCCTGGACCGGGGCAGGCCGCTCGGGGGGCGAGAGCATGAGCGACGCGCCTGTGGGCGTGGCCTTCAGTTCGGCGCCCAGTGCCGCGCATTGACGCATGTAGCTATCCGCGGCCGCCCGGGCATGCTGGTCCTGCAATTGCACGCTGTGGCCCACACCGACATGGATAGGAATGAAATCGACCTGTTCGACACCGTGTGCACTGACATGCAGGTGGAACATGCCGCTGCCGCTGTATTTGATCTGGCTGTCGAACAGAAGATTGCCCGCGTCATGAATGATCGGGCGCTCCCTGTAAACCTCGATACCTTGTATTACATGGGCCGATGTACCTAGCACGGCGTCGGCACCGGCGTCGATCAACGCGTGGGCGGCGGCGATCTCGTCGCGGGTGGGCGTTTCAGCCCAGTTTTTGCCTGCGTGGACGGCCACCAGCACCAGGTGGGCACGTTGCCGTGCTTCGGCGATGAGAGGGGCCATCCGGTCATGCCAGAGTTGGGACTGACGGATGTCGAGGTGTGCGATACCTCCTCGCGTAGGGGTGGCCGCGAACTGTGTTTGGGTGGTGTCGATGGCAAATAGGGCCACCACCAGATCGCCCACCCGGTGCAATGCTGGACGGAAAGCGTCGTCCAGGCAGTCACCCGAGCCAGCATGACCCACACCCACCGCATCCAACCACTGGCGCTGTTCGGCCAGCGCGGCCGGTCCGTAGTCGCCAGCGTGGTTATTGGCCACACTCACCATCCCGATACCCGCGTCGAGCAGGACGCGCAGCATCTGCGGCCGGGCTCGGTAATAGAAGGGCCCTTGCTCTCCCTTGTCCACACCGGTCTCTCCGGAGGTCGCCACCACGCACTCAAGGTTGGCGATGGCGAGGTCGGCTGCATGCAGGGCGGGTATACCGGCCAGCGCATGGGGCTGGCCCGGCTTGGGGGTCATGTAATGTTGACGGCGTCCCAGGTTGATGTCGCCACCCCAGGCAATCACGGCACGCGCGCGTGGTTTTGTATCGCGGTGGCTGGCGGTTACCACTGGCTTCGCGTCGGTTACGTTAGGAACTGGTGTGTTGGGCTTGGTGCTGCGTGTCAGATACTTCCAATACGCCACATATCCCGACAGGTAGTGCTCCACATCGTCGATGCGCACACGGAAGGCGTGGTGGCGGATGAAGAAACCGCCGCGGATACGCGCGGGGTTCTTGAAGAACATCGCCAGCTCGGGCCAGAAGTGGCCGTTGAGCAGGTAGCGGGCCCGGTGCTCGAGTGCCTGGTGGAACTTGACCCGATCGAAATCGTCCAGCAGGTGGCTGTGCTCGGGGTCTGCCTGCAGGCGCTCGATCATCTGGCGCGCAGCCATCATGAGTTCAAGCAGCGTCGGGAAGGTGGTGATGCGCTCAAGCACGAAGTCCAGGTGATCGCGGACGTTGTCCAGCCCGAACTGGTAGTAGCGCTCGTCGGGCCGGTACAGCGTCAGTTCGTTGACGCAGTAGCTCAGCCAGTGGTCGTGGGCCTTCCAGTGCTTGGCGGCGATGAAGTGTTCGAAGGCGCGCTCGACACAGGCCAGCCAGCGCGCGTCGCGCGTGAGCCCATAGAGCCGCATCAGCCCGAAGGCGGCCTCGCCGTCGTAGTAGATGGCGCGCTGCTGTTCCTTGAGGCCCAGCCCCGGGTGATGCAGCACGTGCACAAAGCTGCCGTCGGGCTGCTGCATGTGCACGATGCCCAGGGCCAGTTGTTCGAGCAGGGGCAGGTATTGTTGGTCGCCGGTCAACTCGGTGTATTTCACCAGCGCAAGAATGCACACGGCGTTGCCGCCGAGCTTGATCTCGTCGCCTGTGTCGACCAGGAAGGCGGCCGTGCTGCCGTCGGGCAGCGTGGCGGGCTGGATCAGCCGACGCGTGAGATCGCGCAAGGCGCGCTCGATGGCCTGCCGGTGCCGGGGCTCCTGTGTCAACTCCCAGCCTTCGAGCAGAGCGTAGGTCGAGCTGGCGTGGCGCAGGGCGTTGTAGGTGGGAATGGGCCGGTCAAAGCAGGGGAACCAGCCGTAGTGGTACTCACCCGAGGTTTTGACCTGGCGCGCCAGATAGTCGGTGCCGGTGACGACCAGGGCCTGGACGGCGTTGGCGTTCCAGTCCGGGACTTTCCGATAGCCGCGGTAGGGACCGGTTTGTTCGATGAGATGCAAGCTGTGCCCATCACTGAAGAGCGCTTGCGTGGTGAACAGCCAGGCAGGCACCGTGTCAGATACGGGCCAGCTCAATGGCTGTCGAAAACGCCACTGACCATAGGTTTTGAGATTGGTCGCATTGGGAGTGCACTCGTCTTGCGCGCTGTCGTAGAGCAAGGCGTGGGCACCCAATTCTGGCTCCAGCATGGCCATGCGGAATTCGGCGTCTAGTGCAATGCCGTAAGGAAAGTAATTGCGTTTGGTTTTGCCCAGCGCAGCGCGCAATGTGCCCCAGTCGACCGCCTGGGTTTGATCAACACGGTCGACACGCAGCCATTGCGGAATGATTTTGTCCTGCCGCAAGACGCGCTGCAGGTTTTGCGCGGCCTGCTGCCAGGCCTGGGCAAAGGTGGGCGCGCGGGCGGAGATGGTGCGGGCGCGGCTGCGGCCGTCGCTGGCCGAGAGAAACAGCACGCAGGGCGCCGTGGCCTGCGGATCGGTCTGTGGCAGGTTGGCGGCCGCGTCGTGGACGTGGGCCAGAAGGTGGCTGAGGCTCAAGTTCGCTCCCTGGCCGCGGCGTGGCGGCGGTCCCCATCAAAATCGTCAATCCGTTCGAAATCAAGACTCCCTGTTTGGGAGCGATGATAGGCCAGGGATTGGGCGTTTCAGAGGTTTTGGCGGCAGGAGCGGGTCAGAAGGCGGGGCTTTGAATGCTTTTGTAGTAAGAACCGGTTCGAAGTCGCCGGGGGCTCAGTTCTCGACCCGGGGCCGGCGCATCTGGAAACGCGTGGCGGCCGTGACTTCGAAGTAGTCGGCCGGACCGCCCGCGCGCAGGATGGTGTGGGTGGCGGCGGGGTCGTAGATGCCCTGGTCCAGCGCATCGGCGCGGATGTGCACGCCGACGACTTCGCCCAGGACCAGCCAGGTCTCGACGGGCTCGCCGTGCGACGACTGCAGTTGAATCAGCTGCGTGAGCCGGCATTCGAAGGACACCGGGCTGGCCGCCACGCGCGGCGCCGCGATCAATTGCGAGCGGGCGGGCTGCAGGCCGGCGAGCGTGAATTCGTTGACCTCGGGCGAGACGGCGGCCGAGCTGGTGTTCATGGCCTCGGCCAGTTCGCGTGTGGCCAGGTTCCAGGTGAACTCGCGCGTGGCTTCGATGTTGCGCACGCTGTCCTTCCAGCCGACGCTGGCAAAGCCCACGATGGGCGGCGTGTAGTTGAAGCCGTTGAAGAAGCTGTAGGGCGCGAGGTTGGGCCGGCCTTCAGCGCTGAGCGAGCCGATCCAGCCGATGGGGCGCGGGCCGACGATGGCGTTGAACGGGTCGTGCGGCAGGCCGTGGCCCAGGCGCGGTTCGTAGAAATGGAAGTCGGGGGCCTGGGTCATGGCGCGTGGCTGCTGCAGTGGTCGAAGCAGCCATGCTAGCGCGCAATGGCGCAGCCCGTCTCCCCGTCCATCAGCCGATCTGGTCGCGCGCCACGGCCTCGGCGACCTTGATGCCGTCCACGCCCGCCGACAGGATGCCGCCGGCATAGCCCGCGCCTTCGCCGGCCGGGAACAGGCCGCGCACATTCAGGCTCTGGCAGTCGTCGCCGCGCGTGATGCGGATGGGCGACGAGGTGCGTGTTTCCACGCCGGTGAGCACGGCGTCGGGCATGTCAAAACCCTTGATCTTCTTGCCGAAGGCCGGGAAGGCTTCGCGCATGGCCTCGATCGCGTAGGCCGGCAGCGCGCCATGCAGGCTGCCCAGGCGCACGCCGGGCTTGTACGACGGCGTGACGCTGCCGAAATCGGTCGAGGGCCGGCCGGCCACGAAGTCGCCCACGAGTTGCCCCGGCGCGTGGTAGTCGCCGCCGCCCAGCTCGAAAGCGCGGGTTTCGAGCCGGCGCTGCAGTTCCAGGCCGGCCAGCGGGTGCGGCTGGCCGCTGGCTTGGGGCGGCACGTCTTCGAGCAGGCCGTAGTCGGTGTGGTAGTCGGCCGGGTCGATGCCGACGACGATGCCCGCGTTGGCATTGCGTTCGTTGCGCGAGTACTGGCTCATGCCGTTGGTGACCACACGGCCGGGCTCGCTGGTGGCCGCCACCACGGTGCCGCCCGGGCACATGCAGAAGCTGTAGACGGCCCGGCCATTGCTGGCGTGGTGCACGAGCTTGTAGTCGGCCGCGCCCAGCAGCGGGTGGCCGGCATGCCGGCCCCAGCGCGCGCGGTCGATCAGCCCCTGCGGGTGCTCGACCCGAAAGCCACGGAAAAGGGCTTGGCTTCGACATACACGCCGCGCCGGTGCAGCATCTGGAAGGTGTCGCGCGAGCTGTGGCCCAGCGCCAGGATGGCACTGTCGGTGCGCAATTCGTGCGTCTGCCCGGTGGCCTGGTCCAGCACCACCAGGCCGCGCAGGCGCTGGCCGCCGTCGGCTTCGGGCTCGAGCAGCAGGTCGGTCACGCGCTGCTCGAAGCGGATCTCGCCGCCCAGCGCCACGATCTGCGCGCGGATGTTCTCGACCACCTTGACCAGCTTGAAGGTGCCGATGTGCGGGTGGGCGATGTAGAGGATTTCTTCGGGCGCGCCGGCCTTGACGAACTCCTCCATCACCTTGCGGCCCAGGTGGCGCGGGTCCTTGATCTGGCTGTAAAGCTTGCCGTCCGAAAACGTGCCGTCGCCGCCTTCGCCGAACTGCACGTTCGATTCAGGGTTGAGCGTGCTCTTGCGCCACAGGCCCCAGGTGTCCCGGGTGCGCTGGCGCACGGTCTTGCCGCGTTCGAGCACGATGGGCCGAAAGCCCATCTGCGCCAGCAGCAGCGCCGCGAAGATGCCGCAGGGACCAAAGCCCACGACCACCGGCCGGCTCGCCTGCGTGGCCGGCGCGGAGCCAACCGGGTAATAGGTCATGTCGGGCGAGGGGCGGATGTACGGGTGGCCGGCGTGGCGCGCCAGCAGGGCGGCTTCGGCGGCGGGGTCGGCCAGCGTCACGTCCACGATGTAGACGCACAGCAGGTCGGCCTTGCGCGCGTCGAAGCTGCGCTTGTGCACGTGCACGTGCACGTGGGCCAGTTGTTCGCGCGGCACGTCCAGCGTGCGCGCGGCCTGCAGCGCGAGGTCGTCTGCGGGGTGGTCCAGGGGGAGTTTGAGTTCGGCGATTCGGATCATCGGGGGCTCGTATTGATCAAGCAAGGGGCGCAAATTTTAAAGGAGGCGGCGCGGTGCCCGGTCCTGGCATGGCGTTAGCATCACGCCCGGGCCGACCTCGGGCCGCCATCACGAGAAGCAAGAAAGACCATGGGACTGCTGGGCATCGTCTACCTCATCGCCATCACCGCCGAAGCGGCTTCGGGCGCCATCATGGGCATGCGCCGCAACATGGACCTGTTCGGCATCGCCTTCATCGGCACCGTCACCGCGCTGGGCGGGGGCTCGGTGCGCGACATGCTGCTGGGCCACTACCCGGTGGGGTGGGTCGCCCACCCCGAATACCTGGCCTACACCATCGGCGCGGCCATCGTCACGGCGGCGCTGGCGCGGCAGGCCTACCGGCTCAAGTCGGCCTTTCTGGTGCTCGACGCCATGGGGCTGGTGGCCTTCACCGTCATCGGTTGCGACGTTGCCGCCTCGCTGGGCGTGCACGTGGTCATCGTGGTGCTGATGGGTTTGATCACGGGCATCTTCGGCGGCCTGCTGCGCGACGTGCTGTGCAACCAGGTGCCGCTGGTGCTGCGGCGCGACCTGTATGCCTCGGTCTCGCTGGTCACGGGCGTGGCCTACGTCGGCCTGCAGCGCGGGGGCCTGGATCACGACACGGCGATGCTGGTGGCGGTGACGATCGGTTTCGTCATGCGGCTGCTGGCGATCCGCTACAAGCTGGCGCTGCCGGTGTTCAAGGCCGAGCACGTGCGGGGTTTCGACGAGGACTGAAACAGGTTCTCAGGCCTTGCGCCGCTGACGCTGACGTTGACGCAGTTCCAGCACGCCGAAGGCCACCGCGGCCAGCACCAGCGGCGCAAAAAAATACAGCGTGCGGTAGGCGAGCACGGCGGCCAGCGCCTCGGCGCGCGGCAGGCTGACGGCCAGGATGGCCGTGCCGACGACCTCGATCACGCCCAGCCCGGCGGGCACGCGCGACACCAGCCCCACCACGGCGCCCAGCATCACGGTGGCCAGCCCGGCGGCAAAAGGCACTTGCTGCTGCGTGAGCACCCACACGGCCGTGCCCATGAGCGACCAGTTGAGCGCCGACAGCGCCGTCTGCAGCAGTGCCGCGCGCCAGCCGGGCAAGGGGAAGGCATGGCCGCGCAGCATGAGCGGGCGCCCGCGCCGCCAGACGCACAGCGCGACGTAGCCCACCACCAGCGCGGCCAGCAGGACGCCCATCGCCTGCAGGCCCGCATGGCCGAGCTGCCAGCGGTCCGGCAGGCTGGGCTGCCACAGCCAGACCAGACCGCCGGCCAGCGCAAAATAGCCCAGCCAGTTGGTCACGATACTCAGGCCGACGATCTGACCGATCTGACCGATCTGGCCGAGGCGCACGCCGCGCAGCGAATACAGCCGGTAGCGTGCCGACGCACCGCCGACGATGGAGCCCAGGTTGAGCGTGAAGGGATAGCTGACCAGTGTGATGCCCAGCGTCTGCGCCACCGACAGCCGATGGCCGCTGTAGCGGCGGCCGAACAAATCGAAGGTGCTGTAGACCAGATGGCTGGCCGCGCACAGGCCGGCCGCGGCCGCCACTGCCGGCAGCGGCAGCGCCCTGAAGGCCTGCCACACCGCCAGCCAGTCGATGCCGCGCGCCAGCCGCAGCAGCAGCACGGCCACCAGCGTGAGAAAAACGGCGGCCAGACCGCGCGTCAGCCAGGACCACCACGGTCTTGCGCGCAGGCGTGCCAGGCGCCCGGGTGGGGCCCGGTCGACGAGGCGGACTGGCGGATCGGGGTGGGGGTCGGAGCGGGGCACCGCGCGGTTCTTGAGGGTTCCCATGTCGGAAGAAGCCATGGCGACGCTCAGGTCGACGCCGAGGCTGGCGTGTCGCGGTCGCTCGCCTTGCGCGCCGCCTCGGCCTGGGCCAGGGTGATGGTGGGGCGGTGGCGCGGCAGCCAGCCGGCCCAGGTCGGAAACCAGCGCAGCACGTGGAAGACGCAGTAGCTGCGCACCAGCCGCAGGCCGTTCCAGCGCGGCTCGGGCGGTGCCTGCACGGGCTGGCAGCCATGCCGCATCAGATGATCGAGTCGTTCATGCAGGGTCTGGTTGAAGGCGCGGTCGCGCACCACCACGTTGGCCTCCAGGTTGAGCGACAGGCTCAGCGGGTCGAGGTTGCTCGAGCCGATGGTCGCCCACGCGTCGTCCACCAGCGCCACCTTGCCGTGCAGCGGGCGTTCGCTGTATTCGTAGATCTTCACGCCGGCGCGCAGCAGATGGTCGTAGAGCAGGCGGGCGGCGGTCTTGACGATGGGCATGTCCGGCTCACCCTGCAGGATCAGCCGCACGTCGACGCCGCGCAGCGCCGCGCGGCGCAGGCTGCGGATGAAGCGGTAGCCCGGGAAAAAATAGGCATTGGCGATGACCACGCGCTGGCGCGCGGCGCGCAGCGCGATCTGGTAGTGGCGCTCGATGTCGGTGGCATGGCGGTGATTGTCGCGGGTGACGAACAGGGCATGCATGTCGCCCCGCTCGGTGTGCTCGCCCAGGTCGTGGTTGTCGGGCCGGGGCCGGCTGTCGATGGCGCGGAACACGAAGTCGCGGATCTGCCGCACCAGGGGGCCGCGCACCGCCGTGGCGTAGTCCTGTTTGGCCAACGGCCCCCAGTCGGCCAGGTGGTCGGCGCTGAAGTTGATGCCGCCGATGAAGGCCAGTTCGCCATCGACCACCACGATCTTGCGGTGCATGCGGCGCAGCACGTTCAGGCGCTGGCCCATTACCTTCTGGCCCGGGTCGAACACGCGCAACTGCACGCCCGCGGCGATCAGGCTGCCGATGAAGTCCGGGGACAGTTCGAACGAGCCGTAGCCGTCGACCAGCAGGTGCACGTCCACGCCGCGCTGCGCGGCGGCCAGCGGTTGCGCATGCAGCGCCAGGCCAACCTTGTCCTCGAACAGGATGAAAGTCTCGATCACCACTTCGCGCCGCGCGCGGGCAAGGGCCGCGTTGACGGCGGGAAAGTAGGCTTCGCCGTTTTCCAGCAGCTCGAAGGCATTGCCGGCGGTCCAGCGCGACGGGGCGCTTTTGCGGCGCCAACGTTCGCGCAAGCCTGGGCGCGGGGATGGTGCTTCGTCGGTATCCATGAAACTGTCCTGGTCCATCATCTTGGCGCAGCAGGCATGCCCGCGTTGTAGGACGGCGTTGCCTGCGCATGTGACCGTCAGCCGCACGTGGCGATCGACGATAATCGCCGCCGTGAAGTACGCCAGACCGCCGCTGGTGCAAGCGTGGAAACACGGCACTGGAGGAACGTCCGGACTGCACAGGGCAGCGTAGGAGGTAACACCTCTCCACCGTGAGGTGAGGATCAGAGCAACAGAGACGAGCCGATTCAGTTCGGGTGAAACGGGCAATCTCTACGCGCAGCAATACCAAATAGGTGGACATCGAGGCGGCCCGCTGAGTCCACGGGTAGGTAGCATCGAGCCGGTGTGGCGACACCCGGCCCAGATTAATGGCGGTCACGCGGCGGGCAACCGCCGTGCACAGAATCCGGCTTATCGGCGTACTTCACACTTTCGCCTGCGGCGATTGCACACACGATCCCCTACTATTTTTGATAGCGAAGAACGCGCCATTCAGGCGGTTCTGATCCCGGTTTTATTCCCGTCCTGCAAGGCCGTGCATTTGCCGCTACAATAGATAGCAAGCTAACTATCAAAAAGCCATTCCCAGGATCCAGCCCCGACAGGGGCTGTGGTTCGCAGGAATGGCGTCTTTCCATGACCGCAGACCTTATTTCCTCCAGCGAACCGAACGGGCCCACGGACACGTTCGACCGCAACGCGGCGCTCATGGCGCTGAGCATGTCGTTGGGCGTGCTGCAGCGCGGCTACCGCGCCGCGGCCGACAAGGCGGTGGCCGCCCATGGTCTGTCGCACGCCATGGCCTGGCCGCTGGTGTTCATTGGCCGGCTGGGTGACGGCGTGCGCCAGGGCGCGCTGGCCGAGGCCATCAGCATCGAGGGCCCGTCGCTGGTGCGCACGCTCGATCGCTTGGTCGAGGCCGGGCTGGTGCTGCGGCGCGAAGACCCGCTCGACCGCCGCGCCAAGACGTTGCACCTCACGCCCGAGGGCGTCCAGGCCCGCGCCGACATCGAGGCCGTCCTGCATGGGCTGCGCGGCACGCTCTATGCGGGCATTGCCGACGAGGACATCGCCGCCTGCCTGCGGGTGTTCGGCGTGCTGATGCCGCGCTTGGGAACGACCATGCCCCTCATGCCCGTGAAAGGGCAGGAGGACTGAGCAATGCCTGCCTTTCGCCTGCCGCGTGTTTCCGGCGCGGAACTGCTGTTCTCGGCCAAGACCTTCGCGGCAGCCATGCTGGCGATGTACATCGCCAGCATGGCTGCCGCGCCCGTTCTGGGCCGTGATGACGACCTACATCGTCGCCCACCCGCTGGCCGGGGCCATGCGCTCCAAGGGCGTCTACCGTTTCTGCGGCACCTTGATCGGCAGCACGGCGGCCTTGCTGCTGGTGCCGGCGCTGGCCAACGCGCCCTTGCTGCTGTCGTTGGCCATGTCGGGCTGGGTGGCGTTTTGCCTGTACGTGTCGCTGCTCGACCGCACGCCGCGCGCCTACCTCTTCATGCTGGCAGGCTACACGGCGGCTTTCGTGGGATTTCCCAGCGTCGATGCGCCGCAGGCCATCTTCGATACGGCCGTTTCACGCGTTGAAGAGATCGGCCTGGGCATTCTGTGCGCGACCGTCATCCACAGCGTGTTCTGGCCCAAAGGGCTGACGGGCAGCGTGCTGGGACTGATCGACCGCGCGCTGGCCGATGCGCGCCGCTGGTTGGGTGACCTGCTCGACCCCGAGCGCCAGGCCGGGGCCGGCTCGGACGCCAAGCTCACGGGCGACCGCCGCCGCCTGGCCGGCGACATCACCCAGTTGCGCCTGCTGTCCACCCACGTGCCTTTCGACACCACGCATCTGCGCTGGACGGCGGGCGCCATCCGCGCCATGCAGGACCGCGTGGCGGCTCTCACGCCGCACCTGTCGGCCGTCGACGACCGGCTGCGGGCGCTGGCCGACGACCAGGGGCGGCTGCCGCATGACGTGGTGGCGCTGCTGGGGCAGGTGGCGCAATGGCTGCAACGCCAGGCATCGGACCCGCAGGCCGCGCCGGACGCGGACCTGGACGCGGCCTTCCAACGGTTCGCGGCCGCGCCAGCCGGCGCCGCCGTGGACGCGGCTCAGCAGCGCTGGCAGCAGGCCCTGCGCATCAGCCTGGTCCAGCGTCTGGCCGAGCTGACCGCCGAGTGGCAGGCCTGCGCCAGCCTGCGGCGCGACATCGATGCCGGCCTGCGCGGCGCGGCCGCGCCGCTGCGCCGCCAGGCCAGCCTGGGCAACCGGGTCCTGCACCGCAACCGCGGCATGGCCTTGCTGTCGGCGGCGGCCGCGGCCATCGCCATCGCGGTGTGCTGCGCCTTCTGGATTCTCACGGGCTGGACCTACGGCTACGTGGCCGCCATGATGGCCGCCGTCTTCTGCAGCTTCTTTGCCGCGCTGGACGATCCGGTGCCGGCCATCCACGGCTTCATCAAATGGACGCTGTGGTCGGTGCCGGTCTCGGCGCTGTACGTGCTGGTGCTGCTGCCGCTGGTGCAGGACTTCGGCATGCTGGTGGCGATCTGCGCCCCGCTGTTCCTGGTCCTGGGCTGCTTCATCGCGCGGCCGGCGAGCTTCGGGCAGGCCATGCCGTTCTTCTTTGGCGTGGCGGGCACCCTGGCCATGCACGACACGGCCAGCGCCGATCTGGCGAGCTTCGTCAACTTCACGGCCGCCCAGATCATGGGCGCGCTGATCGCCTCGCGCGTGACGCGGCTGCTGCGCTCGGTCGGCGCGCAATGGAGCGCGCGGCGCATCCAGCGCGCCACCTGGCGCGAGCTGGGCGACATGGCCGACGCGGCGCGCGGCGCGGCGCCGGACGCGGGCTATGCCGTGCGCATGCTTGACCGCATCGGCCTGCTGGCGCCGCGCATCGCGCAAGCCGGCGGCACGCTCGACGGCGTGGTGGCCAACGATGCCTTGCGTGACCTGCGTGTGGGCGCCGATCTGGCGACGCTGCGGCAACTGCACGTGGATTTGTCGGCCGCCGTGGCGCAGTCGATCCCGGCGCTGCTGGCGCCAATTTCGGCTTTTTTCCGCGCCCGCGCAGGCGGTCAGGCCGTGGCGCCGCCGTCCCAGGCGCTGGCGGGCATCGACGCGGCCTTGGTCGCGGCGTTTCAGCCCGCCGGGCGCGACGCGGTGGCAGACCGTGCCGTGGCGGCGCTGGTGGGCCTGCGCCGCAACCTGTTTCCGCAAGCGCCCGCGGCCTTGGTAGCGGGCACATCCACCCCTGGCACAGAAAAAGAAGAGGCGAGCGATGACCGGTGAAACCAGTCTTGTGGGCATGTACCTGCCGTGGCTGATGCTGCTGGCGCTGCTGGCCCTGGGTGTCGCCTGGGGCGTGCGGCGCGTGCTGGCCGCCATCGGTTTTTACCGCTGGGTCTGGCATCCGCCCTTGTTCGACCTGGCGCTCTACGCCGTGCTGCTCTATGGGCTTTCGCGCCTGGGCGGCTGGTTGCAGGGTTGAACGAAGAACGACGAAAGAAGAACGATCATGACGACACCTTCCAAATCAACAACAAGTCCCGGGCGCGCGGCCTGGATCGGCCAGGTGCTGCGGCCCCTGGTCACGCTGGTGGCCGTGGCGCTGGCCGGCTGGGCCGTGTGGCAGCTGTGGGATCACTACGAGCTGGCGCCGTGGACACGCGACGGCCGTGTGCGTGCCAACGTCGTGCAGCTTGCGCCCGACGTCTCGGGCCTGGTCACGGCCGTGCGGGTGCAGGACAACCAGTTCGTGCACGCGGGCGATGTGCTGTTCGAGGTCGACCGCGCACGCTACGAACTGGCCGAGCGCCAGGCGCGTGCACAGCTGGCCGCGCAACAGGCCGTGCTGACCCAGGCGCAACGCGAGAACGCCCGCAACCAGGGCCTGAGCGCCCTGGTCTCGCGCGAAGTGCAGGAGCAGACCCGCTCGCGCGTCGAGCAGGCCCGCGCCGCCGTTGCCCAGGCCGAGGTGGCGCTGGACACGGCGCATCTGAATCTGCAGCGCGCCCAGGTCCAGGCCCCGACCGATGGCGTGGTCACCAACCTGGACCTGCGGCAGGGCGCCTATGCCACGGCGGGCCGCCCGGTGCTGGCGCTGGTCGACGGGGGCTCGATCTATGTCGAAGGCTATTTCGAGGAAACCAAGCTGCCGCGCATCCACCTCGGCGACCGCGTGCGGGTCACGCCCATGGGCGCGTCGCAGCCGCTGTCGGGCACGGTGCAGAGCGTGGCGGCAGGCATTGCCGACCACGACCGCTCCACCAGCGCCAACCTGCTGCCCAGCGTCAACCCGACTTTCAACTGGGTTCGGCTGGCCCAGCGTGTGCGGGTCCAGCTCGATGCGCAGGAGGGGATGCGGCTGGTGGCGGGCCAGACCGTGACGGTCGAGGTGGTGGAGGGCGGCCGCGCACCGGCTGCAACCCCGGCGGCATCGGGCGCACAGCCGTTTGCCGGAAAGGCGGGTTGAGGCATGTCTGATCGTCTTGTTTTTCGGCTCGCGTGCGGGGCGATGGCGTTGAGCGCGGCGGCGCTGCTGGCCGCCTGTGCGAGCCATCCCGTCGGCCCCGACTACCGGCAGCCCGCCGAGGCCGTCGCCAGCCAGCCCGACGCGGCCCAGCCGTTCGCGCAGGCGCAGTCGCCCCGCTACAGCAGCGCGCCTTTGCCCGACCACTGGTGGCGCCTGTACCAGGACGCGCGGCTCGACCGCCTGGTCGCGCAGGCCCTGGTCCACAACACCGACTTGCGTGTGGCCCTGGCCAATCTGGAAAGCGCGCAGGCCAGCGTCGACGAAGCCATGGGCGGCCAGCGCCCATCGATCACCGTCAATGGCGGGCCGTCCTATGGTCATGTCTCGGGGCTCTCGGAGCTGCAGCCGGGTTATGTGCCGCCCAACGCCTATCACTACAGCGCGGGCGTTGGTCTGTCCTATCAGGTCGACCTGTTCGGCCAGATCCGGCGCGGCATCGAAGCGGCCGAGGCCAACAGCGAGGCAGCGCAGGCCGCCGTCGACCTGGCACGCGTGAACGTCGCGGCGCAGACGGCGCGCGCCTACGCGCAGGTGTGCTCGGCCAACCTGGAACTGGTTTCGGCGCGGCAGTCGATCGGGCTGCAGCAGCGCGCGCTGGACGTGAACCGCCAGCTTGAACAGGCCGGCCGCGCCGGGCGCATCGACGTCTCGCGCGCCAGCAGCCAGCTCAACCAGTTGCAGGCCAGTGTGCCGCCGCTGCTGGCGCAGCGCCAGAGCGCGCTCTACCGCTTGGCGACGCTCACGGGCGCGCTGCCGCAGGCCTTTCCCCAGGACATTACCGACTGCGCCGAGCCGCCGCGCCTGGCCTCGGTGATCCCGGTGGGCGACGGCGCGCAACTGCTGCGCCGCCGGCCCGACATCCGCCAGGTCGAGCGCATGCTGGCAGCGGCCACGGCCCGCATCGGCGTGGCGACGGGCGACCTCTACCCCAAGATCACGCTGGGCCTGTCGGCCGCCTCGGTGGGGCCCGCGACTGGTTTCGGGCGCGGCGATACGTTCTCGTGGAGCCTGGGGCCGCTGATCTCGTGGACCGTGCCCAACACAGGTGTCGCGCAGGCCCGCATCGCCCAGGCCGAAGCCGGCACGCGGGCGGCGCTGGCGCGTTTTGACGGCACGGTGCTGGGTGCCCTGCGTGAAACCGAGACGGCCCTGTCCGCCTACGCCCGGGCGCTGGACCGGCGCAATGCACTGCAGGCCGCGCGCGACGACGCGGCGCAGGTCGCCGAGCAGGCCCGCCAGCTCTACCAGGGCGGGCGCACCGGCTACCTGGACGCGCTGGACGCCGAGCGCAGCCTGGCCACTGCCGACGCCGCCGTGGCCGCCTCCGACGCCGAACTGGCCGACGACCAGATCACGCTGTTCCTGGCCTTGGGCGGTGGGTGGGAGGAAAGCACAGCAGCCAAGCGCTGATCACCGGTCTTCGTGGCTTTGCTTTGCAAGTGACAGCGGGGGCGGGCTTTGCCCGACCAGGGCTGTCGCCCTCGAGGGCGCGGTGGCACCGCAGGCGCTTCGGGGGCGTTCCTATTCCTGTCGCAGGAACAGCCGGTAGACCGGGTTGTCGGTCTCTTCCTTGAACGGGTAGCCGAGTTCAGCCAGGAACTGCTTGAACGCACGCGCGTCGCCCTTGGGCACTTGCATGCCGATCAGCGCGCGGCCGTAGTCGGCGCCCTGGTTGCGGTAGTGGAACAGGCTGATGTTCCAGCTGGGTTTCATGGACGACAGGAACTTCATCAGCGCGCCCGGCCGCTCGGGGAAGGTGAAGTTGAGCAGGCGCTCGTTGCCGGCCAGGGCCGAATGGCCGCCCACCATGTGGCGCACATGCTCCTTGGCGAGCTCGTCGTGCGTCAGGTCCAGCGCCTGGAAACCCTGCTTGTTGAGGATCTTGGCGACCTTCTCGTTCTCGCCCTTGCCGCTGGTGCTCAGGCCGACGAAGACGTGCGCGGCCTGCTGGCTGCTGATGCGGTAGTTGAATTCGGTCACGTTGCGCGGGCCGCCTGGCAGTTGTTCGATGGCTTCGCAAAAACGGCGAAAGCTGCCGCGCTCTTCAGGAATGGTGACGGCGAAAAGCGCCTCGCGCTCCTCGCCCACCATGGCGCGCTCGGCCACGAAACGCAGCCGGTCGAAGTTCATGTTGGCCCCGCACAGAATGGCCGCGAAGGTCTGGCCCTTGAGCTTGTGCTGCGCGGCGTACTGCTTGATGGCCGCCACGGCCAGCGCGCCCGAAGGTTCGACGATGCTGCGTGTGTCGGTGAAGATGTCCTTGATGGCCGCGCACACCGCGTCGGTGTCGACGATCACATAGTCATCGACCAGCTCGCGGCTGACGCGGAAGGTCTCCTCGCCCACCAGCTTGACGGCGGTGCCATCCGAAAACAGCCCCACCTCCGGCAGCGTGACGCGCCGGCCACCTTCGACCGAGCGCACCATGGCGTCCGAGTCGCTCATCTGCACGCCGATCACCTTGATCTCGGGGCGCAGCGCCTTGATGTAGTTGGCCACGCCCGAAATCAGTCCGCCGCCGCCGATGGCCACGAACACCGCGTCCAGCGGCCCCTGGTGCTGGCGCAGGATTTCCATGGCAATGGTGCCCTGGCCCGCGATCACGTCCGGGTCGTCGAAGGGGTGGATGAAGGTCAGCCCCTGCTTGGCCTGCAGCTTGATGGCGTGGTCATACGCGTCGGAATAGCTGTCGCCGGCCAGCACGACCTCGCCGCCAAAACCCTTGACCGCGTCGATCTTGACCTGCGGCGTGGTGGTCGGCATGACGACCACGGCGCGTGTGCCCAGCTTGCGCGCGCCCAGCGCCACGCCCTGGGCATGGTTGCCGGCCGAGGCGCAGATCACGCCCTTCTTGAGCTGGGCCGGCGTCAGGTGCGCCATCTTGTTGTAGGCCCCGCGCAGCTTGAAACTGAAGACCGGCTGCTGGTCCTCGCGCTTGAGCAGAACCTGGTTGCCCAGCCGTTGGCTCAGTTGGCTGGCCATCTCCAGCGGGCTTTCGTGGGCCACGTCGTAGACGCGCGCCGTCAGGATTTTCTTGAGATAGTCAGCGGGGGTCAGGTGGGTCTTGCTCATAGGGCTCGGCCTTGCCTTGCCGTCGAACGGTCCTGGCATTGCCGTCAAGCTGCGGTTGACAAACAGGAAGAGAGGCCCGGCCGCCGGACGAAAGCGCAGAGCCGCAGAAGCGCCGGCACGCGAGCCGCCCGCATCATACGGCTTGGCGCCGTGGGCATCCCCAGGCCAGAGTGGCCTGCCTGCCCAGGCACGGCGCAACGAAAGACCGATCCACCAGCGCTGGCCCCGCGTGGGCGAAAAAAAACCCCGACTCGTGAGAGTCGGGTTTAAATCCACCATTGGAGGGTGGAGGAGACAACTGGGGCATTCGAGCCGATTTCACAAGATACTGAAAAATCGGGAACGCGTTGGCCCTAGTATAAACCCCTGTTTTTTGCAACGCAACATACGCAGGCCACAAAGACCGCAATGTTGCTTCGTCGCATCAGGTCGCCGCGGGATGCGGGACCGTCACAATGCAGCCATGGCATGCGCCGAGGCGTCTGGATGGACCGTCCTTCGGGCCTCGCTGTCTTTTTTCCGTGGTTGTTATTAATAGAGAAAGCTTCGATATGAGCAATACGATGGAATGCTCGGTGAGCTGGACCGGCGCGTCCGGCACGCGTTCCGGCATGGGTTTTGTGGCCGAGACGGGCAGTGGCCACGTCATCGCCATGGACGGCGCGCCCGATGCGGCCCGGCCGGAAAACGGCGGGCGCAACCTGGCGGCGCGCCCCATGGAACTGCTGCTGGCCGGCGCGGGTGGCTGCACGGCCTATGACGTCGTGCTCATCCTCAAGCGCGGCCGCCACGCCGTGCAGGGCTGCACCGTGCAGATCCAGGCCGAGCGGGCCGAGGTCGACCCCAAGGTGTTCACGCGCATCAACCTGCACTTCGTCGTCACGGGTAAGGACATTCCCGAAACAGCCGTGGAACGCGCCATCCACATGAGCCACGAGAAGTACTGCTCGGCCACCATCATGCTGGGCAAGACGGCCGAGATCACCACCAGCTTCGAGTTGGTCCCAGCCTGACGAAATCGTTTTGCGCCGGGGCGATCTCACATGAGGTTTGCTCGTCAACCTGTTGTCACATAAGGTTTGTAGGCCAAGGCTGACAAGCCGCAGCGGCGCTTTCTCGTGGCGCGCAAACAGGGCCGACTTCGGCTGTTGCAGCGTGACAACAAAACCAGCGGCCCACGTCCAAAAAGCTTGGCTAAAGGGCGGCGGGTCTGTTGCAATAGCATTAACTTCCGAAAAGGAGGTTGGCCCGGGGCACCGGTGTTTCAGGGAGTGCTTCCAAGTCGGCAACCCAGACACACAGGCACCGGCGCCCCATGTTTAACCTTGGAGAATTACGTAATGAAAAAGTCTCTGATCGCCCTGGCCGTGCTGGCCGCTTCCGGCGCCGCGATGGCTCAGTCTTCTGTCACGCTGTACGGCAGCGCCGACGTGAACTACACCTGGGACAACGTGAGCGGTTCGGGTGCCAAGTACAGGCAGAACTCCGGTGGTCTGGTTGGTTCGCGCATCGGTTTCCGTGGCGTTGAAGATCTGGGCAACGGTCTGAAGGCTGGTTTCGTTGTTGAAACGGGCTACAACGTTGACTCCGGCACTGGCTCCTCGACTGGCCTGGGCAATCGCCAATCCTTCCTGTCGTTGGCTGGTGGCTTCGGTGAAGTTCGCTTCGGTAAGCAATACACCCTGAACGACACCTTCGTGGGCAACTACGGCGGCGCGTTCGGCGGCGCGTGGAACAACGCCGCTTCGGCGCTGACCTCCAATGGCGCGCGTAACCAAAACGCAGCGACCTACATCTCGCCGAACTTCAGCGGCTTCAAGGTGACCGGCCAGATCGCCACCAAGGAAGCTCAGAGCGGCGACTGGACCACCCCGGCCGGCACGACGCAAAAGGCTCCTTACTCCCTGGGCCTGGACTATGCCAATGGTCCGGTCGGTGTTGGCCTGACGGCTGGCAAGAACGGTGCTGCTGGCACCAAGGGTCTGTATCAACTGGGCGGTTCCTATGACTTCGGTCCCGTCGCCCTGCTCGGCGCCTGGGAATACGACCAGAACAAGGACAAGAAGAACACCGCCACCATTGGCGCGAAGGTTCCGTTCGGCGCGACGACGCTGCGCATCGCTTACAACTACCAGCAAGAAGCTGGTCGCGCCAGCCGCGGTCTGTACGGTTCGGGCTTCACCGCAGGTGGTCCTTCCTCCGGCAAGATCCAAGGCCTGGGCATCGGTGCCGACTACAAGCTGTCCAAGCGCAGCAATGTGTACGCTGGCGCCAGCTACCTGAAGGCGAAGAACGACGTGTTCACCGGTGGCAAGGACACCGCTTCGCAAGTCACTGCTGGTTTCGACCACTGGTTCTAAATCCGACGCAGGCCTTGTGCCTGCCTGGATTTAAAACTTGCGAAAGCCGCTTGTCGAAAGGCAAGCGGCTTTTTTCGTGGGTGCGGGCCAATGTGGACCAGTTTGCGCTTGGATTGAGTGAGGCTGCCCTGCCTGTTTGAAAAGGCCGCAGCCACGTTGCGATGAGGCCGACGTTCGGCTCTGTGCGGTGCAGACTGGGTGGTGCCGACTCGTTCATGAGACGTGCTGGACGGTGGAACGTAAACACGCTCTTAGAAGGACCTCGATGCTCAACGGCTTGTGGCTTGCGTTTTTTGTGACGGCGGCGGTGACGGGTTTGCTGCGCTGGCTGGTGGGGGGCGACGCCGAGGTGTTCGCGGCGATGGTGGCCAGTCTGTTTGCGATGGCGCGATTGGCGGTGGAGGTGATGGTGCTGCTGTTCGGCACGCTCACGCTCTGGCTGGGCGTGCTCAAGATTGCGGAAAAGGCGGGGGCGGTCGATTTGCTGGCGCGCTTGCTGGGCCCTCTGTTTCGCCGGCTGATGCCCGAGGTGCCGGCAGGGCACCCGGCGCTGGGGCTGATCACGCTGAACTTCGCGGCCAATGGCTTGGGGCTGGACAACGCGGCGACGCCGATCGGCTTGAAGGCCATGCGGGCCTTGCAGGAACTCAATCCATCGCCGACGACCGCGAGCAATGCGCAGATCTTATTCCTGGTGCTCAATGCCTCGTCGCTGACGCTGCTGCCGGTCTCGATCTTCATGTACCGCGCGCAGCAGGGCGCGCCCGATCCCACACTCGTCTTCCTGCCGATTTTGCTGGCGACCACGGCCTCGACGCTGGTGGGCTTGCTGAGCGTGGCCTGGATGCAGCGCCTGCGGCTGTGGGACCCGGTGGTGCTGGCCTGGCTGGGCGGCGGTGCCGTGCTGCTGGGTGGCTTCATGGCCGTGCTGGCCGGCTTGTCGTCCGTGGCCCTGGCGTCCTTGTCGTCGCTGCTGGGCAATCTGGTGCTGTTCCTGCTGTGGGACGCGCTGCGGCGGGTGCCGGTCTACGAGACCTTCATCGAAGGGGCCAAGGACGGTTTTGAGGTGGCGAAGAACCTGCTGCCCTACCTGGTGGCCATGTTGTGCGCCGTGGGTGTTCTGCGGGCATCGGGGGCGCTGGACGTGGCGCTCGATGGCCTGCGCTGGCTGGTGCAGGCGTTGGGCCTGGATGGCCGTTTTGTCGATGCGTTGCCGGTGGCGCTGACCAAGCCGTTTTCGGGTAGCGCCGCGCGGGCGCTGCTGATCGAGACCATGCAGACGCACGGTGTCGACAGCTTTGCGGCCCCGGTGGCCGCGACC
Organism: Paracidovorax wautersii; assembly: GCA_009912175.1. Taxonomy (GTDB): domain Bacteria; phylum Pseudomonadota; class Gammaproteobacteria; order Burkholderiales; family Burkholderiaceae_C; genus Comamonas_F; species Comamonas_F wautersii_A. The sequence continues at coordinate 155,368 of WNDQ01000001.1, read as the reverse complement.
ATGCAGGGCAGCACCGAGACGACGTTCTACGTGCTGGCGGTGTACTTCGGCGCGGTTGGCATCCAGCGCGCGCGGCACGCGGTGGGCTGCGCGCTGCTGGCCGATCTGGCCGGGGTCGTGGCCTCGATCGCGGTGTGTTACTGGTTCTTTGCTTGAACCGTGCCGGCGCTGGCCGGCACGGATGATTTTTTATTGCTGGGCCGCCCCAAGATAAAAACATCCCCCCCGGGGGATCGGGTCATCGCATCGCGATGGGCCGAGGGGCCATTTTTTATCGACGGGCCGCCCGCGCACGGCGTGCGCAGGCCATGCCGACGCCGCAAGCCGCGAGCAGGGCCGCCAGCAGGCCGATGCTGCCACCCCCGTCACCGCTGGCGGGTGGTGTTGTGCCGCCGCCGTCACCATCACCGCCGCCGCTGGTTTCGGCCAGAGCCAGATCGACGACCACGGGGTCGTGGTCCGACGAACGATAGGCGTCGGGCGCGTAGAAGCTGGCCTGCTGGGCGTCGCTCTTGTACTGCCGGGTGTACTGCAGGCCCAGCGGTTCGTCGGCGTTGATGTGCCAGGCTTGCGTGTTCACCACGGTGGCGCTGGCGGTGGCGTCGGCCAGCGCGTGGTCGAGGTTGCCGGACTCGCCGCTGAAGACGTAGCTGTAGGCTTGCGCGCCCGCATGCCGCGCCAGCATGTTGGCGTAGCCGTGGGCGGCCAGCGTGGTGATGGGGTCTTCCTGCGCATAGGCGTTGAGGTCGCCCACGATCAGCACGCCGGCGTCGGCCACGCCCGTGGGCGCGCCGCGCAGCCAGTCGGCAATGCGGCTGGCGGCCTGCACGCGTGTGGGGCTCCAGCAGCCCTGGCCGTCGCCCTGGTCGGCATTGCTGCCCGTGGCGTCGCCGCAGCTCTTGGACTTGAGGTGGTTGACGGCAACCGTCACGGCCCGGCCGCCACCGAGTGCGCGGAAGGTCTGGGCCAGCGGCTGGCGGTTCTTGTCGTCGATGGCCAGCGTGGCGGCCTGGCCGACGGGCTCGACCCGGTCCTGGCGGTAGATCAGCGCCACGGCGATGGCGTCGCCGCCCAGCTGCGCCGTGCCGGGCGAGACGAAGGCCCAGTGGCTGCCGAGCTGGCGCACCAGGTCCTGGACGGCGCTGTTGCTGCCGTAGCCGTCGTTCTCGATTTCCATGAGGCCGACCACGTCGGCGTCCAGCCCTTCGAGCGCGGCGACGATCTTGGCGCGCTGGCGCTCGAATTCGTCCTGCGTGGCGGCGCCGCGGTTGGTTGGGTCGTCGAAGCCCGCACCCTGGCCGTTGCCGTTGAAGTAGTTTAGCACGTTGAACGAGGCCACGCGCAGGTCGCTGCCGGCCGCGCGTGGCGGGGCGTCGGGGCGCGGGTTGCCGGTGGCGTCGAATGTCGGCACGGCCGCACCGGGCAGCGGCTGGATGCGCCAGGCGCTGTAGCGCATGTTCAGCACGCCTTCGACGCCGCCATGCACGGTGTAGCCGCGCCGCAGGGTGTTGGCCGCGCTCAGGCCGCCTGGGGGGTAGATCACCGGATCGGGGTTCTGCGCGCCTTTGCCGTCGTCCAGGATGATGCGCGAGCGCGCGTTGCTGGCGGCCACCGCCACGGCCGCTGCACCCGGGGCTGCGGTCTGCGTGGGTGTCTGCAGCAGCGTGGGCGCGAGCACGATGCTGCCGTAGCGTGCCAGTTCGTAGACCTCGTTGACGCGCAGGTCCTGGCTGAAGCGCACGTACATGCCTTCGTAGTCGGCAAAGCTCGCGCCGTCGGGCAGCGGCAGGTTGAGCGTGACGGGCGTCACGGTCTGGCCCGTGCGGCAGACTGCCAGGTTGCTGGCGCCGCTCAGGCGCAGCTGCGTCTGGCCGCCGAATTCTTCCACCGTGCCGCGCAGGTGAATGCGCTGGCCGGCGCTGACCGCTGTTGCGGCCAGGCCGGGCGCGTAGACGAAGACACCATCGGACGTGTGGGCGCGATTGGCGCGTTCGTCGTCGGCCTGCTGGATAAAAAAGCCCGTGAATCCGCCGCTGCCCAGGTAGCTGGCGCTGACGACGGCTTCGACGTTGACGGTCTGGCCCTTGAGTGGCGATTCGGCCGCGCTGCCCTGGATGTCGGCGATGACGGTGTGGGCGCCGCCGCAGGTCACGCCAGCCCCACCGCCGGGATCGCCGCCACCAGGCGTCGCCGTCTGTTGGCCGGGCAGGCCCAGGCCGCTGAAGTCGTCCTGCGCAAAGGCCAGCCAGCCAACGGACGGATCGAACGCCGTGTCGGCGGCGGTGTCGCCCGTGGCGATCTCGGCCTTGCGGCGCAGCGTCTGGTTGAGTGTGGACACGCCGTTGCTGCGCCACTCGGTGCCGGGGTCGAAGCCGACCTGGCCGATGCGGTCGACCACTGCGCCGTCCTTCTTGAGCACGACGGCGTCATTGCCGTTGAAGCCGAGCGAGGCTTGCTGCTGGACGAGGCCGCTGGCCAGTTGCGTGGCCAGCGTCGGGTGTGCGACGACATAGACGCCGCCGGCCGCGAGCGTGCCCGCCAGCGGAAAACGGGCGCTCGGCGACGTGTTGCCGTTGTTGTACTGCTCGACGGTGTAGGCCGAGAGGTCGATGCCGGCCGCGTCCGGATTGAAGATCTCCAGCGCCTTGTTGTTGCTGGAGCCTTCGACGTACTCGCTGAAGAACAGCTCGGCGTGGGCCGGCGTGACCACGACGGTGGCAAGCCAGGCGGCGAAGGCGATGCGGGAAGGTGGGCGGAAGGACACAGGCACAGGCTCTAAGGGTTGCAACGCGCCGGAGTCTAGGAAGGCTTTGTGACGGTGGCGTGGTGTGCGAGTGGCCGAGCGTTTGTGTCTGGATTGCGTCTGGATCGCGACCTTTCACGGCGGCGTCACGAACCGTTTACACGATCTTCAGGTTTTTGATCGACGAGGACGGTTCATGACGGAACGACATTTCGAGCAGCCGCGCACCCCGCGCGGTCCCGTGGGGCTGCGTGCGGGCGTGGCTCGCCAGGCCCACCAGGTTTGCACTTGAGCGCTGGCCTTGCTGGCAGGTGCTGCGCTGGCCGCCTGCGGAGGCGATGACGACAACAACAACGGCGGCGGCACGCCGACCACGCCACCCGCCGCACAAGCGCTGGAGCTGACGCTGCTGCACATCAACGACCATCACTCCAACCTGGACGCCAAGAGCAAGACGCTGCAGTTGCGCAACGCCGCGGGCGAGCGTGTGGCGGTGTCGGTGGACGCGGCCGGTTTTGCGCGCGTGACCCAGGCCTTCGAGGACCTGGCCGCGTCATCGAGCAACGTGATCAAGATCCACGCGGGCGACGCGCTCAGCGGCACGCTGTACTACAGCCGCGCGGGCGCGATCGGCGAGGCCGATGCGGCGCTCATGAACACCGTCTGCTTCGATGCGTTCACGCTGGGCAACCACGAATTCGACAAGGGCGACACCGAACTCAAGCAATGGATCGACCGCCTGCACGCCGGCGCCTGCCAGACACCGGTGCTCAGCGCCAACGTGCAGTTCGGCGCGAACTCGGCGCTCAACAGCAGCCGTGCGCCGGGCTATGTCCAGCCCGCCACCGTGATCGAGCGGGGCGGCCAGAAGATCGGCCTGGTCGGGCTGACCATTGCGGGCAAGACCAAGGAGTCGTCCAGCCCCGACCCGGACACCACGTTCGAGGACGAGACGGTCGCCGCGCAGCGCGCCATCGACGCGCTGCGTGCGCAAGGCATCAACAAGATCGTGCTGCAAAGCCACATCGGCTACGAGTACGACAAGCAGGTGCTGGCCAAGCTGTCGGGCGTCGACGTGGTGATCGGCGGCGACTCGCACACCTTGCTGGGTCCGGATACGCTGGCCACCTATGGCGTGGGCACGCCGGGCGGCGGCTACGCCCAGGCGCTGCGCAACAAGGACGGCGAGACGGTCTGCATTGCCCAGGCCTGGGAGTACGCGCACGTGGTCGGCGAGCTCAAGGTCCGCTTCGACGCCGAGGGGCGCGTGACGCAGTGCGCCGGCACGCCGCATGTGCTGATCGGCGACAACTTCCAGATCGGCGGCAAGGCGGTGTCGACCGCCGACCGCGTGGCCATCGAGGCCGACGTGGCCGCCAGCGGCTTCCTGCGTGTCACGGCCGAGAACGCACGGGCCGTCGAGGTGCTGGCGCCCTACACGGCGCAGGTGGCGGACTACCGCGCCAAGGTCGTGGCCCATGCCCCGTTGGAGCTGTGTGCGCGCCGCGTGCCGGGCGGTGTGGGTTCGGTCGACTACAGCCGCTCCAGTGCGGACTGCAACGCCGAAGGCAGCGTCAGCGTGCGTGGCGGCGACGTCCAGCAACTGGTCGCCCAGGCCTACCTGGCGGTGGCGAACACGAGCTATGGCGGGGCCGACATCAGCCTGCAAAGCGGCGGCGGTGTGCGTGTGCCGCTCAAGGGCCAGGTCACCGCGGCCAATGTGATCGAAGTGCTGCCGTTTGCCAACATGCTGTGGATGATGAGCATCACCGGCGCCGAAGCCCGGGGTATGGTCGAGGACGGCCTGGACGCCGTCTTCAAGACGGGCGGCACGACCGGCCCCTATCCCTACACCGGGGGCCTGCGTTTCGACGTGGATGCCTCCCAGGCCAAGGGCGCGCGCGCCAGCCACTTCGAGGTCTTCGAGCCGGCCAGCCAGACCTGGGTGGCGCTCGACGAGGCCAAGACCTACCGCCTGGCCGTGCTGAGCTTCAACGCCACGGGCGGTGACGGCTACACCACGCTGGCCCAGGTGCCCGCCGCGCGCCGCCTGGACGTGGGCGTGCTCGACGCCGACGTGTTCCAGGCCTACATCGATGGTCTGGCCACGGGCACGGGCGGCGTGCCCGCGATCCAGCGCCTGGACCACACGCTCTACAGCACCAAGTCCTTCATCGGCCCGGCGGCGACGCGGTAACGACCGGGACGCGCGCGCGGGTCAGCGCGCGAACAAGGCCTCCAGCGCCGCGCCCACGGCCAGCAGTTCGCGGTCGGCGTGGCGGCGGCCCACCACCATCAGGCCGACGGGCAACTGGCCGGCGCGTGGCAGCGGCAGCGACAGCGCGGGCAGGTCATACAAGTTGAAGACCGAGGGGTTGCGCAGGACCAGCGCGTTGACGCGCAGGAAGGCCGCTTCGTCCTGTATCTCGGCAATGCGCGGCGCCACGAAGGGCACGGTGGGCAGGATCAGTGCGTCGACGTCGGCCAGGGCGTGGTCCAGCTGCGGCAGCAGGGCGCGGCGCGCCTGCTGCACGGCCACGTAGTGCGAGGCCGGCACGCCCTGGCCACGGCGGATGCGACCGAGCACGATGGGGTCGAACGCGTCGGCCTGCTCGGCCACGTGGCGCTCGTGGATGAAGGCCGCTTCGGCCGCGACCAGCGTGCCTTTTTCCTGCAGCGTGAAGGGCGCGCCCAGCCAGGCGTCGAGCGATTCGTCGCTCACGCGCGCGCCGGCGGCACGCAGCGCGGCAGCGGCCTGCTCGAAGGCCTGCAGCACGGCGTCTTCGGTCTCGGTGAACAGCAGGCCGCGCGGGATGCCCAGGCGCAGGCCCTGCACCGAGCGTGCCGGCAGCGGCGCGTGCGCGATGCCGGCCAGCACGCTGTCGGCGGCGGCGGCATCGGCCACGCTGGTGGCCAGAGGGCCCAGCGTGTCGAGCGTGAACGACAGCGGAAAGGCACCCGCCAGCGGCACGCGTGCCTGCGTGGGCTTGAAGCCCACCAGCCCGTTGAGAGCCGAGGGAATACGGATCGAGCCGCCCGTGTCCGAACCGATGGCGATCTCGGCCATGCCGCGCGCCACGCTCACGCCCGCGCCCGACGACGAGCCGCCTGGAATACGTTCGGCGTCATGCGCGTTGCCCGGCGTGCCGTAGTGCGGGTTGATGCCCACGCCCGAGAAGGCGAACTCCGTCATGTTGGTCTTGCCGATGACGACCGCGCCCGCGCGGCGCAGGCGCTGCACGACCTCGGCGTCCTGCTGCGCAGGCGCGGCTGTTTGCAGCAGCCGTGAGCCGGCCGTGGTCACTTGGCCGGCCACGTCGAGCAGGTCCTTGACCGAGACGATGCGGCCATCGAGCGGGCCCAGCGACAGGCCTTGCGCGGCGCGTTCGTCGGCGGCGCGGGCTTCGCTGCGGGCGCGTGTGGCGTCCACGTGCGTGAAGATGCGTGGGCCCTCGTCGCCCGACGCGGCGATGGCGGCGAGCGCCTGTTCCAGGCGTTGGGTGGCGGTCAACGGGGAAGGTGCGGTCATGGCAGAACGGGAAAAGAGGGCACGAAGGGACGGCGTGCGGGCCAGGCCGCATTGTGGCGCGGCTCGGGGTTCAGAGTTCAGGCGACTTCGGGCAGCCACTCGCAGCGGTAGCGGTGGCGCAGGCTGCGCTGGCGGCGCGGATCGAACAGCTCCATCTCGAAGTCCTGCGCGGCGCGGATGCCGCCGATGGCGCCCACGGTGCCGCAGGTCATGCCCGTGCCCTCGGGCAGCGGCGCGCCGCCCGTGTAGCCGGCGATCAGCTCCAGTGGTGTGCGCAGCGCGGCGGCCGTGCCTTCCTGGTAGAGCACGGGCTTGCCGTCTTCGACGATCCAGGCGCGCAGGACCAGCTCGTCCCAGTAGGCGGCCACGTCGGCATGGCGCCAGGCCGTGGTGCCGATGGGTTTGGCGCAGAGCTGTTTGGACAGCGCCACGCTGTGGGATTCGAGCGGCCGGTCGGTGTGGTCGGATGCCAGGCTGATGAAGAGCTCGCCCGCGTGGGTGAAGGCGAAGACTTCGACTTCGCCTGACGAGCCCGGCCCGACGGCCTGGATGCGCGGCTGCTGCGTGAGCTGGTTGTCGGCCACGCGGTAGTACAGCGGCACGCTGCTGGGGCGCGGCACGCCCAGGGCGGCCAGTTCTTCGATGTGGTGTTCGATGGCGTCCCGGTCACGGCCGGCCCAGCCGGCGATGACGAGTTGATCGAAGTCGATGGACAGGGTGGGGGCGCCGTGGTCGGTGTCGAGGGTGAAAGTGGCAAGCATGGTGAGGTCGGAAAAAGAGGGGGCCGCCAGCAGCCTTGTGCAAGACATGGCTGGCGCCTTGGAGGAAAGGGCGGGGAATCAGCCGAATGCGGACGGCAGCCACAGCGCGATGGACGGCACGGCCACCAGCACGGCGATCATGCAGAACATGGCCAGCACAAAGGGCAGGGCGCCGACGATGACGGCGTTCATGGAACCGCTCTTGCGCACGCTGTGCACGACGAACAGGTTCAGGCCCACGGGCGGGGTGATGAGCGCGGCCTCGACCAGGATGATGATCAGGATGCCCAGCCACACGGGGTCGTAGCCCAGCGCGATCATGATGGGCGCGACGATGTGGATGGTCGTGATCATCATCGACAGCGTCTCCATGAAGCAGCCCAGCACCAGGTAGAACACGATCACGATCAGCAGCATCCAGCCCGGCGACAGGCCCAGGTTGCGGATGGCGCCGGTGAACGAGTCGGTCAGGCCGGTGGCCGACATCACGAAGTTCAGGAAGCTCGCGCCCAGGATGATGAGCATGATCATGGCGGTCGACTTCATGGCGTTTTCCACCACCTCGCGCAGCATGGCCCAGCTCAGGCGCCCATACCACGCGGCCAGCGCGAAGGCGCCCAGCACGCCCAGGGCGGCCGCCTCGGTGGGCGTGGCCAGGCCCGCGTAGATCGAGCCCACGACCAGGCCGAAGATCAGCATGGGCGGGATCAGGTGGACCAGGCTGGCCAGGCGTTCGCTCCAGGTGCCGTGGATCTTCTTGCCGCCCCAGCTGGGCTTGAGCAGACAGGCCACCAGAATGGTCAGCATGAAGGCCAGCGCCATCAGCAGGCCCGGGATCACGCCGGCCAGGTAGAGCTTGGGCACCGAGGTGTTGGTGAGCACCCCGTAGATCACCAGGTTGATCGACGGCGGAATCAGAATGCCCAGCGTGCCGCCGGCGGCGATGCTGCCCAGGAACAGCGATTCCTTGTAGCCGTACTTGTGGACCTGCGGCACGGCCACGGTGGCGACCGTGGCGGCGGTCGCCACGCTGGAGCCCGACGTGGCCGAGAACAGCGTAGAGGCGCCGATGTTGGCGTGCATCAGCCCGCCCGGCAGCCACGACAGCCACAGGCTCATGGCGCTGTACATGCGCTCGGCAAAGCCGGCGCGCAGCAGCACCTCGCCCAGCAGGATGAACAGCGGAATGGCGACCAGCAGGAACTCGTTGTTGGTGCTCCAGGCGATCTCGCCCATGGCGCTGGACAGCGGCAGCATGGAATACAGCGGGTCCAGCACCAGGCCGAGCAGGCCCAGCGCGGCGCCCACGGGAATGCTGATGCCGATGAGCGCCAGCAGAAGGATCAAGGCAGTTGCGATCATGGTGTGGGCGCTATCGGCCGGATGGGGCTTGTTCGGAGGCCACCAGGCGTTGCCCGGCGGCCGCTTCTTCTTCGGCTTCCTCGACGTTGGAGCGCACGCCGCACAGGGCCTGCACCGCCGCGAGGTCGCCCGTGACCAGCGCGAACGAGGCGCGCAGCAGCATCAGCAGCAGCACCACGCACATCCACAGCAGCCCGGCCAGCCACAGCCCTTGCGGAATCCACAGCGGCGTGGCCAGGGTGGAGTTGGCGGTGGAGTCCTGCAGCCAGGACATGGCGACCACGTCGTAGGCGTACCAGGTCAGGCACACCATGAAGACGCCCAGGCCGACCAGCGCGAGCCAGTCGACGATGGCGGCCACGCGCACGGGCAGGTACTGGTAGACGACGTCGACACGCACATGGGCGCGCGAGAGCGTGGCAAAGGCTAGCGCCCACGAGGTGCTGATGGCGAAGGCATAGGAGGACAACTCGTCGGCGCCGCCCGCGGTGACGCTGAAGAGCTTGCGCGCGACGACGTCGACGCCGATCAGCACGACGCTGGCAATCGTCAGCGCGCCGCCGGCCCAGACGGCGTAGCGCGACAGCCGCTCGGCCAGGCGCAGCAAGGCGGCCAGTGGCGAGGAAAGGGAAGCGGTGTGCATGGCGGTCACTTGCGAGCGATCACACCCAGGGCCGCGCCCACGCTCTGGTTGAAGGCGTCGACATACTCGGCCTGCGTGCGCTGGGCCCACTTGGGCAGGATGGCGTCGTTCAACACCTTCTTGAGCAGCGCGCGGTCGGCGTCGGTCGGCTGAATCAGCACCATCTTGCCCTTGACCGGCTGCGTGCAGGCGGCCGCGCCCGTGTTGCAGTCATAGCCCTGCTGGGTCTGCGTGGCGGCGGCCTGCCAGATGGCGGCCACCAGCTGGTTCACGTTGTCCTGCAGGAAGGCCTGGACCTTGGGGTCGAGCTTGTCCCAGCTCTTCTGGTTGACGGCGTGGATCTGCTGGTTCCAGTTGATCGGCAGCGCGTACAGGTGGGTCGAGACCTCGTACCACTTGGCCTGGTAGCCCGACAGCGAGCCGGTGATGGCGCAGTCGACCACCTTGTTCTGCAGGGCGGGCACGACCTCGCCAAAGGCCATGGTCACGCTGGTGCCGCCCAGGGCCTCGACGAATTCGGCCTGGGTGCGGCTGCTGGTGCGCACCTTCAGACCCTTGACGCTGGCCAGGCCCGTCACCGGCGCGTTGCAGAACAGCACCTGCGCCGGGTAGGTCGAGATGCCCAGCAGCTTGACGTTGGTCTTGTCGGCAAAGAATTGCGCATAGGTGGGCGTGTAGGCCTGGGTGACCTTGCGCGCCGTGGCCACGTCGGGCGCCAGGCCGGGCAGGTCGATGGCCTCGTTGATCGGGTTGTCGCTGGCGAAGTAGGACAGCGTGGCGGTGCCGAACTCGACCGTGCCGCGCTGCATCAGGCGCAACAGCTCGGGGCCTTTCAGGCCCAGTTCGTTGAAGCCCTTGATCTCGGCTGTGACGGCGCCCTGGGAGCGCTCGGGGATGGTCTTGCTCCAGAACGGCTGCTCGTAATCGGCATAGGCGCTGAGGTTGCTCAGGCCGCCGACGATCTTGAGCTGGGTGCGGGGCAGGTCCTGCGCCAGGGCGGCGCTGGCCAGGGATGCGGCGGCCAGCGCCAGGGCGATGCGGGGAAGGCGGGTGAACATGGAAGAAACGCTCCTCTTTGAAAAAATGGCCGTCGGTGGTGCCGGCAGAACCCGGACGACCGGTGCCTGCGCACCGCGCCGGTGCGCCATGCACCACTGATCATCAAGTAAAAGACTTGTAAAATTTCACAAGTCTTCGCAAAGGATTCCAAGCGAATTTCATGCCAGAGACAAGAGTAGTATCACGGGGGTGCGATGGTCCGGGCCGGCCCATCGGGGCGGCGGCACCGGGCGAGCCGCTGCCACAATCGAGCGCGGCGCCTGCCCGGGCACCGTCGTTTTCCCACGAGCTGGGCCGTTTTTTTGCCGAGTTGAAAAGTCCTGTGTCCACTGCGTTCAGTCCCCTGCCGTCTCCGTCCGCCGACCCCCTGGCCGACCTGTCGCAAAACGAGCGGGCGTATTCGCTGCTCAAGGACCGGCTGACCACGCTGGCCTACCGCCCTGGCGACTACCTGAACACCGCAACGCTGGTGAGCGACCTGGGTGTGGGCCGCACGCCCGTCAACCATGCGCTGCACCGGCTGGCGACCGAGGGACTGGTGCAGATCATTCCGCGCAAGGGCGTGGTGGTGGCGCCGCTGTCCATCGACGACGCGCTGGCGCTGATCGACGTGCGCCTGGCCAACGAGCTGCTGTGCGCGCGCCTGGTGGCCCCGGCCATCACGGCCGAGCAGATTGCCGACGTGCGCCGCGCCGCGCACGACTTCGACGCCGCCGTGGCCACACGCAGCATGCCGCACATCATGAATTGCGACCGCCTGTTCCACGAGCAGATCGCCGCCGTCTCCGGCAACCCCGTGCTGACCGAGATCCTGCGTGTGCTGCATGCGCGTTCGCAGCGCTTCTGGGCGATCTCTTTGGCCAGCGAAGGCCATCTGGAGGAAGTCAGCCGGGAACACGCCGCCATCGTCGAGGCGCTGGCGGCCAACGACAGCGGCGCGGCCGAACGCGCGGTCGAGACGCACGTGCTGTCCTTCCGCAAGGCCTTGTTGCGCGGGTGAAACCCCGGTCCTGCGCAGATTTGGGCCGGGTGCCACAATCGCGCCCATGTTTTTTTTCAAGGACCTGAGCCTGTCCGCCGCCAGCGCCGGTTTTGTCGCGGTGCTGGTGGGGGTGACCAGCTCGATCGTGATCGTGTTCCAGGCCGCGCAGGCCTTCGGGGCCGACCATGCGGCCATCACCTCGTGGGTGTGGGCGCTGGGCGTGGGCTGCGGCCTGTGCACGGCGCTGCCCTCGCTGGTGCTGCGCAAGCCCGTCATGGTGGCCTGGAGCACGCCGGGCGCGGCCATGCTGGCCGTGGCCGGCTCGGGTTTTTCGATGGGCGAGGCCGTGGGCGCCTTCATGCTGTGCGCGGCGCTGGTGCTGCTGTTCGGCGTGACGGGCTGGTTCGCGCGCATCATGGACCGCATTCCGCTGGCGCTGGCCGCCGGCCTGCTGGCGGGTGTGCTCACACGTTTCGGCCTGCAGGCCTTCACCGCCGCGCAGACGGCCTGGCCGCTGGTGCTGCTCATGCTGCTGACCTACCTGGCCGGGCGCCGCTGGTTCGCGCGCTACGCCGTGCCGGTGACGCTGGGCGTGGCCGTGGCCTACGCCTGGGCCAGCGGCCGCATGGCGCCCGCGCCCTTGCCGCTGGCGTTCGCGCAGCCGGTGTGGATCGCGCCGCAGTGGTCGCTCGCGGCCGCCATCAGCCTGGCGCTGCCGCTGTTCGTGGTGACCATGGCATCGCAGAACCTGCCCGGCGTGGCGGCGATCCGCGCGGCGGGCTACGCCATGCCGGTCTCGCGCCTGGTGTCGCTGACGGGGTTGGGCACGCTGGCCCTGGCGCCGTTCGGCGGCTATTCCTTGTCGCTGAGCGCGATCACCGCCGCCATCTGCATGGGGCGCGAGGCGCACGAAGACCCGGACAAACGTTACACCGCGGCCGTGGTGTGCGGCGCGCTCTACGTGCTGCTGGGCCTGTTCGCCGGCGTGGCGACGGGGCTGATCGCCGCCTTTCCGCCCGAGCTGGTGGCCGCCATTGCGGGCCTGGCGCTGCTGGGCACCATCGGCAGCGCGCTGGTGGTGGCGCTGCGCGAGGAGTCGCACCGCGAGGCTGCGCTCATCACCTTTCTGGTCACGCTCAGCGGCGTGACGCTGGCCGGCATCGGCTCGGCCTTCTGGGGCGTGGTGGCGGGGGCGCTGGCGCGCCGCGCCTGAAAACAAGACATCAGAACGTGCTTACGATCACGGCCTGTACGACGGATTTCCAAAGAGGCTCATCATGAATCTTCTGTTTGTCGCGGACCCGCTGGCGTCCTTCAAGATCTACAAGGACACCACGTTCGCCATGATGCGCGAGGCGCAGCGGCGCGGCCATCGCGTGTCGGCCTGCGAGCAGATCGACCTGGGCTGGCGCAGTGGCGGTCTGGTGACGGCGCGTGTGCAGGACATCACGCTCACCGGCGAGCCCGAGGCCTGGTTCCGCGTGGACGGCACACGCGAAGTGGCGCTGCGCGAGTTCGACGCCGTGGTCATGCGCAAGGACCCGCCTTTCGACACCGAGTTCTTCTACGCCACCCACCTGCTGGGCCAGGCCGAGCGTGAAGGCGCCAAGGTCTTCAACAAGCCGGCCGCGCTGCGCGACCACCCCGAAAAGCTCGCGCTGCTGGAGTTTCCGCAGTTCACCAGCCCCACGCTGGTCACGCGCCGGCCCGAGGCGGTGCGCGCCTTCCAGGCCGAGCACGGCGACATCATCCTCAAGCCGCTGGACGGCATGGGCGGCATGGGCATCTTCCGCGTCAAGGCCGACGGCCTGAACCTGGGCAGCATCATCGAGACGCTCAACCGCGACGGCACGCAGACCATCATGGTGCAGCGCTACGTGCCCGAGATCGTGCAGGGCGACAAACGTATCCTGCTCATCAACGGCGTGCCCGCGCCGTTCAGCCTGGCGCGCATTCCGCAGGGCGGCGAAGTGCGCGGCAACCTGGCCGCCGGCGGCAAGGGTGTGGCACAGACGCTGACCAGCCGCGACCGCGCGATCGCCGAGGCCCTGGGCCCCACGCTGGCCGCGCGCGGCCTGCTGCTGGTCGGCCTGGACGTGATCGGCGAGAGCCTGACCGAAATCAACGTGACCAGCCCGACCTGCTTCCAGGAAATCACCGACCAGACGGGTTTCGACGTGCCCGCCATGTTCATCGACGCGTTGGAAAAGCTCGCGGCCTGACAGGCTCTGGGGTCAGCCGCCCGCGTGCACCAGCGTGAGCGCGAGGTCCAGCTCGCGCAGTGCCTCGGCCTGGCCGGGGGGCAGGCCCTGGTCCGAGATCACCTCGTCGAAGGCCGTGATCTCGCACACCTGCATGAAGGCGCGCGGGCGGAACTTGCTGGCATCCACCAGCAGCCGCCGCTCGGCCGCTGCCGCCACAAAAGCGCGTTTGACGGCGGCCACGTCGGCGTCGGTCTCCGACAGCACACCGTCGGTCACCGCATGCGCGCCCAGCAGCACCACGTCGGCGCGCAGCGCGTGCGCCTGCTCGATCATGCCGGGGCCCGTGAGCGTATGGCTGCCGGGCCGCAACTGGCCGCCCAGCACGTGCACGCGGATGGCGGCGCTCGTGCCCAGCACCTGGGCGATGGCCAGGTCGTTGGTGACGGCCACCAGCGGCAGGTTGCGCTCGACCGCCGCGCGCGCGGCCTCCAGCACGGTGCTGCCGCTGTCGAAGATCACGCTCTGCCCGGGCCGCAGGCCGGCCGCCGCGGCCACGCCGATGGCGCGTTTTTCTTGAGGCGAAAGGGCTGATGCCGCGCTCGGGTCGGGCTCGAAAGTGCTGTACTGCGGCTGGCGCAGCAGCGCGCCGCCATGGGTGCGCGACAGGATGCCCTCGGCCTCCAGGCCGTCGAGGTCGCGCCGCAAGGTCGACAGCGACACCTCCAGCGCCTGCGCGAGCTGCTGCAGCGTCACCGCGCCGTGCCGCTGCAAGAAGGCCACGATGCGGTCGCGCCGCTGCGCGGGCAGCAGCGCCGTGGGCTGGACGCTTCGGGTGGGCTTGTTCATGCGCGTTTTTGAGAGAAATTGGTAGGGGTTTTCACCGGTTTATCGGACAAATGTCTGGCTTGATCAAAGGCATGGTGAAAGAATTTGGTTGTTTGTGAAAGATTGTGGCATCGGTCCGCGCCAGCGCAAGCCTACTACGACTCACCGGAGACAGACACCATGACATTGCCCTTCACCGGGGGCGCCCTGCGCCGGCGCGGCTGCCTGGCCGCCGCGGCCCTGGCCCTGCTGGGAACGCTGGCGCCCGCCGCCCAGGCCCAGGACGATTTCCCCTCGCGCAACCTCACGCTGATCGTGCCGTACCCGGCCGGCGGCGCCAACGACGCGGTCGGGCGGCTGATCGGCCAGAAGATGGCCGAGGTGCTGGGCCAGGCCGTGGTGGTCGACAACCGCCCCGGCGCGGGTACGGCCATTGGCACCGCCATGGCGGCCCGGGCGCCGTCCGACGGCTACACGCTGGTGCTGGGTTCGCTGGCCAGCCACGCGGTCACGCCCAACTTGCTGGGCTACAAGGTCGCGGGCTACGACCCGGTGGCCGACTTTGCGCCGCTGGGGCTGATCGGCAAGGCGCCCATCATCGCCACCGTCGGCACCGACTCGCGCTACACCAGCCTGGCCGCCGTGGTCGAGCAGGCGCGCAAGACGCCGGGCCAGGTGATGTATGGCTCGGCCGGCAATGGCTCGCCGCTGCACCTGGCCGGCGCTTTGTTCGGCCGCGCGGCCGGGGTCGAGATGACGCACGTGCCCTACAAGGGCGGCAACGCCCACACGCTCGACCTGATCGCCGGCCGGCTGGACGTGATCTTCGACACCAGCACCAGCGCCTTGCCGCTGACCCGTGGCGGCAAGGCGCGCGCGCTGGCGGTGGCCGCGCCCACGCGCCTGGCCGAGCTGCCCGACGTGCCGACCTTTGCCGAGGCGGGCTACAAGAACTTCCAGGTCGATGCCTGGTACGCGCTCTACACGCGCGCCAAGACGCCGGCGCCCGTGCTGCGCAAGCTGGGCGACGCGCTGGCCAAGGTCATGCAGATGCCCGATGTGAACGAGCGACTGCAGCAGTTCGCCATCACGCCCGCGCACGGCAGTGCCGAGCAACTGGCCGTCTTCACGCGCCAGGAGCTCGACAAGTACGGCACCGTCATCCGGGAAATGAACATCCGGCCTGATTGATCAGGCCGCGAACAGGCTCTCAACGCAGCGCCCAGCCGCCTTGCCCGTCGAGCACGAGCTGGCGGTCGTGGAAGGCGTCGAGCGTGCTGCGGTGGCCGATGCTCACCAGCATGGCCTGCGGCAGCTCACCGCGCAGCAGCGTGTAGAGCTGGTGCTCCAGGCCCTCGTCGGTGGCTGATGTGGCCTCGTCGAGGAAGACCAGGCGCGGCTGGTTGAACAGCACGCGGGCAAAGGCCAGCCGTTGCTGTTCGCCGATCGACAGGATGCGCGACCAGTCGGTGGCCAGGTCCAGCCGCTCGGCCAGGTGGCCCAGGCTGACGCGCGCCAGCACGGCGTGGATGCGCGCGTCGTCGCCGGGCGCGGGCTCGCCCGGGTAGGCCAACGCCGCGCGCAGGCTGCCCAGCGGCAGGTAGGGGCGCTGCGACAGGAACAGCGTCTGCGCGCCCTCGGGGTGCCGCACCGTGCCTTCGGCATGCGGCCACAGGCCGGCCAGCGCGCGCAGCAAGGTCGTTTTGCCGCAGCCCGAGGGGCCTTTGATGAGCAGCGCCTGGCCCGGTTGCAGTGCCAGCGACAGGTCTTGCACCAGCGGCTGGCCGTCGGGGCGGCGGGCCTGCAGCGCGGTGATCTGCAGGGCATCGGCCAGCGGCTCGGTGGCGATCGTCGGCAGCGCGCGCGCGTCCCGCGTGGCATCGAGAAAGCCGGTCAGGCGGTCCAGCACCGCGCGGTACTGTGCAAACGTGTCGTAGGACGTGCGGAAGAACGACAGCGCATCCTGCACCTGGCCGAAGGCCTGCGAGGTCTGCATCACGTCACCCAGCTTGATCGCGCCGCTGAAGAAACGCGGCGCCTGCAGGATGAAGGGAAAGACCACGGCGACCTGGCTCACGCCCAGGTTGTAGCCGTCGAATTTCAGGCCCCGGAACACCAGCGCCCAGGCATTGGCGATGACCGCGCCGAAGCGGCCGTCGAGCTGGCGGCGCTCGATGGCCGCGCCCCGGTAGAAGGCGATGTTCTCGGCGTACTCGCGCAGCCGCATGAGCGCGTAGCGGAAGTTGGCGCTGAGTTTTTCGGACAGGAAGTTCAGCCGGATCAGCGGCCGCCCGATCCAGAAGGCAAACACGGTGGCCACGATCACGTAGAGGTAGACCAGGAACACCATGGCGCGCGGCACCTCGATGCCCGCGACGGCCAGCGGCGCCGACAGCGACCACAGAATGCCCGTGAAGGCGACCAGCGAAACCACGGAGCCGACCGCGCCGATGGCCAGCGTGCGCGAGCCCGTGGTGAAGGCCGCGATGTCGCGCTCGATCCGCTGGTCCGGGTTGTCCATGGCCGCGTTGCCTTCGAGGAACTGCTCGCGGTAATAGGCCTGGCCGGCCAGCCAGTCGCTGGTCAGACGCTCGTTGAGCCACACACGCCAGCGGATGTCGAAGGCCTGGCCGATGTATGCGTTGAGCAGCGTGCTGCCCACGTGCACCGCCGCCAGCACGGCGAAGATGCCGATCAGGAACCAGAAGGCCTTGACGTCCAGTGCCTGCAGCGCGCTGTAAAAGCCGTTGTACCAGAAGGAAAACAGCACCGACAGCCGCACCGCGAACAGCGCAAAGAACAGCAGCAGCGCCAGCGACACCAGCGGGCGCCAGTCGCGCCGCGGATCCAGATAACCCGCGCCCAGCCGCCAGAACTGATGCCCCCAGCGCGTGCCACGCACCGCCAGCGCCACCATGGCGGCGGAGCCCGCGCACGTGATCAGATAAGCCTGCAGCAACCACAGTGCGCTGTGGCCGATTTCGGTATGCCAGTCCATGTCCACCCAAAGTTCGTTGTTGCCGATGCGCCGGCGCCTGCGAACCGCAGACCGGCGGCCTATTCTGGACGTGCCGGACTTAGGTTGGGCTTAAGAACCTGTTCAAAGTCTTTTCACGGGTGTGCACGGCCCGTTCAAGGAATCAGCCGCTGCTGGACCGGTGCCACGAAGCCCTTGTAGTTGTCGTTGATGAACCGGGCCACCGACTCGCCGGTGAGGTAGTTCACAAGGGCCTGCACGCGCGGGTCTTGCACCAGGTCGCTGCGCGTCGTCAGCACGTTGGCGTAGGGATTGCCGGCCTTGTCTTCCAGCGCGAGCGCCGAGCGTGGGTCGATGTCGTGCGTGAGCGCGATGTCGCCGTTGATGAACGACGCTTGCACATCCGGCAGGGCCTTGGCGCGCAAACGTGTTTCGGTCGGGATGAACTTGAAGTTGCGGGGGTTGGCCGCGATGGTTTTCTCGTCGATGGCCCGCGCGGCGGCGGAGCCGTCGGACTTCGGGTAGTTGAGCGTGAGCAGCCCCGCGTTTTGCAGGATGAACAGGGCGCGCGGCAGGTTGGTCTGCTCGTTGGGCACCAGGAAGGAGGCGCCGTCCGGGATGTCCTTGATCGACTTGTACTTGGAGGAATACAGGCCGAACACGTTGACCAGCAGGGTGGCGGCGTTGACCAGCTTGTCCTTGCCTTCGGGGTGGGCGGCGATCCACGAAACGAAATAGGGCTGGTGCTGGAACAGGTTGGCGTCGATGTCGCCCTTGAGCAGCAACTGGTTGACGTCCAGCCCCTGGTTGCTTTCGATGACCTTGAGCTTGAGGCCGCTCTTGTCCGCATCGGCGAGCTTCTGCACGTAGCGCAGGATGTCGCCTTGCGGTGTCGGGGTCACGTAGACCCGCAGCGGCTCGCTGGGCACGCGGGTGTCGGCCGCTGTGGCGGTGCCGGCAAAGCCGCTGGTGAGCGCGGCGACGCACAGGGTCAGGATCGTGTGCAGGGTCTTGCGTCGGGCTGTGGGGGCGATGGGGGCGTTGAGCGACATGAGGCGTCTTTCCATGCAGACAAAAGAAATCGGACGAAGGCGCAGGCGCAGTGGCCTAGCGTTTGTGTTTGCGCAGGCGCACCCAGGTGTCGCCGGTGATCTGGATGGCCTGCACGATGAGCACCATGGCGATGACGGCGACCACGATCAATTCGGTGAACCAGCGCTGGTAGCCATAGGTGAGCGCGAAGTCGCCCACGCCGCCCGCGCCGATGGCGCCGGCCACGGCGGTGCCCTCGACCAGGCCGACCAGGATGATGGTGGCCGAGCCGATGATGCCGGACAGGGATTCGGGCAGCAGGATGCGAAAGATGAACTGCGGTGTCGTCACGCCGATGACGCGGGCCGCCTCGATCCGGCCCTGGTCGAGTTCGCGCAGGTTGGACTCGATCAGGCGCGAGAAGAAGGGCGTGAACCCCACCGTCAGCGGGACCAGCGCCGCGGCCGGGCCCAGCGGCGTGCCGACGATCAGCCGCGTCGCGGGAATGAGGATGACGATCATGATGATGAACGGGATCGAGCGCCCGATGTTCACGATCGTGTTGAGCACGTGGTAGACCACGGGGCGTGGGCTCCATGAGTTGGGCGCCGTCAGATACAGCGCCAGGCCGATGGCGATGCCGAAGCTGATGACCAGCACACCCGAGAAGGCGGTCATGTAGAGGGTCTGGCCGAGCGCTTCCCAGAAGTCGGGGATGTATTGGGTCCAGTCGCGTGTGTTCATCAGGCCGCCTTGCCGAGCACGATGCTCTTTTCGCGCAGGATGGAGGACAGCGCTTCGAGCGCGCCGGGTGCCTTGCCGCGCAGGTCGAAGTCGACCTTGAAACGTGCGGCTTCGATGCCGCCCAGGCGCTCGACGCCGCCGGAGACCACGGCGCTGGCGACGTCCAGGCGTTTGGCGGCGTCGGCAAAGATCGTGCTTTGCTGGCGCACGTCGGCCAGCAGCAGGTCGTAGCGGATCCAGCCGTGTTCGGGGCCGCGTCCCAGGTCGGGCGCGGGCAGCAGCTGGCGGCCGAGGTAGGAGTCTGCGTCGTGCAGCAACTCGCGCACGCTGCCGGTCTCGACGATGCGGCCGCCCTGGATCAGGGTCACCGAGTCGGCCGCGTAGCGCACCACGTCCCACGCGTGCGTGATGAGGATGATGGTCAGATTGAGCTGGCGCTTGAGCGACAGCAGCAGATCGAGGATGACGGTCGTGGTCTCCGAGTCGAGCGCGCTGGTGGCCTCGTCGCACAGCAGCACCTGCGCGTTCGAGACCAGCGCCCGCGCGATGCCGACCCGCTGCTTCTGCCCGCCCGAGAGCTGCGACGGATAGGCGTTTTCCTGGCCGCGCAGGCCGACGAGGTCAATGAGCTCCTGGGTTTTCTGGCGGCGGGCGGCGCGCGGCTCGCCGCGCACGGCCAGGGGAAACTCGATGTTCTCCAGCACGGTCTTGCCGTGAAACAGGTTGAAGTGCTGAAAGATCGTCGAGACCTTGTTTCGGTAGGCGCGCAGCGCAGCGCCCGACAAGCCGTGGATCGGCTGGCCCTCGAACCAGATCGAGCCGGCGCTGGGTGTTTCCAGCAGGTTCAGCAGCCGCAGCAGCGTGCTCTTGCCCGCGCCCGAGGTGCCGACGATGCCGAAAAAGGATCCGGAGGAATCTCGAGGTTGACGTCGCGCAGGGCTGGCAACGTCTGGCCAGAGCGGATGAAGGCCTTGGAGACGTTCTCCAGCCTGAAAATGTGCGTCATCGGATAACTGGTGGCAGCCCAGGGTCTGGGAAAAGGCGAACAGCCGATTGTCGAAAGCCGTGTTCGAGGTCGAAGTGATATTTCTGAGGATGAATATTCGGATCGTGCCGACGCGGGCCGCCAGGGCGTGCTGGCGATCTAGAGATTGCCCAAAGCGCCCAGCCCGCCGCGCAACGGCTTGCCGTTGACTTCCAGGCGGCCTTTTTCGTAATGCACCTGGGTCTTGATGCGGTGCGGGCCGTCGCGCAGCACCAGGCGCTGGTGCACGAGCTCGTCGAGCAGCACCTTGGCGCCCGCGGGTGTGAGGTTGCCGCCGTCGTCCAGCGCCGATTCGCGCGCGATCCATTCGAGCCAGCTCACGGGCAGGTTGGCGCTGGCTTCGAGCTGGAGCCGGCTGACGGCCAGCAGCGACAGCGGCACTTCCTGCTCTTCGGGCGTGACGCCGGGCATGCTCAGGCGGTAGGAGGCTTCGCCATGCTCGCCGTCGATGTCCAGCGAGAACTTGTCGAGCGCGTATTCGGGGTTGTAGGCCAGCAGCGCGGACAGGTGGCTGCGCATGACGGCGGCCGCGCCCTCGGCGTCGTCCGAGCTCAGGCCCGCGACCTGCTCGGCCATGCGCAGGTAGGTGGGCGCGTGCAGCCGCGTGAGCGAGGTGCGCAGCTCAAAACCATTGATGGGCAGGCCGCCGGCCGTGCCGGTGCCCGTGACCTGCAGCATGCCGTCGAGCAGGTCGCCCGAGGTCTTGTTGGTCTGCTGGAACTGCACGTTCTGCAGCGCCAGCTCGAAGGGTTTGGCGTCGTCGGCGGTTTCGTCGGCCTTGATGCTGATCGTGCCGATCTGGCCTTCGTCGCGGCCCGACAGCGCCCACAGCGCGTTCATGGCCTTGTCGATGCCGCGCAGGCTCAGGCCCGAAAAGCCCACGTGCATGCCGTCGTCGGCGTTGTCCACCTGCAGGCCGGGCGCGGTGAGCTCGTAGCTGAGCTTGTCGGCGCCGCCCGTGCTGGCCAGCGTGCCCTGCAGGCCGAGCCAGTGTATGGCATCGCCCGCGGGGGTGTTCCAGCTCAGCTCGGGCCCCTGGAAGGCGCTGCTGAAGTCGCCCGAAAAATCCACGTCGGTTCTGGCCGTGGCCAGGGTCTTGCCGGCCAGCGTGGCGGCGATCTCGGGCGTGGAACGCGCGTCGAGCGTGAGCGTGGAGTTGACGCTGGCCGCACCCACCGAGCGCAGGCTGGTGATCGGGCCGTGCGTGATGCGGTCGTTGAGCACGACCGTGAAATACAGCGGCGTCGCCACTTCCTCTTCGTCGCCGTCATCCGCGCTGGCGGCTTGCGGGTCTTCCTGCTCCTCGCCTTCGGTGTCCGGGTTGGCGTGGGCGTCGGCCTGCGCGGGGTCGCCGGTCTCGGGCTCGGATTCCTGCGCCGTGCCTGCCGGGTCCGCGGCGTTGTCCGTCGTGTCGCCCGCCGTACTGTCGGGCCGGCCGTATTGCAGCACCAGGGTCGAGCTGGAGTGCCAGAAGCCGCGCTGGTACTGGTGGTCGAGCACGGCCAGGCCCGGGTAACGCTGCTGCAGTTGCGCGACCTGCTGTTCGTAGATGGCCTGCGCGCGCTCGCCGGCCCACCAGGTGCCGCCCGCGTAGGCCAGGGCGGCTGCGGCGACGGCGCTGAGGGTGAGGACGGCGGATTTCTTCATGGCAAATGAGCGGACGTGCGAGCGGGTGGGGCCGCCCGGGTTTCAAGAAGGGGAGTGCCGGCATGCCTTGCGGCACCCGGACTCAGCCTTGAGTGTAGAGGCTGACCCTCATGCCGGTGACAGTGATCCCGTAACAGCATGTTGCGCCCCGCGTGCCACCTTGCCGGGCGCGTCTGGCGGCGTTATTGCAGGCCTTCTTCGACCAGTTCGGCCGCGCGCAGCATGGCGCGCGCCTTGGCCTCGGTCTCTTTCCATTCGAGCTCGGGCACCGAGTCGGCCACGACGCCGGCGGCGGCCTGCACATACAGCGTCTGGTCCTTGACGATGCCGGTGCGGATGGCGATGGCCACGTCCATGTCGCCCGCGTAGCTGATGTAGCCGCAGGCGCCGCCGTACAGGCCGCGCTTGGTGGGTTCGAGCTGGTCGATCAGCTCCATCGCGTGCACCTTGGGCGCGCCCGTGAGCGTGCCGGCCGGGAAGGTGGCCTTGAGCACGTCGACCGGGCCCATGCCGTCGTTGAGGTTGCCTTCGACGTTGCTGACGATGTGCATCACGTGGCTGTAGCGCTCGACCACGAAGGCCTCGGTCACCTGCACGCTGCCGGTCTTGGCGATGCGGCCGATGTCGTTGCGCGCCAGGTCGATCAGCATGACGTGCTCGGCGCGTTCCTTGGGGTCGGCCAGCAGCTCGGCCTCGGCGGCCTTGTCGGCCTCGGGCGTGTTGCCGCGCGGGCGCGTGCCGGCCAGCGGGCGGATGGTGATCTGCTGCTCGGCCTGGCCGTTGAAGGTGGTCGACTCCTGCCGCACCAGGATCTCGGGCGAGGCCCCCACTACCTGGAAGTCGCCGAAGTGGTAGTAGTACATGTAGGGGCTGGGGTTGAGCGAACGCAGCGCGCGGTAGAGCGACAGGGGCGACTCGGTGTAGCGCTTCTTCAGGCGCTGGCCGACCTGGACCTGCATGAAGTCGCCGGCGGCGATCAGCTCCTTGGCGCGCTCGACGGCGGCGATGTAGTCGGCCTTGGCGAACTCGCGCTCGACCGCGTGGCTCTGGCTCGGGCGGATGGTGGGCGCGGCCACCGAGTACTTGAGCTGCTCCTTCAGATCACGCAGGCGGCGCTTGGCCTGGGCGTAGGCGTCCGGTTTGCCCGGGTCGGCGTAGACGATGAAGTACAGCTTGCCCGACAGGTTGTCGATGACGGCCAGTTCCTCGCACTGCAGCAGCAGGATGTCGGGACAGCCCAGCGTGTCGGGCGGGCAGGTGGCTTCGAGTTTTTTCTCGATGTAGCGCACCGTGTCGTAGCCGAAGTAGCCCGCCAGGCCGCCGCAAAAACGCGGCAGGCCGGGGCGCAGCGCGACCTTGAAGCGCTGCTGGTAGGCGGCGATGAAGTCCAGCGGATTGCCCACGGCCGTCTCGACCACCTGGCCGTCGGTCACCACCTCGGTGCGGGCATCGGCGCCGAAGCCGCTGGCGCGCAGCAGGGTGCGCGCGGGCAGGCCGATGAAGCTGTAGCGGCCGAAGCGCTCGCCACCCACCACGGATTCGAGCAGGAAGCTGTAGGCGCCGCCGTCCTTGGCGTGCGCGAGCTTGAGGTAGAGCGAGAGCGGCGTCTCCAGATCGGCGAAGGCGTCGTCGATCAGCGGGATGCGGTTGTAGCCCTGCAGGGCCAGGCTTTTGAATTCGAGTTCGGTCATCATGCGGCGAGCCTCCTAGCAGCTCGGGCGGTGCCGTGGCGGCACCGGTTCATGGCGGGCAATGGGACAAGAAAGCGGGGCTGATCGGGCGGGGCGCCCGGCGCTCAGGCGGCGGGTGCGCGCAGCGCCCCGTGCGGCTTCAGGCGTGAAGCGGCTGAAAAGGGACGGCGGCGATCAGCAATGGAAACGCGCATTCGTTGGCCGGCGACAGGGCCAGGCTCCCCGGTCGCTGCGACCTTTTTGAACGATGCGGTGCATGAACATAGTGGCGGCAAGTGTAGCAAAGCCACCGGCCTGGCCAGGATGGTTTTTGATTGTGAATTGGTATCATTTGCGGTCTTGTCCGGCCGCTGGCCGGTTTGTTCTTGCCGCGAGGTCGCCGTGCCGTCGTCCTGTGTCCTGCCACCGCCTGCCGACTCCGTCGAGCGTCTCTACCACGCCAACCATGGCTGGCTGCAGCATTGGCTGTGGCGGCGCCTGGGCTGCGCGGACGGGGCGGCCGACCTGGCGCACGACACCTTTGTGCGGCTGCTGGCCAAGCCCGAGGCCGTGGCTCGTGTGCAGCAGCCGCGCGCTTATCTCACGACCGTGGCGCGCGGGCTGCTCAACGACCACTGGCGCCGGCTCAGCCTGGAGCGGGCCTGGCTGGAGACCCTGGCCGCGCTGCCGCAGCCGCTGGCGATGCCGCCCGAGGAGGAACTGGCCGCGCTGCAGGCCCTGCGCCAGCTCGACGACCTGCTGGGCCGGCTGGCGCCGCGAACGCGCGAGGTGTTCGTGCTCTCGCAACTGGAGGGCCTGGACTACGCGGCCATCGCCGCGCGTGTGGGCGTGAGCGAACGCACCGTCAAGCGCGACATGGCGCAAGGCTTCGAGCTGTGCCTGAGCCTGATCGATTGAGCGCCGGGCCCGTGTCCTCCGCGCTCGACGCCGCCGTCATCCGCGAAGCCGCGCAGTGGCTGGTGCGGATGCACGCGGGCCAGGCCAGCGCGGCCGACGCCGAAGCCTGCCGCCGCTGGCGCGCCGCCAGCCCCGCGCACGAACAGGCCTGGCAGAAGGCCGAGCGCCTGCGCCGCCAGTTCGGCGCCGTGCCGCCCGCGCTGGGCGTGCCGGTGCTGACCCGTCCCGCGCCCGCACGGCGGCGCGCGGCCGTCAAGGCGATGGCCGTGCTGGGGCTGGCCGCGCCCGTGTCCTGGCTGGCCTGGCGCCAGGCGGGCGAGGCCGGCTGGGGCGCCGACTACCGCACCGCCGTGGGCGAGCGGCGCGAGGTGGCGCTGGCCGACGGCAGCCGCGTACTGCTCAACACCGCCACGGCGCTGGACGTGGCCTTCACGGCCCAGGCCCGCCGCCTGCACCTGCGCCGCGGCGAGATCGACGTGCGCACCGCGGCCGACCGGCAATCGCCCGCGCGGCCCTTCGAGGTGCACACGGCGCAGGGGCGCCTGCTGGCGCTGGGCACCCGTTTTGTCGTGCGGGTGCACGACGACGGCTGGACCGAACTGGCCGTGCTGGCGCACCGGGTGCAGATCACCACCGCGGGCAGCGGCGCGCAGCGTGTGCTGGAAGCCGGGCAGCGTGTGCGTTTCTCCGCCGGCGTGATCGAGGCCGCGCAGCCGCTGGCGGCGGGCTGGGCCGCCGCAGGCGCGCCGGCGTGGGCGCAGGGCGTGCTGTACGCGGACGACCAGCGGCTGGGTGACTTCCTGGCCGAGCTGGCGCGCTACCGGCCCGGCCTGCTGCGCTGCGATCCGGCGGTCGCGGGCCTGCGCATCTCCGGCGCGTTCCAGCTGGCCGACACCGACGCCGTGCTGGCCGCGCTGCAGGCGGCGCTGCCCATCGAGGTGGTGCGGCGCACGCGTTACTGGGTCACGGTGGTGGCGCGCGCGCCGGTTACATAAATTTTCAAATTCGGGTGTCCCTTGAAGGCCGCCTCATGCGGCATGGGTCTGGAGAACGACGAGACGCCCGACCGGCGCGGGCGTTCCACGCAGCCGCAGCCCTGTCTGCGAACGAGTCCAGCCAAGATTTTTTTCATGACGACACCGACCCCACCGGCCCGCGCGCGTTTGGCGCGTTTGGCGGCCGTCCATCCCCTGGCCCTGGCGGCCTGCTTTGCCCTGGGCGGCGTGAGCCTGGGGGCGCAAGCGCAGACCCCGCCCGAGGCCGGCCTGGCCGCCACCGCGCGTGACTACGACATTGCACCCGGCCCGCTCGGGCCCGCGCTGTCGGCCCTGGCGGGGCAGGCGGGCGTGACGCTGTCCTTCACGCCCGCCCAGACGCAGGGGCTGGCCACGCCGGGCCTGCGCGGGCGCTACACGGTCGAGCAGGGCTTCGAGCGCCTGCTGGCCGGCACGCCGCTGGCCGTGCGCCGCGGCGCGGCCGGCTACACGCTGGGGCCGCGCGCGGCCGCGGCACCGGCGGCTCCGGGCCCGGCGGGCGCGACGCTGGGCGAAGTGCGTGTGACGGCGGCGGCCGGCGGCGACGACACGGCCTACAACACCGTGCGTTCGTCGGGCGCCACCAAGACGGCCACCGCCCTGCGCGACGTGCCGCAGACCATGGACGTGGTGCCGCAGCAGGTGATCCGCGACCAGGGCGCGACGTCGATGCAGGACGTGCTGCGCAACGTCGCGGGCGTGGGCCTGAACCACGGCGACGGCCAGCGCGACCAGGTCAGCATCCGGGGCTTCACCAGCATCGGCGACCAGTTCGTCGACGGTTTCCGCGACGACGCCATGTACTTCCGCGACCTCTCCAACATCGAGCGTGTGGAAGTGATCAAGGGCCCGGCGGCCGTGCTCTACGGGCGCGGCTCCTCGGGCGGGCTGGTCAACCGCGTGACCAAGCAGCCGGGGCTGGACGTGACCGACGTGGCGCTGAGCGTGGGCAGCTGGGCGGCCAAGCGCGGCGAGTTCGACGTCGGGCGCGTGGCCAGCGAGCAGTGGTCCTGGCGCATGACCGGCGCGGTCGAGGACGGCAACAGCTACCGCAGCCAGCAGTTTCTCAAGCGCCAGACCGTGTCGCCCTCGGTGCGCTGGCAGCCCAGCGCGGCCACCTCGCTCACGCTGCAGGCCGACTGGCTGCACGACGAACGTGTGACCGACTTCGGCGTGCCGGCCACGCGCGGGCGGCCGGTGAACGTGGACCCCAGCACCTACTACGGCTCGGCCAACGCGCGTGATGCCGACACCTCCACCTCGCGCGTGTCCTCGCTCACGGCCACCTTCAACCACCGCTTTTCCGACAGCCTGCGCCTGCGCAACGCGCTGCGCTACTACCGCTACACGCTCGACCGCCAGAACACGCTGCCGGCCGGCACGACCAACGACGCGGCCGGCACGGTGGCGCTCACGCGCTCGGGTGTGGACCGTTTCGAGCATGGCGTTTTCAACCAGACCGAGCTGGTGCAGACGCTGCGCACCGGCGGCCTGCAGCATGAAATCCTCTACGGGGTCGAGCTGGGCCAGCAGAACAAGGACGCGTTGTCCTACTCGGATGGCACGGTCGCCACGGTCAGCGTCTGGAACCCGGTGCTGCCCGTGGTGCCGCTGGACGGCGGCGGCCCCCTGACGGGCAGCGCGCTCAACCGCTACCTCACGCGTGGGCTCTACGTACAGGACCAGGTCACGCTGTCGCCCCAGTGGAAGGTGCTGGCCGGCCTGCGCTACGACCGCTTCGGTCAGCGCACCGACAACCGCATGCCCGGGAAGAGCGACTTCTCGCGCAACGACGCGACCTGGAGCCCGCGTGCCGGCGTGGTGTGGCAGCCCAGCCGCACGCAGTCCTACTACGCCTCGGTCAGCCGCTCCTACCAGCCCTCGGCCGAGATGTTTGCGCTGACGGCCGCCAACGCCGCGCTCAAGCCCGAGCGCACCACCAACTACGAAGTGGGCGCCAAGCTCGACTGGCTGGACGGCGCGCTGTCGACCACGGCCTCGCTGTTCCAGCTCGAGCGCACCGACATCAAGACCACCGACCCGGCCGCGCCGACCCAGCTCATCCCGGTCGGCACGCAGCGCACGCGCGGGCTGGAGCTGTCGGCCACGGGCGAACTGCGGCCCGGCACGCAGGCCTGGCTGAGCTACGCCTTCCTGGACACCCGCATCACACAATCGACCGCGACCGACGCGGGCCAGCCGGTCCAGGGCAAACGCGCCACGCTCACGCCGCGCCATTCCTTGTCGCTGTGGCTGACGCAGGCCGTGGGCGGGGACTGGACGGTGGGCGGCGGCGCCAGCTATGTGGGCGATCGTTTCGCCAACCCGGGCAACACCGTCACGCTGCCGTCCTACGTGGTGTTCGACGCCATGGTGCAGCGCCGCCTGGGCCGCGCCACCACGCTGCAGCTCAACCTGCGCAACCTGCTGGACCGGCGCTACATCGTCTCGGGCCACGGCACCAGCCCCAACCTGAACCTGCCGGGCGCGCCGCGCAACGCGACGCTGACGCTGCGCCACAGCTTCTGAGCGCCGCGCCCGGGCCGCCGCCTGGCCGCGCCCGGCGCAGGCACAATGGCGCTTCCGAAGCAATGAAACCCGCGCATGGCCACATGCCGGGTTGCGCTTGTCTGTGTCTGACAAAAAAACACCCCTGCCAGCCCTGATCCTGGGTGCCATCGGCGTCGTCTACGGCGACATCGGCACCAGCGTGCTGTACGCCATCAAAGAGGTCTTCGGCCACGGCCACGTGCCGTTCACGCCCGAGAACGTCTACGGCATCCTGTCGATGATCTTCTGGACGCTGACGATCATCGTCTCGTTCAAGTACGTGCTGCTGGTGCTGCGCGCCGACAACGAAGGCGAGGGCGGCCTGGTCGCCATGCTGGCGCTGGCCTCGCGCGCGGTGGCCGACAAGCCCCGTCTGCGCAAGGTCCTGCTGGTCATCGGCATCTTCGGCACCTCGCTGTTCTATGGCGATGGCGTGATCACGCCGGCGATCTCGGTGCTCTCGGCGGTCGAGGGCCTGGAGGTCATCTCGCCCGTGCTGCACCCCTACATCCTGCCGGTCACGCTGGTGGTGCTGTTTGCGCTGTTCGCGGTGCAAAAGCGCGGCACGGCCGGCATCGGCCGCTATTTCGGGCCGGTCACGCTCACGTGGTTCCTGGCGCTGGCCGCGCTGGGCGTGTGGCAGATCCTGGGCCACCCGGAAATCCTGCGCGCGATCAGCCCGGCCTATGCGCTGCGTTTCATCCTCGACAACCCCGGCACCAGCTTCGTGCTGCTGGGCGCCATGGTGCTGACGGTGACGGGCGCCGAGGCGCTGTACGCCGACCTGGGCCACTTCGGGCGCCGGCCGATCCGGCTGGCGTGGTACCTGGTGGTCATGCCGTCGCTCACGCTCAACTACTTCGGGCAGGGCGCGCTGCTGCTGGAGATGCCCGAGGCGGTCAAGAACCCGTTCTACCGCATGGCGCCCGAGTGGGCGCTGGTGCCGCTGGTGCTGCTGGCCACGGCCGCCACCGTGATCGCGTCGCAGGCGCTGATCACCGGCGCTTTCAGCGTCACGCGCCAGGTCATCCAGCTCGGCTACCTGCCGCGCCTGACGGTGCAGCACACCAGCGTGCGCACGGCCGGGCAGATCTACATTCCCTTCGTCAACTGGGGCCTGTTCGTGGCCATCGTGCTGGCGGTGCTGATGTTCCGCAATTCGAGCAGCCTGGCCGCCGCCTACGGCATCGCGGTGACGCTGGACATGCTGATCACCACCATCCTGACCTTCTTCGTGATCCGCTACGCGTGGAAGTACCCGCTGGTGCTGTGCGTGTCCGCCACGGGCTTTTTCCTGGTGGTCGACGCCTTCTTTTTTGCCTCCAACCTGCTCAAGCTGGGTGACGGCGGCTGGTTCCCGATCTTCATCGGCGGCTCGGTCTTCGTGCTGATGATGACCTGGAAGCAGGGCCGGCACCTGGTGGCCGAGGCGCAGCGCAAGGAGGCGATCGACCTGCGCAGTTTTCTCGACGCGGTGTTCGTGAGCCCGCCGGCGCGGGTCGAGGGCACGGCCGTGTTCCTGACGGCCACGCCGGGCCTGGTGCCCAACGCGCTGCTGCACAACCTCAAGCACAACAAGGTGCTGCACGACGCCAACCTGTTCGTGACCATGCGCCAGCACGAGGTGCCCTGGGTGCCCATGAGCCGGCGTGTCGAGATCGAACCGCTGGGCCGCCATTGCTGGGAAATCACCGTGCACTACGGCTTCAAGAACGACATCGACCTGCCGCGCGACCTGGAGCAGGTGCGCCAGCGTGGCTGCCAGCTCGACGACATGGCGACCAGCTATTTCCTGTCGCGCGACATCGTCATCCCCACGGAGGGCACCGGCATGGCGCCGTGGCGCGAAAAGCTGTTCGCGCAGATGTACCACAACGCCGGCCACGCGGCCGACTACCTGCACCTGCCGACCAACGCGGTGGTGGAGCTGGGCGGCAAGGTCGAGATCTGATCAGGCCAGCTCCCGCACCAGCTGCCACACGGCAGCCGCGCGCGGGGCCAGCGCCCGGTGGCGGCGGCGTGCGAGCATGATGCGCCGCTCCACGCGCGGCACCAGCGGCCGCACGGCCAGGGCCTGCAGGTCGGCCGAGGGCAGGGCCAGGCCCGGCAGCACGCTGACGCCGATGCCGGCGGCCACCATCCGAAAGACGGTGGTGGGATGGCCCAGCTCCTGCGCCACGCGCGGCGCGATGCCGTGGCGCGCCAGCGACTGGTCGATCAACCGCCGGCTGCCCGAGACGTGGTCCAGCAGCACCAGCGGCCAGTCCTGCAAGTCCTTCCAGCGCACCTCGCGCCGCGCGGCCAGCGCATGGCCGGCCGGGCAGACCAGCACAAAAGGGTCGCGCTGGATGACTTCGAGCGCGAGGTCGTCGGCCTCGGGCGGGTCGATGACGGCGGCGAAGTCGACCTCGCCCGCGCGCACGCTGCCCAGCACGTCCTGCTGGACGCGGTCGAGCAGTTGCAGCTCGATGTCCGGGAAACGCTGGGCGCAGGCCGCGATGCACTGCGGCATGAGGTTGGCCGACAGCGTCGGGCTGCTGCCCACGCGCACCGTGCCGCGCCGGCTCGACGCCTGGTCGCGCGTGTTCAGCAGCACCGCCTCCAGCTCGTCGAGCACGCGGTCGAGCTCGGCCGCCAGGCCGCGGCCGGCCTCGGTCAGCTCGACCAGGCGCGTGCTGCGGTTGACCAGCGCCACACCCAGTTGCGCTTCCAGCTCGTGGATGCTGCGGCTGACGGCCGGCTGCGTCAGGCCGATGCGGTCGCCCGCGCGGCTGAAGTTCTGCAGCTCGGCCACGGCCTGGAACACGCGCAGCTGGCGCAGGCTGACGTTGAGGTTGGAGATCATGAGTTAATTCTATGAATTTATCAGATCAATTAATTTCTATTTTTAATCAGCTTGGCGTGTAATCGGAGCCCTTCGCCTTCCCGGCAACCGATTTTGTTCTTCACAACACCATGGCCAGACCTCGTTTCCTTCCCGAAAACTTCACGCTGATGATGGTCGGCACCGTCATCGTCGCCAGCCTGCTGCCGGCGGCCGGCAGTGTGGCCGCGGCCTTCAAGCTGGCGACCACGCTGGCGATCGCGGTGCTGTTCTTCCTGCACGGCGCGCGGCTGTCGCGCCAGGCCATCGTGGCCGGCATCATGCACTGGCGCCTGCACCTGGTGGTGCTGACCTCGACCTTCGTGCTGTTCCCCCTGGTGGGCCTGGCGTTCAAGCCCGTGATCACGCTGCTGGTGGGGCCGGCCCTGTACATCGGCGTGCTCTACCTGTGTGTGCTGCCGTCCACGGTGCAGTCCTCGATCGCCATGGTGTCGATGGCGCGCGGCAACATTCCGGCGGCGGTGTGCAGCGCGTCGGCCTCGACGCTGCTGGGCATCTTCATCACGCCGGTGCTGGTCGGGCTGCTGATCGCCACCCAGGGCACGGCGGCCACCACGGGCGGGCTGGAGGCGATCGGCCGCATCCTGCTGCAGCTGTTCGCGCCCTTCGTGGTCGGCCACCTGCTGCGCCCGTGGATTGGCGGCTGGGTCCAGCGGCGCGCCAAGCTGCTCAAGGGCGTGGACCAGGGCTCCATCCTGCTGGTGGTCTACACGGCCTTCAGCGCGGCGGTGGTCGAGGGGCTGTGGCACCAGGTGAGCTGGGCCGAGCTGGGCGGCCTGCTCGTGGTGGCGGCCCTGCTGCTG
The DNA here is from genome assembly GCA_009912175.1 of Paracidovorax wautersii. GTDB lineage: Bacteria > Pseudomonadota > Gammaproteobacteria > Burkholderiales > Burkholderiaceae_C > Comamonas_F > Comamonas_F wautersii_A. The sequence continues at coordinate 123,956 of WNDQ01000001.1, read as the reverse complement.
GCGGTGGCGCTGGGCACCACGGTCTGGAGCGCCCGCCGCCTGGGTTTCAGCACCGAAGACGAGATCACCGCCGTCTTCTGCGGCTCCAAGAAGAGCCTGGCCAGCGGCGTGCCCATGGCCAACGTGCTGTTCTCGGCCAGCGCGGTTGGCGCCATCCTGCTGCCGCTGATGCTGTTCCACCAGATGCAGCTCATGGTATGCGCCATGCTGGCGCAGCGTTACGCGCGGCGGCCCAAAGCCGCGCAGGGCGACGGCGTGGCCGCCGCGCGCTGAGCCGTTGGCGGCCTGATCAGGGGCGCTGGCCGAACTCGGCGTGCTGGCGTGTCCACTGCCGCGCCTGCTCGCTCAGGCTCAGACCCAGCCCGGGGCGCGTGGGCACCAGCATGCGCCCTTCGTGCAGTTGCAGCCGCTCGTTGAAGAGCGGCTCCAGCCAGTCGAAATGCTCGACCCACGGCTCGGTGGGGAACACGGCGGCCAGATGCACGTGCAGCTCCATGGCGAAGTGGGGCGCCAGGCTCACGCCCGCGTTCTCGGCCATGCCCATGATCTTCAGGAAGGGCGTGATGCCGCCCACGCGCGGCGCGTCGGGCATCAGGTAGTCGGCCGAGCGGTGGCGGATCAGCTCGGCGTGTTCGGCCGCGCTCACCAGCATCTCGCCGGTGGCGATGGGTGTGTCGAACTTGTCGGCCAGCGCGGCGTGGCCCTCGAAGTCGTAGGCGTCGAGCGGCTCCTCGATCCAGACCAGGTTGAACTCTTCAAAGATGCGGCACATGCGCTGGGCCGTCGGCCGGTCCCATTGCTGGTTGGCGTCGACCATCAGCGGCACGTGGTCGCCCAGGTGCTGGCGCACGGCGGCCACGCGCTGGATGTCCAGCGCCTGGTCGGGCTGGCCGACCTTGAGCTTGATGCCGCCGATGCCGCGCTCGCGCGAGGCCGAGGCGTTGACGAGCAACTGGTCGAGCGGCGTGTGAAGGAAGCCGCCCGAGGTGTTGTAGCAGCGCACGCTCTCGCGCTGGGCGCCCAGCAGCTTGGCCAGCGGCAGACTGGCGCGGCGCGCCTTGAGGTCGTAGAGCGCGACGTCGAAGGCGCCGATGGCCTGCACCGCCATGCCGCTGCGCCCGACCGAGGCGCCGGCCCAGGCCATGCGGGTCCACAGCCGCGCGATGTCGCTGGGGTCTTCGCCCAGCAGCGTCGGCGCGATCTCCTGCGCATGCGCGAACTGGCCGGGGCCGCCGGCGCGCTTGGAATAGCTCAGGCCCAGGCCGCGATGGCCGTCGCGCGATTCGATCTCGACGAACAGCATGGCGACTTCGGTCATGGGTTTCTGGCGGCCGGTCAGCACCTTGGCGTCGCTGATGGGCGTGCTCAGGGGCAGGTAGCACGAGGACACGCGGATCCAGTCGATGCGGTCGGGGCTGATGGCGGTCGAGGTGTCGAAGGCAGTCATGGCAAGGCAACAAAGAAAGGGAAGGGGCGTCAATCCAGCGTGATGCCGGCGGTGTCGATGATCGACTTCCAGCGCGCCGACTCGGCTTTCTGGAAGGCGGCGAATTCGGTGGGCGAGTTGATGACCATCTCGAAGCCCAGCGCCGTGAAGGGCGCCGACACGGCCGGGTCGTTCAGCACCTGGGCCAGCGCGTCGTAGGCCTGGCGTTTGATCTCCGGCGGCAGGCCCTTGGGCGCGACGATGGCTTGCCAGGACGTGACGTCCACGCCGCGCACGCCGGCTTCGTCGAGTGTCGGCACGTCAGGCAGCAGCGGCGAGCGCGCGCGGCTGGTGATGGCCAGCGCCCGCATCCGCTCGCCCTTGACGTACTGCAGGATGGCGTTGATGTTCTGGAAGGACGCGTCCGCCTGCGAACCCATCAGGTCGGTGTGCGCGGGGCCGCCCCCCTTGTAGGGCACGTGCACGCCCCGGGTGCCGGTCTTTTGCCAGAACAGTTCGGCCGTGAGGTGGTCGCTGGTGCCGGTGCCGGCCGAGGCAAACGTCATCTGGCCCGGGTGGGCCTTGAGGTGGGCCACCAAGTCGGCCACAGTCTTGAAGGGCGAATTCACGGGGACCACCAGCACGTTGGGCGAACGCACGGCGACCGTGAGGTAGTCGAAGTCGTCGGCCGCGTTGTAGGGCACGCTCTTGAGCAGGTGCGGCGCGATCACCAGCGGCCCCAGCGAGGTGACCAGGAAGGTGTAGCCGTCGGCGGGCGCGCGTTTGACGAAGCCGGCGCCGATCGTGCCGGTGGCGCCGGCCTTGTTGTCGATCACGAAGGGCTGGCCGAGTTTGGCCGCCAGGCGCGGGGCGATGGCGCGCGCGACCTGGTCCGTCGAGCCGCCCGGCGGGAAGTTGACCACCAGCGTGACGGGTTTGTTGGGCCAGTCGGCCTGGGCTTGCGCCGGGCTGGCGCCCAGCAGCAGCGCGGCCAGGGCGGCGCTGGGCAGCAGAAGGCGCAGGCGCTTTGGGTGAATGGGTAACGTTGTCATTTGATGTCTCCGGTTGATTTCGATAGCCTGTTTTTCTGAATTGATAACGTTGTCATTTTGAATCCGAGCCCGCCCGAAGCGCCATCAGGGTTTGCGCGGAGCCGCAGACCCTAAAATCGGCGCCGATGAAGGCTCTCATTCCCGCGACCGACCGCAAGACGGCGACGCTGCACGACGTGGCGCGTGTGGCGGGCGTGTCGCTCATCACGGCGTCGCGTGCGCTGAGCAACCCGGGGCTGGTCTCGGCCAAGACGATAGCCCGCGTCAAGCAGGCGGCCGCGGCCACCGGCTATGTGCCCAACCGGGTTGCGGGCAGCCTCAAGTCACGCCGCAGCATGACGGTGGCCTGCCTGGTGCCGTCGATTTCCGTGGCGCAGTTCCTGCCCACCGTCCAGGTCCTGACCGAGCGGCTGCACGCGGCGGGCTACCAGGTGATCCTGGGCCAGATCGGCTACGACCACGCCAAGGAAGAAGACCTGATCGACACCATGCTGGGCCGCCGGGTCGACGGCATCGTGATGGCGGGCCTGATCCGTTCCAGCGCCGTGCGCCAGCGCGTCACGCAATCCGGCACGCCGCTGGTCGAGACGTGGGAATTGAGCGACTGGCCCGCCGACATGGTGGTGGGCTTTTCGCACCTGAAGGTCGGCAGCGCGGTGGCGGGCTACTTCCTGGCCCGTGGCTGGCAGCGGGTCGGCATTGCCACGGGCGACGACCGCCGGGCGGGCATGCGCCGCGAAGGTTTTCTCGCGGCCTGGGGCCGGCCGGTGCCCACCGCCACGGTGCCGGCGCCGAGCCGGCTCGAACTGGGACGCCAGGCGCTGCGTGAATTGCTGGCGCAGGACGCGCGGCTGCAGGCGGTGTTCTGCAGTTCCGACCAACTGGCGCTGGGCGTGCTCGTGGAAGCCGCTGCGCAAGGGCTGCACGTGCCCGGGCAACTGGCCGTGTGCGGCTTTGGCGATGCCGACTTCGCGGCCCACACCGAGCCCTCGCTGACCACCGTGCAGGTCGACGGCGCGACCATCGGGCGCCGCGCGGCCGAGCTGATCCTGGAGCGCTGCCGGGGCGCGGCCGTTGCCGAACCGGTGGTCGACCTGGGTTTTCGCATCGTCGAGCGCGCCTCGACGCACACCCCCGACGAAGCCCGGCCGCCCGTGCCGGGCCTATCCTTGAAGGACCCCTCGCCGTGACGATGTCCCACGCACAGCGGCGCCCCGTGGCGCTCGACAAGGCCTACCGCCTCATCAACCACGGCCCCACGGTGCTGGTCAGCGCCGCGTTTGGCGGCCAGCGCAACATCATGGCCGCGGCCTGGGCGATGGCGCTGGACTTCCAGCCGTCCAAGGTCGCGGTCGTGCTCGACAAGAGCACCTACACACGCACGCTGCTGGAGGCTTCGGGCACGTTTGCGCTGCAGGTGCCCACGGTGGCGCAGGCATCGCTGGTCGAGGCCGTGGGCAGCAGCAGCGGCCGTGCGCTGGCCGAGGGCGAGTCCACCGACAAGTTCCGTGCCTACGGCCTGGACGTGTTCGCGGGCGAGGCCACTGAAGCGCCCTTGATCGACGGCTGCGTGGCCTGGCTCGAATGCCGGCTGCTGCGCGAGCCGCACATCCAGCAGACCTACGACCTGTTCCTGGGCGAAGTGGTGGCGGCCCAGGCCGATGCGCGCGTCTTCAGCAACGGCCGCTGGCACTTCGAGGGGCATGACGACCTGCGCACCATCCACCACGTGGCCGGCGGCCACTTCATCGCGGCGGGGCGGGCCTTCGACGCGCCCACTGCGCCGCGCGTGGACGGGGAGGCCGGCGGATGACTGCCACGGTGCTGACACACGGTTGACATCGCCTCGGTTGACGATGGGCACGGCCTTCGTCATGCTGACCGTCACCATGCACCCTTCCGCTGTTTCCCTGCGGCGCCGCACGGCGCTTGCCACGCCCCTCGTTTTTTCCGGCTGGCTGGGGGCCTGCACCTCGACGCCGCCCGCGGTCACGCCCTGGGAAGCCAGCGGCGGCGCGGGCTGGCCGCCGGTGCCGGCGCTCTACGGCCATCGCGGCGCCTCGGCGCTGCGGCCCGAGCACACGCTCGAAGCCTACCGGCTGGCGATTGCCGACGGCGCCGATTTCATCGAGCCCGACCTGGTGATCACGCGCGACGGCGTGCTGGTGGCACGCCACGAGAACGCCATCGCCATCCTCAACGCCGACGGCAGCCTCAAGGAAGCGACGACCGACGTGGTCGACCGTCCCGCCTTCGCCAGCCGCAAGGCGACCAAGACCATCGACGGCGAACGCATCACCGGCTGGTTTGTCGAAGACTTCACGCTGGCTGAACTCAAGACGCTGCGCGCACGCGAACGCATTCCGGCCGTGCGGCCCGCCAACACGGTGTTCGACGGCCAGTTCGAGATTCCCACGCTGCAGGAGGTGATTGACCTGGCGCGCCGCGAATCGCGGCGCCTGGGCCGCACCATCGGCATCGCGCCCGAGACCAAACACCCGACCTTTTTCCAGTCCATCGGCCTGCCGCTGGAGGCGCCCCTGGTGGCGCAACTGACGCGCAACGGGCTCAACCGCCAGGACGCGCCGGTGGTGATCCAGTCCTTCGAGGTCGGGAATCTGCAGGCGCTGCGTCCGCTCACGCCGGTGCGGCTGGCGCAACTGGTCGACGACAGCGGCAGCCCTTACGACTTCGTGGCGCGCGGCCAGGCAGCCGCACGCACCTACGCCAGCATGCTCACGCCGCAGGGCCTGCGTGAGATCAAGGCGTATGCGGACGTGCTGGCGCCCTACAAGAGCTGGGTGATTCCGGTGCGCGACGGTGTGCTGGGCCAGCCGACCTCGCTCGTGGCCGACGCGCACGCAGCCGGCCTGCCGGTGGTGATCTGGACCTTGCGGCCCGAAAACCGCTTCCTGCCCGCCTCGCTCAAGGCCGAGCCGCGCACCGATGCACGTGCGCGCGGCGACAGCGTGGCCGAGATCCTGGCCTACCTGCGCGCGGGCGTGGACGGCTTCTTCTCGGACGACTCGGCCGTCGGGCGCCGGGCCATCAAGGCCTTCCAGCGCGAGCGCGCGGGGCGCTGAGTCCCGAACGTTCTCAGAACCTGTTCACGATCTTTTCATGGGGTGCCTTGGCGGGGCAACCCAAAGGGCATGGCTCCAAAACGTGCCCGCTCCGCGTTGCACGCCTTGACGAGGCCACCGGCATCGCCTGCGGCCTGAGCCTTGATCGGACACGTTTTGAAGCCATGCGCACCCCATGAAAAGATCGTGAACAGGTTCTCAGGACTCGTCGCCGACCTCGTGGGCCTGCGCGTCCACGCCGTAGTACTTCTCGCCGATGTGGATGCGCTCGCGCCCCTGGCTCATGCGGTGGCGGTTGGAGTCGCGCAGCGAGTAGACGCAGCCACAGTATTCCTGCTGGTAGAAGTTCTCGCGTTTGCTGATCTCGATCATGCGCTGGCTGCCGCCGCCCTTGCGCCAGTTGTGGTCCCAGTAGACCAGACCGGGGTAGCGCACGGCCGCGCGCTGGCCGCAGCCATTGATCTGGTTCATGTCCTTCCAGCGCGAGATGCCCAGCACGCTGCTGATGACGGAAAAACCGTGCTCGTGCGCATACAGGGCGGTGCGCTCGAAACGCATGTCGAAGCACATGGTGCAGCGGGCGCCACGCTCGGGGTCGTGCTCCATGCCCTTGGCGCGCGCGAACCAGTGGTCGGTGTCGTAGTCGCAGTCGACAAAGGGCACGCCGTGCTGCTCGGCAAAACGGATGTTTTCTTCCTTGCGCAGCAAATACTCGCGCACCGGATGGATGTTGGGGTTGTAGAAAAAGACCGTGTAGTCGATGCCCGAGACCAGCAGCGCCTCCATGACCTCGCCCGCACAGGGCGCGCAGCACGAATGCAGCAGCAGCCGGTCGGCGCCGCCGGGCAGGCTGAGCTTGGGGCGGGCGACGGGCAGCAGCGCGGGCTGCGGGCGGGGTGTGTCGGCCTCCGGGTTTACGCGTCGCCCCAGACTTCACGCGCGGTTTCGATGACCAGGCGCAGCTTGTTGCGCTGGGCTTCGACGGCGATGTCGTTGCCGTGCACCGTGCTGGCAAAGCCGCACTGCGGCGACAGCGCGAGCTGCTCCAGCGGCGCGTGGCGCGCGGCCTCGTCGATGCGGCGCTTGAGGTCGTCCTTGGATTCGAGCTCGCCGAACTTGGTGGTCACCAGGCCCAGCACGGCCAGCTTGCCCTTGGGCAGGAAACGCAGCGGGCGGAAGTCGCCGCTGCGGTCGTCGTCGTATTCGAGGAAGTAGGCGTCGACGTTCATCTCGGCCAGCAGCGCTTCGGCCACGGGTTCGTAATTGCCGCTGGCCGCGTGCGTGCTTTTGAAGTTGCCGCGGCACAGGTGGATCGCCAGCACCATGCCGGCCGGCTTGTGCGCCACGACCTTGTTGATGAACTGCGCATAGCGGTGCGGCAGCTCGTCGGGGTCGTCGCCGCGCGCGCGGGCGGCTTCGCGCATCTTCTCGTCGCACAGATAAGCCAGGTTGGTGTCGTCCATCTGCACATAGGTGCAGCCGGCGGCGGCCAGCGACTTCAGCTCGTCGCCATAGGCGCGCGCCACGTCGTCGTAGAAGGCGGGGTCGAGCTCGGGGTAGTGCTCGCGGCTGATGCCGGCGCGCCCACCGCGAAAGTGCAGCATGGTGGGCGAGGGGATGGTGACCTTGGCCACGCTGCCGGGCGCGAGCTGGCTGTGCAGGTAGTCGAAGTCGGCGCGCTGGATGTCCTTGACGTGGCGCACCGGGCCGGTGACCTTCATCACGGGCGGGGCCAGTTCGAGCTTGCCGTCGGGGCGCTGGATGGTGACGGGCTCGCCGCTTTCCACGCCGCCCAGCTGGCGCAGGAAGTCGACGTGGAAATAGGTGCGGCGGAACTCGCCGTCGGTGATGCTCTTGAGGCCCACGTCCTCCTGGAACTTCACGATCTCGGTGATCGCGCGGTCTTCCACCGCGCGCAGTTGCGCGGCGCTGATCGCCCCCTTGGCGAATTGTTCGCGGGCTTCGAGCAGGAACGGCGGGCGCAGGAAGCTGCCGACGTGGTCGGCGCGAAAGGGCGGATTCAGGGGGGTGGTCATCAACAAGTCTCCCAAAGTGTTCATCGAGGCGGCCAGACGGCGGGGCCATCATTGTCCGGACCTGGCATCTTCACCTCAAATTGATTTTTTTCAACGGCGCATGAAAAAAACTCAAGCAGCAACGCCGGCTGCAACGCACGGACATCGGGCGGCCTGCACCAGGAGCCGGCATGGGAGCCGTCGCGCTGCCCAATTTTGGACCATTCGGTCAGAAATTTTTGGTGAAAATAAAAAAGACGATTGATTTTGATCAGGTTTTTGATCTGGCACGGGGGTTGCAAAGGGAGGGGCATGTCCGCCCTGTCGTCCCTGGTGACGGTTGGGCGGCCCGATGACCCGGGGCCCGCGCCCCCTTCGATCCGGAGCCTTGCACCATGAAAGTCGGCGTCTTCATCCCCATCGGCAACAACGGCTGGCTGCTGTCCGAGAACGCCCCGCAGTACAAGCCCACGTTTGAGCTCAACAAGGCGATCACGCTCGAGGCCGAGCACTACGGGCTCGACTTCGTGCTCTCGATGATCAAGCTGCGCGGCTTCGGCGGCAAGACCGAGTTCTGGGACCACAACCTCGAATCCTTCACCCTGATGGCCGGGCTGGCCGCCGTCACCAGCCGGATCCAGCTGTTCGCCACCGCCGCCTCGCTGGTCATGCCGCCGGCCATCGTGGCGCGCATGGCCGCGACCATCGACTCGATCTCGGGCGGGCGTTTTGGCGTCAACCTGGTCACGGGCTGGCAGCGGCCCGAGTATTCGCAGATGGGCATGTGGCCCGGCGACGAATTTTTCGGCACGCGCTACCAGTACCTGGGCGAATACGCGCAGGTGCTGCGCGAGCTGTGGGGCCAGGGCCAGTCCGACTTCAAGGGCCAGCACTTCCAGATGGACGACTGCCGCCTGAGCCCGCGCCCGCAGGCCGACATGAAGCTGATCTGCGCGGGCGCCAGCGACGCCGGCATGGCGTTCTCGGCCCAGTACGCGGACTACAACTTCTGTTTCGGCAAGGGCGTCAACACACCCAAGGCCTTCGCGCCCGCGGCCGAGCGGCTGATCCAGGCGACCGCCAAGACCGGCCGCCAGGTCGGCACCTACGTGCTCATGATGGTGATCGCCGACGAGACCGACGAGGCCGCGCGCGCCAAGTGGGAACACTACAAGGCCGGCGCCGACCAGGAAGCCATTGCCTGGCTGGGCGAGCAGGGCGCGGCCGACACCAAGTCCGGCGCCGACACCAACGTGCGCCAGATGGTCGACCCGACCTCGGCCGTCAACATCAACATGGGCACGCTGGTCGGCTCCTACGCCAGCGTGGCGCGCATGCTCGACGACATGGCCGAAGTGCCCGGCACCGAAGGCGTGCTGCTGACCTTCGACGACTTCGTGCAGGGCGTGCACAACTTCGGCGAACGCATCCAGCCGCTCATGAAGTCGCGCGTGGACGCGGCCAGCCCGATTCCCTCCCGTGTGGGCGCGCCGCAGTTGCGCGCAGCCTGAAGCCAGAGGACACCACGCCATGACCTCGATCGACAAGCCCCGCAACAAGACCCTGACCTCCACCCAGCCCATCGGCGTGCCCGAAGCGCTCGCCAGCCTGGCCGGCGGCGACGCGGCCGCGCGCGTGATGCCCACGCGGCCCGAGCCGCTGGCCTTCTTCCCGTCGCAGGCCGCGCTCATCGTGGTCGACATGCAGAACGCCTACGCCTCGCCGGGCGGCTACGTGGACTCGGCCGGTTTCGACATCTCGGGCGCGCAGGGCGTGATCGCCCGCATCGCCCAGGCCATCGCGGCCGCGCGCGCCGGCGGCGTGCAGGTCGTCTTCCTGCAGAACGGCTGGGACGCGCAGTACACCGAGGCCGGCGGCCCCGGCTCGCCCAATTGGCACAAGTCCAATGCCCTGAAAACCATGCGCCGCTACCCCGAGCTGCAAGGCCGCTTCCTGGCCAAGGGCGGCTGGGACTACGAACTGGTCGAAGCGCTGCAGCCCCAGCCCGGCGACCTGGTCGTGCCCAAGACACGCTACAGCGGTTTTTTCAACAGCACGCTGGACTCGGCACTGCGCGCGCGTGGCATCCGCAACCTCGTCTTCACCGGCATCGCCACCAACGTCTGCGTGGAATCCACGCTGCGCGACGCCTTCCACCTGGAGTACTTCGGCGTGATGCTCGAAGACGCCACGCACGAGCTGGGCGGTGCCGTCATCCAGGCCGCATCGGTCTACAACGTCGAGACCTTTTTTGGCTGGGTCGGCAACGTCGAGGCCTTCTGCCAGGCCGTCGCGCCGGGGCTGGAAGCGCCGGCAAAACAGGACGCCACACCCATGGCGGTTTGAGCACAAGCCAGGTCCGACCACCGAGGATGGGACAGGACGGAGGAAGGGGGCTCTCCTGCGCTCATGTCCTCCTGCGCTGGCCTGCGGCCATCGCATTCCCCCTTGACTTCGCTCCGGAGAACCCCCTTCCTCCGTCCTGCCCCATCCGAAGCCCGCCAAGAACCACTCAACGCCCCCAACCGAAACCCCGCGTTTTCTGCAAGCCTTTTCATCGACCCTCAGGAGTACAGACATGCCCAAACAAGCCATCATCCCCGCCGGCACCGGCACCCCGCTCGCCCCCTACGTGCCCGGCACGCTGGCCGATGGCGTGCTCTACGTCGCCGGCACCCTGCCGCTGGACAAGGACAACCAGGTCGCGCACGTCGGCGACGCCGCCGCCCAGACCCGCCACGTGCTCACCACCATCCAGGGCGTCGTCGAAGCCGCCGGCGGCACCATGGACGACATCACCTTCAACCACGTCTTTCTGAAGGACTGGGCCGACTACGCCGCCATCAACAGCGTCTACGCCGAATTTTTCCCCGGCACCAAACCCGCGCGCTACTGCATCCAGTGCGGCTTGGTCAAACCCGATGCGCTGATCGAGATCGCCTCCATCGCCCACCTCGGCAAACCCTGAAGAAAGTGCGCGCCATGGCATTGACCTACGACATCCACGGCCCGGCCGACGCCCGCGAGACAGTCCTGCTGTCCTCGGGCCTGGGCGGCGCAGCGGCGTTCTGGCAGCCCCAGATCCCCGCGCTCACGGACGCCGGCTACCGCGTCATCGCCTACGACCAGCGCGGCACCGGCCGCACGGGCGGCGAGCTGCCGCAGCCCTACAGCATTGCCCACATGGCGCGGGACGTGGTCGAGATCCTCGACGCCACCGCCACCGAGCGCTGCCATCTCATGGGCCATGCGCTGGGCGGCCTGGTCGGCCTGCAGCTCGCGCTCGATGCGTCGGCGCGCGTGGCCAGCCTGCTGCTGGTCAACGCCTGGTCCCGGCCCAATCCGCATTCGGCGCGCTGCTTCGACGCGCGGCTGGAACTGCTGGCCAAGAGCGGCCCGCGGGCCTACGTCGAGGCCCAGCCCATCTTCCTGTACCCGGCCGCCTGGGCGGCGGCGAACGCCGAGCAGGTCGCGCGCGAGGTCGACCATGCCTACGCCCACTTTCCGGGCGCAGACATCATGCGTGCGCGCATTGGCGCGCTGCGCGCCTTCGACGTCGACGACCGGCTGGGCGAGATCGACGTGCCGGCCTGGATCGCCTGCGCGTAGGACGACGTGCTGGTGCCCTGGACCTGCTCGCAGCGCCTGGCCGACGGGCTGCCCCAGGCCCGGCGGGAAGCCGTGCCGCACGGCGGCCATGCCTACAGCGCCACCGATCCGCACGCCTTCAACGCCAGCCTGCTGGCCTTTCTCGCGGGCCTGCCGCGCGGCTGAAACGGAGAGCACTGCCATGGGCGCTTCCCACCCCGATCTGCAAGCCCGGCTGCACGCCGAAGCCGCCAGCCTGGGCGCCGTGCCGGGCAAGGCCGACTACCGCAGCGCCATGGCGCGGCTGGGTGCGGCCGTGCATGTCATCACCACCGACGGCCCGGCCGGCCGCGCCGGCTTCACGGCGTCCGCCGTGTGCAGCGTGACCGACGAGCCGCCCACGCTGCTGGTCTGCCTCAACCGGGCGGCCTCGGTCTACGACGTGTTCATGCGCAACCCGGTGCTGTGCGTCAACACGCTGGCACCGGGGCAGGAAGGGCTGCCCAACCTGTTCGGCGGCAAGACCCCCATGGACCAGCGTTTTGCGGCAGCAAGCTGGCGCACGCTGACCACGGGCGCGCCGGTGCTGGACGCCGCCGCCGTGTCCTTCGACTGCCGCGTGGCGCGCGTGACGGCGGTGGGCACGCACGACGTGCTGTTCTGCGAGGTGCAGGCCATCGCCCAGGGCGGCGAGGCCGGCGGCCTGGTCTATTTCGACCGGCGTTATCACGCCTTGCACAGTCTGGCCTGCTGAACCGGCCCCGTCAGGCGGTGGGGCCGTCGCTGACCGGGGCGCTGGCCGCGCGGGGCAGGGCCCCTTGCAAGGTCTGCGCGGTGATGTGGGTGACCGTGGCCTCGAAGAACGCCGCATCGTGCAGCGTGTGTCCGGCAATGGCCTCGACCTGCACCGCAAAGTCGGCGTAGTGCTGCGTCACGGCCCAGAGCTGGAACAGCAGGTGGTGCGGATCGACCGGCGCAAGCTTGCCGGCGGCCACCCAGGCGCGGATGACCTCGGCCTTGTGCTCGACGAGCGGGCGCAGCTCGCGGGCCAGCTCGTCGCGCAGCAGCGGCGCGCCCTGCATCATCTCCAGGCAGAACAGGCGCGAAGCGTCGGGCCGGTCGCGCGACATGGCCAGCTTGCGGCGGATGTAGTCGCCCAGCGCCTGCGCCGGGTCTTGCTCGGCGGAAAAGCCGCGCAGCGGCGCCAGCCAGACGTCGAGCAGCTCGTGCAGCACGGCCAGGTACAGGTCTTCCTTGCGGCTGAAGTGGTAGAGCAGGTTGCTCTTGGAGATGCCGGCCTCGCTCGCGATCTGGTCGATCGACGAGCCGTGCAGGCCGTAGCGTGAAAACTGGCCGAGCGCTGCCTGCAGGATGACGGCACGCTTGTCCTGCATGGACTGCTGGCGGCTGGGTTTGGCGCGCGACGGGCGTTTGCGCGGCGGGGAGGTAGGGGGCGGGACGCTCATGCCGTGATCGTAGCGACAGCCGTGCCAGGTCGCGCCCTGGGCACCGAATACGGCGGCCCGCCAGGCGTTTTGGGCCGCAACACGGTATATTTCAAGCTGGCGCGGGCCCGCGGGCTGTCACACGATGCTCACATTCGCATGGCAGCCTCGGCCCGTGTTCGCCGCCACAAAGCAGTTGTACTTGTCGGCTCATCCACGTTCACATTGATCGGAGGTTGTGTTGAAGGTTCTCAAACTCTCGGCCCAGGGCCTGCCACAGGCCTGGCTGACGCTCGAGGAAGCGGTGCTGCATTACGCGTCCGACGCCGTGCGCTGGGAGTTGGGCGAGCAGATCGCCGTGTTCCGCGGGGGCATCAATGCGCTCACTGGCCTGCAGTCGCAGGTGGCGGTCAGCAGCATCATTGGCACCCGGGGCGTGAGCGGCATCAATCCTTTCGACCTCAAGCCGGCGCTGACGAACGTGAAGCTGTTCGCGCGCGATTGCAATGTGTGCGCCTATTGCGGCAATCCGTTCCACGAGGACGACCTCACGCGCGAGCACATCCGGCCGCTGGCGCAAAAGGGCCAGGACAGCTGGATGAACGTGGTCACGGCCTGCCGCTCGTGCAACCACCGCAAGGCCGACCGCACGCCCGAGCAGGCCAACATGCCGTTGCTGTACGCGCCTTATGTGCCGACGCTGTGGGAAGACTTCATCTTGCGCAACCGGCGCATCTTGGCCGATCAGATGGAGTTTCTGATGGCGCATCTGCCGAAGAATTCGCGGCTGTTCAGTTAGCGGGTGTCGGGCTTTTGATCCGGTGCTGATGCCGGTGCCGATGCTGGTGCTGGTGCTGGTGCTGGTGCGGTGCGGTGCGGTGCTGGTGCGGTGCGGTGCGGTGCCGGGGCTGTCCGGCCGCCAGGGTGTCCGCCTGCGCTCATGTCCCCCTGCGCCGGCTTGACAGCCGACGCATTCCTCCTTGACTTCGCTCCGACGGACACCCTGCCGTCCGAACAGCCCCTACGCTGCAGGGGCGCGTCGCAGTGGTCGGATGTCGGGGCTCGTCAATCCAACGGCACATCCTTGGCGTGCCCGACGTCGTCCTTGCCGCTGCGCACGTCCGGGTGGTCGTCGGCCGCAAGCTGCCAGAAGATCCAGCCCGAGGCCGCCGTGGCAACGCCGATGCCGATGAAGGTCGCGCGAAAGACGTCGAGCGTGCCGTAGCCGCCGAGCCCGCCCAGCCATTGCTCGAAGGTGGCCAGCAGCGCGGCGGCCACGGTCACGCCCAGGCTCATGGCCAGCATCTGCACCATCGACAGCATGCTGTTGCCCGAGCTGGCGCCGGCCGCGTCCAGGTCCTTGAGCGTGACCGTGTTCATGGCCGTGAACTGCAGCGAGTTGACGGCGCCGAACAGGCCCAGCAGCACGATCTTGCCGGCCAGCGGCGTGGCCGGGCCGAACAGCGCAAAGCACGCGATGAGCGTGCCCATGAGCAGCGTGTTGCCCACCAGCACGCGGCGGTAGCCCTGGCTGCGGATGAGCGGTGTGGCGAAACGTTTCATGCCCATGCTGGCCAGCGCCACGGGCAGCATCATCATGCCGGCCTGCATGGGGCTGTAGCCCAGCGCGACCTGCAGCAGCAGCGGGATCAGGAAGGGCATGCTGCCGCTGCCGATGCGCGCGAACAGGTTGCCCAGCAGGCCGACGCGGAAGCTGCCGATGGAAAAAAGCTGCGGCGGGAACAGCGGCTGCGGGTGCCGCAGCGCGTGCAGCCAGTAGGCCGCCAGCCCGGCAAAGCCGCCGATCATCAGCACCATGACCAGGGCGTGCTGCATGCCGATGCCCGCCAGCCCGTCGAGCGCGAGCGAGATCGAGACCATGGCGATGGACAGCAGGACAAAGCCGCTGAAGTCAAAACGCGGCGGCAGTACGGAGCGGCTGTCGGGCATGTAGCGCTGGGTGGCGATCCAGCCGACGACGTCCACGGGCAGGTTGATCAGGAAGATCCAGTGCCACGACAGCACTTCGACCAGCCAGCCGCCCAGCGTGGGGCCCATGAGCGGGCCGATCAGCCCCGGGATGGCGACGAAGCTCATGGCCTGCAGGAATTTGTCGCGCGGGTAGTTGCGCAGCACCGACAGCCGTCCGACCGGCAGCAGCAGCGAGCCGCCGCAGGCCTGCAGCACGCGCGAGGCGACCAGTTGCGTGAGCGTGTGCGACAGCGCGCAGGCCACCGAGCCCAGCGTGAACAGCGCGATCGAGAACAGGAACACGCGCCGCGTGCCGAAGCGGTCGGCCACCCAGCCCGAGGCCGGGATCGGCATGGCCATGGTCAGCGAGTAGGCGATCACCACCGACTGCATGCGCAAGGGGCTTTCCTGCAGGCTGGCCGCCATGGAGGGCAGGGCGGTGTTGACGATGGTGGCGTCCAGCGTCTGCATGAAGAAGGCCACGGCCACCAGCCACAGCAGGTGCGGCGGTGGCTCGGGTGTGCTGGGTGGCGCGGCGGCGGCGGGCGGGGCAAGGGACTGGCTGGGCATACAACGAAGGCGGGTTCGTCCGCGCGCTGGACGCGCGGGCTGCAGCAAGGGGGGCTGGGCGCAGGCCTGATTCTGCGCCAGTCGGCGGTCCGGTGGCAGCCTTGTCGGGCGTGTGCGCGCACTCGACCGTGGCCGCTTCGGCCGCGCGGCATTCGGCATTCGGTCCGACAGACCCTGATGCGCGGACGCTGAGAAACTGCGGGCTCCCCCCGAACCGGCCGCGGGCGCGCCCAGCCGTAAAACGCTGAGGGCAGGCGGGTTAAAGCCGCCAAGGCCACGGCCCACCCGCCGGGTCGTATTACATTTCGGTACCCAAGTTGAGAGTTGCATGGCGTTCGTGCCGAAAGCTGGTCGGGCACGGCGCCTCTTGTCTTGTTGAACGACCACTGACCCACAAGGAGCTTTTCCATGGCTTATGCCTTGCCCCCACTGCCTTACGCCTACGACGCGCTCGAGCCCCACTTCGATGCGCGCACGATGGAAATCCACCACGGCAAGCACCACCAGACCTATGTGACCAACCTGAACAACGCCGTGACGGATGCGGGCGTCAAGGAAGTGCCGGTCGAGGAACTGATCGCCGACATCAAGGCGCTGCCCGAGAAGATCCGCGTGGCCGTGCGCAACAACGGTGGTGGCCATGCCAACCACTCGCTGTTCTGGACCGTGCTCAGCGCCAAGGGCGGCAAGCCCACGGGCAAGCTGGCGCAAGCCATCGACAGCGACCTGGGCGGCTATGACGCCTTCAAGGACAGCTTCACCAAGGCCGCGCAGACGCGTTTCGGCAGCGGCTGGGCCTGGCTGACCGTGGGCCACGACGGCAAGCTGCTGGTCGAGAGCAGCGCCAACCAGGACAACCCCCTGATGGGCGAGTTCGCGGGCCTGTCCGGCGGCACGCCCGTCCTGGGCCTGGACGTCTGGGAGCACGCCTACTACCTGAACTACCAGAACCCCGCCGTCCCGACTACATCTCGGCCTTCTTCAACATCGTCAACTGGGACGAAGTCTCGCGCCGCTACGAAGCCGCGCTGGCCGCGAAGTAAGCCTCGGCGCCACGACAAAAAGCCCGGAGGCCTTGCGGCCTCCGGGCTTTTTTGCGTCCGAATCGCTCAGCCGCCCAGCAGGCTCGCCCAGCGTGCCAGGTCGACGTTGCCGCCGCTGATGAGCACGCCCACACGCTTGTCGCACAGGTCCAGGCCGGCGTGGCAGGCGGCCGCCAGGCCCAGCGCGCCGGTGGGCTCGACCACGATCTTCATGCGCTCGGCGAAGAAACGCACGCCCTCGACGAGCTGCGCGTCGCTGGCGGTGAGCACGGCCTTGACCTCGCGCCGGATGATGTCGAAGGTGAGCTGGCCCAGGTGCTGCGTCTGGGCGCCGTCGGCCAGGGTGCGGGGCGTGTCGATGTGCACGATCTCGCCGCGCTGCAGCGACTGCTGGCCGTCGTTGCCGGCTTCGGGCTCGACGCCGTAGATCTCGATGGCGGGCGCCAGCGCGCGCGCGGCCAGGGCGCTGCCGCCCAGCAGCCCGCCGCCGCCCAGCGGTACCAGCAGCACGTCGAGCGGGCCGGTGTCCTCGATCAGCTCGCGCACGGCCGTGCCCTGGCCGGCGATGACGTCGGCATGGTCGTAGGGCGGG
Source organism: Paracidovorax wautersii (assembly GCA_009912175.1). Taxonomy (GTDB): domain Bacteria; phylum Pseudomonadota; class Gammaproteobacteria; order Burkholderiales; family Burkholderiaceae_C; genus Comamonas_F; species Comamonas_F wautersii_A. Next base: position 107,171 of record WNDQ01000001.1, on the reverse strand, counting down.
ATCAGCGTCATGCCGCGCTCGGCGGCGATCTGGCGGCTGATCACCTCGCGGTCGGCGGTGTAGCGGTCGTAGGTGACCACTTCGGCGCCATAGCCCCGGGTGGCCGCGATCTTGGCGGCCGGCGCGTCCTCGGGCATGACGATGACGGCCGGCATGCCCAGCAGCCGGGCCGACAGGGCGATGGCCTGCGCATGGTTACCCGATGAAAACGCGAGCACGCCAGCCTTGCGCTGGCTGTCGGAAAAGCGCGAAAGCGCATTGAAGGCGCCGCGGAACTTGAACGCGCCCATGCGCTGGAAATTCTCGGCCTTGAAGAAGACCTGGGCGCCCAGCCGGGCGTCGAGCGTGGACGAGCGCAGCACGGGCGTGCGGTGCGCGTGGCCGTGCAGGCGGGTGACGGCGGCGGCCACGTCCTCGTAGGTGGGCAGGCTGGCGGGGGAGGGCGATGTCACGGACGGAATCTCCAGATCGGCGGGGTGGACAGGCAAGCCGGTCATTCTGGCACGGGCATCGCGACGGGCGTGGCGCAAGAACAAGAGACATGCAACCCGGTCGGTCAATAGCCGAGTCGAAAATAGTGACATGCAAATAATTGACTAGTTAACTAAAATGGTGGGCTTATGACTGAACACAGCGCTTCCGGGCCGAACAGCCAGCAATACCACTCTCACCCGCGTGACAGCGCGGGCTGGCTGATGAAGGCGATCCTGATGCACATCCGTGCGGAAATGGATCGCCGCACGGAAGCCGTGGGCCTGACCGAGGCGCAGTGGATGCCGGTGGCGCGGCTGGCTTCGGGCCAGGTCAGCACGGCGGCGGCACTGTCGCGCGACTGCATGCAGAGCGCCGGCGGCATGACGCGCATGCTCGACCGCCTGGAGGCCAAGGGCTTTGTGCAGCGCGTGCGTTCGCGCGACGACCGGCGTGTGGTCAACCTCGAACTCACGCCCCAGGGGCAGAGCGCGGCCAGCCAGCTTCCGGCCATGCTGCGTGAGCTCAACGAGCAGGCGCTGGCCGACCTGGCGCCGGACGAAGTCCGCCAGTTCAAGTCCTATCTCCAACGCGTTCTTTCCACGGTGGAAAACAACATGTCGGCCCCGGCGTCCGTGTCTGCGGCAGCGGGAACCGGCTCAGACAAAACCCAGAAGAGCTCTTGACCATGACCTTACGATCGACTTTTGCGCACGGCAGCGGCCTGCGGCTGCGCGCGCGCAGCGTGCGGGCGGGCGCCACTGCCGTGGCGGCGGCCGTGCTGCTGGCGGCCTGTGCCGACATGGCCGGCATCCACACCCAGGCGCAGATGCGCAGCGCCGACTCGCTCGGGCTGCCGCCCGTGACGGCCGCCACGGCCAACGCCAGCGACGCGGCCGCGCTGCTCGACGCCTCGGGCGCCCAGTGGTGGCAGGCTTTGGGCGATGCCCGCCTGAATGCGCTGGTGGACGAGGCGCTGCAGGGCAGCCCGAGCATCCGGCTGGCGCAGGCCCGGCTCGACAAGGCCTGGGCCCGCAGGTGGTCCGGGCCGCCGACTTGCCCCAGATCACGGGTGATGTCGAGGCCACGCGCCAGCGCTACACCGCCAACGGCGCGGTGCCGCCGCCCCTGGCCGGCTCCATCCAGAACAACGCGCTGGCGCAGCTCAACCTGGGCTGGGAGTTGGACCTGTTCGGCCGCAACCGGGCCGCGCTGGAGTCGGCCATCGGTTCGGCCCGGGCGGCGCAGGCCGACGCGCAGGCCGCGCGCATCCTGCTGGCCAGCCAGGTGGTGCAGAACTATGTGCAACTGGCGCGCCTGCAGGACCAGCTGGTCGTGGCCGAGCGCGCGCTGGCGCAGCGCAACGAGACGCTGACCATCGTCAAGGACCGCTTCGAAGCCGGGCTGGACACCCGCCTGGAAGTGCGCCAGAGCGAGGGCGGCCTGCCTGAGACCCGCACCCAGATCGAACAACTGCGCGAGCAGGTGGCGCTGACCCGCAACGCGCTGGCCGCGCTGGTGGGCCAGCCCGCGCGCGCCGCGCAGATCGAGGCCGGCGACCTGGCGCAACTGCGCCTGCCCGCCCTGCCGCAGAGCCTGCCGGCCAGCCTGCTGGGCCGCCGTGCCGACGTGGTGGCGGCGCGCTGGCGCGTCGAGGCCGTGCAGCAAGGCATCGCCGAAGCCAAGGCGCGTTTCTACCCCGACGTCAATCTGACGGCCTTCGTGGGCCTGTCTAGCCTGGGCTTCAACCACTGGATGGAGTCGAGCAGCCGCCAGTGGGGCGTGGGGCCGGCCATCACGCTGCCGATCTTCGAGGGCGGGCGGTTGCGCGCCAACCTGCGCGGCACGTCGGCCGACTACGACGCGGCCGTGGAGAACTACAACCAGACCGTGATCGACGCCGTGCACGACGTGGCCGATCAACTGGCGTCCGTGGCCTCGGTCGGGCGGCAGCAGACCGAGCAGGCCGATGCCACCGCCACGGCCGAAAGCGCCTACGACATTGCCCGCCAGCGCTACGCCGCCGGCCTGGGCAACTACCTGAGCGTGCTGACGGCCGAGACCAACGTGCTGACGCAGCGGCGCCTGTCGGTCGACCTGGCCGCGCGCGCGCTGCAGACCCGCGTGGCGCTGGCGCACGCGCTGGGCGGCGGCTATGCAGAGGACGCCGCCACGGCCGGCGCCGCGCCTTCGGTGGCGCTGAAGGCGCCGAACTGAGCCCAAGACATCGGCATGGCGCCCACCCGTGAAAGCGCCATGCCATCCCCTACCCGACCTTGCAGACGAGTCAAAACATGAGCAACAACACCACGTCTCCCACCCCCGCCCAGAACGATCCGGCGCAAGCGCCCGGGCAGCGCCGCAAGCTGTTCACGCGCGTGGCGGCGGTCGTCGTCATCGCCGGCCTGGCCTGGGGCGCCTACGAATGGCTGGTCGCCAGCCATTACGAAAACACCGACAACGCCTACGTGCAGGGCAACATCGTCCAGATCACGCCGCAGACGGCGGGCACGGTTCAGGGCATCCTGGCCGACGAGACCGACCTCGTGCATGCCGGCCAGGTCCTGGTGCGGCTCGATCCGGCCGACGCGCGCGTGGCCTACGCGCAGGCCGAGGCCAATCTGGCGCAGGCCGTGCGCCAGGCCCGCACGCTGTACGTGAACAACGGCTCGCTGGCCGCGCAGGTGACCCTGCGCGAGGCCGACGCCGTGCGCGCGCGCAACGACGTGCGCCGCGCCGCTGACGACCTGCGCCGCCGCCAGATCCTGCAGGGCAACAGCGCCGTCTCCAAGGAAGAGCTGGACCATGCGCAAAGCCAGCTGGAAACCGCACGCGCCGCACTGGCCTCGGCCGAGGCCGCGACCCAGGCCGCGCGCGAGCAACTGGCCAGCAACCAGTCGCTGACCGACGGCACCGAGGTGGCGTCGAACCCCAGCGTGCAGACGGCCGCCGCCAAGCTGCGCGAAGCCTATCTGGCCCTGCAGCGCACCGAGCTGCCCTCGCCCGTCGACGGCTTCGTGGCCAAGCGGTCGGTGCAGGTCGGCCAGCGTGTGGCGCCCGGCGCGCAACTCATGACCGTGGTGCCGCTGGACCAGTTGTGGGTCGACGCCAACTTCAAGGAAAACCAGTTGCGCAACCTGCGCATCGGCCAGCCCGTCAAGCTCACTGCCGACGTGTATGGCGGCAAGGTCGAGTACGACGGCCAGATCGCCGGCCTGGGTGTCGGCACGGGGGCCGCGTTCTCGCTGCTGCCGGCCCAGAACGCCACGGGCAACTGGATCAAGGTGGTGCAGCGTGTGCCCGTGCGTGTGCTGCTCGACGCCAAACAACTGGCCGAGCACCCGCTGCGCGTGGGCCTGTCCATGGACGTGACCGTGGACATCTCCAAGCAGGACGGCAAGTTCCTGGCCGATGCACCGCGCCAGCAGCCCGCCGCGCAGACCGAGGTCTATGCCGAGCAGGACAAGGGCGCCGATGAAGCCATCGCCCGGGTGATTGCCGCCAACGCCGGCAAACCGCTGAACGCCACGGGCGGGGCAGGCAAGGGCGGTGCGCACGGCACCCTGATGTAACCATGGCCACACCCGCTTCCGCTGTCCATCCGCCGCTGAGCGGCGCGGCACGCAACTGGGGAACGCTGGCCTTGTCGGCCGCCGTCTTCATGAACGTGCTCGACACCTCGATCGCCAACGTCTCGCTGCCCGCCATCTCGGGCGACCTGGGCGTGAGCGCCACCCAGGGCACCTGGGTGATCACCAGCTTCGCCGTGGCCAATGCCATCTCGGTACCGCTGACCGGCTGGCTGTCGCAGCGCTTCGGGCAGGTGCGCCTGTTCGTGGCCAGCGTGGCGCTGTTCGTGCTGGCGTCGTGGCTGTGCGGCCTGGCACCCAACATGACCACGCTGATCGCGTTTCGTGTGCTGCAGGGCTTTGTGGCCGGGCCGATGATCCCGCTGTCGCAGACCCTGCTGCTGAGCAGCTACCCCAAGGCGCTGGCGGGGCTGGCGATGGCGATGTGGTCCATGACCACGCTGGTCGCGCCCGTGATGGGGCCGCTGCTGGGCGGCTGGATCACCGACCACATGACCTGGCCGTGGATCTTCTACATCAACGTGCCGATCGGCATTGGCGCGGTGTTCGTGACCTGGCGCATCTTTCGCCACCGCGAAACGCCTACGCGGCAGTTGCCCATCGACAGCATCGGGCTGGCATTGCTGGTGATCTGGGTCGGGGCCATGCAGGTCATGCTCGACATCGGCAAGGAGCACGACTGGTTCGAGTCGCCGCTGGTGCTGGGCTGCGCCGTCGTGGCCGTCGTGGGGCTGGCCTTCTTCCTGGTGTGGGAGCTGACCGACCGCCATCCGGTGGTCGATCTGTCGCTGTTCAAGCTGCGCAACTTCTGGGCTGGCAAGCTGGCGATCTCGGTCGGCTACGGGCTGTTCTTCGGCAACGTGGTGCTGCTGCCGCTGTGGCTGCAGCAGTACATGGGCTACACCGCCACCGACGCGGGCCTGGCCATGGCGCCGGTCGGGCTGCTGGCCATCGTGCTCTCGCCCTTCGTGGGCAAGACGGTGAACCGGGTCGATCCGCGCGTCTACGCCACCTTCTCCTTCCTGGTCTTCGGGCTGGTGCTGTGGATGCGCTCGAACTTCAACACCCAGGCCGACTTCTGGACCATCATGATCCCGACCCTGGTCCAGGGCGTGGCCATGGCGTTCTTCTTCATCCCGCTGCTCACGCTCACGCTCTCGGGCCTGCCGCCCGAGCGTGTGCCGGCGGCCTCGGGCCTGTCGAACTTCGTGCGGATCACGGCGGGCGCGGTCGGCACGTCGATCGCGACCACGCTGTGGGAGCGGCGCGCCACGCTGCACCACGCCCAGCTGGTCGAGAGCCTGACGGCCGGCAGCGGCCCGGCCAACCAGGCGCTGCAGGGCCTGCAGGCGGGTGGCCTGAGCAGCAGCCAGGCGCTCGCGCAGATCGACCGGCTGGTCAACCAGCAGGCCTTCATGCTGGCGGCCAACGACGTGTTCTACGCCTCGGCCATCCTGTTCCTGCTGCTGATCCCGCTGGTCTGGCTGGCCAGTCCGCCGCGCCGCGGTGCCGCCGGCGGCGGTGCCGATGCGGCATCCGGGGCGCATTGACCCCGGTCGCCAACCGCAGGGCGCGGTTCAGAACGCGCCGCGCAGGCCGACCTTGACGCTGCGCCCGGCCTGCGGCGCCAGGTCGCGCACCACCGAGCTGGCGTAGCGGATCTCCTGGTTGGTCAGGTTGTCGCCGCGCAGGTAGGCCAGCCAGTCGCTGCGCCCCATGCGGAATTTGTAGGTCAGGGTCAGGCCCAGCGAGGTGTAGCCGGCCGTGGGCAGGTCGTTGCTGGGTACGTGATTCTGGCGCCAGGCGTGCTGGACATCGACGCGTGCGCCATAAGGGCCGTAGCTGTAGTTGGCGGCCACCGTGGAACGCAGTGGCGCGATGCGCGGCAGCGCCTCGCCCGTGTCGCGGTTGCGTGCGCGGGTGTAGTCGCCATTGAGTTCCAGATCGACCTGGTGGCCGCCCTGATCCCACACGCGCCGCTTGCTTTCAAGCTCGACGCCGTAGAACTCGGCGCGCACGCCGCGGTAGACGGCCTCGGCCAGCGCATCGTCGGCGCCCGGTGCCACGACCTCGCCGTCGTCATCGACCTGGCGGCCGGTGTTGAATTCGGTCAGGTAGTTGCGAAAGCGGTTGTAGAACACGCCGACGCTGGCCTTGTTGGGGCCGGCCGCGTAACGCAGGGCCAGGTCGGTCGAAACGGCCTTTTCTTTGCCGGCATTCGGGTCGCCAATCAGGTACTGACCCGTGGCATCGTGCGGGCCGTTGGCGTACAGCTCGTAGAGCACCGGCGCGCGCTCGGTATAGGACAGGTTGCTGGCCAGCGACCAGGCCGGCGCCAGTTGGTAAATGCCGCCCAGCGCCAGGCTGCGTGTGTCGAAGCTGCGCGACTGGGCATCGGCAAATTTGTCGAGCCCGCCGGCGGCCGGCGTCAGCGACACATGGTCCAGGCGCGCGCCCAGGCTGAGCGACAGCGCGGTGCTCGCCTGCCATTGCTCCAGGCCGAAGACGCCGATGCTGCGGGTGCGCGTGGTCGGCACCAGGGCTTCGTCGCCCAGGGCCGAGAAGGTCGACTGGCTCAACTGCAAACCCACCGCGCCTTCGAAGGGACCGACCTTGCGGTGCCGCGCCTCGACGCGCGCGTCGTAGCCGTGGTTGCGAAAGGTCGTGCCCGTCTGGCCGTCGTCGATCTCGCGGTGTTCGTAGTCGGTGTAGCCGGCATCGAGCTTGACCTGCGTGAACGGGCCCTGCAGGTTGCGCACTTCCGAGGCGAAGGCCACGTGGTCCTGCTTCATGCGCAGCCGCACCGACTCTTCGGCCACCGAGCCGTAGTTGGCTTGATAACCGTTGTACGACAGACCGGCATAGCCGTCGGCCCAGGTGTAGGAGCCACCCAGCGCGCCGCCGTGCCAGCGGCCGTCGCTGTTGGGCAGGCGCCCGCGTGCCTCGTCGCCCGTGCCGTCGGCATTGGCGTCGGCTGCCCGCAGCGCGGCCGAGCGGGCATAGCCCGGAATGCGCACCGCGTCGGTCTGGCGGTCGAAGACGTCGGCGTGCAGCGCGAGCTGGCCATTGCCGGCTTCCAGCCGGGCCGAGCCCGCCTTGCCGCTGTTGGCGCTGTCGAAACTGGTGTCGATCCCGCCCGAGACGCCCTGGATGGGCTCGCGCGGAATGCGGTTGTCGATGGTGTTGACCACGCCGCCCACCGCATTGCCGCCATACAGCAGCGCCGCCGGACCACGCACGATTTCGACACGTTCGACGCTCATGGCCTCTTGCGGCACGGCGTGGTCATAGGACAGCGAGGACGCGTCCCAGACGCCCAGCCCGTTCTGCAGCAGGCGGATGCGGTCGCCGTCCATGCCGCGAATCACCGGGCGGCCCACCATGGGACCGTAAGTCGTGGTGGACACGCCCGGCAGGCCATTGAGCGTGGCGCCCAGCGAGGCGCCCTGGCGCAGCATCAGCGCGTCGCCATAAAGCGCCGTGGCGGGTGCCGTCAGGTTGGCCGACCCGAGTGGGTTGGCGGTGACGAAGACCGGCGCCAGCACGGGCGCCTCGGCGGCGGCATCGCCCGTGGTGGCTTGCACGGCGGCCGGTGTCTGGGCCTGCGCGAAGGCGCTCAGCAACAGCAGCGGCAGCGGCGAGAGCCGGGCAGCGAAATAGGCCCGCCACGGCGCGGCGGCACGGCGTGCGAAGGCAGGGGTGTCGAGACGGATGTCCATGTTGTTGTCGGATGTGGTGACATGAAGATTTGTAATGATAAATCAATATTGATAAAGGGTGACAAGCACCCTCCACGATCCAACGACGGCCTGCGTCTATCCATCTGCCAAAAAAAGCTTGAAATCGCGAAGCGATCCCTTATTATTAGCACTCGTGTGGGTTGAGTGCTAGCAGCATTCATCCCGCCGTCAAGTTCTGGGCGCAGACTTGCCTGGATCGTTCTCGATCTTTGTAAGCCCGCGTTTTTTCTTGTCTTTGCGTTGAAACGCAAGCCTTTTTGCAAGCATTCAAGGAGTAGCTATGAGCAGCCTTCGTCCCCTGCACGATCGCGTGATCGTCAAGCGTCTGGAAAACGAAACCAAGACCGCCTCCGGCATCGTCATCCCCGACAACGCCGCTGAAAAGCCCGACCAAGGCGAAGTCATCGCCGTCGGTCCCGGCAAGAAGAACGACAAGGGCGAATTCGTGGCCCTGGGCGTGAGCGTCGGCGACCGCGTCCTGTTCGGCAAGTACAGCGGCCAGAGCGTCAAGGTTGACGGCCAGGAACTGCTGGTGATCAAGGAAGAAGAACTGTTCGCCGTGGTGCAGAAGTAATCGCGTCCCGCGTTTCCTTCCCCCGAACTTTCTCGATTGAAGATTCAGATTCAGGAGCTCATTCAAAATGGCAGCCAAACAAGTAGTTTTCGGTGACGACGCACGCGCCAAGATCGTGCACGGTGTCAACGTCCTGGCCAACGCGGTCAAGGTCACCCTGGGCCCCAAGGGCCGCAACGTGGTGCTCGAGCGTTCCTTCGGCTCCCCCACCGTGACCAAGGACGGCGTGTCCGTGGCCAAGGAAATCGAACTCAAGGACAAGCTGGAGAACATCGGCGCGCAGCTGGTCAAGGAAGTCGCTTCCAAGACCAATGACAACGCTGGCGACGGCACCACCACCGCCACCGTGCTGGCCCAGGCCATCGTGCGCGAAGGCTTCAAGTACGTGGCCGCCGGCTTCAACCCGACCGACCTCAAGCGCGGCATCGACAAGGCCGTGACCGCCGTGGTCGCCGAGGTGAAGAACATCGCCAAGCCGACCACCACCTCCAAGGAAATCGCGCAAGTCGGCTCGATCTCGGCCAACTCCGACGAGGACGTGGGCAAGATCATCGCCGATGCCATCGACAAGGTGGGCAAGGAAGGCGTGATCACCGTGGAAGACGGCAAGAGCCTGAACAACGAACTCGACGTCGTTGAAGGCATGCAGTTCGACCGCGGCTATCTCTCGCCCTACTTCATCAACAACCCCGAAAAGCAAGTCGCGCTGCTGGACAACCCGTTCATCCTGCTGTTCGACAAGAAGATCAGCAACATCCGTGACCTGCTGCCCGTGCTCGAGCAAGTGGCCAAGGCCAGCCGTCCGCTGCTGATCATCGCCGAAGACGTCGAAGGCGAAGCCCTGGCGACGCTGGTGGTCAACACCATCCGCGGCATCCTGAAGGTCGTGGCTGTGAAGGCCCCTGGCTTCGGCGACCGCCGCAAGGCCATCCTGGAAGACATCGCCATCCTGACCGGCGGCAAGGTGATCGCCGAGGAAGTCGGCCTGACCCTCGAGAAGGTCACCCTGGCTGACCTGGGCCAGGCCCAGCGCGTCGAAATCGGCAAGGAAAACACCACCATCATCGATGGCGCCGGTGCCGCTGTCGACATCGAAGCCCGCGTCAAGCAGATCCGCATCCAGATCGAGGAAGCGACCTCCGACTACGACCGCGAGAAGCTGCAAGAGCGCGTGGCCAAGCTGGCCGGCGGTGTTGCCGTGATCAAGGTCGGCGCTGCCACCGAAGTCGAACTCAAGGAAAAGAAGGCCCGCGTCGAAGACGCCCTGCACGCCACGCGTGCCGCGGTGGAAGAAGGCGTGGTGGCTGGCGGTGGCGTGGCGCTGCTGCGCGCCCGTGCCGCGATCAAGGACCTCAAGGGTGACAACCCCGACCAGGACGCCGGCATCAAGATCGTGCTGCGCGCGGTTGAAGAGCCGCTGCGCCAGATCGTGGCCAACGCAGGCGACGAGCCCAGCGTGGTGGTGGCCCGGGTGCTGGAAGGCACGGGCAACTTCGGCTACAACGCCTCCAACGGCACCTATGGTGACCTGGTCGAGCTGGGTGTGCTGGATCCCGCCAAGGTGACGCGTTCGGCGCTGCAGAACGCGGCTTCGGTGGCCAGCCTGATCCTGACCACGGACGCCATCGTGGCCGAGCTGCCCAAGGACGACGCCCCCGCGCTGCCCGCTGGCGGCCCTGGCGCCGGCGGCTTCGGCGGCGACTTCTAAGAAGCGTATTCCGGCTGAGCCGGAATCGGCGGCAGGCCAGGCGCTTCGGCGCTGCGCCTGCCACCCGATCAAAACGGTCCGCGAGGACCGTTTTTTTATGGCCGTTTCACAGTGGAACTGATAATATACGCTCTGTGTATATTATCTCTGGGGCTGATGCCGTGAGCGTTCAACAGACTTTCCTGCGCGATGCGATGCGTCGCCTCAACATGACGCGTGAAGCCTTTGCCACCCGCATTGGGGTTTCGCGCCGGGCGCTGGACACGTGGCTGCTGCCCGACGACTCGCAGGAGTCGCGCGCGATGCCCGAGATCGTCGAGCGTTTTGTCACCGAAATCCTGCAGCGCCAGGAAGAGTCGACGCAGAGCGTACACAGTCAGCCGCTGGTGGATGCCATCGCCTTTGAAGGCCGCCCGCAACTGCTGTCGGTGGACCAATTCTCGCGCGAGTCGGCCGAGGCGCTGTTCCGCGTGGCCGACGTCATGCAGCCGATCGCACGCCGCCAGAAGATCTCGCGCGTGCTCGAAGGCGCGGTGCTGGGCAATCTGTTCTTCGAGGCCAGCACGCGCACCCGCGTGAGTTTTGGCGCGGCCTTTGCCCGCCTGGGCGGCTCGGTGTGCGACACGACGGGTTTCACGTTCTCGTCGATGGCCAAGGGCGAGTCGATCTACGACACCAGCCGCGTGATGGCGGGCTATGTGGACGCGCTGGTGGTGCGCCACCCCGAGCAGGGCTCGGTCGCCGAGTTCGCGCGCGCGACCAACATTCCGGTGATCAACGCGGGCGACGGCCCGGGCGAGCACCCGAGCCAGGCGCTGCTGGATCTGTACACCATCCAGCGCGAGTTCTCGCGCCTGGGCAAGCTGGTCGACGGCGCGCACATTGCCATGGTGGGCGACCTCAAGTACGGCCGCACGGTGCATTCGCTGGCCAAGCTGCTGTCGCTCTACAAGGGGCTGAAGATCACGCTGGTCTCGCCCAAGGGGCTGGAGATGCCGTCCTATGTGCTCGAGCGCATCGCCAGGAACGACAACGTGGTCGAGCAGACCTACGATTTGCCGCAGGGCCTCAAGGGCGCGGATGTGGTGTATGCGACGCGCATCCAGAAGGAGCGTTTCCAGAACGAGAACATCGAGGGCTACACGCCCGAGTTCCAGATCAACAAGGCGATGATCGACGCCACCTGCGGGCCCGATACGCTGATCATGCACCCGCTGCCGCGCGATGGCCGGCCCGATGCGAATGACCTGAGCACCGACCTGAACCACGATTCGCGCCTGGCGATCTTCCGCCAGACCGACAATGGCATTCCGGTGCGCATGGCGATTTTTGCGGTGCTGATGGGGGTCGATGGCCAGGTGCAGCGCTCGATGCGCGATGCCACGTGGCGCCGCCCGAGCATGGTCGGCCCGGACGACGCGGTGTTCCACGGGATTGATTGAAGACATGGAACGCTTTTCAGGTCGCTAATCGACACATGGCAACCAGGGTCGGGTGGATCGCCAAGGCGGCGGCTGGCTCAGCCGCGCAACTGCCGCACCAACGCCGCCGTCGAGGCGTCGAGCCCCGCGATGTCGCCCGAGGCCAGGCGCGGCTCGATGTCCTTGGCCAGCACCTTGCCCAGCTCCACACCGAACTGGTCGAAGCTGTTGATGCCCCAGATCGCGCCGCTGGTGAACACGCGGTGCTCGTACAGCGCGATCAGTGCGCCCAGCGAGGCCGGCTCCAGCCGCTCCAGGATGAAGAAGGTGCTCGGGCGGTTGCCCGGGAAGTCGCGCGCGCCGTCGGCGCCTTGCTGGCCCTGCAGAAAGGCCTGGGCTTGCGCCACGGCGTTGGCCAGCAGCTTGGCGTGGTGGCCAGGCAGGTCGTGCGCGGCTTCGCGGGTGACGATGAACTCGACCGGCACCACGTCCGTGCCCTGGTGCAGCATCTGGAAGAAAGCGTGCTGGCCGTTGGTGCCTGGCTCGCCCCAGACCACGGGCGAGGTGCCGTAGGCCACGGCCGCGCCGTGGCGGTCCACGCGTTTGCCGTTGCTTTCCATTTCCAGCTGCTGCAGGTAGGCCGGCAGGCGGCGCAGGCCCTGGTGGTAGGGCGCGACGCAGCGGCTGGTAAAGCCGTGGAAGTTGCGGTACCAGACGTCCAGCAGGCCCAGGCGCACGGGCAGGTTCTGCGCGAGCGGGGCGGTGCGGAAGTGCTCGTCCATGGCGGCGGCGCCGGCCAGGAATTCGTCGAAGCGCTGCGCGCCGATGGCAATGGCGATCGGCAGGCCGATGGATGACCACAACGAATAGCGGCCGCCCACCCAGTCCCAGAAGCCGAAGGTGGTGCTGATGCCGAAGTCGGCCGCGGCCTGCACGTTGGTGGTCAGGGCCGCGAAGTGGCGTGCGATGTCGGTGCCGCCGTGCGCTTCGAACCAGGCCTTGGCCGAGCGCGCGTTGGTCATCGTCTCGATGGTGGTGAAGGTCTTGGAGGCGACCAGGAACAGCGTGCTCTCGGGCTTGACCTGTGCCAGCACGCCGGCCAGTTCGTGGCCGTCGATGTTGGAGACGAAGTGAAAACGTTTGCCCGGGTCGCGGAATTCTTCGAGCGCGAGCACGGCCATCTGCGGGCCGAGGTCGGAGCCGCCGATGCCGATGTTGACGATGTCGGTGATGGCCGCGTCGGCGCGCACGCGTTCGGCATAGGCCAGCATGGCCGCGCGTGTGGTGCGCACCTCTTCGAGGTCGATCGCCTGGCCCCAGGGCACTTCGTGCGCCAGGCCCTGGTGGCGCAGTGCCGTGTGCAGCACCTGGCGTTGCTCGGTGTTGTTGATGGGCAGGCCGGCGAACAGGGCGTCGCGCCAGGTTTCCAGGCCGCTTTGCTGGGCCAGCGAGAGCAGCAGCTGCCCGGTCTCGGCGTCGATCCGGTTCTTGGACAGGTCGGCGCTGACGTAAGGCGCATCCAAGGTCAGGGCCGTCACGCGCTGCGGGTCGTCGGCCAGTGCGCGGCGGGCGTCGAAGTGCTGGCCGGCGGCGTCGAAGTGCGCGTGCAGGGCCTGCCAGGCGGGCGTCTGGTCGCAGCGGGTGGTGGCGGGCAACGAGGGCAGTGCGGTGGTCATGGTGACGATGGCTTCAATCGGTCGCGGACGGCGAATGGGCGGGGCGGCTCTCAAGGTGCGGCACGCGGCGCTCGTATGGCGGCGGCCGGCCTTGGGTGAGCCGCGGTAAAAAGGCCTGCGGAAACAGGCCTTGGGCAGTGCGATCAGAGCGCGGCGATGAGCTTTTCGAGCTTGATGGCGTCGGCCGCGAAGGCGCGGATGCCTTCGGCCAGCTTCTCGGTGGCCATCGCGTCTTCGTTGAGCGCGTAACGGAAGGCCGGCTCGTCGTAGCTGACGGGGTCGAGCTTGAGGTCCTTGGCGCCTTGCGGGTCGAGCGCTTGTTGCAGCGGCTCGTTGCTTTCGGCCAGTTGGGCCAGCAGGTCGGGGCTGATGGTCAGCAGGTCGCTGCCGGCCAGCGCGGTGATCTGGCCGACGTTGCGAAAGCTCGCGCCCATGACCTCGGTCTTCACGCCAAAGTGCTTGTAGTGGTTGTAGATGCTGCGCACCGACTTCACGCCCGGGTCGTTGGCGCCGGCGTTGGCGGCTTCGTCCCACTGCGCGCCCGCGGTCTTCTTGTACCAGTCGTAGATGCGGCCGACGAAGGGCGAGATCAGCTGGACCTTGGCCTCGCCGCAGGCCACGGCCTGCGCGAACGAGAACAGCAGCGTGAGGTTGCAGCGGATGCCTTCTTGTTCGAGCTTCTCGGCGGCCTTGATGCCTTCCCAGGTGGAGGCGATCTTGATCAGCACGCGGCGCGTGTCGATGCCTTCGGCCTTGTAGAGGTCGATCAGGCGGTGGGCGCGTTCGTAGGTGGCCTGCGTGTCGAAGGACAGGCGGGCGTCCACTTCGGTGGAGACGCGGCCCGGGATCAATGCCAGGATCTCCTTGCCGAAGCGAACCAGCAGGTGGTCGATGATCTGGTCGACCGGCTTGCCGCGGTGGGCTTGCACGGTTTCCTTGAGCAGCGAGGCGTATTCGTCCTTCTGGACGGCCTTGAGGATGAGCGACGGGTTGGTCGTCGCGTCCTGAGGCTGGTAGGCGCTCAGTTGTCGGAAGTCGCCGGTGTCGGCCACCACGGTGGTGTATTGCTTGAGGGCGTCGAGTTGGTTCATGGTCACATTATTACAAGCTGAAAACCCGCCATCATGTCAGCAAATGCCGACAAGGCTGCAGTCGGCCTGTCCGATCTACAGCAGGCCTTCCATGGGACATAGTGCCAGTCATGAGTTTCTTTGCAAGAACCCCGAAAAAAGTCGCTGAAGCCGGCAAGGATTTGCGGGCCGCCAGGCCGTTGCGGCGCGGCCGTGCCCGCGCGGCACAGCGGCTGGCGTCGGCGGCGCCTGTGGCGCGGGCATCGCCGGCCCGGGCCGGCGCCCTGCTGACGCCCCGCACGGCCGCCTGGCTGGGCGTGGCGGGTGTGGCTGGCGTGGCGGCCTACTTGGCCGTGCGGCATGTGCGCAGCGGGCAGGACGGCCAGACCCTGCCGGTGGTCGCGGACGTGGACCTGGCGCGTTTCTGCGGCACCTGGTACGAGCAGGCGCGCCTGCCCAACCGTTTCCAGCGCTACGGTGATGGGCAGGTGAGCGCCCACTACAGCCTGCGGCGCGACGGGGCCGTCCAGGTGCTCAACCGCTTCGTGGGCCAGGACGGCCATGTCGAGGCCGTGCAGGGCGTGGCGCGCCGCCTGGCCGTGCCGGGCGTGCACCGGCCCGGGCGGCTGGGTGTGCGTTTTGCGTCGGCCTGGCTGAGCTGGCTACCGGCGGTGTGGCACGACCACTGGGTCATCCAGCTCGACGAGGACTACCAGCACGTGCTGATCGGCTCGCCCGACCGCCGCTGCCTGTGGGTGCTATCGCGCCGTCCGCGTCTGCAGGCGGCTGTCGTGCGCGATCTGCTCGGCTATGCTGGCGTCCTGGGCTTCCCCGTGCGCCGCGTGATCAAGACGGCCGTGTGAGCGATCTCATTCGGTTTCATCCGGCCACAGGGGGCTTGCGGCAGCGGTTTTCTGTAGCGTATGAAACTAAGTTACATTGACGCTTCCTCCTTCTTTTCCTTTGCTCTCACGGCGACACCATGAGTTTTGATCTGGTCTTATTTGGTGGAACCGGCGATCTGGCGTGGCGCAAGCTGATGCCGGCGCTGTTCCAGGCGTTTCGGCACGGCACTCTGCCCAAGGACGGCCGCATCATCGGCGTCGGGCGGCACGACTCCAGCCACGAGGAGTACCGCCAGCAGATGGACGAGCGCCTGGCGCAGGTCGAGACGGCCAAGCGGCCGAGTTCGCAGGAGTTCGACCAATTCGCCGCCCGGCTGTTCTACCAGCGCATGGACGTGTCGCAGGCCGACGATTTCCAGGCGCTGAAGGCCACGCTGGCCGAGCGTGATGCCGACACCGTCGTCATGTATGTCGCCACCGCGCCCGACCTGTTCACGCAGGTGATCGAGCAACTCGCGGCCGCCGGCCTTAACACCGCGCGCACCCGCATCGTGCTGGAAAAGCCGCTGGGCTACGACCTGGCTTCCAACCGCGCGATCAACCAGAAGGTGGGCGAGGCCTTTGGCGAGAACCAGGTCTTTCGCATCGACCATTACCTGGGCAAGCCGTCGGTCCAGAACCTGCTGGCGCTGCGTTTTGGCAACGCCATCTTCGAGCCGCTGCTGCGCCGCGAGAACGTCGCCAACATCCAGATCACGCTGGCCGAAGAACTGGGCGTGGAAAAGCGCGGCCCTTTCTACGACAACGCCGGCGCACTGCGCGACATGGTACAGAACCATGCGCTGCAACTGCTGTGCGCCATCGGCATGGAGCCGCCCATCAGCGACCATGCCGACGCCATTCGCGACGAAAAACTCAAGGTGCTGCGCGCGCTCAAGCCCTGGACGCCCGAGACGCTCACGCAGCATGCCGTGCGCGGCCAGTACGAGGCCGGCAAGATCAACGGCGAACGGGTGCCGGGCTACCGCGACGAAGCCGGCGTGGCGCCCGACAGCCATACCGAGACCTTTGTGGCGCTGCGCACCGAGATCGTGAGCTGGCGCTGGGCCGGCGTGCCCTTCTACATCCGCACCGGCAAGCGCCTGGCCGGGCGCGACGGGCGCATCGTTATCAACTTCCGGCCGGTGCCGCACAGCATCTTCAAGCTGCCCGGCGGCGGCGCGGCCAATCAGCTGGTGATCAACCTGCAGCCGCGCGACGGGCTCGAATTGCACCTGCTGGCGCAGGGCGCCAACAACCGGCGCAACATGAATTCGTTGTCGTCGGTGCAGCTCGACCTGGACTTCGACAAACGTTTCGGCAGCGAGCGCGTGGGGGCCTACGAGCGCCTGCTGCTCGACGTCATCGACGGCCGGCTCAACCTGTTCGTGCGGGCCGACGAGCAGGAAGAGGCCTGGCGCTGGGTCGAGCCGCTGATCGACTACTGGCAGCAGGACAGCAGCGGCCCGCGCACCTATCCGGCCGGCACCTGGGGGCCGAGCGCGTCCAGCGCGATGATCGCGCGCGACGGCTACCACTGGAGCGAGGAATCCTGAGCATGGCCCGGCCGGGTTTGAGCCCCAGGCGGCTGCGCGGGCGCGGGGCCGCTATGCTTGCGCCCTGTCTGATTCCCTCCATCGAACGTCATGCTTGACCGCATCAAGGCCTCTCTGCCTTCCCTGGCCCCGGCCGAACAGCGCGTCGGCCAGTTGGTCCTCGACGACCCGCGCGCCTTCGCGACCCAGCCCGTGAGCCTGCTGGCGCAGCGCGCCAGCGTGAGCAAGCCCACCGTCGTGCGTTTTTGCCGCAGCATGGGCTACGACGGCCTGAGCGATTTCAAGCTCAAGCTCGTGGGCAGCGTCAGCGAAGGCGTGCCTTTCATCCACCGCAGCGTCGACACCGACGACAAGACCGGCGACGTGCTGGTCAAGGTGCTCGACAACACGGTCGCGGCCTTCCTCAAGTACCGTAACGACGCCAGCAGCCACGCCATGGACCAGGCGGTGGCCGCGCTCATGGCTGCATACGAGGGCGGCCATCGCATCGAGTTCTACGGTGTGGGCAACTCGGGCATCGTCGCGCAGGACGCGCAGCACAAGTTCTTCCGCCTGGGCCTGCACACGGTGGCCTACAGCGACGGCCACATGCAGATCATGAGTGCCTCGGTGCTGCGCCCGGGCGACTGCGTGGTGGTGATCTCCAACTCGGGCCGCACGCGCGACCTGATCGACGCCACCGAAATCGCACGTGCGCACGGCGCCAAGACCGTCGTCATCACCGCCAGCGGCTCGCCGCTGGCCGGCCTGGCCGACATCCACCTCGCGGCCGATCACCCTGAAGGCTACGACCGCTACAGCCCCATGGTCTCGCGCCTGCTGCACCTGACCATCGTCGACGTGCTGGCCACCTGCGTGGCCTTGCGCATCGGCGGCAACACGCTGCGTCCCATGCTCGAGGAAATGCGCGAAAACCTGCGCGACAAGCGTTACACCTGAGCGCGACAGCCTTGGGCGCGGCGCTATGATGCGCCAGCTTTGCGCGGAGATGGCGTGGGGGTGTGCGCGGTTCTGTCCTACGCTGGAGTTGCCGGCCCTGGCTTTAAGGTATTCGCGGGGCTGGCAAGGCCTGTTTCATCCTGATTTTTCTGATCGATTGACTGTTCATGACGACAACAAAAACCATTCTGACGAAGGCTGTTTTTCCGGTGGCTGGCCTGGGCACGCGTTTCTTGCCGGCGACCAAGGCGCAACCCAAGGAAATGCTGCCGGTGGTGGACAAGCCGCTGATCCAGTACGCGGTGGAAGAGGCCTACGCCGCCGGCATCCGCCATATGATCTTCGTCAACGGCCGCAACAAGCGCGCCATCGAGGACCACTTCGACACCGCTTTTGAACTGGAACACGAGCTGGAAGCGGCCGGCAAGAAGGAACTGCTGGCCCTGGTCCACAGCCTGATGCCCGAGGACATGGTGTGCTCCTACGTGCGCCAGCCCCACATGCTGGGCCTGGGCCACGCCGTGCTGTGCGCACGCCACCTGGTCGGCGACGACCCCTTCGCCGTGCTGCTGGCCGACGACCTCATGATTGGCGAGACGGCCATCACGGCGCAACTGGCCGAGCAATTCAACGAACTGCAATCGTCCATCCTGGCGGTGCAGGAAGTGCCGCTGGAGCAGGTCAAGCGCTACGGCATCGTGGCCGGCGACGCCGCGGGCGACCGCCTGACTAAGGTCAGCCACATCGTCGAAAAACCCAGCCCGGACAAGGCGCCTTCGCGCATCGGCGTGGCGGGCCGTTATGTGCTCACGCCAGCCATCTTCGAGCTGATCGCCCGGCAAAAGAGCGGCGTGGGCGGCGAGATCCAGCTCACCGACGCGATTGCCGAACTGATCAAGCAGGAATCGGTGTACGCCTACCAGTACCAGGGCAAGCGCTACGACTGCGGCAGCAAGGAAGGCTTCCTCGAAGCCACGGTCGAACTGGCGCTGCAGCACCCGCAGGTGGGTGGCTCGTTCCGCGATTACCTCAAGAACCTAAAGCTCGATTGACGTGGCGGTTGGCGGCGCAGGCCGCCCAGGCCCCGCCAGAAGAAACAAGGCCGGTCAGTGACCGGCCTTGTTTTTTTGGAAAGCCGCGTCAGTGGCGCGCGGGGGCTGTTCAGCGGCGGCGCAGGATGTGAATGTGCACGTCGCCTTCGACGCGCTGCTCGACCAGGCCATGGCCGGTCTGCTTGGCAAAGGCCTGGAAGTCCGCGGTGGAATGCACGTCGGTGGCCAGCACCCGCAGCAGTTGGCCCGAGGCCATGCCGTTGAGCGCCTTCTTGGCCTTGAGAATCGGCAGCGGGCAGCTCAGCCCGCGTGCGTCGACCTCCTGGTCGACGGGGAAGGACAGGTCGCTCATGGCGCGCTCAGGCCGGGAACACACCGGTGGACAGATAGCGGTCGCCCCGGTCGCAGACCACGAACACGATGGTCGCGTCGCGCACTTCCTGCGCGACCTGCTGCGCCACCCACAACGCGCCCGCGGCCGAGATGCCCGCGAAGATGCCTTCCTCGCGCGCCAGCTGGCGGCAGGTGTGTTCGGCGTCCGCCTGCGACACGTAGATCAGCTGGTCGACCAGCGAGGCGTCGTAGATCTTGGGCAGGTATTCCTCGGGCCACTTGCGGATGCCCGGAATGCGCGAGCCTTCCTGCGGCTGCGCGCCGATGATCTGAATGGCCGGGTTCTTCTCCTTGAGAAAGCGGCCCACGCCCGTGATCGTGCCGGTCGTGCCCATGGCGCTCACGAAATGTGTGATGCGACCGCCCGTCTGCTCCCACAGCTCGGGGCCCGTGGTCTCGTAATGGATGCGCGGGTTGTCGGGGTTGGCGAACTGGTCGAGCATGCGGCCCTTGCCATCGGCCTGCATCTTCTCGGCCAGGTCGCGCGCGTACTCCATGCCGCCGCTCTTGGGCGTGAGGATGAGTTCGGCGCCAAAGGCCTTCATGGTCTGCGCACGCTCGATCGACAGGTCCTCGGGCATGATCAGCACCATGCGATAGCCCTTGATGGCCGCCGCCATGGCCAGCGCGATGCCCGTGTTGCCCGACGTCGCTTCCACCAGCGTGTCGCCCGGCTGGATCTCGCCGCGCTCCTGCGCGCGCTGGATCATCGACAACGCCGGCCGGTCCTTGACCGAGCCCGCCGGATTGTTGCCCTCGAGTTTGGCCAGGATGACGTTGTTGCGTTCGCGGTTGTGCTCGGCCTGGATGCGCTGCAAGGCAACCAGCGGCGTCTTGCCGACCGCCTGTTCGATGGTGGGGTAGTTCACGGGTTCAGTCATGCCGCGTATTGTGCGCTGGTTGAATGGGGGGTGTTCAAACCTGGTTAGAATACCCTGTTTATACATCAGCCGAAGTGGCGAAATTGGTAGACGCAGGGGACTCAAAATCCCCCGCCGCAAGGTGTGCCGGTTCGAGTCCGGCCTTCGGCACCATGAATCATTGGAAACGGGACCCCGCAGTCGAGCGCGGTCCCGTTTTTTCATGGGGTTGTCGCCACGGGAGAGGTGCAAGGCACCATAAAAAACGGCCTCTTGCTCGAAGGGGCCGTGAGGCTCGCAGGCATGAAGGGCTGCTGCGAGCGGATCTGTTTGGACGGCGACTCTTACGCGGTCACCGTGGTTACGGCAGGGTCTCCTGCGCAGGCCTGCTGGGTTTGCGTCGGGAGGCGGCCGACGACTGTGCGAGGCCTTGCAGGGGCCTCCAGTGGTGTCAATGATGCGGTGGCAGGCCTTGAAAACAAAGCGCTGTTAAGTCATGGGGTCATGAAGAAACCGCAGATGGGTGTCTGGCCGCTTCTACGGACAATCGCAGGCTTTGCAGCACTGCAAACCGTGTCCGGCGACGCGGGCTGCGTGACCCATCGAGGACCCGATGAGCGACACCCTTGTCCATAGCTCCCCCGACGACGAACGTGCGCGGCCTTTGTTGCAGTCGCTGGATCTGGAATACGAAAAACGCTACGGCGATCTGCGCGCCAAGGACGACGGCCCGCCCGAGATCAACCGCTACCCGGTGCAGGCGTTCGTGCCGCCGTTGGGCGATTTTCTGCTGCTGATCCGGGACGGCAAGACCGTGGCGGGCGGCGCCTACATGAGCCATGACGATGACACAGTGGAGATCAAGCGGGGCTGGACCGATGCCACGCTGCGCCGCCAGGGGCTGTCGCGCATCATCATGGCGGCGCTGGAGGACAGCGCCGTACGGCAAGGCTATTCCAGGGCGTATCTGAGCACGGGGTTCCGGCAGCCGGAGGCCGTGGCGCTTTACCTGTCGTTGGGTTACCGGCCGTTGTTCGACACGTCGGTGGACCCGGCGCTGGTGCGCTCGCTGCCGTTCGAAAAGCTCATCGGCAAACGCGCCGGGCAGGTGTCCGACACACCGCTGCGCCCGACCTCCGCATCGCTGGAGGCGGCGACCGCGCTGGTGGGGCGTGTCAAGGATGAGCAGGAGCGCAAGATTCTGGCCCGGGTCGCCCGCTACCGACCAACGCCGCGCACCAGCGATGCGCCGGTGGTGCAGGCCTTGGCCGGTTCGTAACCCCGATTCGATTCATGCGGACGGGCTTGCCGCATCTCAGGCCCCTCGAAACAGCTGCGAAAAATCGCAGCTGTCCTGCGCGAGCAGGCAGATCGACGAGACGACGATGCTTTTGAGCTGGGGCTTGAACAGGGCCACGTAGGGCACGGCGGGGCCGGGCGCGCGGGTGTCGATGACCTGCAGCGAGCCGGCGTCGACCAGCGGCTGCAGGCAATGTCTGGGCATGTAGCTCACGCCCATGCCGGCCACCGTCAGGCCGATGAGGGGCAGCAGGCTGTTGGTGACCAGCGGCGGGCTGACGCGGTCGGCCAGGTTTTCGCTGAGCCAGCGCTCGACGATCAGGCCCAGCCCCGAGGCATCGCCCTGCATGAGCAGCGTGTGTGATGCCAATTCTTGCGGGCTCAGGCGCCGGCCCGCGGGCACCAGGCCGGGCTTGCACATCCACGCGAAGGCCGCGTCGGCCAGCGGTTTGGCGGCGAAGCGGTCGTGGCCGAAGGCGTCGGGCACGATGGCCAGGTCCAGCGCGTCGGCATCGAGTTTGTCGCGCAGACGGGCGCCGGCGTCGACGTCGGGCTCGATCGTGACCTGAGGGTAGAGCGTGCGCACGCGCGCCAGCAGCGCGGGCAGCCAGGTCATGGCGACCAGTTCGGTGATGCCGATGCGGATGCGCCGGACCATGGCCTCGGGCCGCACCAGGCTTTCCATAACCGATGCACGTTCAGCCAGCAGGCGCTGGGCGGCCAGGCGCAGTTGCTGGCCTTTTTCGGTGAAGCGGGCCTGGCGCTGGCTGCGGTCGAACACGTCCTCGCCCAGCAGCAATTCGAGTTCCTTGACGCGTTTGGAGACGGCGGCCTGCGTGGTGTGCAGGCGCTGGGCCGCGGCGGCGAAGCTGCCTTCGCGGTCGATCCAGTAGATCGCCTCCAGTTGTTTGAATGAAAACATGGTGCTGGATAACCTCGGTAAAAGAAAACTTTTAGCGTTGATTTCAATTAATTAAATATCGCTTTTTATTATCAGTGAGGCTGGCAACAATGCGGCTCTTCTTTGTGAACGTACTGCCGCCCCACCATGACGTCATTTCCCGCCGCTGTACCGGCGCCCGTTGCCGGCGCGCTCGTCGCCGAGCTCGAGCGCATCGCCGTGTCCCACCTCAGTGACAACCTGTCGCGCCTGCGCGGCGCCACGGGGCTGCAGCGCGTGCATGGGCGCCGCAAGCTGGTGGGCACGGCGCTGACCGTCAAGACGCGGCCGGGTGACAACCTGCTCATCTACCAGGCGCTGATGCTGGGGCAGCCCGGCCATGTGCTGGTGGTCGACGGCGGGGGCGACACGACCAATGCGCTGGTGGGCGAACTCATCATGCTGTATGCCCAGCAGCGCGGTTTTGCCGGCTTCGTGATCGACGGCGCGGTGCGTGACAGCGCGGCCTTTGTGGCGGCCGACTTTCCCTGCTATGCGCGCGGCGTCAGCCACCGCGGGCCCTACAAGCAGGGGCCGTGGGCTCTTCATGTGCCTGTGAGCGTGGGTGGCCAGGTCATCTATTCGGGCGACCTGATCGTGGGCGACGAGGACGGCGTGGTCAGCTTCGGCCAGGACGAAGCGGGCGCGCTGATCGAGGCGGCCCACCGCACGGCGGCCAACGAAGAGGCGATCAAGCGGGAGATCGCGACCGGCAAGGTCGAGCAGTCCTGGCTGGACAAGGTGCTCAAACCGGCCGGGCTCTGACGCCCTGCCAACCCCATTCAAGAATCGAGGAGACAAATCCATGAACAACTCACCCACTCACGCTTTGCGCCGCCGTTTTGCTGTGGCGTTCTGTGCGGCCGCGCTGCTGCCGGCCGTCGCGGTCTTCGCATCCGCCGCCCACGCCGCCAGCTATCCCGACCGGCCGATCAAGCTGGTCGTGCCCTGGTCGCCCGGCGGCGCGACGGACGTGATCGCGCGCGTCATCGGCCAGCACCTGGGGCAGGCGCTGGGCCAGCCCGTGGTGGTCGACAACCGGCCCGGCGCGGGCGGCAACATCGGCACGGCGGCTTTTGTGCGCGAGAAGGCCGACGGCTACACGTTGCTGATGGGCACCAGCAGCACCAACGCGGTCAACCCGAGTCTGTACTCGCGCCTGCCCTTCGATCCGGTCAAGGACTTCGAGCCCGTCATCCACATCGCCACGGTGCCCAACATCCTGGTGGTGCCCGCCGCGTCGCCGTTCAAGACGCTGGACGACGTGATCCGCGCCGCCAAGGCCGCGCCCGGCAAGATCAACTACGGCTCGGCGGGCAGCGGCTCGTCGCAGCACCTGGCCGGCTCGATGCTGGTCAAGGCCACGGGGCTGCAGCTCATCCACGTGCCCTACAAGGGCTCGGGCCCGGCTGCCGCGGACCTGATGGCGGGCCATCTCGACCTGATGATCGACACCGGCTCGATGCCGCACATCAAGAGCGGCACGCTGCGTGCGCTGGCGGTGGCCGCCCCGCGGCGCCTGCCCACGCTGCCCAACGTGCCGACCTTTGCCGAGCAGGGCATCAAGGGCTTCGAGGCCTCGGCCTGGTACGGCATCATGGCGCCGGCCGGCACGCCCGCGCCCATCGTGCAGCGGCTCAACACCGAGATCAACGCCATCCTGAAAACGCCCGAAGTCGCCCAGCGGCTGGAGGACTTCGGTGCCGTGGTCAACGGCGGCACGCCCCAGGCCTTCAAGGCCTTTGCTGCCAGCGAGATCGAGCGTTACCGCCAGATCGTGCGCGACTCGGGCGCGGTGATCGACTAGAGCTTGTTCACGAAAAAAAGCCCGGCCTCCTTACGGAGCGCCGGGCTTTTTGTGGGGACGGTGCCGATCAGAGCGCCATGTCGTTGGCGGCCTTGCTCGGGCGCGGCGGTTGCGTGCCGCCGGTGGCGCCCGTGCCGGGCGTCAGGTCGATCTGCGGCGGCGGGGCGAGCTGCAGGATCTCGGCCGTGCGCGACCATTCCTGGTAGGTCTTGTTGGCGTCGTCGTTGAGGTGGGTGCCGTAGCTGGGCACGACCTGGCGGATCTTGGCCTGCCACTCGGGCGTGGCGAGCTTGTCCTTGAACACCGTTTCCATCAGGCCGAGCATGATGGGCGGGGCGGTCGAGGCGCCGGGCGAGGCGCCGAGCAGACCGGCGATGCTGCCGTCCTGCGACGAGACGATCTCGGTGCCGAGCTTGAGCACGCCGCCCTTGCCCTCATCGCGCTTGATGATCTGCACACGTTGGCCGGCTTGCCACAGGCGCCAGTCTTCCTTCTTGGCGTTGGGGAAGTATTCGCGCAGCGCGGCGTAGCGGTCGTCGTCGGACAGCAGGACCTGGCCGATCAGGTATTGCACCAGCGGGAATTCGTCCACGCCCACCCGCACCATGGGCCACACGTTGTGCGTGTTGGTGCTGGTGACGAGGTCGAAGTAGGAACCCTGCTTGAGGAACTTGGTCGAGAAGGTCGCGAAGGGGCCGAACAGGATCACCTTCTTGCCGTCGAGCACCCGGGTGTCGAGGTGGGGCACCGACATCGGCGGCGAGCCGACCGAGGCCTTGCCGTAGGCCTTGGCCAGGTGGCGCTCGGCCACGGCGGGGTTGTCGGTCACGAGGAAGGAGCCGCCCACGGGGAAGGCGCCGTAGTCCTTGGCCTCGGGGATGCCCGATTCCTGCAGCAGGTGCAGTGCCGCGCCGCCCGCGCCGATGAAGACGAACTTGGCGTCCACGTCCTGCGCCGCGCCGCCCTTGGTGGGCGCGTAGGACACGCGCCAGCTGCCGTCGGCATTGCGCTTGATGTCCTTGACTTCGCTGAAGAGCTTGAGGTCGAACTGCGACTGGGTCTGCAGGTAGGCGACGTACTGGCGCGTGAGTTCGCCGAAGTTCACGTCGGTGCCCAGCGGCGACCAGGTGGCGGCCAGCTTCTGGTTGGGATCGCGCCCTTCCATCATCAGCGGCACCCACTGCTTGATCTGGTTGGGGTCTTCCGAGTACTTCATGCCGCGGAACAGCGGGCTGGCCTGCAGCGCCTCGTAGCGCTTCTTGAGATAGGCGACGTTGTCGTCACCCCACACGAAGCTCATGTGCGGCGTGGAGTTGATGAAGGAGCGCGGGTTCTTGAGCACGCCCTGGGTCACCTGGTGCGCCCAGAACTGGCGCGAGATCTGGAAGGCCTCGTTGATTTCGATGGCCTTGGAGATGTCGATCTTGCCGTCCTTCTTCTCGGGCGTGTAGTTCAGCTCGGCCAGCGCCGAGTGGCCGGTGCCGGCGTTGTTCCAGCCGTTGGAGCTTTCCTGGGCCACGCCGTCCAGGCGCTCGATCATCATCATCGACCAGTTGGGTTCGAGCTCGTGCAGCCAGATGCCCAGCGTCGAGCTCATGATGCCGCCGCCCACGAGCAGAACATCGACCTTCTTTGCGTCAGCCGCCTGGGCGGACAGCGCCGACAGCGACACGGTCAGCCCGACCAGGGCTGGGCGCCAATTCATCATCTTCATGATGCAAACCCCTATCTTTGATGGTTTCAAAAGCGGCGCGGCACGTCTGCGTTCGGCATTGCATGCTGTGCGCGGATGGCCGAAGGCCGGTGTGCTGCGCTCGCGCCCGTCTTTTTTTGTTGGCTGCTGCCCGGCGTGGCGGGCGATGCGGCTGAGGTTCAAGACCTGAATACTGGGCGCGAGGATTGTAAAAAGAATTTCGGGTTTACCCTAGATTCCAGGTCTAGCTCCTTAGTCTTAGAAGGGCTTGCCTGCCCGGCCGCCGGGCTTGTAGGACGGCGCCGCAAGGCGCTGTCCCGGTTGGAACCGGGGCGAACGCCCGGCGTCAGAATCTGCACGCCCCTCGGTGAGCCGGAACCTGCCGAGTCACTGGGGGGCGACCCCGCCAGCAGGCCCATGACCGGGCATGGCCGTGCGGGTTTCGAGGAGAACACACAACATGATGAACAAATCGCTCGTTCTAGGCGCCGTGATCGGCGCGATTGGTGTCACCGCAGGTGGCGCACTGGCAACCTACGGCGTCATGGCCAGCAAAAAGCCGGACTACGTGCAGGTGGTCTTGGCCGAGCCGGTGCACCAGACGATCTCCACGCCGCAGCAATCCTGCCAGCAAGTGGCGGTGACCCACCGCAAGCCGGTGCAGGACACGCACCAGATTGCCGGCTCCGTGCTGGGCGCCGTGGCCGGCGGCCTGCTGGGCAACCAGATCGGCGGCGGCAGCGGCCGCACGCTGGCCACCGTGGCGGGTGCCGTGGGCGGCGGCTACGCGGGCAACAAGATCCAGGAAAACATGCAGCAGCGCGACACCTACAGCACCACCGAGACGCGTTGCGACACCGTGCAGAACAAGAGCCAGAAGCTGGTCGGCTACGACGTGCGCTACCAGATGGACGGCCAGGTCAAGCAGGTGCGCATGGACCACGACCCGGGTGCCAGCATCCCGATCGACAACCAGGGCCGCCTGGTGCTGGTCAAGCAATAAGCCACGGATCATCCATCCGCATTGGAAAATGGCCCCTCGGTCCATCGCTTCGCGATGCCCCGGTCCCCCAGGGGGACGTTTTCATCTTGGGACGGCTCGGCGATGAAAAATGCCCGCGAGGTTCACGCCTCGCGGGCTTTTTCGTGGGCGGACGGCAGGCGGACTTGCCGTGCACTCAGCCATGCCCGTAGGCGGCCTGGTCGTGCTGCCAGTAGCCCGAGGCGTGGATGTGCAGCCAGTCGACCGGGGACGCCTCGGCGAGCCAGCCGCGCACCTGTTTGACGCGCTGCGATTCGCCCGCCACGAAGGCGATTGCCGCGCCGGCTGGCCAGCGGGCGCTGGCCAGGGCGTCGATCAGCGCCGTGTCGGTGCCTGCGGTGCGGTCGTCCACACGCACGTGGCTGATGCGCAGGGCCGGGCGATGGCGCTGCAGCTCGTCGAAGTAGGCGCGCTCGTCTTCATGCCGCAGCGCCAGCAGCGCATGGATGGGCCGATGCGCCGGCAACTGTTCGACCAGGGTGGCCAGCGCCGGCATGGCGCTTTCGTCGACCACGGCCAGCAGCCAGTCGGCACCGGGCGTCCAGGCAAAGCCTGAACGCGGGCCGGCCATCTCCAGCGTCTGGCCGGGCTGGGCCTGGACGGCCCA
This sequence comes from Paracidovorax wautersii, assembly GCA_009912175.1. Classification (GTDB taxonomy): domain Bacteria; phylum Pseudomonadota; class Gammaproteobacteria; order Burkholderiales; family Burkholderiaceae_C; genus Comamonas_F; species Comamonas_F wautersii_A. Next base: position 79,849 of record WNDQ01000001.1, on the reverse strand, counting down.
GCGCGCGGCCAGACCGTCTTCGTGCAGCAGCACGTCGATGGCGAGCAGCGCCGTGGCCGGGTCGAACTGGCGCAGGGTGAAGACGCGGCGCGTGGCCTTGTCGGCGCCGTCGCCACGCGGGCCGAACCACACGTGCAGCGCATGGGCCGGCTTGTGCACGGCCATGCCCGCCAGCGCGGGCGCATGAAAGACCAGGCGCAGCAGGCGTGGCGTCAACGTTTGTTTGCGCACCAGCGTGGCCGGGCCGTGCAACTGGGGTGGGCGGTCGTGGCTCATGGCAGGGCGGTAATCGCTGGCTTGGCGTGGCCTGGCGCGGCGCTCATGGTGGCGCCGGCATGGCGCGCAGCCAGCCGGCTTGGGCCAGCGCATCGCGCAGTTGCCGGGCGATGGCGTCGTAGCCCTGCGCGTTGGCGTGGATCTGGTCGGCGCGCAGGGCCGGCTGGTTGAGCACGCCCGCGTAGATGCCGGGCAGCAGCGCCTGCTCGTCGCGCGCCAGTTCGGCGTAGAAGGTGGCGTCCTGCAGATGGCCGAGCGAGGCGCGCCAGATGTCGGGCAGCGGCGTGGCCAGCAGCGCGACGTGGCGGGTCTGCGCGGCAGCCAGTCGCAGCATCTGCCGGATGTTGTCCACCGTGGTTTCGCGCGGCACGCTGCGGATCATGTCGTTGCCGCCGATGCCGATCAGGACGGCGTCGTAACGCGCGGCCGCCAGCAGGCCGGGCAGGCGCTGCAGCGCGCCGGCGCTGGTGTCGCCATTGCGTCCCGCGTTGTCGATCTGCCAGCCCGTCAGTCGCGCCAGCACGGCGGGCCAGGCCTGGTCGCGCGGCGCGCCCTGGCCGGCAGTCAGGCTGTCGCCGATGGCCAACACGCGGGTGTTGGCGGGCAGGGCGCCAGCGCCCTTGTCGCCCGTGCGCGCCTGGCCGCAGGCGCCCAGGGCGAGCGTGGCCAGCGGCCAAGCCAGCGCGTGGCGCAACAGTGTTCGGCGGCGCGGGAAGGGCGAGGTCGGCATGTTGGGTTGCGGGAAAAGACGACAGTGGCCGATTGTGCCCGCTCGGGTCGTCCCGGTGGGCGTGGGCGGGGTGCTCTGGCATCATCCGTCGGGCCTGTTTCGCCCCGCTGTTTTCACAAGCCCACCGATGTCTTCCCCTCTTTCCGCCGCCGCGTCCGCGCCCTGGCGCCGCGTGGCGCAACGCATCTTTGGCGACTGGGTCGCCTTCGTGTCGGGCCGGACGCTGCGGGCCGACCTGCTGGCGGGCCTGCTGGGGGCCGTGCTGGTGCTGCCCCAGGGCATCGCCTTTGCCGCGCTGGCCGGCCTGCCGCCGCAGTACGGCCTGTACACCGCCATCGTGCCGTGCATCGTGGCGGCGCTGTTCGGGTCGAGCTGGCATGTCATGTCGGGGCCGACCAATGCCAATTCGCTGGCGCTGTTCGCCATGCTCAGCCCGCTGGCCCTGGTGGGCAGCGGTGCCTACATCGAGTTGGCGCTGATGGCCACGCTGCTGGTGGGACTCCTGCAGTGGCTGGTGGGCGCGCTGCGGCTGGGGGCCGTGGCTAATTTCATCTCGCCGTCGGTGCTCATGGGCTTTACCAACGGTGCGGCGCTGCTGATCGTGGTCTATGCGCTCAAGGACGTGCTGGGCCTGACCAACATCGTCGGCCACCGCGCGCTGCAGGTGCTGCAGGAACTGGGGGCCGACCTGCCGCTGGCGCAGCCCGGCCGCGCTGGCCGAACATGCTGCTGGCACTGCTGGCCGGCACGCTGCTGGCCGTCTTCATCAACACGCCGTCGTGGCACGCGGGCTGGGCGCTCAAGGCCGTCAAGACCGTGGGCACCATTCCCTCACCCTGGCCGCAGCCGAGCTGGCCGCTGGCCGACTGGAGCCGCCTGGCCGACCTGCTGGGCCTGGCTTTTGCGCTGACCATCGTGGCGCTGGGCCAGTCGGTGTCCATGGCCAAGGCGGTGGCGCAGCACTCGGGCCAGCGCATCGACATCAACCGCGAATTCAGCGGCCAGGGGCTGTCCAATATCGTGGGCAGCTTTTTCTCGTGCTACGTCTCGTGCGGCTCGGTCAACCGCTCCATGCCCAACCTGCAGGCCGGCGCGCGCACGCCGCTGGCGGCGGTGTTCTCGTCGCTGTTGCTGCTGGCGCTGGTGGCCTTGCTGGCGCCGCAACTCGCCCGCATTCCCATGGCGGGCGTGGCCGGCTTGCTGCTGCTGGTAGCGTGGAACCTGATTGAAGGCCGCCGCTGGCGCTGGCTGTGGGCGCAGGACCGGCGCGAATTCGTCATCGCCGCCGTCACGCTGGCGGCCACGCTCACGCTGCGGCTGGAAATCGCCATCCTGCTGGGCACCATGTTGTCGCTGGTGGTCTACCTCTACCGCACCTCGCACCCGATGATGCGCACCATGGGTTTTGACCGCATGGGCCTGGATCGGCGTTTCGAGGTGCTCGACGGCCATGCGGGGGGCCTGCCCGAATGCCCGCAGCTCAAGCTGCTGCGCATGGAGGGCGAGGTCTTCTTCGGCGCCACGCAATACGTGTCGGACCGCCTGCACGACCTGCGCGGTCAGCCCGCGCCGCAAAAACATCTGCTGGTCATGGCCAAAAGCATGAACTTCATCGATCTGGCCGGCAACGACCTGTGGGAGTCCGAACTGAAAGCGCGCCGCGCCCTGGGCGGCGACCTGTACTTCCACCGGCCGCGCCCGCAGGTGGTGCAGATGTGGACACGCAGCGGCTTTCTGACGCGGCTGGGGGCGGACCATCTCTACCCGGACAAGCGCACCGCCATCGGCGACATCTACCGCAAGCTCGACTGCGAGATCTGTCGCACCTGCCAGGCGCGGGTGTTCATGGAATGCCGGGCGGAGTGGGGGCCGCCAGCGCGCTGGAAGTGACGGCACGGGCGACGGCGCTCGAAGTCTGGCCTGCGTGAGTCAGGTGTCCGCCGCAGGGAAGTCAAGGAGGAGCCGATAGCCGCAAGGCTGTCGGCGGGGGACATGGACGGAGGCGGACACCTGACTCACGCAGGTCAGACGCCGATGAGGGCATCTCCGAAGGGATCATCCCCCAGCCCTTCAGCGACCGTCGGATACCGCAGCCGCACCCCCAGCTCCTGCTTGAGCCTGTCATTGCGCAGCCGGCGCGACTCGCTCATGAAGCTCAGCAGCGTGGGCGGCAACTGCGCCTGGGCCTGCGCGCGCGCGATGCGCGGCGGGCGAGGCAGGCCGTAGCGGTCGGCCGCGAAATCGAAGTAGTCACCCATCTTCAGTTCCGTGTCGTCGCTGGCGTGATAGACGCGCAGCGGCGCGCCATGCCAGAGCGCCGCGATCAGCGCACGCGCGAGGTCGTCGGCGTGGATGTGGTTGGTATAGACATCGTCGCCCGCTTCCAGCACGGGTGTGCCCCGGCGCAGCCGCGCCTCGGGCGTGCCGCCTTCGCGGTCGGGCGCGTAAATGCCTGGAATACGCAGCACAGCAGCACGCGCGCCGCTGCTGCGCGCATAAAAACGCACGTGCCGCTCCGCGCTCACACGCCGCAAGGCCCGTGGCGTGCGCGCGGACGGCGCTGCCGTCTCGTCGATCCAGCGCCCGCCCTGGTCGCCATAAATGCCCGTGGTAGAGCCGTAGACCAGCGTTGGCGCCCATCCCCGGCGCAAGGCGCGCAGCAGCCGCGCCGTGCGCGGGTCGGTGGCCAGGCCGTCGGTGGTCGGCGGTGGCGCCAGATGCAGCACGTGCGTGGCGATGCCCGCCAGCCGGCGCAGCGTGGCCGGCGCATCCAGATTGCCCTGCAGCGGCGTCGCGCCCATCGCCCGCAACGCCGGCACGCGGTCGGGCGACGACGTCAGCGCACGCACGGTCAGGCGAGGACGTGGCGGCTGGGCCATGGGGGCCGGGGATGGTGGAATCGATAGCGCGCGCACCACGCGCACGCCCACGTCGCCGCAGCCGACGATGAGCAGGCGCGGGCGCCGGAAGCGCGCGGGCAGGGCGCCGAGGGCGCCCCCGGAAGCCAGCAGGTTGTGGGGCATGTTCGTGATCGGGGACAATGGAGGGCTTCGCCTGGCGGCCTGGCCGGTCCAGGCGGCGCCGTACAAATCCCCTGTCGGGCGGGACGACGGCCGCGTAATGTGAAGCCCGTGGGCCAGGACAGGTTCCTGGCCGAGCATACGACAAGGATCCCCTCGAGAAATGAGCCTGCATGTCACCGTGCTGCCCAGTGGCCGCACGTTTCTCTGCCACCCCGATGAAACCCTGCTGGCCGCCGCCATCCGCCAGGGCGTGGGCCTGCCCTACGCCTGCAAGGACGGCGCCTGCGGTTCGTGCAAATGCCGCCGGCTCGACGGCAGCGTCACCCTGGACAGCTACCAGCCCAAGGCGCTGTCGCCCACCGAGGCCGCCGAAGGCCAGATCCTGACCTGCCGCGCGCGCCCGCAGACCGACGTGGTGCTCGAATCGCGCCAGGTGACCGAAGCCGGTGGTTTTCCGATCAAGAAGATGCCCACGCGCGTGCTGAACATGACGCGCGCCTCGCACGACGTGATGGTGGTCAACCTGCAACTGCCGGCCAACGACACGCTGGGCTACCACGCCGGGCAGTTCATCGAGTTCATCCTGAAAGACGGCTCGCGCCGCAGCTACTCGATGGCCAACGCGCCGCACATCCAGCCCGAGCCGGGCAAGCCGTCGATCCAGCTGCACTTTCGCCACATGCCCGGCGGCAAGTTCACCGACCACGTGTTCGGCGGCCTCAAGGAAAAAGAGATCCTGCGCATCGAAGGCCCTTACGGCAGCTTCTTCCTGCGCGAGGACTCGGCCGCGCCCATCATCCTTCTGGCCTCGGGCACCGGCTTTGCGCCGATCAAGGCGCTGATCGAACACCTGCAGTTCAAGGGCAGCGACCGGCCCGCCACGCTCTACTGGGGCGGACGACGGCCGGGCGACCTCTACATGCGCGAGTGGGTCGAGGACAAGTGCCGCGAAATGCCCCACCTGCGCTTCGTGCCCGTCATCTCCGACGCCTTGCCGGAAGACGGCTGGACGGGCCGCACGGGCTTCGTGCACCAGGCCGTGCTCGACGATCACCCGGACCTGTCGGGCCACCAGGTCTATGCCTGCGGCGCGCCCATCGTGGTGGATTCGGCGCGCGCCGACTTCGTCGCCCAGGCGGGCCTGCTGCCCGACGAGTTCTACGCCGACGCCTTCACCAGCGAACGCGACAAGCACGCGGGCGATGCCTGAGAATCGCCCAGGCCATCCACCATTCAACAACGAGAGGAGACCTGCCATGAAACGCCGTTCCGTCCTGACCGCCGCCGCGCTTGCCAGCGGCCTGCTGGCCGCCCCCTGGGCGCGCGCCGCGCAGCAACCCATCCGCGTCATCGTGCCCTACGGCGCGGGCGGCCCGATCGACGTGACCGCGCGCATCCTGGCCGAAGCCGTCAGCGGCAGCCTGGGCACGGTCATCGTGGACAACAAGCCCGGCGCGGGCGGCAACATCGGCGCGGCCATGGTGGCGCGCGCCGCGCCCGACGGCCTGACCATCGGCATCTCGGCCACGGCCACGCACGCGGTCAACCCCTGGCTGTTCAGCAACCTGCCGTTCGACGCGGCCAAGGATTTCGCGGGCATCACGCAGATGGTGCGCGTGCCCAACGTGCTGGTCATGAACGCCGATGCCGCGCAGCGCCTGCGCATCAACAGCGTGGCCGACCTCATCCGCTACGCCAAGGCCAACCCCGCCAAGCTCAACTACGGCAGCGGCGGCAACGGCAGCGCAGGTCACCTGGCCGGCGAGATGTTCAAGAAACAGGCCGGCATCTTTGCCGTGCACATCCCCTTCAACGGCGGCAACCCGGCGCAGCTCGCGCTGCTGTCGGGCCAGGTCGACTTCAACTTCGACAACCTGGCTACAGCCGCGCCCAACATCCGTTCGGGCAAGCTCAAGGCGCTGGCCGTGACCACGGCCGCGCCCAGCCCCATGCTGCCGGGCGTGCCCACCGTGGCGGCCGTGCTGCCGGGCTTTGCCATCGACACCTGGTGGGGCCTGGTCGCCCCCGCGGCCACGCCCCAGCCCGTGCTCGACAAACTCAGCGAAGCCTTCGCCACAGCGCTGCGCCAGCCCGAAGTACGCCAGCGCTTCGCCCTGCTGATGGCCGAGCCCGTGGCCTCCACGCCGGCCCAGTTCGATGCCTTCATGAAGGCCGAGCGCGACAAGTACCAGGCGGTGGTCAAGGCCACTGGCGCGAAGGTGGACTGACAGGCCCGGACGTCCGTGCCATCGGCAAAACAGCCGTGCTCCCGCAAGGGAGGCGGCTGTTTTGCCGTGGAGGACGCCCGTTGCTCAACCCAGCTTGCGCACCTTCTGCGCCAGGCTGCCCAGGTCGAAGTGCACCTGCCGGCGCGGCAGCAGGCGCAGCGCGGCGGTCACGGCCACGGGCACCAGGGCGGCCAGCAGGAAGGATTCGAGCAGGTGGTCCATGGGCTGGCCGGGCAAAGGGAACATGAAGAGGCCGGCGGCCAGGCCGGCGAGCGTGGCCACGGTGGCGCTGAAGCCGTCGTGGCGGCGGCTGTAGAGGCCGTAGAAGACCGGGAAGGCCGCGGCCGAGCACAGCAGGTCGGCCAGCAGGAACAGGTAGAGCACGCTGTAGCCCTGGGCGGCGACGGCCATCACGGGGATGGCGGTCACGAAGATCAGCACACGTGCCAGGCGCAGCATGCGCGCCGGGCTGGCCTGCGGCATGAGGCGGCCAAGGTCGACGGCCACGATGCTGGAGATGGCGCAGATGGTGGTGTCGGCCGAGCTCATGACCAGCGACAGCCCGAGGAAGATCAGCATCACGGCGAACCACGCCGGCACGTCGCGTATGACGACTTCGAACAGCGCGACCGAGCTGTCGCCGCCCGGCGTGATGGCCATGAAGGCCAGGCCGAACAGACCCATGACCAGGATGAAGGGCGCGACCATCATGCCGCCGAACAGAAAGCCGCGCTGCATGGATTTGGAGTCGCGTGCAGCGTAGATGCGCTGCCAGTTGCCCTGGTGGAACAGGCCGGTGAGCAGGATGGCCACCAGGAAGGTGAAGTCGGCCTTGATGCCGATGGGATCGGTCAGCGAGAGTAGGCGCGGCTGCTGCGCCTGCAGCGTTTCGATGACCGAGGCCGCGCCGCCGCTGGCGCGCCAGCCCATGAACAGCAGCGTGGCCAGCAGCGGGATCACCACCACCATGTGGACCTTGTCCGTGAAGATGGAGGTGCGCAGGCCGCCGTAGGCGGTGTAGAGCAGTGTGCAGCCCATGACGATGGCGGCCGTGGTCCACAGCGGAATCGGCGCGACCAGCGTGACGAGCTTGGCGATGGCCGTGATCTCGGCGGTCAGCGCGATGAACATGTAGAACAGCATGATCACCAGCACCAGCGCATAGAGCGGCCGGCCGTAGCGCGCCAGCAAAAATTCGGTGAGCGTGTGGCCGCCGGGCATCAGCTCGCGCATGCGCCGGCCCAGCGGGATCATGGCCAGGCGCGGCGACATCGAACCCAGCGCGTAGCCGATCACCGCGGCCAGCCCGCCCCAGGTGGCCGCCTGCGCGGGCGAGAACAGAATCCATGCGCCCAGCGTGGAGGCCATGAGCGTGAGTACCGTGGCCAGCGACGACTGGCTGTTGCGCGCGACCACGTAGTCTTCCAGCGAGCCCTGGCGCTGGCGCGCGTAGAGGATGCTGGCCGAGGCATAGGCCACGGAAAACAGCAGCAGCCACCACAGGGCCGAGGTTGTGTCGAGCATCATGCGCGGGTCTCCTGGAGCGCGAGAGAAAAAGCAGGAGGGCCACGCGTCGGGGGAAAAGAGGGCGGCCGTGGCCGGCCCTGCGTCCTTCCCTTCGCCGGCATGGCCCGGATCAGGTTCGAAGGGTTGCCGCGCGGATGTCGCGGTGTCTCAGCCCCGTGCGCAGGGCTCCCCCAGGAATCGGGCGCGAATGTAGGCCATGGCCAGTGCCTTGTCAACGCGGCAGGCCCCGGCGCGGGCAGGGGAATGACGGTGGACTGCGTGGTATCGTCGCGGCGCGTGACACGGGGTGTCCCCGCTAAGAACCTGTTCTAAAGCGGTTGGACTGAGAACACACCCGTCGAACCTGATTCCGTTGATACGGACGTAGGGATGTCTGGCTGCCACCATTGGCATGGCGTGTGAGGCGTTCCTGACCTTGATTTCTCTATCGACCAGGAGACGACCTTGTCCCAGACCCAAACTTCCATTGCCTCGGCAGACCTGCCGCTCGACCGCCAGGTCGTTCTTGTGACCGGCGGCGCGCGCGGCCTGGGTGCGGCCATCACGCAGGCCTTTCTGGCCCAGGGCGCGTGCGTCGTCATCAACTATTTCCAGAGCCGCGCAGCGGCCGAGGCCCTGGCCGCCAGCGCGCCGGGCCGGGCGCTGGCCGTGCAGGCCGACGTGCGCGATGCGCGCGCCGTGCAGGCGCTGGTGCAGCAGGCGCGCGAGGCCTTTGGCCAGCCGGTGAGCACCGTCGTCAACAACGCCCTGCCGGATTTCAGCTTCAACGGCGACGCGCGCGCGCAGGCCGATGCGTTGCGCTGGGAGCATCTGCAGCAGCAGTTCGAAGGCAGCGTGCGCGGCGCGCTCAACACCGTGCAGGCGGCGTTGCCCGGCATGCGCGAAGCCGGCTTTGGCCGCGTCGTCAACGTCGGCACCAACCTGTTCCAGAACCCGGTCGTGCCCTACCACGACTACACGGCGGCCAAGGCCGCGCTGCTGTCGCTCACGCGCACGCTGGCGCAGGACCTGGGGCCGGATGGCGTGACGGTGAACATGGTCTCGGGCGGCCTGCTGCGCACCACCGACGCCTCGGCCGCCACGCCCGAGGCGGTGTTCGACCTGATCGCCGCCAGCACCCCGCTGCGGCGCGTGACCACGCCGGCCGAATTTGCCGACGCGGTGCTGTTCTTCGCCTCACCCTGGTCGCGCGGGGTCACGGGGCAGAACCTGGTGGTGGACGGCGGTCTGGTGAAAAACTGACATGGTCGCCCGCAAACACCTGCACCTCAACCTCTTCATCTTCGGCTGCGGCCACCACCGTGGCGCGTGGCGCCACCCGGATTCGGCTGTCGAGCGGCTGGGCGACATCGCCTATTACGAAGAACTCGCGCGCACGGCCGAGCGCGGCAAGCTTGACGCGGTGTTCTTCGCCGACGGCCATGCCGCCATCGAGATCGGCGACGGCCCGCGCTGGTTCCTGGAGCCACTGACTTCGCTGGCGGCCATGGCGCGCGCGACCGGACGCATCGGCCTGGTCAGCACGGTGTCGAGCACCTTCGGCACGCCGTTCCATGTGGCGCGGCTGCTGGCCTCGCTCGACCATATTTCCAAGGGGCGCGTGGGCTGGAATGTGGTGACGTCGATGTTCGACGCCGAAGCGCGCAACCATGGTTTCGACGCCATGCCGCCGCACGCCTGGCGTTACCAGCGTGCCGAGGAAATGGTCAACACCGTCAAGGCGTTGTGGGACTCGTGGGACGACGATGCGCTGGCGTTCGATCGGCGGGGCGACTTTCTGCGCCCGGACAGCGTGCGCCCGATTCGTCACCAGGGCGAACACTTCCGCGTGGACGGCCCGCTGACCATGCCGCGCCCACCGCAAGGCCATCCCGTGCTGTTCCAGGCCGGCGCGTCCGACCAGGGCCGTGATCTGGCCGCACGCCATGCCGAAGCGATCTACGCCGTGGCCTACGACCTGCCCGCCGCGCAAAGTTATTACCGCGACATGCAACGCCGCGTGGCCGCTGCCGGCCGTGCGCCCGTGCCGGTCCTGCCCGGCCTGGTGGCCTTCGTCGGTTCGACCGAAGCCGAGGCGCGCGCCAAACAACGCGAACTCGATGAATTGCTGCCCACCGCCAATTCACTCAACCAGCTCGGCACCTTCATCGCGCAGGACTGCTCGGACTGGGAACTGGACGCGCCCGTGCCACCGTTGCCGCCGCTGTCCGAATTCAAGGGCCCGCAAGGCCGCTACGCCACCATCCTGCGCATCATCGAGACCGAGCGCCCCACCGTGCGCCAACTACTGGGCCGCCTGGCCGCTGGCGGCGGCCACTGCACCGTGGTCGGTACGCCCGAGCAGATCGCCGATCACATGCAGCACTGGTTCGAGCACGAAGGCGCCGACGGCTTCAACCTCATGCCGCCCGCGCTGCCGCACAGCATCGACGACTTCGTCGACCACGTCGTGCCCGTGCTGCAGCAACGCGGCCTGTTCCGCCGTGATTACGAAGGCGTGACGCTGCGTGAGCATCTGGGGCTAGCGCGGCCTGGATCGACCTTTGCCGGTATGCCGACCCCGTAGGGGCGCTGCAGGAGCTTGGGGCGCATGGGTATCGAGCATCTGCAGTTGCGCCATTGTTGAAGTCCCTGGTGAATTTTCAAGTGACAGCGTGGACGGGCTTTGCCCGACCGGTGCTGTCGCCCCCCAGTGGGGGGAGGCGCCGCAGGCGCTTCGGGGGGCGTCTAATAGCTGCGTCCCTTGCGGTACATCGCGCTGGTCTTGCGCTGCAGCGGCGCCACTTCGGCGATGCGCGCCATGGCGGCGCCCGCGTGGGCGTGGGTGATGGCCAGGCCCAGCGCGTCGGCGGCGTCGGTGCCGGGCAGGCCGGGCAGTTGCAGCAGGCGCATGACCATTTCCTGGACCTGCGACTTGGCCGCGCGGCCGTGGCCGACGACGGCTTTTTTCATCTGCAGGGCGGTGTATTCGGCCACTGGCAGGTCGCACGAGACCAGCGCGGTGAGGCAGGCGCCGCGCGCCTGGCCCAGCAGCAGCGTGGCCTGCGGGTTGACGTTGACGAAGGTGATTTCCAGCGAGGCGGTTTCGGGCTGGTAGCGCTGGTGCACCTCGCGCAGGCCGTCGTAGAGGATCTTGATGCGCGCGGGCAGGTCGCCAAGGCTGGCGCCCTTGGTGGTCTTGATGGTGCCGCTGGCGACGTACTGCAGGCGGTGGCCGTGCACGTCGATCACGCCAAAGCCGGTGGTCTGCAGGCCGGGGTCGATGCCGAGGATGCGCATGAAAAGAATGAGGGGCAAGGGGAGGGAGCGGGCTGATCTTAGCCGCTGGCGACCTTGGGGGGCTGGGCGACGCAGGGCAGGACAACAGGCTGAACGGTTCGCGGCGGGCCCGGATGAATGCTTGCGGCTGAATGGAAACTGAACCGCGCTTTTTGCACAATGCGGGCGATGGTTTCTATGGTTTCTTCCGTGTCGTGGCGCCGTCTGGGCGCATGGGTGCTCATCGGGCATTTTCTGGTGTGGTGGTTGAGCGCGGCGATGTCGCCGGGGCTCGACGGTTTTGGCGACATGCACGAGCTTTATGCCTGGGGGCATGACCCGCAGTGGGGCACGTTCAAGCACCCGCCGCTGCTGGCGTGGGCGGCGGGGGCGTGGTTTGCCGTCTGGCCCACGGCCGACTGGGCGTTCGAGCTGCTGTCGGCGCTGAACATGACGCTGGCGGTCTGGCTGGTGGGCCGGTTCACGCGCGACGTGCTGGCGCACGACGCCGAGACCGACCGCTGGACCACGTGGGCCATGGTGGGTGCGGCGCTGTCGCTGGCCTACGGCCATCTGGCGCTCAAGCTCAACATGAATTCGGTGCTGCTGCCCCTGTGGCCGCTGGCGGGCTGGGCCTTCTGGCGCGCGATGACGCGCCCGGGCTGGTGGCCGGCCGTGGCGCTGGGGCTGGCGGCGGCCGCGGCCATGCTGGGCAAGTACTACTCGGGCGTGCTGCTGGTGTCGATGCTGCTGGCGGCGCTGGCCTGCGCGCCGGGCCGGCGCTGGCTGCTCTCGCGCTGGTCGTGGATCAGCCTGGCGGTGTTTGCGCTGGCGCTGCTGCCGCACGTGGTCTGGGTGGCGCACCATGGTTTTGTCACCCTCCTTTATGTGGAGGAAAAGGGCGGGGGCCACAGCTTTGCCCTGCGTGGCCTGCTGAGCTTTGTGGTGATGCTGTTTGTCTTTCCGGTGCTGTCCGCGCTGGTGCTGTGGTGGTCGGGCCGGCCCTGGCGGCGCGTGCCGTCGTCCGACGGCCGGACCGGGGCACTGCTGGCGCTGGTGGCGGGACCACCGCTGCTGACCGTGGTGCTGGCCGCGCTGGTGAACATTCGCCTGTCGGCACCCTGGGGGCTGCCGCTGGCGTTTGCCTGGCCGGCGCTGGTTCTGGCGTGGGTGCGCCCGGGCGGCCCTGGCGACGCCCCGCTGATGGCCGCCCGTCTGTGGCGCGCGCTGCGTAGCTACTGGCTGGTGGTCGTGCTGGCTGGCGTGGCCTATTACGTGTATGAAGCGGAGCGCGGCAGCGCCAAGTACTACCTGCCGCGCGCCGAGCTGGCGCAGGCGCTGCAGGCCGAAGGCCGGCCCGTGGGCTGGGTCGGCGGCGATTGGCGTTATGCCAGCGCGCTGACCTTCTATTTGCCGGGCCACCCGCATGGCGTGCCGGGCCTGCCGGGCGAAGCCGGGCCGGCGCAAGTGCACACGCCGGCCGACTGGCGCAGCCTGCCGGGCCTGGTCGTGTGTGATCCGACGCAGGGGCCGGAGTGCCTGGCCCAAGCCCAGGCCTGGGTCCAGCGGCTGGACCTGCGGGTCGAGACCGAAAGCGTCACGGTGCATCGCAGCGGCTGGCGTTTTCCGGTGCGCCGCGACAGCCAGTTCGACCTGCTGTGGGTCGCGCCGTCGGCGTCCGCCGAGGTGGCGGGATGGGCGCCGTGAACCCGATGAGGCGCACGTCCGTGGTCTATGCTGCGCCCCCGCCTAGAAAGTGCATCACACGCTCTAAGCGTGTTGAATACCGAGAGTTGAAAGTCGCGAGATGAATACCCCTGCTGTCCCCTTGCCGCCGCCGCGCGTTGCCGCGCGCCGTGATGCCGCCCGCGCCCGGCTGGCCTGCATCGTGCCGATGTACAACGAGGGCAGCCATGCGCGCGCCTTCATCGAGGCGCTGCTGGCGGTGGTGGCGCCGCGTTTTGCGCAGGTGCGAATCGTGGTGGTCAATGACGGCAGCCGCGACAACACGGGTGCTGAGGTGGCGCAGGCGGTTGCCGACGGCCTGCCCGTGTTCTACCGCGCACTGTCGCGCAACTTCGGCAAGGAGGTCGCGCTGACCGCCGGCCTGGAGGCCGCCGCCCGCTTCGCGCCCGACGCCGTGCTGGTCATCGACAGCGACTTCCAGCACCCGCTGGAGACCGTGCCCGACATGATTGCGCACTGGGAAGCCGGCATCGACATGGCCTATGGCGTGCAGACGCACCGCGAGCAGGCCGAGTCCTGGCTGCTGCGCCGCGCCAAGGGGGCGTTCTACCGCCTCATGGGCGCGGCCAACGCGGGCGGGCGTTTCGAGATTCCGCGCAACGCGGGCGACTTCCGGCTGTTTGACCGGCGTGTGCTCGACGCGCTCAACCGCCTGCCCGAGCGCAACCGCTACATGAAGGGCCTGTACGCCTGGGTCGGATTTTCGAGCGTGGCCGTGCCCTTCGAGGTGCTGCCGCGTCTTCAGGGACTGTCGTCGTTCGGCCCGATGCGCCTGATGGAGCTGGCGCTCGACGGCCTGACGGCCTTCAGCCACTGGCCGCTGCGGCTGTCGGCCCTGATCGGCTTCGTGGTCTCGGGCCTGGCGCTGCTGTATGGCGGCTGGATCGTGGTCGAGTGGGCCGTGGTGGGGCAGGAGATCGAAGGCTTCACCACGCTGGCGGCGGCGCTGATGTTCTTCTCGGGCATCCAGCTCGTGTCCATCGGTCTGCTGGGCGAGTACATCGGCCGGGTCTTCGTCGAGGTCAAACAACGGCCGCTGTACGTGGTGGGCGAGGACATCGAACCGCTGGCGCCGCAGGAGCCTGTGCCGCCCATGCCTGCGCAGGCGCCTGTGCAGCCGGCCACCGAGGCCCGCGCATGACGGTGCCGCGGTCGGTCTGGCGTTTTCTGCTGGTGGGCGGCACGGCGGCGGCCGTGCACGAGGCGGTCGTGCTGGCGCTGGTCGAGGCCGGCTGGCTGCTGCCCTGGCAGGCCAATCTGCCGGCGGTTGCGCTGGCCTGGTGCGTGAGCTACACGGGCCACCGCTCTTTGACGTTTGCATCGAGCCGCCCGCACCGCGAGGCCCTGCCGCGTTTTCTGGGCGTGTCGCTGCTGGGCTTTGCTCTCAATCAAGCGCTCTATGTGGCGCTGCTGCGCTGGACGCCGCTGCACTACGCGGTCGCGCTCTTCATCACGCTGGCAGCGGTGGCCGTGCTCACCTATGTGCTGGCGCGCGTCTGGGCTTTTGCCCATCCGGCGGACGGCAACGGGGTGCGGCCATGACGGTGCGCTCGATTGCCGTCTGCTGCGACGACGCCGGCTGGGACGAGGCCAACGACCACGCGATCGAGGCGCTGGCGCATGCCGGCCGCCTGAGCGCCGTGAGCGTGCTGGCCCAGGGCCCCGTGGCGCGGCGCTGGCGCGATGCGCCGGCGGGCGTGGCCGTGGGCCTGCACCTGAATTTGACCTGGCGCCCGGGCGAGCCTTCGGCCGGCCTGGGCGGGCTGATTGCGCGTGCCTATGCGCACCGACTGGATGCGACCGCGCTGGACGCGCGCATCGCTGAACAACTGCAGGCCTTCGAGTCCGCCGTGGGCCGCGCGCCCGACTTTGTCGACGGCCATCAGCACGTGCACCAGTTGCCGCAGGTGCGCGGCGCCTTGCAGGCGGCCTTGCTGGCGCGTTATGGCGCGGCCGGGCGGCCGGCGCTGCGGGTGCCGCGCACGTCGACCTGGCGCGGCGGCAAGGCGCAGGTGCTCAACCTGCTGGGCGCGTCGGCGCTGGGGCGCGAACTGGCGCGCACGCAATGGCCGCGCAACCGCGACTTTGCCGGCGCCTATGACTTCAACCCGGGGGCCGACTACCGCCAGCACATGCAGGCGTGGCTGCGCACCATCGCCGACGGCGGGCTGATCATGGTCCACCCGGGCAGCGCGTCGGCGCTCGAACATTCGGCCGCGCGTGTGGCCGAGGCCGATTACCTGGGCGGGCCGCTGTGGCCCGAGGATCTGCGCGCGAACGGCGTGGTGCTGCAGCCTTTCACGGCCGACCGCTACCGCTGAGCCGCAGCGCGCCACGCGCCCCCAGGCAAAAAAAAGCGCAACGGCCCGACAGGGGCGGCTGCGCTGGTTGGCCGGCCCTGGCGGCCGGCCTCATTGCGTGGGCCTACTTGGCCCCGGCGGGCAGGGCGTAGGCGATCAGGCTGTCGCCCATCTTGGTGCCCAGCGAGCCATGGCCGCCGGCCATGATGACCACGTACTGGCGGCCGTCGCTGCCCTGGTAGCTCATGGGCGTGGCCTGGCCGCCGGCGGGCAGGCGGGCCTCGAACAGCTTGCGGCCGTTGGTCACGTCGAAGGCGCGCAGGTAGTTGTCCAGCGCCGCGCCAAAGAACACCACGCCACCCCCGGTGGTCAGCATGCCGCCCTGGCCCGGAACGCCCAGCGGCAGCGGAATGCCGAAGGGTGCGTTGTCTCGCGTGGTGCCATTCTTTTTCTGCCAGACGGTCTTGCCGTTGGTCAGGTCGACCGCGGCCACCCAGCCCCAGGACGGCGCCTGGCAGGGCAGGCCCCAGGGCGTGACGAAGGGCGAGATCTCCACGCCGTAGGGCGCGCCGGTGTTGGGCTGCACGCCCGAGCTTTCGCTGGCGCCACGTTCACGCCGCGCCACTTCCTCGGCCGGCACCATCTTGTAGACGAAGGCGAAGGAGTTGGGATTGAGCAGCAGCAACTGGCGCACCGGGTCGACCGAGGTGCTGCCCCAGTCGAACACGCCGGCATTGCCCGGGTGCACGATGGACTGGTCCAGGCCGGGCGGGGTGTAGGGGCCCTGGTAGCGCATCTGCTTGAAGCGGATGCGGCAGTAGAGCTGGTCGAAGGGCGTGGTGCCCCACATGGCCGCCTCGGTCAGCACCGGCGGCTCGAAGCTGATGGCCGAGGACGGCTGCGTGGGCGCGGTCCAGTCGCCCGGCAGCGCGCCCTGCGCCACGGGTTTTTCGGTGATGGGGTAGATCGGCGTGCCGTCGCGGCGGTCGAGCACGTAGACGTCGCCCTGCTTGTCGGCCGAGATCAGCGCCGGCTTGACGCCCTCGGCGGTCTTGATGTCGACCAGCGTGGGCTGGCCGCTGACGTCGCGGTCCCACAGGTCGTGGTGGGTGAACTGCTGGTGCCAGCGCACGCGGCCACTGGCGATGTCCAGCGCGACCACGCTGGCGCTGTATTTCTCGGCACCCGCGCTGCGGCCGGCGCCCCACTGGTCGGGCGTCTGGTTGCCCATGGGCAGGTACATCAGGCCGAGCTTTTCGTCGACGCTGATGACCGACCACATGTTGGCCGAGTTGTGGCTGTAGAGCTGGCCGGGCGGCAGTGGCTCGGTTTGCTCGGGGTTGCCGCTGTCCCAGTTCCAGACCAGATGGCCGTCGTGCACGTTGAAAGCGCGGATCACGCCCGAGGATTCGCGCGTCGAGTAGTTGTCGCTGACGTGGCTGCCGATGACCACCAGGTCGCGCGTGACGGCCGACGGCGAGGTCGAGAAATAGCCGCCCGGCAGCATGCGGCCGTCGAGGTTGTCGGTCAGCAGGTGGATGGTGCCCTGGTCGCCGAAGTCGGTGCAGACGCTGCCGTTGTCGGCGTTGAGCGCGATCAGGCGCGCGTCGGCCGTGGGCAGGAAGATGCGGCGCGGGCAACTGCTGGCGGCCGCGGCCTTGGGTGTCGCGGCTGCCGCGTCCAGCGCGGAATAGGCGTTGGCGTCGTAATAGGAGACGCCGCGGCAGGTCATGTGCGCCCACTGCTTGAAACTGCCGGCGGCGCTCTGGATCTTGGGGTCGAAGCGCCACTTCTCCTTGCCGGTGGTGGCGTCCAGCGCCACGGCAACGCTGTGCGGCGTGCACAGGTAAAGCGTGTCGCCTACCTTCAGCGGCGTGACCTGGTTGGTGATCTCGACCGGGTCTTCCTTGCCGGGCAAATCGCCGGTGTGGTATTCCCACGCCACGGCGAGCTGGCCCGCGTTGTCCGGCGTGATCTGTTTGAGCGCGCTGTAGCGCTGGGCCAGTGCGGTGCCGCCGTAGCTGGGCCAGTCGCCCTCGGGCGTGGGCGGCAGCGCCTGGCTCTGCTCGGGCTGGACCTCGGCCAGGCCGCGCTCCAGTGTGCCGTCGACGTGGGTCGGGTTGCGTGGCAGGGCCGCCAGGCCCGCGGCCAGCGCCACGACCAGCGTGGCCGACAGCGCTGCCGTGCCGACGCGCGCGGGCTGCAGCGGCCGGCGCACGGCGGGCAGCAAAAGCAGCAGACCGAGCGCGAAGGGCACGTCCAGGCGCGGCAGCAGCTGCCAGAAGTCCAGGCCGACTTCGGCCAGGGCCCACAGCGTGCTGCCCAGCAGCACCAGTGCATACAGCAGCAGCGCCGCACCGCGCCGCTTGAACAGCAGCACGCCCGTGACCAGCAGGGCCAGGCCGGTGATCAGGTAATAAAGCGAGCCGCCCAGCGCGGCCAGGTAGGCGCCGCCCGCGCCCAGCGCCAGGCCGAGCACGGCGAACACGGTGCCTGAAAGACACAGAAGACGGGCCCGCGGCCCGACGACAGGAGGAGGATTGGACATGGAGGTCGCCTCAACGGTTGTTGTTGTCATGCTCTCCGCGCGGACGCCCCCGATGCCGTGCTCGGAAACGCCCACAGGGCGCGATCGGACAGAACGGGTCCGGGCTGCCGCGCACATCCCCGGGCGCCAAACGCGCCGCGGTGCGGCGCCCTTCAGTCTCCGGGGGCAGGTGTCCGAATGCAAGTAGGACATCCGGACGTTGCGGGCATCCCTCAAGCCGACAGCTGGGCCGGCTTGATTGGATAGCGCTGTCCAACCCGGATTCTAAAGGGCCGGCGATTCCATGATCGGCGTGGGGCTCCGTGCCAGTGGCACGGTCAGGGCAGCGTGACGGCGCGCATGCGGCCCGCGATGGTCTGGGCGCGGCCGGCGACGTAGCGGGAGTTGGGCAGCTTCTCGAAACGTTTGGGGTTGGGCAGCATCACGGCCAGGCGCGCGGCCTCGTAGGCGGTGAGCTGGCTGGCGCTCTTGCGGTAGTAGTGCTGGGCGGCCGCCTCGGCGCCGAACACGCCGGCGCCCCACTCGACGTTGTTGAGGTAGATCTCCAGGATGCGGCGCTTGTCCAGCAGCTTTTCCAGCATGAAGGTCAGCACCAGTTCCTGGCCCTTGCGCGCCAGGGTGCGTTCGCCCGACAGCAGCAGGTTCTTGGCCAGTTGCTGGGTGATGGTGGAGCCCCCCACGATGCGCGGCGGGCGGCCGCTGTGGCGCTCCAGCGCACGCTGCTCGGCCTGCTGGTTGCGTTCCCAGGCGCGCTCGATGGCGTCCCACTCAACGCCGTTGTGCTCGAAGAAACCGTCGTCCTCGCTGGCGACCACGGCGCGCTTGAGGTTGTCGGACAGCGCGTCGTAGTCCAGCCAGCGCTGGCTCCAGCCGAACTCGCCTTCGGCGCGGGCCAGGCGCACGAACTCCGAACGCTGGAAGGTGGTCGATTGCGGGTCGACCACGGCCATCAGCGCGATGCGCAGCAGAAAGAACAGCTGCAGCGCCAGGGCCGCCGCGAGCACGCCCAGCACGATGCGGCCGGCGATGCGCAGCACGGGCATGCGGCGGGCAGGGGACGGGGCGCGGGCAGGCATGGGCGAGGCGGGCGCGAAACGAGGGCGGTTGGCAGCCGGAGATCAGCCGCGCGGGTTTTGCAAGGCCGCCTGCATCTTGGCCAGCACACGCGCGCTGTCGGGGCGCACGCCGCGCCACTGCACAAAGGCCTCGGCGGCCTGCTCGACCAGCATGCCCAGGCCGTCGCGCGTGCGCGCGCCGTGGCCGCGGCCCCAGTCGAGAAAACCCTGGCTGGCCGGGCCGTACATCAGGTCGACGACCAGCGCCTGCGGCGCCAGCACGCTGCCTGCCACGGGCGCGGCGATGCCGGCGATGCTGCTGGCGCTGGCGTTGACGACGACCTGGAAAGTGCCCGGCACGTCGTGCAGGCCGTGCGCGGCCAGCTCCACGCCGTGCTCGCGTGCCAGCGCCGCGTGCCGCTCAGCCAGGGCCTGGGCCTTGTCGGGCGAGCGGTTGGCGACCACGATGCGGCGCGGCGCCGCTTCGATGAACGGCGCCAGGCAGCCGGCGGCCGCGCCGCCCGCGCCGATCAGCAGCACATCGCGTCCGGCCAGCGCGCAGTCGGCGTTGTTCTGCAGGTCGTGCACCAAGCCGATGCCGTCGGTGTTGTCGGCCAGCACCGAGCCATCCGCAAAGTCCAGCAGGTTGCAGGCCTGGGCCAGTTCGGCGCGCGCACTCACGCGGCCGTGGCGGCGCGCGTACTCGAAGGCCTCGACCTTGAAGGGCAGCGTCACGTTGCAGCCCTTGACGCCGGTGGCGCGCAGGAAGTCGACGGTGGCATCGAAGCCATCGAGCGGCACGAGCAGGCGGTCGTAGGCGATGGCCTGGCCCGTCAGTTCGGCGAAGCGGGCGTGGATGAGCGGGGACTTGCTGTGCTCGACCGGGTGGCCGAGGACGCGGTACTGGTCAGGTGCGGTCATGGTGCGGTGGCGTGAAAGCGGGCGCGGTGTTGTCGGCAGGACGGCGGGGTCAGGCGGCGCTGGGCGCGTCTTCGCCGGCAGGGGCTTCGTTGACGTCGACGGCGATGGCGATCGGGCCGGCGCTGCCTTCGTCCTCGTCATCGCCCTCGGCGGCGGCATCGACGGGCACCTGGTTCTCGCTGCCGAAACGCTCGATCAGCGTGCCGCCCACGTCCAGCGTGATGAGGTCGATGTCACCCAGCCGCACACGCAGCCGTTCGCCGCGTGCCAGGTTCTGCGCGCCCAGCACGGGCAGCACCAGCGGCAGGTCGTCGGCGCGCACCAGGAAGCCGCCTTCGGGGCGTTCCTTCATGACGCTGGCGGTCAGCTCGGTGATGCCGTTCTGCTGCAGATAACGCAATGTCCAGAAACGCTCCATGCCCGACTGGTAGCCGTTGTAGGCACTGTAGGCCGCGTCGAACCCCGACAGGATGGCAAACAGCTGCGCATCCTTGGGCTTGAACGGCGCGGCCAGCGCCGCGGTCTTGCCGTGGCGCGCGCAGGCAATGATCTGCCACTGGTTGACCAGGTCGACGTAGCGGCGCAGCGGCGAGGTGCTCCAGGCGTAGGCCGGCACGCCGATGCCCGCGTGCGGCAGCGCCTTGGTGCCCATGCGCACCTTGACGCCGGGCGCCAGGCTGGCCTGGCTGCGGTAGAGGCCCGGCACGCCGCATTCTGCCAGCCACTGGCCCCAGGTGCTGTTGGCCAGGATCATGGCCTCGGCCACGATCAGGTCCAGCGGCGAACCGCGGCGGCGCACGCTGATTTGCACCACCTCATCGCCCGTCGGCTCGTGGCCGTCGTTGCCGATCAGGCGGAAGTTGTAGTCCGGCCGGTTGAAGTTCTCGGGCTTGCCGCGCACGACTTCGCGCTGGGCCTTGAGGTCTTGCGCCAGGCGGAACAGAAAGGCCAGTTGTTCGCGCGGCATGGGCACGGGCACGTGCGGCGCGGCATGCGTGAAGCCGGGCTGCGTGAGCCATGCTTCGGTGACGATGTCCTCGATCTGGTCGTGGCGCAGGTTGGCGGCGATGTGCACCTTCTCCAGCCGCGTCTCGGTGGCCTGGACGGCCAGCGTGGCCTCGTCGAAGGTCACGTACAGTGACAGCGCCGGACGGGTCTGGCCCTCGCCCAGCGTGTAGGTCTGCACCACGTCGTCGGGCAGCATGGTGACCTTGTAGCCGGGCATGTAGACGGTGGACAGCCGGTTGCGCGCGACCGTGTCGATCGCGTCGCCCGCGGCCAGCGCCAGGCCGGGCGCGGCAATGTGCACGCCCACCACCACACGGCCGCTGCCCAGGCCGCGCACGGACAGGGCGTCGTCGATCTCGGTGGTCTGCGAGTCGTCGATGGAAAAGGCCTCGACGCCCTCGGCCACCGGCAGGTCGTCGGCGATCTGCGGCGCGGTGAGCTTGGGAAAACCCGTGCCCTTGGGGAAGTTGTCGAACAGGAAACGCTGCCAGTGGAACTGGTAGGGCGAAGTGATGGCGCCCGCGGCCTGCAGCAGCGCCAGCGGTGCGGTCTGCGTGGCGCGCGCGGCCTCGACCACGGCCTTGTATTCGGGCGCGTTCTTGTCGGGGCGGAACAGGATCTTGTAGAGCTGCTCGCGCACGGGCGCCGGGCAGGTGCCGGAGGCCAGTTCCTGGGCCCAGAGGGCGATCTGCTCGGCGATCAGGCGCTTTTTCTCGATGGCGGCCAGCGCCTGCGCCAGGATCTCGGGCGGCGCCTTCTTGAAGCGGCCCTTGCCGGCGCGGCGGAAGTAATGCGGCGCGTTGAACAGCGCAAACAGCGCGGCGGCCTGCTCGACCAGCGTGGGCGGGTTCTGGAAGTAGTCGCGCGCGAGGTCGGCAAAGCCGAATTCGTCCTCCGGCGCAAATTCCCAGGCCAGTGCCAGGTCGACGTCGCTGGACAGGGCCTGGCCCTGGCCGATCAGCTCGGCGGGTGAGGGGTTTTCGAATTTGAGCAGGATGTTGGCGGCCTTGACCTTGACCCGTTTGCCCGAGTCCAGCTCGATCTGCGCCGAGGACTCGGCCTCGGACATCACGCGTCCGGCCAGGAATTTGCCTGCTTCTTCATAGAGTGCGTACATGGGGCGGTATTGTCCCACGCCGCCTGGGTGCCGCTGCGGCGCCGGCTGGCGCCCGGGCGGCGGCTGCAGTAAATTCCAGGCGCGCTGCCGGCATGGGCCGGCAGCGTCCTCACGATGATCGTCCGACCCCATCTCAACTGGCTGCGCATGCTGTTTGTCGTGCGCGGCCCCATCCTGCGCAGCATCCTGCCGCAGCTGTTCATCACCACCGCGCTGGCGGCCCTGGTCACGCACCTGCATGGGCAATTGCTGTGGTGGAAAGTGCCGCTGAATTTCGTGCCGTTCTCGCTCATCGGCCTGACGCTGGCCATCTTTCTGGGCTTTCGCAACAGCACGGCCTACGCGCGCTACTGGGAAGCGCGCACGCTCTGGGGCAGCCTGCTGGTGGACACGCGGGCCCTGGCGCGCCAGGCGCTCACGCTGGTCGACGGTGCACCGTCCGAGCCGCGCGCCGATGCCACGGCGGGATCGGCGCGCGAACTGGCCTTCACGCTGGCGGCTTTCGTGCATGCCCTGCGGCACCAGTTGCGCGGCACGGACCCCTCGGCCGACATGGCCCGGCTGCTGGCGCCGGCCGATGCCGCGCGCGTGGCCCGGGCCCGCCACAAGCCGCCGCTGCTGCTGCTGATGGCCGGCGAGTGGCTGCGCGACCGCCGCCGCGAGGGCCGGCTCGACCCGGTGCTCGCCCCCGCGCTCGAGCGCCACCTGGCCCGGCTGGGCGAAGCCCTGGGCGGCTGCGAGCGCATCGCCTCCACGCCCATTCCGTTTCCCTACTCGGTCATCATCCACCGCACCGTCTATTTCTACTGCGTGCTGTTGCCCTTCGGTCTGATCGATGCGATCGAGCCGATGACGCCGGTCATCGTCGCCTTCATTGCCTACATCTTCTTTGCGCTGGAAGCGCTGGGTGCCGAGATCGAGCAGCTCTTCGGGACCGAGCTCAACGACCTGGCGCTCGATGCCTTGTCGCGCGGCATCGAGAACAACCTGCGCGAGGCCGTGGGCGAGCCGCTGCTGCCCGAGGCCGAGCCGCAGGACTATGTGCTGATGTGAACCAGGGCCTAGGCCGCCAGATCGAGAAAGGCGAACAGCGCGTCGATGTGGTCGTCGAAGTCGCTCACCGCATGGTCGCCGCCTTCGAGCAGGCGGATCGCCGCCGACGGATAACGCGCGACCATCTCGCGCCAGTCCAGCACCTCGTCGCCCTTGGCGATCAGCGCGAACGTGGGCGGCGGGGCCGTGCCCTCCAGCGCGCGGGTGCGTGTGGCGATGGCGTCCAGCTCGTCGATGAAGGCCGGCTGGAAAAAGAAACGCTCGGCCGGGTCATGCCACTGCGTCTGCTCGCCGATGTAGCGTGCCAGATCGCGCGCCGGCGCCACGGCCGGGTTGACCAGCGCCGCGCGGCAGCCGCGCTCGGCCGCCACGGCACTGGCGTAGAAACCGCCGAGCGACGATCCGATCACCGCCATGCGCTCGGCCGGCCAATCCGCCGTGCCGTCCAGCACCTGCGCCAGCGCCTGGCGCGGGGAGGGCGGCAGTTGCGGGCACCAGAGCAAGACGCCCGGGTGGCGTTCGGCCACGCGCGCGGCCACCTTGCGTGCCTTCATGGACTGGGGCGAGGAACGAAAACCGTGCAGGTAGAGCAGGTGCGTGGCGGGCGGGCGGGCGGGCGGGCGGCGGTCATGCGGCGATGATGCACCAGTTGGCGGGCATCCATTCCGGCCTTCTTGCCGCTGGCGCCGGCCGCGTCCGATAATCACGGCCCGGGCTTGCGCCCGGCCTGGTTGCCCACCCATGGGTGCCGGGCGCCTTGCGGAGCCGGCCCACGCGCCGTCCGCTGCTCGTTTCCCCATCGCGTTCCTCGTTCGCCGACCATGGCTGTCGCCTTCAACCAACCTCCGCTGTGGCGCCGCGTGCTGCCCGTCTTCCAGGGCTACGACTGGTGGCTGCTGCTGGCCATCGGCCTGCTCGTGACCATCGGCATGGTCACCATGTATTCCAGCGGCTTCGACCATGGCACGCGTTTTGTCATGCACGGGCGCAATGCGCTGATCGCCATCGGCATCATGTTCGTGGCCGCGCAGATCACGCCGCAGCGCTGGATGCAACTGGCCGTGCCGCTCTACACCGTGGGCGTGGTGCTGCTGGTGGCGGTCGCGCTGTTCGGCGTGACCAAGAAGGGCGCGACGCGCTGGCTCAACGTCGGCACCGAAATCCAGCCCAGCGAAATCCTCAAGATCGCCCTGCCGCTGATGCTGGCCTGGTGGTTCCAGCGCCGCGAGGGGCAGTTGCGGCCGCTGGACTTCATCGTCGCCGGCGCCATCCTCCTGGTGCCCGTGGGCCTGATCATGAAGCAGCCCGACCTGGGCACCTCGCTGCTGGTGCTGGCCGCCGGCCTGGGCGTGCTGTTCTTCGCGGGCCTGAGCTGGAAGCTGATCCTGCCGCCCGTGCTGCTGGGCGGCGTGGGCATCATCGCCCTGGTGTGGAGCGGCCCGGACATCTGCCAGCCCGACGTGGTCTGGCCCTTCCTGCACGAGTACCAGCGCCACCGCGTGTGCACGCTGCTCGACCCGTTCAGCGACCCGCTGGGCAAGGGCTTTCACATCATCCAGGGCATGATCGCCATCGGCTCGGGCGGGGTCTGGGGCAAGGGCTTTCTGCAGGGCACGCAGACCCACCTGGAATTCATCCCCGAGCGCACCACCGACTTCGTTTTTGCCGCCTATTCGGAAGAATTCGGGCTGATCGGCAACGTCACGCTGCTGCTGTGCTTCCTGTTCCTCATCGTACGTGGACTGATCATCGCGGCGGAAGCGCCCAACCTGTTCTCGCGCATGCTGGCGGGAGCGATCACGCTCATCTTTTTCACCTACACCTTCGTCAACGTCGGCATGGTGATCGGCATCCTGCCCGTGGTAGGCGTGCCGCTGCCCTTCATCAGCTACGGCGGCACCGCCATGGTCACGCTGGGGCTGGGACTGGGGATCTTGATGTCGGTGGCGCGCAGTAAACGATTGATGCAGACGTGACCGCCGCCGTGGACGAATGGCCGACCCCTTGTGCGCATGGATCGGTCGGCGAAGGGGGAAGCTGCCGCCGGTAAGTAAAGGGGGAAAAGGGGGAATGCGCCGGCCAAAGGCCGGTGCAGGAGGACATGGACGGCGGCAGCTTCCCCCTTCGTTGACCGATCAGGACCACCGCGAGGCTTGGTTTGCGGGGCGACTGCCGAGCGCGGTTGGAACTTCGGTGAAGTCCGTCACCTGTCCCTACAATGACACCATGATCGCTCGCGAACCCACGCTCCAACGCCTGGCCACGGCCCAGGACCTGCTGCTCACGCCCTTCGGGCTGGACGAATCCCACCTGAGCCGCGTGCTCGGTGAAATCCGCACCCACCAGGTCGACGACGCCGACCTGTACTTCCAGTACACACGCAGCGAAGGCTGGAGCCTGGAAGAAGGCATCGTCAAGACCGGCAGCTTCAGCATCGACCAGGGCGTCGGTGTGCGCGCGGTCAGCGGCGAAAAGACGGCGTTTGCATATTCGGACGACATTTCCATGGCCTCGCTGCTCGACGCCGCGCGCACCGTGCGCAGCATCGGCAGCGCCGGCCAGTCCAAGAAAACCCGCGTCGGCGCGCGCAAGATCGCCAAGAGCCGCGACCTCTACGGCGCCATCGACCCCATCGCCACGCTCGACAGCACCGACAAAGTCCAACTGCTCGAAAAGACCGAACGCATCGCGCGGGCGCTCGACCCCCGCGTCAAGCAGGTCATGGCCGGCCTGGCCAGCGAATACGACGTGGTGCTCGTGGCGCGGGCCGACGGCACTCTGGCGGCCGACGTGCGGCCGCTGGTGCGCCTGTCCGTCACCGTCATCGCCGAGCGCACGGACGGCGGGCAGGTGCGGCGTGAAGTCGGCTCCTCGGGTGGCGGCGGGCGTTTTGGCCTGGCCTACTTCACCGACGAGCAGATCGAAACCTACGCCCGCCAGGCCGTGCACGCCGCCGTCACCAACCTCGACGCGCGCCCCGCGCCGGCCGGCGCCATGACCGTGGTGCTAGGCCCGGGCTGGCCCGGCGTGCTGCTGCACGAGGCCGTCGGCCATGGCCTGGAGGGCGACTTCAACCGCAAGGGCTCCAGCGCCTTTGCCGGCATGATCGGACAGCGCGTGGCCGCCAAGGGCGTGACCGTGCTCGACGACGGCACCATCGCCGACCGCCGCGGCTCGCTCAACGTCGACGACGAAGGCCACGCCAGCCAGCGCAACGTGCTCATCGAAGACGGCATCCTCAAGGGCTACATCCAGGACGCCATGAACGCGCGCCTGATGGGCGTGGCCGCCACCGGCAACGGCCGGCGCGAAAGCTACGCCCACCTGCCCATGCCGCGCATGACCAACACCTACATGCTGGCCGGCGACAAGGACCCGAAGGAAATCGTCGCCAGCATCAAGAAGGGCCTGTACGCCGTCAATTTCGGCGGCGGCCAGGTCGACATCACCTCGGGCAAGTTCGTGTTCTCGGCCAGCGAAGCCTACTGGGTGGAAAACGGCCAGATCCAGTACCCCGTCAAGGGCGCCACCATCGTCGGCAGCGGCCCCGAGTCGCTCAAGCACGTCAGCATGATCGGCAACGACCTGGCGCTGGACTCCGGCGTCGGCGTCTGCGGCAAGGAAGGCCAGAGCGTGCCCGTGGGCGTGGGCCAGCCCACGCTGCGCATCGAGGGCATGACGGTGGGCGGAACCGCATAGATGGACGCCCCCCGAAGCGCCTGTGGCGCTGCCGTCGTCTGAATGTCGCAGGTTGGCGGGCCCCTGTCGTCCTCGTGACGTCCCCGTGTCGTGGCGCGACAATGCCTGCTGGGCGATGCTGAGGCTCCACCGTTGATCGCCCCCAGGGACAAGTCAGGAGCAGCCCATGCAGGTTCAGAAATTTCGGTTGAGGCGCGGCTGGTCGCAGCAGCAGTTGGCTGATGCCAGTGGCCTGAGCCTGCGCACGGTCCAGCGCATCGAAGCGGGTCATGCCGGCAGTGTCGAGTCCTACAAGAGTCTGGCGGCGGTGTTCGAAGTGGATTTCACCGAACTGCAACCCCAGGAGCTTGCCATGACCGCTACCGATTCGCCCGTCTCTCCAGCCTCCGCACCTGCCGTCGACCACCTGGCCTTGCGCCAGGAGCAGGAGGCCTTCGACTATGTGCGCCGACTCCGGCGCTTTTACCGCAGCCTGGCGGTGTACCTCGCGCTGCTGGTGCTGTGGGCCGTGGTGCACCTCGGCTTCCATGCCTCGCGCGGCTGGATGGCCTGGGTCGCGGGCATCTGGGGCGTGATGCTGCTGGTGCGCGCGGTACGGCTGTGGGGACCGGACTGGGGTCTGGGCCCGGATTGGGAACGGCGTGTCATCGAAAAGCGGCTCGGTCGCCCGCTCTGACCCGGTGCTGCTGCGGTAGCTCGACTGTCCTCTGTGCGGCGGCCCCAATGGCTGCGGCGTTGCGGCGGCAGGCTCCTTCGAGGCGGATTGCTGGTGCCGGCACACGGTGTTGACCGAGGACTGCCTTGCACGAATCCCGCAGAGCCAGCAAGACCGGGCCTGCGTGTGTGCCGCTTGCGCCCAAGGGCGGCTTGGCTGCGCGGATCAGTAGTGTTAGCGGAGCTGGGCGATCAGCAGCGCGTCGCCCTCGACCTTGTAGACCAGGCGATGCTCATCGGTGATGCGGCGTGACCAGAAACCGGCAAGCGCGTGTTTGAGCGGCTCGGGTTTGCCGACGCCGGCAAAGGGTTCGCGCTGGGTTTCGCGGATCAGCTTGTTGATGCGCTCGACCATGCGCCGGTCGTGCTTTTGCCAGTGGAGATAGTCCTCCCAGGCCGCCTCGGCAAAGATCAGCTTCACCGTGCCAGCTCGCGCTCCACGCCCTGGCCCGTCGCCAGTTGTGTGACGGCCGCCAGCAGGCGCTTGGCATTGGCCGGGCTGCGCAGCAGGTAGGCGGTTTCTTCCAGCGCCTGGTAATCCTCCAGCGACAGCATCACGACCGATTGTTCGCCGTTGCGGGTGATGATGAGTGGTTCATGGTCTTCACACACGCGGTCCATGGTCCGGGCCAGGTTGGCGCGCGCGGCGGAATAGGTGATGGCATCCATGGTGAGTTCCTTTGTACGTGAAATTGTACATATAGAGGCCCTGGACGGCAACGGTGTATCGAGCAGGCCGTGGGGCCGAGCGGCCAGCGCCCGCCAGCTTAAGCCTGCCTGAAAATTGCGCAAACCCGACAGGGGCGCGGTGGCAGTACCGCTGGCGCGTTTGTCGGCCTAGAATCGCGCCGTTTCAACAACTGCGGAGACCAACAGGTGGGCCCTTGTTCCAGTGACAGTCGATGGCCGGTTCGTGTGACCGACCTCATCCTGGCGGAATAGCTGCGTCCATTCGACGGCCGCGCTCCCGCCTTCAGCGGGAAGTTGTGGCGTCTTGCCGGCCGTGCCACGGTCTGGCCTGTCTCCTCCTTCTTCTCTCTTGCTCGACTGCCATCGTATGGCGGTGCGGCCCGGTGGGCCGTGCCGTCGCTTGAGCGCATCTGCGGAGCTTCGCCCTGACTGCCAGGAGCGATCGATGTTTGTCCTTGTCTTGACGACCCCTCACCGGCCGGCCGCGCTTCGGGCGCTGGCCGCCGCCTGCCCATCCTCCGCGCCGTGTGCGCCTGACCACCATGCCTGACCCAGCACCGCCCAGGCTGGCCTGATCGTCCCGAAGGGACGCGCAGGCCGGCCGCACCCCTTCAAGGAGATCACCATGACACTGACCGTGCTCAAGGAATTGTTCGCGGGCTTCGTGCGCGCGCGCCACCTCGGCCGCCACTTTCGCCGCCGTGCCCTGCTCGATTCACTGCCGCGTACCGACGCCGCCCGCACGCTGCCGCCCGACCTGAGCGCCGTGCTGCAGGCCGCCGCCCGGGACGACGTGCCGGCCGCGCTGCAGCGCCTGGACAGCCATGCCGAGGGCCTGTCGCCGGCCCAGGCCGACGCCGTGCGCGAACGCGTCGGCCTCAACGAAATCGGCCAGGAAAAGCCGCTGCCCTGGTGGACCCACCTGTGGCATTGCTACCGCAACCCCTTCAACCTGCTGCTGACGCTGCTGGCCACCGTGTCCTACCTGACGGACGACCTGCGGGGCGCCACCGTGATCGGCACCATGGTGCTGCTGTCCACGCTGCTGCGTTTTGTGCAGGAAACCCGCTCGAACAAGGCCGCCGACGCGCTCAAGGCGCTGGTGGGCAACACCGCCACGGTGATCCGCCGCGATCTGTCGGAGGAAGCCGAGCCCGATGCGCGCCAGTACTTCGGCGTGCAGTTGCACGTCAAGCCCGCGCAGCGCTGTGAGCTGCCGGTCAAGCTGCTGGTGCCGGGCGACGTGATCGCGCTGTCGGCCGGCGACATGATCCCGGCCGACTGCCGCGTGTTGTCGGCCAAGGACCTGTTCGTGGCCCAGGCCGCCATGACGGGCGAGTCCCTGCCGGTCGAGAAATTCGCCGAGCTGCGCGATGGCACATCGGCCAATCCGGCCGAGCTGGCCAATATCGTGTTCATGGGCACCAACGTGGTCTCGGGCTCGGCGCTGGCGCTGGTCGTGGCCACGGGCGACCGCACCTACTTCGGGGCGCTGGCCGGCCGCGTGACGGCGGTCGACCGCGCGCCGACTTCGTTTCAGAACGGCGTCAACAAAGTCAGCTGGCTGCTGATCCGTTTCATGTTCGTGATGGCGCCGATGGTGTTGCTGATCAACGGCTTCACCAAGGGCGACTGGGTCGAAGCGCTGCTGTTCGCGCTGTCGGTGGCCGTGGGCCTGACGCCCGAGATGCTGCCGATGATCGTGACCTCGACGCTGGCCAAGGGCGCGGTGTTTCTCTCGCGCAAGAAGGTGATCGTCAAGCGGCTGGACGCGATCCAGAACTTCGGCGCCATGGACGTGCTGTGCACCGACAAGACCGGCACGCTCACGCAGGACCGCATCTTTCTGGCGCGCCACACCGACGCCTGGGGCGAGGCGTCCGACGAGGTGCTGGACCTGGCCTGGCTTAACAGCTACTACCAGACCGGCCTGAAGAACCTGCTGGACGTGGCGGTGCTGGCGCATGCCGATGAAACCCGGCGTGTGCTCGATCCGGCCCACAACTTTCGCAAGATCGACGAGATCCCGTTCGACTTCACGCGCCGGCGCATGTCGGTGGTGGTGGCCGGGCCGGACCGCCAGCACCTGCTGATCACCAAGGGCGCGGTCGAGGAAGTGCTGGCCGTGTGCACGCAGGTGCAGCATGGCGGCGAGCCGGTGGCCCTGACGCCGGCCATCCTGGCGCGTGTGCGCGCGGTGACGGCCGAGCTCAACGAAGAAGGGCTGCGTGTGGTCGCCGTGGCCATGCGTTCCCACGCGCCGGTGCGCGAGGTCTATGGCCAGCAGGACGAAAGCGGCATGACGCTGGTGGGTTACGTCACCTTCCTGGATCCACCGAAGGAGTCGACCGCGCCCGCGCTGCAGGCGCTGGCCGCGCACGGCGTGCAGGTCAAGGTGCTGACGGGCGACAACGAACGGGTGACCGCCAAGATCTGCCACGAGGTCGGCCTGGAGCCCGGCCGCGTGCTGCTGGGCGGCGACATCGAGGCCATGGACGACGCCGCGCTGGCGCAGGCGGCCGAGGCGCACAACGTCTTTGCGCGCCTGACGCCCGCGCACAAGGAACGTATCGTGCGGGCGCTCAAGGGCGCGGGCCACGTGGTGGGCTTCATGGGCGACGGCATCAACGACGCGCCGGCGCTGCGTGCGGCCGACATCGGCATCTCGGTGGACACGGCGGTCGACATCGCCAAGGAAGCCGCCGACATCATCCTGCTGGAAAAAAGCCTGATGGTGCTGGAGCAGGGCGTGCTGGAGGGGCGCCGCACCTTCGCCAACATGCTCAAGTACATCAAGATGACGGCCAGCTCCAACTTCGGCAACGTGTTCTCGGTGCTGGTGGCCAGTGCCTTCATCCCGTTTCTGCCGATGCTGCCCATGCACCTGCTGGTGCAGAACCTGCTGTACGACGTCTCGCAGATCGCCATTCCTTTCGACCACGTGGACGAGGAGCTGCTGCGCGAGACGCAGCGCTGGAACCCGGCCGACATCGCGCGCTTCATGGTGTTCTTCGGGCCGATCAGCTCGCTGTTCGACATCATCACCTTCGCGCTGATGTGGTTCGTCTTCGGTGCGAATTCGCCCGAGCACCAAACGCTGTTTCAGTCGGGCTGGTTTGTGGTGGGCCTGCTCACGCAGACGCTGATCGTGCACATGATCCGCACGCCGCGTATTCCCTTTGTGCAAAGCCGCGCGGCGCTGCCGTTGATCGTGATGACGGTGATCATCATGGCGGTCGGCATCTTTTTGCCGATGGGGCCGCTGGCCGCGTCCTTCAAGCTGCAGCCGCTGCCGCCGCTGTACTTCGCGATCCTGCCAGCCATCGTGCTGGCCTACATGGCGCTGACGCAGGCGCTCAAGCAGTTCTACCGCAAGCGCTGGGGCTGGCAGTGAACTGTGTCAACCGAAGCGATGGGCGTCTTCGGCTTCGAGCGTGCCAGCCGGCTGGCCCAGGCTGGCCACGCCTTTGACCACGTCGCCCACCACGATGATGGCCGGGCTGCCCAGCTGCTCACGCGCCAGGGTGCCAGCCAGGTCGTCCAGGCGGGTGACGGCGTGCTGCTGGTCGGGCAGGCTGGCGCGTTTGACGATGGCCACCGGCGTGGCGGCCGGCAGGCCGGTGAGCAGTTGCTGCTGGATGTCGGCGGCGTTGCTCACGCCCATGTAGATCACCAGCGTGAGCCGAGCCTGCGCGGCGGTGCGCGCCAGCAGCGGCCAGTCGACCGGCTCGCCCGCGTGCGCGTGGCCGGTGACGAAGACCACGCCATGCGCGTGGTGGCGGTGCGTGAGCGGCACGCCCAGGCTGGTCACCGCCGCCAGGCCCGAGGTGATGCCGTTGACCACGGCCACCGGCACGCCGGCCGCTTCCAGGTGTTCCTTTTCCTCGCCGCCCCGGCCGAAGATGAAGGGGTCGCCGCCCTTCAGGCGCACCACGTTCTCGCCCTCGTGCGCGGCGGTGATCATCAGCTTTTCGATGAAGGCCTGCGGCGTGGACTTGCAGCCGCCGCGTTTGCCGACGTGGACGATGCGCGCGGTGGGCGCGGCGAATTTCAGGATCTCGTCGTTCACCAGGTCGTCGACCAGCAGCAGCGTGGCGCGCTCGATGGCGCGCACGGCCTTGAGCGTGAGCAGTTCCGGGTCGCCCGGGCCAGCGCCGACCAGCGTGACACGGCCGGTGGGCGTGGCAGGAAAAGAGGTGTGGAGCGTGTCGCTCATGGCGGGCTTTCGGTGGCGATGGCGGTGGCGGCGATCGAGACGGCGGATTCGGTGGCGGGCTCGGCGGGCAGCACGCCGCTGGCCATGGCCTGGTGGGCGCGGCGGATCTGGTCGATCTGGCGCGCGATGGGCATGGGCAGGGTGCGCCGGCCGGCCAGCACGTCCTGGATGTAGGCGGCGATGCTGGCCGCGCTGATGTCCTGCGGCCAGTCGGGCAGCGTGTCGGTGGCGATGGGGCCGCTCTGTGCGTCCTGCAGGCGCACCCGCTGGCCGCCGATGAAGGCGTCGATGCGCTGCACACGCCGTGCGTCGGCCACGGCCTCGCCCTCGATGCCGCGCGAGAGCAGCGCGTCGGCCTTGATGGCGGCGTAGGTCTCGGCCATCGACACCAAATATTCGGGGTGGGTGTAGCTGCCGATCACCAGTGCGCGTTCGGCGCAGGGGTTGATCAGCTTGACCAGGCTGTGCGAGGAATTGCGCAGGCCGACCACACGGCGCACGTCGAGCAGGCGGCGCAGCGCGGGCGAGAGGATCTCGATGGGCACGAAGTTGACGGCGTCGTCGCGCACCTCGGCCACATCGGCCCGCGCGGGCTGGCCGAGCGCTTCGAGCACCTCGGCCGTGGTGGTGCGGCCCGGGTCCTGGCGCAGGCCGTGGATGACGACGCGGAATCCCTTGTTGACCAGCGATTGCGCCAGCAATGGCGTGAGCACGGGCAGCTTGCGTGCGCCGTTGTAGCTGGGCAGCACGACGGTGGGTCGCCCACCGGGCGAGGGCGGGATCAGTGCAAAACGCGCACGCGCGGCGGCGATGAAGCCGGCCATTTCCTCGGGCGTTTCGCCCTTGATGCGCATGGCCAGGCAGAAACCGCCGATCTCCAGATCGGTCACCTGGCCGTCCAGGACCTGGCCGAGCAGGTCTTGGGCCTGCGCGCGCGTGAGCGCCCGCGCGCCGTCCTTGCCGCGTCCGATTTCCTTGATGTAGTGGCTGATGCTCATGGTGGGGGATCAATTGTCCGGGATTCTTGATGATTTCTGGTTATATGGCGCCAGCCGTTGCGCCACGCCGACGGCTGCTCCGAAAACAGCCAAAAATCTAATAAACATCCCGCACATAACGTTTGGCGCGGCCCAGGGCGCTGATGTGGGCGCGTGCCGCGTCCTCGTCGAGGCCGCCGTGCTCGCGCGCGATGCGCTGCAGCGCGGCGTCCACATCGCGCGCCATGCGGCTGGCGTCGCCGCAGACGTAGACGTGGGCGCCGGCCTGCAGCCAGCGCCACAGTTCGGCGCCATGTTCGAGCAGGTGGCCGCCGTGCTGCAGCGCCTGGAGTTCGTCGCGGTAGTAGAAGTCGGGCGCCTCGTGCTGCTCGCCAAAGAACAGCCAGTTGCGGCCGGTGTCGCCCCGCGCGGTGCGCTCTTGCAGGAAGGCGCGGAACGGTGCAATGCCGGTGCCGGGGCCGATCATGATGGCGGCGGTCAGGCCGTCGGCCGGCACACGGAAGTGGTGGGACATTTGCACAAACACCCGCACGGCCGCGCCCACGGGCAGGTCGGCCAGGAAGGCTGAGCACACGCCGCCGCGCGCGACGGCGCCCGCGTCTTCGCAGCCGGCGTAACGCACGGTGGCCATGGTCAGGTGGACCTCGCCCGGTGTGACGCGCGGGCTGGAGGCGATGGAGTACAGGCGCGGCTGCAGGCGCTTGAGCACGGCCAGCCAGTCGGCGGCGCTGGCCCGTACGGGAAACGCGCGCAGCACGTCGGCGATGTAGCGGCCGTGCAGCCAGGCCTCACGTTCGGCCTGGGCGGCGGGCGCGAGCAGCGCGGCCAGCTTATTGCTGCCGCTGCGTGCCTGCACAAAGGCCAGCAGTTCCGCGCTGGGGCGTGTGAGGTCGAAACGTTCGGCCAGGGCCTGCGCCAGCGGCTGCGGTTCGCCGGCGGCTGAAACGAGGGTGTCGCCGGGCAACTGCATGGCTGCCAGCAGCTCGGCCACGGCGGCGGGCGTGTTGACGGGCCACACGCCCAGCGCGTCGCCGGCTTCGTAGCGCAGGCCGCTGCCGTCGATGTCCAAGACGATCTGGCGGGTTTCCTTGTCCGAGCCGGCGCCGTTCAGCAGCCGGTTGGCTGCCAGCCGTGCGGTGACGGGGTGCTGGCGGT
The DNA here is from genome assembly GCA_009912175.1 of Paracidovorax wautersii. Classification (GTDB taxonomy): domain Bacteria; phylum Pseudomonadota; class Gammaproteobacteria; order Burkholderiales; family Burkholderiaceae_C; genus Comamonas_F; species Comamonas_F wautersii_A. Next base: position 45,587 of record WNDQ01000001.1, on the reverse strand, counting down.
CGATGCGCACGGCCGCCGCAACGGTGGCTGTGGGTGCCACGGCGGGCGGCGTTTCCTGGCGCGCGCCAAGCGCTTGCTGGACTTGGGCGATCCAGCGTTGGGCGCTGTCTTCGTAGTCGGCATCGCAGTCCACACGCGCGGCCAGGCGCTCGCCGCCCAATGCGGCCAGCCGCTCGTCGAGCTGCCGGCCAAAACCGCAGAACTGCGCATAGCTGCTGTCGCCCAGCGCGAGCACGGCGTAGCGCAGGCCGGTGAGCGCGGGCGATTGGCCCAGCGCGTGCCAGAAACCGGCGGCGTTGTCGGGTGCGTCGCCGTCGCCGAAGGTGCTGGTCACCACCAGCAGCGGCGCGTGGCGGTCGAGTGTGGCCAGGTTCAGCGCGTCGAGTTCGCAGCGCACGGCCAGCCAGCCGGCGCCCGCGAGCGTGTGATCCAGGCGCTCGGCCAGGCCTTCGGCATTGCCCGTTTGCGAAGCCCAGGCGATGGTGGCGGTGGGCCGCTGCGCGCTGCGCGCTGCACTGTTGGCGGCGGGCTCGGCCGGCGCGTCGCCCCAGCCGGCCAGCAGGCCATCGACGTAAAAGCGCAGCGCGGGCGCCAGCGGTGCGCCCTCAGGCAGGCGCGCGCCGGGCCGGGGGCGGGCGTCGAGCGCGCGCAGAAAACCCAGCAGGTACAGGCGTTCGTGGTCGGCCAGGGTGGGCAATGGTGTGTTCTGCAGGCCCAGCAGCGGCGCCAGGTGGGTGCTGGCGGGCGCGGTGTCCGATGGCGTGGCCGATGCGGCGGGCGTGGTGGCCAGGGCGATGTCGAGGTCGAGCATGGACAGGATCTGGGCGTGGCGGGGGGCGTGCGTGGATGCAGCCGTGGCGCGCGGCGCGGTGTCGTGGGCGGCGCGGGCTTCGGGGGTTTCCTCGCCGTCCTCACGGGGGGCCGGCGTGAGCGCCACGGCCGCGAACTTGAGTTCGGGCTGCAGCGACTGCTTATCGCAGGCGTCGTTGGTGACGGCGTTGATGCACAGCGCGCTGCCGGCCACGTCGTTCCAGTGCATGGGCGCGAAGACGTTGCCGGGCCGCACGCGGCGGCTGATCTGCACCGGCAGCACGGCGGCGCCGCGCGCCGACTGCACACGCGCCGCGCCGCCGCTGTGCAGGCCCAGCGCCTGCGCGTCGTCGGGATGCACTTCGACGAAGGGTGCGGGGTTGAGCTTGTTGAGCGTGGCGACCTTGCCGGTCTTGGTCATGGTGTGCCACTGGTGCTGCAGGCGGCCGGTGTTGAGCACGAGGGGGCGCGCATCGCTGGGCTGCTCGGCCGCCGGCTCGTAGGCGCGTGCGAGGAAACGTGCGCGGCCGGTGGGTGTGGCGAAGGCCAGGCGCGGGGCGTGGCCGTGGGCATCGACACGCAGCGTCTGGCTCACCCCGTCGTTGAGGTAGCGGATCGGGTGGCGGTCCGCCGTGGGGCTGTCGACCTCGCCAGGCGGGCAGGGCCACTGCAGCGGCGTGGTGCGCAGCCGCGCATGGCTGGCGCCGCGCAGGTCGTAGCCGGTGGCGGGGTTCCAGGCGCGGGTGATTTCGTCGAACACCTCGGCCGCGCTGGCGTAGCTGAAGGCGTCGGCGTAGCCCATGGCGCAGGCCACGCGGGCGATGAGCTGCCAGTCGGGCAAGGCGTCGCCGGGCGGCGCAACGGCCTGCGCGGCCAGCGTCAGGTTGCGCTCGGAATTGATCATCACGCCGTCGCCCTCGGCCCACAGCGCGCCGGGCAGCAGGATGTCGGCGTAGCGGTTGGTCTCGGTGTCGAGGAAGGCGTCCTGCGTGATGACCAGCTCGGCCGCCTGCAGGCCGGCGATGACGCGCGCGCGGTTGGGCACGGTGGCCACCGGGTTGGTGCAGATCACCCAGCAGGCCTTGATGCGGCCTTCGGCCAGGTCGTCGAACATCGCGACCGTGCCGCGCCCGCCTTCGCTGCGCAGCGTGCCGGCGGGCAATTGCCACAGGGTTTCGACGAAGGCGCGGTCCTCGGCCGAGGCGGCCGTGCGCTGGCCGGGCAGGCCGGCGCCCATGTAGCCCATCTCGCGCCCGCCCATGGCGTTGGGCTGGCCGGTCAGTGAGAACGGCCCGCTGCCGGGCCGGCAGATCGCGCCGGTGGCCAGGTGCAGGTTGCAGATCGCGTTGGTGTGCGCGGTGCCGTGGGTGCTCTGGTTCAGGCCCATGGTCCAGCAGCTCATCCACTCACCGGCCTCGGCGATCCATTGCGCGGCGCGGCGGATGTCGGCCTCGGGCAGGCCGGTGATGGCCGCCACACGGGCGGGCGTGTAGTCGGCCAGGAAGGCGGGCATGGTCTCCCAGCCTTCGGTGTATTGCGCGATGAAGTCGGCGTCGATGGCGCCGCCTTCGACCAGCAGGTGCAGCAGGCCGTTGAGCAGCGCCAGGTCGGTGCCGGGCGCGATTGGCAGGTAAAGGTCGGCCTTGTCGGCGGTGGCGTTGCGGCGCGGGTCGACGACGATGAGTCTGGCGCCCGCCTTGACGCGGTCCATCAAACGCAAAAACAGGATGGGATGGCAGTCGGCCATGTTGGCGCCGGCCACGAAGAACAGCTGGGCGCGCTCGAAGTCCTGGTAAGAGCCGGGCGGCGCGTCCGAGCCCAGCGAGAGTTTGTAGCCCGTGCCCGCGCTGGCCATGCACAGGCGCGAGTTGCTCTCGATGTGCTGGGTGCGGATGTAGCCCTTGGCGAGTTTGTTGGCCAGGTACTGCGCCTCGATCGACATCTGGCCCGAGACGTAGAAGGCCACCGCGTCGGGCCCGTGTGTGTCGATGAGCGCGCGCAGCCGCCGCGCGGTCTCGCCGATGGCGTGGTCCAGTTCGGCGCGCGCCGGCTCGTGCGCGCGCTTGTGGTCGCCCTGTTCACGCACATAGGCCTGCGCCAGCCGGCCGGGCGCGGCCACGGGCTGGCCGCAGGTCTGGCCCTTGGTGCACAGGCGGCCGAAGTTGCTGGGGTGGGTCTTGTCGCCGGTCACCTTGGTGATGCGGTTGGCATCGACGTGCAGAACCACACCACAGCCGACGCCGCAGTAGGGACAGACGGACTTGACCTCGGCCATGGGGCTTACGCCTGGACCCAGAGGGTGCCGTCGCGCAGCTCGACGGGGTAGGTGCGCAGCGGCGTGTCGGGGTTCTCCAGGCAGGTGCCGGTGCGCAACTGGTAGTGGTGTTTGTAGATGGGCGAGGCGACGACGGGCTCGCCCCCCAGGTCGCCCACGATGCCGCGCGAGAGCACGTTGGCGCCGCTGTTGGGGTCGTGGTTGTCGATGGCGTACAGGCTGCCGTCGGCCAGGCGGAAGACGGCGACCTGGCGCCGCCCGACCAGCGCGCAGACGCCGGTGTCGGGCCAGATGTCGTCGAGCGCGCAGATGGCGTGCCAGGCGTTGCCGGCGGTGGTGGCGGTGGGCGTGGTGGCGGGGGCTTGCGGGGCGGTGGCGATCATGGTGTTTCTCCGTGGGGCGCTGACGGTCAGACGGTTTCGGCCACCACCGGGATGCCCTTGAAGCGGGCGCGTTTTTCGGTGTCGGTGGCAGGGCGGATCTGGCCGCGCTCTTCGACAAAGACGACGTTGTCGTCGCCCTGGTCGCTGTTGATGAAGGTGCGCAGGCGGCGCACCACGGCCGGGTCGTCCACCGCTTTTTTCCACTCGCAGGCATAGGTGCCGACGACGTGGGCCATCTCGGCTTCCAGCTCGGCGGCCAGCCCCAGGCTGTCATCCACGACCACGGCCTTGAGGTAGTCCAGGCCGCCTTCGAGGTTGTCGCGCCAGGTGCTGGTGCGCTGCAGGCGGTCGGCGGTGCGCACGTAGAACATCAGGAAACGGTCGATCAGGCGCACCAGCGTGGCGTCGTCGAGGTCGCCGGCCAGCAGCTCGGCGTGGCGCGGCTTCATGCCGCCGTTGCCGCACACGTACAGGTTCCAGCCGCGCTCGGTGGCGATCACGCCCACGTCCTTGCCCTGGGCCTCGGCACATTCGCGTGTGCAACCCGAGACGCCGAACTTGATCTTGTGCGGCGAGCGCAGGCCCTTGTAGCGGTTCTCCAGCTGCAGCGCCATGCCGACCGAGTCCTGCACGCCATAGCGGCACCAGGTCGAGCCCACGCAGCTCTTGACCGTGCGCAGCGACTTGCCATAGGCATGGCCCGACTCGAAGCCGGCGTCGACCAGCTCGCGCCAGATCAGCGGCAGCTGGTGCACCTGCGCGCCGAACATGTCGATGCGCTGGCCGCCCGTGATCTTGGTGTAGAGCGCGTAGCGTTTGGCGATCTGGCCCAGCGTGATGAGCTGGTCGGGCGTGATCTCGCCGGCGGCCACGCGCGGCACGATGGAGTAGGTGCCGTCCTTCTGGATGTTGCCCAGGAAGTAGTCGTTGCTGTCCTGCAGCGGCGCGTGGTCGCGTTCGAGCACGAAGTCGTTCCAGCAGCTCGCCAGGATGCTGGCGGCCGTGGGCTTGCAGATGTCGCAGCCGTGGCCCTGGCCGTGTTTGGCCAGCAGCTCGGCAAACGAGCGGATCTTGCCCACGCGCACCAGGTGGTAGAGCTCCTGGCGCGAATGCGGAAAGTGTTCGCACAGGTGGTTGTTGACGGCCACGCCCTGGCGCTTGAGCTCGGCCTTGAGCACCTGCGTGACCAGCGGCACGCAGCCGCCGCACGAGGTGCCGGCCTGGGTGCAGCTCTTGAGCGCGCCGATGGTGTGGGCGCCGTCGGCAATCGCCGCGCACAGCTGGCCCTTGCTGACGTTGTTGCACGAGCACAGCTGGGCCGCGTCGGGCAGCGCGTCCACGCCCAGGCCGGGTTTGGCTGCGCCGTCGGTGGCCGGCAGGATCAGGTGCTCGGGCGCCTCGGGCAGGGCGAGGGCGTTGAGCATCATCTGCAGCAGCGTGCCGTATTCGCTGGCGTCGCCCACCAGCACGGCGCCCAGCAGGTGCCGGCCGTCTTCGCCCACCACGATCTTCTTGTAGATCTGCTTGAGCTCGTCGGTGTAGCTGAAGCTGCGGCTGCCCGGTGTCTTGCCGTGCGCGTCGCCAATGCTGGCCACGTCCACGCCCATGAGCTTGAGTTTGGTGCTGAGGTCGGCGCCCGTGAAGGCCGCATCCGCATCGCCGGCCAGGTGGCCCACGGCCACGCGCGCCATGTCGTAGCCGGGCGCGACCAGGCCAAAGACCTGCTCCTTCCAGGCTGCGCATTCGCCGATGGCGTAGATGTCGGGGTCGCTGGTGCGGCAGTGGTCGTCCACCGCCACGCCACCGCGCGGGCCCACGGCCAGCAGGCTCTGGCGGGCCAGTTCGTCACGCGCGCGGATGCCGGCCGAAAACACGATCATGTCGGTTTCCAGGTAGGTGCCGTCGGCAAACACCATGCGGTGGCACGCCGTGGCGCCGTCGGTGATCTCGACCGTGTTGCGGCCGGTGTGCACGTGCACGCCCAGCGCCTCGATCTTGCTGCGCAGCACGCGCCCGCCGCCTTCGTCGACCTGCACCATCATCAGGCGCGGCGCGAACTCGACCACATGGGTTTGCAGGCCCAGGTCGCGCAGCGCCTTGGCGCATTCCAGCCCGAGCAGGCCGCCGCCCACGACCACGCCGGTTTTGGACTTGGCGCCTGAGGCCTGCATGGCCTGCAGGTCCTCGATGGTGCGGTAGACAAAGCAGTGCGGCCGGTCGCGCCCGGGCACGCCCGGCACGAAGGGCACCGAGCCGGTGGCCAGCACCAGCTTGTCGTAGGCCAGCACCTCGCCGTCGGCCAGCTGCAGCGTGCGGTTGCGGCGCTCGAGGGTCTGCACACGCGCGTTCAGGCGCAGCGACAGGCCCGGGCGGTCGTAGAAGCCGGCGGGCACCAGCGACAGGTCGTCGGCGCTGCGGCCACTGAAGAATTCGGACAGGTGCACACGGTCGTAGGCCGCGCGCGGTTCTTCGCCGAGCACGGTCACGTCCAGGCCGGCGGCGGGCAGGTCGGGGTGGCGCGCCACCAGCGCTTCCAGGTAACGATGGCCGACCATGCCGTTGCCGACGACCAGCAGCTTCAAAGGATTCTTGTGGGTCGCGTTGGACATGCGACTTCCTCGTGGGTGGTGCGGGCTGGCCGTTGTGGGGCCGGGCTCGCCAGGTTGCAAAAACAAAAAGGCGCCCGCGACAGCCCGGCCGATGGGGCCAGGAATCGCGGACGCCTTTGTCCTTGGCAGTGGCGGCGACGCCTTTGCCGCGCCACTGTTGGCAAGGCATCATGCAAATTCAGTGCCAGCTCCTGCATGCCCGGCAGGCCGCTGCGCCGTGGAATTGGGGGGCGATGCGTTGTCCTTTGGTGCGCGGCTGCCCCAAGCCGGTGCTGGTGTGCCATCGCGAGGCGTTGCCGAGCCTCGTTCGCGCGTGCGGCCAAAGAAAAACCGCCGGGCTGGGCCGGCGGCGAGAGGGCAAGGGCGCGAAAGCAGGCGTTCAGGCCGCCTTCTCGACGTGGCCCTGGCGTGTGTAGAGAAAGTCGATGACGGCCTTGCGGCACTGCTGGTAGCGCGCGTCGTCGGCCAGCGCGATGCGGTCGCGCGGGCGCGGCAGGTCCACCGCCAGCACCTCGCCGATGGTGGCGGCCGGGCCGTTGGTCATCATCACGATCTTGTCGGCCAGCAGCACGGCCTCGTCCACGTCGTGCGTGACCATGACCACGGTCGAGCGTGTCTTGGCGACGATGGCCAGCAGCTCGTCCTGCAGCTTGGCGCGGGTGAGCGCGTCGAGCGCGCCGAAGGGCTCGTCCATGAGCAGCACCTTGGGCTCCATCGACAGCGCGCGCGATGCCCACACGCTGCTTCATGCCGCCCGAGATCTCGCCCGGCCGCTTGTGCGCGGCGTGCGACAGGCCCACCAGATCGAGCGCGGCGGCGGTGCGGGCCTTGAGCTGCGACTTGTTTTCGGTGGCACCGAACACACGCTCGACGGCCAGGTGCACATTGCCCTCGCAGGTCATCCAGGGCAGCAGCGAATGGTTCTGGAACACCATGGCGCGGTCCGGGCCGGGGCCCGCGATCTCGCGGCCGGCGGCGATCAGCGTGCCCTGCGTGGGCAGCGTCAGGCCCGCGATCAGGTTGAGCAGCGTGGACTTGCCGCAGCCCGAGTGGCCGATGAGGGCGACGAACTCGCCCTTGGCCACGTCGAGGTTGATCTCGCGCAGCGCCTGGAACGCGTCCTTGGGCGTCTTGAAGGCCTGCGCGACCTGGCGGATCTCGATGTACTTGGCATCCTGGTTCATGGCGATTCCTTCAGGTCTTGCTGTCTTCGAATGTGAAGGCCTGGGCGACCTTGACCAGCGCCAGCTCCAGCAGCAGGCCGACGATGCCGATCACGAAGATGGCGATGATGATGTGGGCCACGTTGAGGTTGTTCCACTCGTCCCAGACCCAGAAGCCGATGCCCACGCCGCCGGTCAGCATCTCGGCGGCGACGATCACCAGCCAGGCCGTGCCGACCGCCAGCCGCACGCCGGTGAGCATGTAGGGCAGCACGGCCGGCAGCAGGATGCGCGTGGCGATCTTCCATTCGGACAGGGCGAGCACACGCGCGACGTTCATGTAGTCCTGCGGCACACGCTGCACGCCCACGGCGGTGTTGATGACCATGGGCCAGATCGAGCAGATGAAGATGGTCCAGATCGCGGCCGGGTCGGCCGCCTTGAACACCAGCAGCCCGATTGGCAGCCACGCCAGCGGCGAGACCGGGCGCAGCAGCAGGGCCAGGCCCAGCAGCGGCGCGGCAATTGCGGGCACGGCTGCGCGCAGCCACAGCGCCAGCGCCGAGGGCGCGGTGGCATCGGCGGCCGGCACGGCCGGAACCGGACGGGGCGTTGCCGCGGCCGGTGCGGCGGTGGGCGCATGCGGCGCGGTGGCGGAGGGCGCGGCTGGATCGCGGGAATCCAGCGGCCCATGAAAAACGGCGCTGACCATGGGGGTGTTCTCCGGGGATGGCAAGGGTGTTGTCGATGAGGTGGGCTCAGGCCTTCAGGGCGAAGGAGTCGGCATAGGCCTTGGGATCCTTGCCGTCCCAGACCTTGCCGTCGAGCAGCTTGCTGCTGCGCAGCTCGCTGGGGGGCAGCGGTGTGCCGGTGGCCGCGGCTGCCTGCTTGTAGATGTCGATGCGGTTGATCTGGCGCGCCACGCCCAGGTAGTCCGGGTGCTCGGCCAGCAGGCCCCAGCGCTTGTGCTGGGTCAGGAACCACATGCCATCGGAGAGGTAGGGGAAGGAGGCCGCGCCGCCGCCGTAAAAGCGCATCGGGTGCTTGTCTTCCCAGCGCTTGCCCAGGCCGTTGTCGTACTGGCCCTGGATGCGCCCTTCGATGGCCTCCACGCCCGTGTTCACGTAGGAGCGCGCGGCAATCGTCTTGGCCATCTCGGTGCGGTTGGCCGCGCTGGCGTCGATCCACTTGGCGGCATCGAGGATGGCGGCCGTCACGGCGCGCGCCGTGTTCGGGTTGGCGCGCACGAAGTCGCCCGTGGTGCCCAGCACCTTCTCGGGGTGGTCGGGCCAGATGTCCTGGGTGGTGGTTGCCGTCACGCCGATCTTGTCGAGGATGGCGCGCTCGCCCCAGGGTTCGCCGACGCAGAAGCCGTCCATGTTGCCCACGCGCATGTTGGCGACCATCTGCGGCGGCGGCACGACGATGGTCTTGGCGTCCTTGAAGGGATGGATGCCGGCCGAGGCCAGCCAGTAGTACAGCCACATGGCGTGCGTGCCCGTGGGAAAGGTCTGGGCGAAGGTGTATTCGCGCGGCTCGCTTTTCATGAGCTTGGCCAGGCTGGCGGCGTCGACCGCGCCCTTGTCCGCGAGCTTTTGCGACAGCGTGATGGCCTGCCCGTTGTTGTTGAGCGTGGCCAGGATCGCCATGTCCTTCTTGGGGCCGCCGATGCCCAGGTGCACGCCGTAGACCAGGCCGTAGAGCACGTGGGCGAAGTCGAGCTCGCCGTTGACCAGCTTGTCGCGCACGCTGGCCCAGCTCGCTTCCTTGGACAGCACGATCTTGACGCCGTATTTCTGGTCGAAGCCCAGCACCGAGGCCATGACTACGCTGGCGCAGTCGGTCAGCGGGATGAAGCCGATCTTGACCTCTTCCTTCTCGGGCTTGTCGGAGCCCGCCGCCCAGGCGCCGTGATGGCCCAGGCTGGCGAACAGGGCCGCGCCGCCGAGGGCGGCCGAGCGCCGGATGAACTGGCGGCGCTGCGGCTGGGCGGGCGTTGCGGGCAGGTGGGGTCGGGTCATGGCTTGCACTCCTCGCTGGGGTCTGTCTGGGGTTGGGGGACGCAAAAACAAAAACGGCGCCCATCGACCACCCGGCCGGAGGCCGAGCGGGCAATGGACGCCGTTGTCCAAGGTGTCAGGACCGATGCCCCCCAGCGCCTGGGCGGCATCGATGAATCAGGTCTTGCGCCGGCCGCCATTGGCCGGTGACGCTGGGTTTCCAGCAAGTTGTGTGCCACGGCCGCAATGCCCGCGGCGGCGGGTCCGGGCAGCTGTCATGGGCCAGCGCGGTGCGTCCATGCCGTGCCCTGGTGCGGGAGCACCGCGCCGGGGCCGGCCGCGGGCACGCCCGCGGTGCATACCGATGGGTGTGTTTTGAGGCGATTGGCGGGCCGGACCCGGCATGGCAGGCCCTATCATTGATCGGCGCCGATGGCCCACGTGGCTGGCGGCTCGCGCGGGGGGCGCTTGCATCGCGCCTCGACCGATCCAGAAAAAAAGGCCGACTTCGCCTGCACGAGGTTCGAGTCCAGGGAGGTTCCGACATGCTCATCGGCAGCTACAACAGCTTGCTGGTCCTTTTTTCGCTGGGGGTGGCCATCCTGGCCTCGTACACGGCGCTGGACCTGGCGGGCCGCATCGTCACAGCCAGCGGCCGCCCGGCCTATTGGTGGCTGGCGGGCGGCGCCTGCGCCATGGGCGTGGGCATCTGGTCGATGCACTTCATCGGCATGCTGGCCTTCAGTCTGCCGATCGACCTGGGCTACGACCCCTTCATCACCGTGGGCTCGCTGCTGCTGGCGATGGCGTCGTCGGGCTTTGCGCTGTGGCTGGTGACGCAGCAGACGCTGCCCGTGCGCCGGCTGGCGGCGGGCGCGGTGCTCATGGGCAGCGGCGTGGCCGGCATGCACTATATGGGCATGGCGGCCATGCGCATGGCACCCGGCATCGTCTACGACCCGTGGCTGCTCGCGCTGTCGGTGGCGGTGGCCATTGCCGCGTCGGGCGCCGCGCTGTGGATGGCCTTCAAGCTGCGCCGCCAGGGCAGCCACGTGCAGCTCATGCGCGGCGCCGCCGCCGTGGTCATGGGCGTGGCGATCGTGGGCATGCACTACACCGGCATGGCGGCGGCCGATTTCCCGATCGGCAGCATCTGCCGCGCGGCCGGCGACCAGGGCGGCGCCGACGCCAACTGGCTGGCGCTGACCATCATCGTGGCGACTCTGGCGGTGCTGGCCATCGCGCTGATCACCTCGGTGCTCGATCTGCGGCTGGAAATGCGCACCGCCCTGCTGGCGCGTTCACTGGCCGATGCCAACCAGGAGTTGACCTACCTGGCCTTGCACGACAACCTCACCAAGCTGCCCAACCGCGTGCTGCTGGAGGACCGGCTGACCCAGGCCATCGAGGCCGCGCGGCGCGACAAGAGCCGCTTCGCGCTGATGTTCATGGACCTGGACGGCTTCAAGGCCGTCAACGACGCCTACGGCCATCCGGTGGGCGACGAGCTGCTGCGCGAGGTGGCGGCGCGTCTGTCGGGCGGCGTGCGGGCCAGGGACACGCTGGCCCGCGTGGGCGGCGACGAGTTCGTGATGCTGACCGTGATCGACGAGCCGGCCGACGCCGCCGCCGTCGCCGACGAACTGATGGCCCTGATCCGCCGGCCCTACGCCGTGGCGGGCCACGCCTTCAACCTGTCGACCAGCATCGGCATCGCCATCTACCCAGGCAACGGCGACTCCCAGCACGAATTGCTGACCAACGCCGATGCCGCCATGTACCACGCCAAGGGGCAGGGCCGCAACGCCTACTGCTTCTTCGAGGCCTCGATGAACGCTCACGTGCAGGACCAGGTGCTGCTGCTGCAGGACTTGCGCCTGGCCATCGAGCGCGGCGAGCTGGAGCTGCATTACCAGCCCAAGCTGGTGGCGCCCGCCGGCCCGGTCACCGGCTTCGAGGCGCTGCTGCGCTGGCAGCATCCGGTGCGCGGCCTGGTCGGCCCCGACCAGTTCATCCCGCTGGCCGAGAAGACCGGCTTCATCGTGGCGATCGGCGAATGGGTGCTCAACGAGGCCTGCGGCCAGATCGCCGAGTGGCGCCGCGCAGGCCACGCCGGCTGGACCATGGCGGTCAACCTGTCGGCGCTGCAGTTCGCCCATCCGGGTCTGGTCGACATCGTGCGTGGCGCGCTGGAGCGCCATGCGCTGCCGCCGTCCAGCCTGACGCTGGAGATCACCGAATCGACGGCCATGCGCGACGTCAACGCCAGCCTGGCCATCCTGCAGCAGTTGCACGACATGGGTGTGCGCATCTCGATCGACGACTTCGGCACGGGCTATTCCAGCCTGCTCTACCTCAAGCGCCTGCCGGCCAGCGAGCTCAAGATCGACCGCGGCTTCGTGCGTGAACTGGCGCGCGACACCGAGGACGCGGCCATCGTCTCGGCCATCGTGGCGCTGGGGCACACGCTCAACCTCAAGATCGTGGCCGAAGGCGTGGAAACCCCCGAGCAGCAGGACTTCCTGACCCGCGTGGGCTGCGATTCCTTGCAGGGCTATCTGCTGGGCCGGCCCATGCAGGCGCAGCAGGTCGCGGCGGCCAACCCGGTGCCGGACGGCCCGCCCGCCGACACGATGCCGCTTCAGCCCTTGCCGGTGGCCAGATAGTTTTCCAGCGCGAGCACGGATTCGGCCACCTCGATGAGGCGGCGGTTCTGCTCCATGGCGGTCTGGCGCAGCATGCGGTAGGCCGCTTCCTCGGTCAGCTGGCGGTGCGCCATGAGTAGGCCCTTGGCACGCTCGACCACCTTGCGCTCGTGCAGCGCGGCGCGCACGGTGCCGAGCTCGTCGCTCATGCTCTGCAGCCGCTGGGACTGCTCCTGCATCATCTCCAGAATGGCGCGCTCCATCTGCGGCCCCCAGCCTTGCGGGCCGAGCCGTGAGGCGGGCGGCTGGCCCGGGTCGCGCCGCGCCAGTTCGCCCTCGAAGAAGGCCGCCAGCGGCAGGGCCGGGTCCTGCGGCTGGCTGGCGGCGGGAACGTCTTCCTGCTGCGCGATGGACTGCAGCACGCGCTCGTGCGCCAGCAGGTCCTGGCGCGCCTGGGCGATCTTTTCGCGGCAGAGCTGCTGCACGTGCTGGGCCAGGAAGTCCTCGACCTGTTTCATGGCGTCGATGCGGCGCGTGCAGCATTCGAACCAGGCCATGCTCTGTTCGGCGTCGATGCGGCCGGCCGTGGCCGAGGCGGTGCAGGCGATGCGGCGCAGGCGTTCGAGCTCGGCCAGGTTCTGGCTGGCCTGGCCCGAGGCAAAGATGGCGGCGCCCGCGGCGCGCTCCTGCCCGGCGATCTCCTTGCCCTGCATGAAGTTGAAGTACGCCACCAGCCGGCGCGAGACCTCGGGGTCGGTGGCGCTGTCGGCGGCCTCGAACACCACGGCCAGCAGGCTGGCGATGAGCTTGACGTAGGCGGCGATGGCCTCGGCCGGCGGCAGCGCCAGCCCCTCCACGCGCCGGCGCAGGCCGCCCAGCGCGTCCAGGCCGTGCAGCGCGTAGGCGATGCGGCTGAACAGCCGCGCGCGGCTGCCGGGGTAGCCGGCCTGGGGTTCGAGCTGGTCGAAGGCCGCGCGCACCAGGCCCGCGGCGTGGTCGCTGGCGGTCATCTGCTGGCGGCGCTGGTCGGCAAAACGCTGGCCGCCCGAGGCCAGGAACAGGTTGGAGGCGCCGCGCTCGCGCTGCAGTTCGTGGATCACCTGGCCCAGCACGTGGGCCAGCTCGCTGGTGCTGGCCAGCTGTTCCAGTTCGTCGATTTCGCAGCGCCGGGCCGCGATGAGGAAGCTCAGTCCGGATTTCATCGTCGATGCTGCCGTTTTCCAGGCCGTTGCCGGCCCCAAAGAGGCTCGCGGGGGTTTTCTTGGAGCTCCATGGTAGCGGCCCGGCCTGCGGGGATAATCGGAACCTTTGCAACAACCGTGCCCCATGCGAGTCCTCGGCATCGAATCCTCCTGTGACGAAACCGGCGTGGCGCTGGTCCAGGCGCGCGACGGCGAACCGGTGCCGGCGCTGTTGGGCCACGCGCTGTACAGCCAGATCGCCATGCACCAGGCCTATGGCGGCGTGGTGCCGGAGCTGGCCAGCCGCGACCACATCCGGCGTGTGCTGCCGCTCACGCGCAGCGTGCTCGACCAGGCCGGCGCGCAACTGGCCGATCTGGACGTCATCGCCTACACGCGCGGGCCCGGCCTGGCCGGCGCGCTGCTGGTGGGCGCGGGCGTGGCCTGCGCGCTGGGCGCGGCGCTGGGCAAGCCGGTGCTGGGCATCCACCATCTCGAAGGCCATCTGCTTTCGCCCTTCCTGAGCGCCGATCCGCCCGAATTTCCCTTCGTGGCGCTGCTGGTCTCGGGGGGGCACACCCAGCTCATGCGTGTGGACGGCGTCGGCCGCTACGAACTGCTGGGCGAGACCATCGACGACGCGGCCGGCGAGGCCTTCGACAAGTCGGCCAAGCTGCTGGGCCTGGGCTACCCGGGCGGGCCGGCGCTGTCGCGCCTGGCCGAGCAGGGCGACGAGGCCGCCTTCAAGCTGCCGCGCCCGCTGCTGCACAGCGGCGATCTCGACTTTTCGTTCGCCGGGCTGAAGACGGCGGTGTTGACCCAGGTCCGCAAGCTGGGCGCCGTGCTCGACGACCCGGCCTCGCCCGCGCGCGCCGACCTGGCGGCCTCGACCCAGGCCGCCATCGTGGATGTGCTGCTGCGCAAGTCGATGGCCGCGCTCAAGCAGACCGGCCTGCGGCGCCTGGTGGTGGCCGGCGGCGTGGGCGCCAACCGCCGCCTGCGCGAGCAGCTCGATGCGGCCTGCCAGCGCGCCGGCGTGCGTGTGCACTACCCGGAGCTGGAACTGTGCACCGACAACGGCGCCATGATCGCGCTGGCCGGCGCCATGCGGCTGCAGGCCGGCGTGCAGGCGCCCAGCGTCGACTACGCCTTCGACGTCAAGCCGCGCTGGCCGCTGGACGAGGCCATGCGCGCGGCGGCCTGACATCGCGACTGCGTGCGCCGCTCGCGCGCCGGCCCGACTTGTTGTAAGGTGGCGCCTCAATTTTGGAGGAAGCCCTGCATCGACAGGGAAGGAGAGAGCTCATGAGCGGGGATGTGGATACCCAGGCCGATCTGTCCGTCAGCCCCTATGCGCTGACGTCACCGGCCGAGATCATCGGTGTGCTGCGCGACCTGGTGCGCGGCCGGGCACTGCTGCAATTGCGTGTGCCGCCGGGCGTGACCTCGGTGGTCACGACGCTGCTGCAGGTCGACGCCGACGCGCTGGTGCTGGACATGCCGGGCGATCTGCTGACGCGCCGCATCACGCAGGTGCCGGAATTCATCCTGGAGACCTCGCTGGACCAGGTGCGTGTGCATTTCCGCCTGTAATCGGCCGAACTGCACACCCACGACGGCCGCGAAGCCCTGCGCGCGCCCTTGCCCACGGTCTTGCTGCGCATGCAGCGGCGCGACGTGTTCCGGGTGCGCACCCCTGTCGCGCAACCCGTGCTGTGCCTCGTCAACACGGGCGGGCAGGAAGTCGCGCTGCCGCTGGACGACATCGGCGCGGGCGGCGTCGGTCTGTTCGATGACGCCGGCACGCTGGACCCCACGGTGGGTAAGGTCTACCGGGCCTGCCGCTTGGAACTGCCGGAGATCGGCTCGGTGCCGGTCGACCTGCGTGTGGCGCAGGCGCGCGAAGTCACGCTGCCCAACGGCCGGGTGCGCCAGCGCCTGGGTTTTGCCTACGAAGGCCACAACGCCCGCGCGCAGCAGCTCATCCAGCGTTATGTGATCCAGCTCGAACGCGAGGCCATCGCGCGCCGGCGCGGATTGGCTTAGACGCCCCCCGAAGCGCCTGCGGCGCCTCCCCCCACTGGGGGGCGACAGCCCTGGTCGGGCAAAGCCCGCCCACGCTGTCACTTGAAAAGACACGACTGAAAAGACACGACTTCTCCGTCTTTCGGGGCATAAAAAAGCCACCACGCCTTGGGGCTGCGGTGGCTTGTCGCGTACGGGCCGGGTTTTTATTTTGCGGCGCCGTCGTCCTTGAGTTGGGGCAGCGCGTTGTCGTCGGCGTTCGACAGCAGGCCGGCCTGGGTGTAGATGCCCAGTTTGGCGCGGGTGTCGACGATGTCGAGGTTGCGCATGGTGAGCTGGCCGATGCGGTCGGCGGGCGAGAAGGGCGCGTCCTCGACCTTTTCCATGGACAGGCGCTCGGGCGCGTAGGTCAGGTTGGGTGAGCGGGTGTCAAGGATGGAGTAATCGTTGCCGCGGCGCAGTTCAACGGCGACTTCGCCGGTGACGGCGCGTGCCACCCAGCGCTGGGCGGTTTCGCGCAGCATGATGGCCTGCGGGTCGAACCAGCGGCCCTGGTAGAGCAGGCGGCCGAGCTTGAGGCCGTTGATGCGGTACTGCTCGATGGTGTCCTCGTTGTGGATGCCGGTGACCAGGCGCTCGTAGGCGATGTGCAGCAGCGCCAGGCCGGGGGCCTCGTAGATGCCGCGGCTCTTGGCCTCGATGATGCGGTTCTCGATCTGGTCGCTCATGCCCAGGCCGTGGCGCCCGCCGATGCGGTTGGCTTCCAGGATCAGCTCGACCAGGTCGGGGTATTCGACGCCGTTGAGCGCGACCGGCACGCCCTGCTCGAAGCGCACGGTGACTTCCTCGGCCTTGACGGCCACGTCGTCCTTCCAGAACGCCACGCCCATGATGGGGTTGACGATGCGGATGCCGCTGTTGAGGAACTCCAGGTCCTTGGCCTCGTGCGTGGCGCCCAGCATGTTGCTGTCGGTGGAATACGCCTTTTCGGCGCTCATCTTGTAGCCGAAACCTTCCTTGGTCATGAAGGCCGACATCTCGGCGCGGCCGCCCAGCTCGTCGATGAACAGCTGGTCCAGCCAGGGCTTGTAGATCTTGAGCGCGGGGTTGGTCAACAGGCCGTAGCGGTAGAAACGCTCGATGTCGTTGCCCTTGAAGGTCGAGCCGTCGCCCCAGATGTGCACGTCGTCCTGCTTCATGGCGGCCACCAGCATGGTGCCGGTCACGGCGCGGCCCAGCGGGGTGGTGTTGAAGTAGGTCACGCCCGCGGTGCTGATGTGGAAGGCGCCGGCCTGCAGTGCGGCAATGCCTTCATGGGCGAGCTGGGCGCGGCAGTCGATCAGGCGGGCCTGCTCGGCGCCGTATTCCATCGCCTTGCGCGGAATGGCGTCGTAGTCGGGCTCGTCGGGCTGGCCCAGGTTGGCCGTGTAGGCGTAGGGCAGGGCGCCCTTGTTCTTCATCCAGCGCAGCGCGGCGCTGGTGTCGAGGCCGCCCGAGAAGGCGATGCCGACTTTCTGCCCCTGGGGCAGGCTTTGGAGGATGGTGGCCATGAGAGGTTCCGAAATGGGCAACGGGTGGCGAAAGCAGGGCGGGTGGCCGGCTGCTCAGCCGTAGTGGCAGATGTAGCTGAAGGGCTCGCCGGCGACGCGGATGTCGAAGGACGAGTCGCCCGGCACGTTGAACTTGTCGCCGGGGCCGACCTGGACCCAGGTGTCCGTGCCCTTGAGCTTGTACTCGCAGGCGCCGGCCACGCATTCCATGATCTCGGGCGCGGCGGTGCCGAAGGTGAGTTCGGCCGGCAGCACCACGCCCACGGACTTCTTCGTGCCGTCCGGGTAGGTCAGGTTGTGGCTGACGCACTTGCCGTCGAAGTACACATTGGCACGGGTGGTCACGGAGACGCCGTCGATTTTTTCGGTAGTCATGCTTGGAGAAGAAGAGGGTGAAGGCCGACGAAAGGGCGGATTTTAGAACTTTGCGGCGGCGGTCAGAGGCGCGTGGCCCAATCCTCGGGCTCGAAGCCGACCGTGATCGCGCCGTCGGGCCAGGCCACGACGGGGCGTTTGATGGTGCTGGCGTGGGCCTGCATGACACGCTCGGCCGAGGCGGCATCGGTCACGCCCTGGCGTGTGGCCTCGTCCAGCGTTCGCCAGGTGGTGCCGCGGCGGTTGAGCACGGTTTCCCAGCCGTGCGCGGCGATCCAGGCCTGCAGCGCTTGCGCCGGTACACCTTGTTTCTTGAAATCGTGGAACTGCACGGCCGCGCCGCGCTCTGCCAGCCAGGCGCGGGCGCGCTTGACCGTGTCGCAGTTGGGAATGCCGTACAGCGTGAGGGAAGCTTGCGTCATGGCCGCCATTATCCGGCGCGCCCGCCCCCGCCGAAGGCGCGGCAATGTGCGCGACAATGCCGAACCTTGAGATGGGCGGCCGCGCCGCCATATGTCCAGGGTCGCCGCGCCAGCGGCTGCCCGCCTGCCATGAATACCCTGCAAGACTGGCTCGCGCACTGCGAGCGCATCCATCCCCAGACCATCGAGCTTGGCCTCGAACGCGTGCAGCGTGTGGCCGACCGGCTGGGCATTGCCTTCGACTGTCCCGTCGTCACCGTGGCCGGCACCAATGGCAAGGGCTCGACCTGCGCCATGCTGGAGGCGATCTACACCCAGGCCGGCTACCGCACCGGCCTGTACACCTCGCCGCACCTGGTTCATTTTGAGGAGCGCTGCCGGGTCGAGGGCGCGATCGTCGCGGCCGATACGCTGGTCGAGGACTTCGCAGCGGTCGAGCAGGCCCGCCTGCAGGGCGAGGCCGTGAGCCTGAGCTACTTCGAATTCACCACGCTGGCCATCCTGCGCCGCCTCATGCGCGCGCAGCTCGACGTGGTCATCCTGGAAGTCGGCCTGGGCGGCCGGCTGGACGCCGTCAACATCATCGACACCGACTGCGCCATCATCACCAGCATCGACATCGACCACCAGGCCTTCCTGGGCAACGACCGCGAGACCATCGGCCGCGAGAAGGCCGGCATCATGCGCCCGGGCGTGCCGGCCATCGTCGGCGACCCGGTCGCGCCCGACAGCTTGCAGGCGCACGCCGAGGCCATCGGCGCCGATCTGTGGCGCTTCGGGCACGACTTCAATTTCTCGGGCGACAAGCAGCAGTGGAACTGGGCCGGGCGCGGGCGCCGCTACGCCAGCCTGGCCTACCCGGTGCTGCGCGGTGCCAACCAGCTCATCAATGCCTCGGGCGCGCTGGCGGCCACCGAGGCGCTGCGCGAGCGGCTGCCGGTCACGGCCCAGGCCATCCGCATGGGCCTGGCGATGGCGCAGGTGCCGGGGCGCTTCCAGATCGTGCCCGGCCAGCCGTCGCTGGTGCTGGACGTGGCGCACAACCCGCACTCGGTGGCGGCGCTGGCGGCCAACCTCGACGCCATGGGCTTTTTCCCCACCACCTTCGCGGTGCTGGGCGTGATGGCCGACAAGGACTACGAGCCCATGCTGCGCCGGATGGCGCCGCTGGTCGACCACTGGATCTTCACCGACCTGGACACCCCGCGAGCCGCCAAGGCGGCCGACGTGGCCGACTACTGGCGCGCGCTGGGACTGCGTCCGGACGTGCCCGTGGAGACCGCCGCCACCCCCCAGGCCGCGCTGGCGCGCGCCGTGTCCCAGTCCGAGCCCGCTGATAGAATCGTGGTCTTCGGATCGTTCTACACGGTCGGGGGCGTGCTGCAGGAGGGCGTACCTCGCCTCGATGCCCCGCATTTCATGGCCCCCAAAACAGACTCATGAGCTTTTTCAAGTTTCGCCAAGGGGGCGCAAACGCCTCTGCGCCGCCCGCGGGCAAGAAGCCCAGAGGCGTCAAGGCGGCGCCGGCCAGCCCCGAGAGCGTCGACGTCATGCGCCGCCGCGCGCGCCATCGCTTGATCGGCTCGGTGGTGCTCGTGCTGGCCGCGGTCATCGGTTTCCCGCTGGTGTTCGACACCAAGCCGCGCCCGGTCTCGGGTGACATCGCCATCGAAATTCCCGCCAAGGACGGCGCCGCGCCACTGGCCCCTGCGCCGCACCCGCCCGCACCGGCACCGGCACCCGTGACCCCCCCCGCGCCAGCGCCCGAACCCGCCCCGGCGCCGCCTGTGGCTGCCCGTCCGGCACCCGCGCCGGCGCCTGCCGCCGCGCCCACGGCCGCCGCTCGGCCGGCAACGCCCGCACCGGCCCCCGCGCCGCGCACGCCCAGCGACGCCGACCGGGCCCGCGCCCTGCTGGAAGGCCGCAGCCCGGTGGCCGCGCCCGCGGCGGCATCCGCCAGCGCCGAGCAACGTTTTGTCGTCCAGGTCGGCGCTTTCGCCGATGCGGGCAAGGCCCTGGAAGTGCGCCAGCGCATCGAGCGCAGCGGCTTCAAGACCTACACCCAGGTGGCCCAGACGGCCGACGGACCGCGCACGCGTGTGCGCGTCGGCCCCTTCACCAACCGGGCCGAGGCCGACGACGCGGCCGCCCGGATCAAGGGCCTGGGCATGCCCGCCAGTGTGCTGACGCTTTGATTTTCTGCACCGAAGGTGACTGAACGTGGCTGCGCTGGACTGGATCGCACTGGCCGTGGTGGCCGTTTCCCTGCTGGTCGGGGCTTGGCGCGGCCTGGTTTTTGAGGTGCTGTCGCTGGCCGGCTGGCTGCTGGCGTTCTGGTCGGCCTATGCCTGGTCGACGGAACTGGCGGCCCACCTGCCCATGGGCGAGAGCCGCGAGGCCTGGCGCCTGGCGGCCGCTTTTGTGATCATTTTCCTGGGCGTGGTGTTTGCGGTCGGCCTGGTGGCGTCGCTGCTGCGCAAGCTGCTGGCCTTCATCGGCCTGGGGCCGATCGACCGGGCACTGGGCGCCTTGTTCGGCGTGGCTCGGGGCCTGCTGCTGTTGCTGGTGCTGGCCGTGGTGCTGCGGCTGGTCGGTTTTGACCAGGCGCCCTGGCGGCGCGAGTCGCACAGCAGCGTGTGGCTGGCGCAGGGCCTGGCGACGATCGAGCCCTGGCTGCCCGAGGCTTTTGCGCAGATGCTGCACCAGCACGGCCAGCATGGCCCAGTGGTGCCGCCCGAAGGGCTGCTGCAGCGTGCCGTGCCTGAGGGTGTGCGGCTGCTGCGGGCGCCGTGAACAATTTTTTCTCGATGGGATTCAAATCATGTGTGGCATTGTTGGGGTGGTCAGTCAGGGCCCGGTCAATCAGCTGATCTACGACTCGCTGCTGCTGCTGCAGCACCGGGGCCAGGACGCTGCGGGCATCGTGACGCAAAAGGACCGCAAGTTCTTCATGTACAAGGCCAAGGGCATGGTGCGCGATGCCTTCCGCACGCGCAACATGCGCGCGCTGCCGGGCAACAGCGGCATCGGCCAGGTGCGCTACCCCACCGCCGGCAACGCCGACAGCGAGGAAGAGGCCCAGCCCTTCTACGTGAACGCGCCTTTCGGCATCGTCATGGCGCACAACGGCAACCTGACCAATGCGCATGCGCTGCGCCAGGAGCTGTTCCTCACCGACCACCGCCACACCAACACCGAGAGCGACTCGGAGGTGCTGGTCAACATCATCGCGCACGAGCTGGAGAAGAACACGCGCGGCATCCCGCTCACGCATGACAACGTGTTCGATGCGGTCGTCGGCGTGCACCAGCGCCTCAAGGGCTCCTATGCCGTGGTCGCCATGATCGCGGGCCATGGCCTGCTGGCCTTCCGCGACCCCTACGGCATCCGCCCGATGTGCATCGGCCGCGCGGCCGACGGCGCGGTCATGATCGCCAGCGAATCGGTGGCGCTCGAAGGCTCGGGCTTCCAGCTGGAGCGCGACGTCGCGCCCGGCGAGGCCGTCTTCATCGCGCTCGACGGCACCGTGCACGCCCGCCAGTGCGCCGCGTCCACCCAGCTCTATCCCTGCGTGTTCGAGTTCGTCTACCTGGCGCGGCCCGACTCCGTGCTCGACGGCATCTCGGTCTACCAGGCGCGCCTGGCGCTGGGCGAAGGCCTGGCCAAACGCCTGATCTCCACCATGCCGCCCAACGAGGTCGACGTGGTCATCCCGATCCCCGAGTCCAGCCGTCCCAGCGCCATGCAGCTCGCGCAGCTCATCGGCAAACCCTACCGCGAGGGCTTCGTCAAGAACCGCTACGTGGGCCGCACCTTCATCATGCCGGGCCAGCAGGTGCGCAAGAAGTCGGTGCGCCAGAAACTCAACGCCGTGGCCAGCGAGTTCAAGGGCCGCAACGTGCTGCTGGTCGACGACTCCATCGTGCGCGGCACCACCAGCCGCGAGATCGTGCAGATGGCGCGCGAAGCTGGCGCCAAGAAGGTCTACCTGGCCAGCGCCGCGCCGCCCGTGCGTTTTCCCAACGTCTATGGCATCGACATGCCCACGGCCGAGGAACTGGTGGCGCACGGCCGCTCGATCGAGGAAATCCGCGTCAAGATCGGCTGCGACGCCCTGATCTACCAGGACGTCGAGGCCATGAAGAAAGCCATCCACGCGCTCAACCCCAAGCTCAGCGGCTTTGACGCCTCGTGCTTCGACGGGGTCTACGTCACCGGTGACGTGAACGCCGCCGACATCGCCCGCATCAACGACAACCGGGTGCAGGTCAGCCAGGAGGACGAGGCCTCGGCCGACAGCCAGGTTTGACGCGCGGCGCGTTGCGCGCCACCCTGACGACATCCGCGACGGCTGACTTTTTATCGTCAGCCGTTTGTCATTTCAACAAAGCACCGATCCATGACCACCGACCAACGTCCCGTCCGCACCCGCTTCGCGCCGTCGCCCACCGGCTTCATCCACCTGGGCAACATCCGCTCGGCGCTCTATCCCTGGGCCTTTGCCCGCGCCACGGGCGGCGAGTTCATCCTGCGCATCGAGGACACCGACGTCGAGCGCTCCACCCAGGCCGCGGTCGACGTGATCATCGAAAGCATGGACTGGCTGGGCCTGAGCTACGACCAGGGCCCGATCTACCAGATGCAGCGCATGGACCGCTACAAGGCGGTGCTGGCGCAACTGCAGCAGGCCGGCCTGGCCTATCCCTGCTACATGTCGCAGGCCGAGCTCGACGCGCTGCGCGAAAAGCAGATGGCCGCCAAGGAAAAGCCGCGCTACGACGGCACCTGGCGCCCCGAACCCGGCAAGGTGCTGCCGCCCGTGCCCGAAGGCGTCAAGCCGGTGCTGCGCTTCAAGACGCCGACGGCCGGCGTGGTGGGCTGGGACGACAAGTGCAAGGGCCGCGTCGAGTTCCAGAACACCGAGCTCGACGACCTCGTCATCGCGCGCCCGGACGGCACGCCCACCTACAACTTCTGCGTCGTCGTCGACGACATCGACATGGGCATCACCCACGTCATCCGCGGCGACGACCACGTCAACAACACGCCGCGCCAGATCCACATCTTCGAGGCGCTGGGCCACCCCGTGCCGGTGTTTGCCCACCTGCCCACGGTGCTCAACGAGCAGGGCGAGAAGATCAGCAAACGCAACGGCGCCAAGGCTGTCACGCAGTACCGTGAGGAGGGCTACTTGCCCGACGCCATGGTCAACTACCTGGCGCGCCTGGGCTGGAGCCACGGCGACGACGAAATCTTCAGCCGCGCGCAGTTCCTCGAATGGTTCAACCTCGACCACCTCGGCCGCAGCGCCGCGCAGTTCGACGAGGCCAAGCTGCGCTGGGTCAACGCCCAGCACATCAAGAGCACGGACAACGAAGCGCTGGCGCCGCTGGTCGCCGCCCACCTGGCCAAGCGCGGCCTGCAGGCCGACGACCGGCTGCCCGCGATCTGCGCGCTGTTCAAGGACCGCTGCGACACCACGGTGGCGCTGGCCGACTGGGCCGCTGCCTTCTATGGCCCGATCACGATCAAGGACGAGGACCGCGCGCAGCACCTGACCGCCGCCGTCCAGCCCGCCATCGCCGAGCTGGCCGCCAAGCTCGCTGCGCTGCCTGACTGGAACAAGGCCGCCATCGCCGCCGCCTTCAAGGAAGTGCTGGCCGCGCAGGGGCTGAAGATGCCGCAACTGGCCATGCCGGTGCGCGTGCTGACCATGGGCACGCCCCACACGCCGTCGGTCGACGCTGTGCTCGAATTGGCCGGTCGTGAAAAAATTCTGGCGGATTTGAAAACCGCCTGAAAATGTGCCTATAATCCAATTCTTCGCAGCAAACGACGAATGCAAGCAGCATAAGTTGAAAGCCAGACGGAAAGTAGCAAAAAAGATGCTACAATCGCGGTCTTGCAAACAACTGAAGTGTTGAAGAAATTCAAAGTGGTTTGCGAAGCTTCTTCGGAAGTTTTGGGGGGTATAGCTCAGCTGGGAGAGCGCTTGCATGGCATGCAAGAGGTCATCGGTTCGATCCCGTTTACCTCCACCAGAAATTTTTGAGATGAGTTCGAAATCAATCGAAAGTTGATATAGAATTCATAGCAGAAAGAGCGGAAGAAAATTCGGAAGTTCTTAGGTTTTGACCCTATCGTCTAGAGGCCTAGGACATCACCCTTTCACGGTGAGTACCGGGGTTCGAATCCCCGTAGGGTCGCCAGATTTCATCGCAAGATGAGCAAGGCACAAGTCGATGGCACTTGGCTCGCAAGAGTAAACGCCGTCTACCAGGAGCGGTAGTTCAGTTGGTTAGAATACCGGCCTGTCACGCCGGGGGTCGCGGGTTCGAGTCCCGTCCGCTCCGCCAGAAAAATCAAAGCCCGTTACTCTGCAAAGGGTAGCGGGTTTTGTCTTTGATACGACTGGAATACACATGGCTCAATACGTCTTCAGCATGAACCGGGTCAGCAAGACGGTGCCGCCCAAGCGCCAGATCTTGAAGGACGTGTCGCTTTCCTTTTTCCCTGGCGCCAAGATCGGCGTGCTCGGCCTCAACGGCTCGGGCAAGTCCACGCTGCTCAAGATCATGGCCGGCCTCGATAAGGAAATCGAGGGCGAAGCCATCCCGATGCCGGGCTTGAACATCGGCTATCTGCCGCAGGAGCCCCAGCTCGATCCGGCCAAGACCGTGCGCGAGACCGTCGAGGAAGGCCTGGGCGGCGCGCTGGCCGCCAAGAAGCGCCTCGAAGAGGTCTACAACGAATACGCCGATCCCGATGCCGACTTCGACAAGCTGGCGGCCGAACAGGCCGAGCTCGAAGCCATCATCGCCGTGGCCGGCAGCGAAAACACCGATCTGCAACTCGAACTCGCGGCCGACGCCCTGCGCCTGCCGGCGTGGGACGCCGTGATCGGCCCGCTGTCGGGCGGTGAAAAGCGCCGCGTGGCGCTGTGCCGCCTGTTGCTGTCCAAGCCCGACATGCTGCTGCTCGACGAACCGACCAACCACTTGGACGCCGAATCGGTGGACTGGCTCGAACAGTTCCTGCAGCGTTTCCCGGGCACCGTGGTGGCGATTACCCACGATCGTTACTTCCTGGACAACGCCGCCGAGTGGATTCTCGAACTCGACCGCGGCCATGGCATTCCGTGGAAGGGCAACTACTCGAGCTGGCTGGACCAGAAGCAGAACCGCCTGGAGCAGGAAAAGAAGGGCGAAGAGTCCCGTGCCAAGGCGCTCAAGAAGGAACTCGAGTGGGTGCGCCAGAACCCCAAGGGCCGCCAGGCCAAGAGCAAGGCGCGGATCGCCCGCTTCGAGGAACTGAGCGACCACGAGTACCAGAAGCGCAACGAGACGCAGGAAATCTTCATCCCGGTGGCCGACCGCCTGGGCAGCCAGGTGATCGAGTTCAACAACGTCAGCAAGGCCTTCGGTGACCGCCTGCTGATCGACAACCTGAGCTTCAAGATCCCGGCCGGCGCCATCGTCGGCATCATCGGCCCCAACGGCGCGGGCAAGTCCACGCTGTTCAAGCTGATCGCCGGCCGCGAGCAGCCCGATGCGGGCGACGTGGTGGTGGGCTCGACCGTCAAGATGGCGTTCGTCGACCAGACGCGCGATTCGCTGGCGGGCGAGAAGACCGTGTGGGAAGAAATCTCGGACGGCCTGGACATGCTGCAGATCGGCAAGTTCCAGGTGGCCAGCCGCGCCTACTGCGGCCGTTTCAACTTCTCGGGCAACGACCAGCAAAAGCGCGTGGGCAACCTCTCCGGTGGTGAGCGCGGGCGCCTGCACCTGGCCAAGACGCTGATTTCGGGCGGCAACGTGCTGCTGCTGGACGAACCGTCGAACGACCTGGACGTGGAAACGCTGCGCGCGCTGGAAGACGCGCTGCTCGAATTCGCCGGCACCGTGCTGGTCATCAGCCACGACCGCTGGTTCCTCGACCGCATCGCCACCCACATCCTGGCCGCCGAAGGCGACTCGCAGTGGACTTTCTTCGACGGCAACTACCAGGAGTACGAGGCCGACAAGAAGAAGCGTCTGGGCGAGGAGGGCGCCAAGCCCAAGCGTGTGCGCTACAAGCCCCTGAAGTAGACGCCCCCCGAAGCGCCTGCGGCGCCTCCCCCCACTGGGGGGCGACGAAAATCCGCTCTCGCGCCTGCTGCTCGAAGGCGCGGCGCCTCCCCCCACTGGGGGGCGACAGCACCGGGCGGGCAAAGCCCGCCCACGCTGTCACTTGAAAAGAAAACAAAAAGCCCCGCCTGGATCATCCGGCGGGGCTTTTTGCCTTGGGGGCGGCCGGGTCAACGCGCCGCAGTTGACCGGGGGGATGATCTGCGGCGCAGCCGGGTTTCAGCGGCGGTTGCTGCGCATGGAGACGTCGACCCAGACGGCGGTGACGAGGATGGCACCCTTGACGATCATTTGCCAGAAGGTGTCGACGTCGAGCATGGACATGCCGTTGTCCAGGCTGCTCATGACCAGCGCGCCGATGAGGGCGCCGTAGACCGTGCCCGAGCCGCCGCGCATGGAGGTGCCGCCGATGAAGCAGGCGGCGATGGCGTCGAGCTCGCCGTTGGTGCCGGCCGAGGGCGAGCCGGCGGCCAGGCGGGCGGTGTTGACGATGCCGGCCAGCGCGCACATCAGGCCCATGAGGCCGAAGATCCAGAGTTTGACGGCCTGCACGTTCACGCCCGACAGGCGTGTGGCTTCCATGTTGCTGCCCACCGCGTAGACACGCCGCCCGAACACGGTGTGGTTGGTCATGTAGGTGAAGATGCCCAGCAGTGCCAGCAGCAGCAGGACCGGCACGGGGATGCCGTCGTAGCTGTTGAGCGTGCGCACGAAGGCCAGCGCGGCGATGGCGATCAGCAGCACGCGCAGGCCGTCGCGCCACAGCGGCGCCACGGCCAGCCCGTTGGCGGCGGTGCGGCGGCGCTGGTTCCAGATCAAAAGCACGGTCAGCACGATGAGCGCCACGCCCAGCACGTTGCTCGCCGTGTGCGACAGGTAGCCCTGGCCGATCCAGACCAGGCCGTCGGAGACCGGGGCGATGGTCAGGCCGCCCGTCACGCCCAGCAAGATGCCGCGAAAGGCCAGCATGCCGCCCAGGCCGACGATGAAGGAGGGGATGCGCAGGTAGGCCGTGAGGTAGCCGTTGAACAGGCCGAACAGCAGGCCCATGAGCAGCACCAGCGCAATGGTGACGGGCAGCGGCAGGTGGTAGCTGACGTCGAAGACGGCGGCAAAGCCGCCCAGCAGCCCGAGCATGGAGCCGACCGACAGGTCGATCTCGGCCGCGATGATGACCAGCACCATGCCGCAGGCCAGGATGCCGGTGACGGCCATCTGCCGCAGCAGGTTGGAGAGGTTGCGCGGCGTGATGTAGCCGCCGTCGGTCTGCCAGGCAAAGAAGACCCAGATCAGGGCGGTGGCGGCCAGCAGCACCAGCATCTTGTACTGGTTGAAAAATTGCTTGAAGTCGGTCATGGAACGCAAATCCGGCAAAACAGGAAAAAGGACAGGGGCCCGGTCAGGCCAGGGCGTCTTCGACAGCCTGCACGGCCGTGCCGGGGCTGCCGATGGCGGCGGCCAGCACCTGCTCCTGCGTCAGGTTCTCGCAGGGGAAGTCGCCGCGCAGGCGGCCTTCGCCGATGACCAGCACGCGGTCGGAAACGCCCAGCACCTCGGGCAGCTCCGACGAGACCATGACGATGGCCACGCCGCGGTGCGCCAGCTCGAACATGAGTTTGTAGATCTCGTACTTGGCGCCCACGTCCACACCGCGCGTGGGCTCGTCGAGGATGAGCACGCGCGGTTCGGCCAGCAGCATCTTGGCCAGCACCGCCTTTTGCTGGTTGCCGCCCGACAGGCCGGTGATCGGCAGAAACGGGCTGGCCGTCTTCAGGCGCAGCCGGCCGATCTGCTGGGTGATGGCCTGCAGTTCGCGGCCGCCGTCGACGTGGCCGGCCTGGGCGTAGCGGTCGAGCACGGTCAGCGTCATGTTGTGGCCGACGCCGAAGTCCGGGACGATGCCATGGTGCTTGCGGTCCTCGGGCACCATGCACAGGCCGGCGCGGATCGCGCGGCGCGGTGTGCGGCGCACGAGCGGCTGGCCGTCGATCAGCACCTCGCCCTCGAAGCGGCCCGGGTAGGCGCCGAAGATGGCCTGCATGAGCTCGGTGCGGCCGGCGCCGACCAGCCCGGCCACGCCCACGATCTCGCCGCGGCGCACGGCAAACGACACGTCGTCGACGCGTTTGCGGCGCGGGTTCTCGGGGTCGTAGCAGGTGATGTGCCGCGCTTCGAACACCACCTCGCCGATGGCGTGCGGCTCGCGCGGGTAGAGCTGGGTGATTTCGCGCCCGACCATCTGCGCGATGATGCGCGGCGTGTCGAGCTCGGACATGGGCGTGGTCGCCACATGGCGGCCATCGCGGATGACGGTGATGGTGTCGCACACGGCCGCGACTTCGTCGAGCTTGTGCGAGATGTAGACGCAGCCCACGCCTTGCGCCTTGAGGTCGCGCACGATGCCCAGCAGCACCTGCGTTTCGGCGGCCGTGAGCGAGGACGAGGGCTCGTCAAGGATGAGCAGGCGCGCGTTCTTGTTGAGCGCCTTGGCGATCTCGATGAGCTGCTGGTGGCCGCCGCCATAGGCCGACACCGGCTGCGCCACGTTGACGCCCGGAATGCGCAGGCGGCGCACCAGTTCGTCGGCACGGCGGTGCATGGCGTCGTAGTCCATGCGCCCGCCCGGGCGGGTGATCTCGTGGCCCAGGAAGATGTTCTCGGTGACCGACAGCTCGGGCACCAGCATCAGCTCCTGGTGGATGATGACGATGCCCGCGGCCTCGGTCTCGCGCACCGAATGGGCCCGCAGCGGCTGGCCGCGCCACGCGATCTCGCCGTCCCAGGTGCCGTGCGGGTAGACCGCCGAGAGCACCTTCATCAGCGTGGACTTGCCGGCGCCGTTCTCGCCGCACAGCCCCACGCATTCGCCGGCGTGGACCTGCAGGTCGATGCCCGAGAGGGCCTGGACGCCGCCAAAGGCTTTGGCGATGCCTTTCATTTCAAGGAGAAGTTCTGTCATCGTGCTCCCTGCGCGTGATGCGGATGCGCTGTCGTCCAAGGCGTTCACTTGCCGTCGATCTGCGCTTGCGTATAGAAGCCGTCCTTGATCAGCACGTCCACGTTGCCACGGGTGATGACCACCGAGTCGAGCAGGACGGCGTCGACCTTCTTGTAGCCGTTGTCGTACTGGCTGTTGAAGGTGGGCCGCTGGCCGCGCACCAGGTCGATGGCCAGTTGCGCGGCCGCGTCGGCCAGCCGCTTGAGCGGCTTGTAGACCGTCATGGTCTGGGTGCCCGCCAGCACGCGGCGCACCGCGGCGAGATCGGCGTCCTGGCCCGAGACGACAACCTGGCCCGCGAGCTTTTGCGCGGCCAGCGCCTGCACGGCGCCGCCGGCCATGCCGTCGTTGGAGGCGACGACGGCGTCGAGCTTGTTGGCATTGGCCGTCAGGGCGTTTTCGATGGCCGACATCACCAGCGCCGGGCTCCAGTCGGCGATCCATTGCTGGCCCACGATCTTGATGTCGCCCCGGTCGATGGCCGGCTGCAGCGCGCGCAGTTGGCCGTTGCGCAGCAGCTTGGCGTTGTGTGTGGTGGCCGCGCCGCCGAGCAGGTAGTAGTTGCCCTTGGGGCGCAGGGCCAGCAGGCTCTGCGCCTGCAGCTCGCCCACTTTTTCGTTGTCGAAGGAGATGAAGGCATCGACGTCGGCGTTGAGGATGAGCCGGTCGTAGCACAGCACCTTGATGCCGGCCTTCTTGGCCTCGCGCACGGCGTTGGTGAGCACGGTGGCGTTGTAGGGCACGATCACGAGCGCGTCCACGCCGCGCGAGATCAGGCTCTCGATCTGCGCGATCTGGCGCTGCTCGCTGGCGTCGGCCGACTGCACGTAGACCGTGGCGCCCAATGCCTTGGCCGCGGCCGTGAAGTAGTCGCGGTCACGTGTCCAGCGCTCGACCCGCAGGTCGTCGATCGAAAAGCCGATCTTGGGATTCCTGGCGTCGGCCCGGGCCTGGCCGAGCAGGCCGAGCGCCAGGCCTGTGGCTAGCGCTGTCACGACCGGCCGGCGTGTGATCGATGTCATGGCTTGTGTCTCCTGGGGCCCGGGTGTGCGGTCGCAGCGTGCGCGACCCGGGCGGCGCGCCGAGTCGCTGCCAGGCGGCTTACTTGCCGTCGATCTGGGCCTGGGTGTAGAAGCCGTCCTTGACCAGGATGTCGACGTTGTCCTTGGTCACCACGATGGGGTTGAGCAGGATGGTGTCGACCTTCTTGAAGCCGTTGTCGTACTGCGTGTTGGCCGTCGGCGGGGTGCCGCGCACCAGGCCCACGGAGAGCTTGACGGCTTCGCTGGCGATGACTTTGATGGGTTTGTAGACCGTCAGCGTCTGGGTGCCGGCGACCACGCGGCGCACGGCGGCCAGGTCGGCATCCTGGCCCGAGACCGGCACCTTGCCGGCGAGCTTCTGCGCGGCCAGTGCCTGCACGGCGCCGCCGGCCGTGCCGTCGTTGGAGGCGACGATGGCGTCGATCTTGTTGGCATTGGCCGTGAGCGCGTTCTCGACGATGGACAGCGCCTCCGACGGGTTCCATTCCTTGACCCACTGCTGGCCGACGACCTTGATGTCGCCCTTGTCGATGAGCGGCTGCAGCACCTTGAGCTGGCCGGCGCGCAGCAGCTTGGCGTTGTTGTCGGTGGGCGCGCCGCCGAGCAGGAAGTAGTTGCCCTTGGGCTGGCGCTTGACGACCTCGCCCGCCTGCAGTTCGCCGACCTTCTCGTTGTCGAAGGAGATGTAGGCGTCGACGTCGGCGTTGAGGATGAGCCGGTCGTACGAGACGATCTTGATGCCGGCCTTCTTGGCTTCGCGCACGGCGTTGGTGAGTACGGTGGCGTTGAAGGGCACGATGGCGATGACGTCCACGCCGCGCGAGATCAGGTTCTCGATCTGGGCGATCTGGCGCTGCTCGCTGGCGTCGGCCGACTGCACGTAGACCGTGGCGCCCAGCTCCTTGGCCGCGGCCGTGAAGTAGTCGCGGTCGCGCGCCCAGCGTTCGACCCGCAGGTCGTCGATCGAAAAGCCGATCTTGGGGTTCTTGGCATCGGCCTGCGCGGGGCCGGCCAGGCCGAGGGTCAGGGCTGCGCCGAGGGCCAGCAGCAGGGGCTTGAGCGTTGGGGTCATCACGTTGTCTCCTTGGGGTGTTGGAAAATCGTTTGGATCGCCACGCCGCGCTATCTTGGCATGAAAAGCGGGGCGACGTGCTGGTACAGCGCCTGAAAGCGCTGGTGGCGCGCTTGCAGCGCCGCGTGCCGGGCCGAGTCGGGCCGGTGGCGCGCGCGCTCGGGCGGCTGGGCGCAGACGGTGGCCATGTCGGCCTGCGCGCCGTCGGTGCCCAGCCAGGCCAGGCGTGCCGCGCCCAGGGCCGGACCGACTTCGCCGCCGTCGCGCCGCACCAGCGTGTGGCCGCTGATGTCGGCCAGCAGTTGCGACCACCAGGCGCTGCGCGAGCCGCCGCCGATGAGCGTGATCTCGTCGAGCCGGCTGCCGCTGGCGGCCAGCGCCTGCAGGCCGTCGGCCAAGCCCAGGCCCACGCCTTCGAGCACCGCGTAGGCGAGGTCGGCGCGCGTGGTGGCCGCCGTCATGCCGAAGAAGGCCGCCTGCGCGTGCGGGTTGTTGTGCGGCGTGCGTTCGCCGTTGAGGTAGGGCAGGAACAGCGGTGCGCCGTCATGCCGGGCCGGGTCCAGCGACTCGGCCTGCGCCACCAGCTCGGCCACCGAGCCCAGCCCGGTGAGCGTGGCCGCGAAGTCCAGGCAGCTCGCGGCCGACAGCATCACCGACATGGTGTGCCAGGTGCCGGGCAGGGCGTGGCAGAAGCTGTGCACGGCGTGTTCGGGTGCGCTGAGAAAGCCGTCGGTCACGGCAAAACACACGCCCGACGTGCCCAGCGACAGCATGGCCTGGCCGGGGCGCACGACGCCGACGCCGACGGCGCCGGCCGCGTTGTCGCCGCCGCCCGCAACCACGGGAATCTCGCCCAGGCCCCAGCGGCGCGCCAGTGCGGGCAGCAGGCGGCCGGTGATGGCCGGGCCCTCGTGCAGCGTGGGCATGTGGTGGCGGCTCAAGCCGCAGGCCGCGAGCAATTCGTCACTCCAGTCGCGCCGGGCCACGTCCAGCCAGGCGGTGCCGGCCGCGTCCGACAGGTCGCTGGCCAGCACACCGCACAACTGCCGGCGCAGCCAGTCCTTGGGCAGCAGCACCTTGTCGATACGGTCGAACAGCGCGGGCTCGTGCCGCGCCAGCCACAGCAGCTTGGGCGCGGTAAAGCCGGGCATGACGAGGTTGCCGGTGATGGCGCGCGCGGCGGGCACACGCGCTTCAAGCTCGGCGCATTC
This sequence comes from Paracidovorax wautersii, assembly GCA_009912175.1. Classification (GTDB taxonomy): domain Bacteria; phylum Pseudomonadota; class Gammaproteobacteria; order Burkholderiales; family Burkholderiaceae_C; genus Comamonas_F; species Comamonas_F wautersii_A. Next base: position 13,699 of record WNDQ01000001.1, on the reverse strand, counting down.
GACGCTGGCGCGGCCGTCGTTCCACAGGATGGCCGGGCGCAGCACCTGGCCCTGCGCGTCCAGCACGGTGGCGCCGTGCATCTGGCCGGTCAGGCCCAGGGCCTCGATGGCAGCGGGCTTGATGCCGGCCTGCCGGGCCTCGTCCAGCAGCGCCGCCAGGGCCCGCTCGGTCGCGCGCCACCAGTCGGCGGGGTCCTGTTCGCGCCACAGCGGCTGGGGTTGCGCGACAGTCAGCGGGGCGGTGCCGGTCGCACGCACCACGCCCTGGCGGTCGAGCACGATGGCCTTGACACCCGAGGTTCCCAGGTCGATGCCGATGAACATGGGGCAAAGCCTCAGCCGAAGATGGCGCGGTTGACGAGGTTTTCGAGGTGCTCTTGCCGGCCACTGACGGGTTGCGGGTCGAGCTTGGCGTCGAAGGCGTGTTGCGCGATGGCCTCCAGGCTGCGCTGGCCGGACAGCAGGGCCTGGCCGAAGGGCGCGTCCCAGCCGGCGTAGCGCTGGCGTTTGAAGTCGCCGAGCACGTCGTGTTCGATCAGGCGCGCGGCGCGTTCGAGCGCCAGCGCCAGCACATCGATGGCGCCCGCGTGGCCGTGGAACAGGTCGACCTCGTCCAGGCTCTGGCGGCGCACCTTGGTGTCGAAGTTGAAGCCGCCAGTGGTGAAGCCGCCGCCCTTGAGGATCTCGTAGATCGCCAGCGTCATTTCCTCGACGCTGTTGGGGAATTGGTCGGTGTCCCAGCCGTTCTGCGGATCGCCCCGGTTGGCGTCGATGCTGCCGAACACGCCCAGCGAGACGGCGGTGGCGATCTCGTGCTGCAGGCTGTGGCCGGCCAGCGTGGCGTGGTTGGTCTCGATGTTGACCTTCACTTCCTTTTCCAGCCCGTACTGCTGCAGGAAACCGAAGACGGTGGCGGTGTCGTAGTCGTACTGGTGTTTGGTGGGTTCTTGCGGCTTGGGCTCGATCAGCAGCGGGCCGGCAAAACCGATCTTGTGCTTGTGCTCGGCCACCAGGTTCAGGGAGCGGCCGAGCTGCTCGCGCTCGCGCTTCAGATCGGTGTTGAGCAGCGTCTCGTAGCCCTCGCGCCCGCCCCACAGCACGTAGTTGGCGCCGCCCAGGCGGTGCGTGGCGTTGAGCGCCGAGAACACCTGCGTGGCCGCGTAGGCAAAGACCTCCGGGTTCGGGTTGGTCGCCGCGCCTGCGGCGTAGCGCGGGTGCGAGAAGCAGTTGGCCGTGCCCCACAGCAGCTTCACGCCGGTCTCGGCCTGCTTGCGTTCGAGCACGTCGACCAGCTCGGCCAGGTTGCGCCGGTATTCGGCCAGGTTGGCGCCTTCGGGGGCGACGTCCACGTCGTGGAAGGTGTAGTAGTCCACGCCGAGTTTGGTGAAGAACTCGAAGGCCGCGTCGGCCTTCAGGCGGGCCAGCTCGAGGGGCGTGGCGGCCGGGTTGGCGCCGGCGTGCCAGGGGCGGTTGAAGGTGCCGCTGCCGAACACGTCTCTGCCCGGCCAGACGAAGGTGTGCCAGTAGCACGCGGCCAGCCGCAGGTGCTCGCGCATGGGCTTGCCCAGCACCACGCGGTCCGGGTCGTAGTGGCGGTAGGCCAGCTCGGTGCTGGACTGCGGGCCCTCGTAACGCAGCGGGGCAACGCCGGGGAAAAACTCGCGGGGGGAAGAAGAAGCGCCAGACATGTCGATGAACCAGGTGAAGGCGCGAAGGTCAATCCACGCCGGTTGCGAAAGGGCAGCCGCCGCAAGGGCGAGCTCATGGCGACTCATGCTAGCGAGGGCACGCGCGCGCCGGATTGCGAAAATCACCAGCCCTCGCGGCAATTTTGTTTGCTGCACTGCACACCGGCGCAAACCGCCGGGACAGGCGCATCGTCCTTCCCCTAAACTGGCCGTCCAGGAGACAACGCCCCACCCGGGGCGACCGCCATGAGCCCTACCCAACCGGCCGCCGAGCCGCCCGTGCACCGGGTGGCGCTGCTGTTCAATGCCAGCAAGGTCTATGACCGCGAGATCATCGCGGGCATTGCCGACTACCTCAACGGCACCCGCGCGGCGTGGGACCTGTTCCTGGAGGAAGACTTCGTGTACCGCCTCAACGGCATCGCCGACTGGCAAGGCGACGGCATCATTGCCGACTTCGACGACCCCGAGGTCGCCCGCGCGCTGGCGGGCAGCCCGCTGCCAGTGGTGGCCGTGGGCGGCTCTTATGCCGACGAGCGCGAATACCCGCCGGGCGTGCCCTACGTGGCCACCGACAACCGCAAGCTCGTGCGGCTGGCCTACGACCACCTGATCGAGGCCGGCCTGCGCCACCTGGCCTTCTACGGCCTGCCGCCCGACCCGGGCCGGCGCTGGGCGCGCGAACGTGAGGAAGCCTGTCTGGACGTGGCCCGTGCCGACGGCATCGAGCCGGCCGTCTACCGCGGCCTGGCCACACGCGCCACCGACTGGAGCGAGGCCGTGGCCGGCCTGGTCGCGTGGCTGCGCGCGCTGCCCAAGCCGGTCGGCATCATCGCGGTGACCGACGCCCGTGCGCGCCAGTTGCTGCAGGCGTGCGCGGCGGCCGGCATTGCCGTGCCCGAGGAGGTCGCGCTGATCGGCATCGACAACGACCCGCTCACACGCACGCTGGCCCGCATTCCCTTGAGCTCGGTGATGCAGGGCACGGCCGAAATGGGCCGCACCGCCGCCCACCTGCTGCACCAGATGCTCAGCGGCGTGCGCCTGGGCGCGCTGCGTGTGGTGGTGCCGCCGGCCGGCATCCATGTGCTGGCCTCCAGCCAGCCCGCCACGCTGGGGCACCCGCGTGTCATGCGGGCGCTGCTGTTCATTCGCCAGTACGCCTGCCAGGGCATCCGCACCGAGCAGGTGGCCGACTACGTGGGCGTTTCGCGCTCGACGCTGGAGAGCCATTTCCGGCGCGAGCGCCAGCGCAGCGTGCACGACGAGATCCTGCGCCACCGCATCGAGGCGGCCTGCGCGCTGCTGCGCGAGGGCACGGAAAGCGTGACCGAGATCGCGCGGCGCTGCGGCTTTTCATCCTTGCAGTACATGCACGCCGTCTTCCGGCGCGAGCTGGACTGCACGCCCCGTGACTACCAGGAACGCTGCGCCGGACCGGTGCAGCCACAGACCCGATGACTGGAACCTCCGATTCCCTGCAGCGCGTTCAGGCCTGCACCAACACCGACGGCGAGCCGCTCTTTGCGCTGCGCAATGCGCGTGAAATGACGGTGCTGGTCAGCCCGCTGGGCGGCACGCTGCGCGCGTGGCTGGCGCCGGACCGTTATGGCCGCATCGCCGACGTGCTGCTCGGCCACGCGCAGCGCGCGACGTGGCACGGCGGCAATCCGCACTACTTCGGCGCGCTGGTCGGGCGCTGGGCCAACCGCATTGCCGAGGGGCGTTTCGAGCTCGACGGCGCGGTGTTCCGGGTCGACCGCAACGAGGGCAGCAACCTGCTGCACGGCGGCGACGACGGCTTTCACCAGCGGGTGTGGGATGCGCGCATCGACGGCGACACGCTGGTGCTGGCGTTGACGTCGCCCGAAGGCGAGGGCGGCTTTCCGGGCACGGTCGAGGTCGAGGTGCGCTACCGGCTGGACGACGACGGCCGCCTGGCCATCGACTACCAGGCGCGCAGCGACGCGGCCACGCCGATCAACCTGACCTCGCACCCCTACTTCAACCTGGGCGGCGATGGCCGCGACATTGGCGACCACCTGCTGCGCATCGACGCCGAGCAGGTGCTGCACATCGACGAGCGCCTCATCCCGACCGTCACGGCGGACGTGGCCGGCAGCGCCTTCGACTTCCGCCACCCCGCGCCCATTGGCGCGCGCCTGTCGTGGCTGGAGCCGCAACTGGCGCTGGCGGGCGGTTTCGACCACTGCTACGTGCTGCGTGGCGGGCGTGGTGCTTTGCGCGAAGTGGCCTGGCTGCACGATCCGGCCTCGGGCCGCTCGCTCACGGTCGAGACCACCGAGGCCGGGCTGCAGTTCTACAGCGGCAACAACCTCGGCGGCGTGGCGGGCAGCCATGGCACCTACCGTGCGAACGCCGGCCTGTGCCTGGAGGCGCAGGACTTTCCCAACCAGATCAACAGCCCCGATCCGGCGCTCGCGCAGGCCGTGGTGCTGCGCCCCGGCACGCTTTACCACCAGCAGACCTGCTACCGTCTGAGCGTGGATTGACGCGCCGCGCCGGCGGGCGCCGCGCCATCGTTGCGTGGATGGAACGCTGTGGCGTGCCGGCCGCCTCTGGTGCGGGGCGTGCTTGCCCTTATCTTCGAGGGACGGGCCGCCGGACGCGGCCATTCAAAGGAGCCTGCGATGAAAAAACTGGTGAGCGTGCACGGACGGACCCCGCAACACTGGGTGGGCGACGGCTTTCCCGTGCGCACGCTGTTTGGCTACAACGACCTCGGGCAGATCGCCAACCCCTTCCTGATGCTGGACTACGTCAGCCCCACGGCCTTCGAGCCGGCCGTGCAGCCGCGCGGCGTGGGCCAGCACCCGCACCGCGGGTTCGAGACCGTGACCATCGTCTACCAGGGCGAGCTGGCGCACCGCGACTCCACCGGCCAGGGCGGCGTCATCGGCCCGGGTGACGTGCAGTGGATGACGGCCGCTGGCGGCATCCTGCACGAGGAGTTCCACAGCCCCGCGTTCACGCGCGAGGGCGGCGTGCTGCAGAACGTGCAGTTGTGGGTGAACCTTCCGGCGCGCGACAAATCGGCCGCACCGGGCTACCAGAGCATCACGGCCGCCGACATTCCGGCGGTCGAGCTGCCGGACGGCGCCGGTCGCCTGCGTGTGATCGCGGGCGACTTCGACGGCACACGCGGCCCGGCGCGCACCTTCACGCCCATCAACGTGTGGGACGTGGCGCTGGCCGACCAGGCGTCGGTGTCGCTGCCGGTGCCCGAAGGCCACGTCGCCATGGTGGCGGTGCTGCACGGCCGGGTGCGCGTCAACGGGCCGCACGACCTGCGCGACGCGCAGGTGGCGCTGCTCAGTCGCGAGGGCGCCAGCCTGGAGCTGACCGCGCTGTCCGGGGGCACGCCCGAGGATGGCGGTCAGCCTGATCAGGCACGGCTGCTGGTGCTCAGCGCCGAGCCCATCGACGAGCCGGTGTTTGGCTACGGGCCTTTCGTGATGAACTCGCGCGAGGAGATCGTGCAGGCCGTGCAGGACTTCAACGCGGGACGTTTTGGCCGCATGGCCCAGAGCAGCTAGTTCCGCTCAACTTTGGGCTTGGTTTTCGGTCGTCCGCGCGGCCCTGCTGCGGGTGCCGCGGCCTGCTGGAGCGCCAGCCACAACTCGCCATTGAGCGCCGCGCGCGGGTTGTCGGTGCGCTCGACCAGGCCGATCTCGCGGTAGAAGGTGTCGACACCCAGGCCGATTTCCTGCACGCGGGCGCCCATGACCTGCAGCGCCGCCGTGCGCGGCAGGATCGAGATGCCTAGTCCACGCGCGACCAGCAGGCCGATGGCCTCGATGGAGTCGGTCTCGATGGCCTCCCGCGGCGCGTATTTTTTGCGTTTGAGAAAACGTTCGACGAGGCTGCCGCCATGCGAGCGGCGGTCGTAGCGGATGAAGGGCCGGTTGGCGAGCAGCCAGGCGGCGTCGCGGCGCGTCTCCCTGGGTGGGGCGATCAGCACAAAGGGCTCCTGGCGCAGCGGCCGCCAGTGCAGCGCGCCCTCAAGCGGGTAGGCGGGCTTGACGATCAGGGCGCAGTCGATCTGCTGCTTCTCCACCATGGCGAGCAGCTCGGTCGAGGCGCCGGGCGTGAGGTGGACCTCGACGTTGGGAAAGCGGGCCCGAAACGCCGCCATGACCCCGACCACGTTGCCGATCAGCTCGGTGGTGATGGCGCCGGCGCGCAGGGCGCCGGTGAGGTTGGCGTCATCCACGCCCTGCACCATCTGGCCGAACAGTTCCACGATCTTCTCGGCATGGCCCAGCGCGCGCCGGCCTTCTTCGGTCAGCACGGCGGTGCGGCGGCTGCGGTCGAAGAGCTGGATGCCCAGTGTTTCTTCGAGCCGGCGCATCTGGATGCTGACGGCGGACTGGGTCAGGCCCAGGCGGTCGCCGGCGGCAACAAAGGTGCCGTAACGCGCGACGGCGGCGAGGGTCTGCAGGTAATTGATCATGGGGTCTCCCTTGCATGGCACGGGCACAGCGCAGCGCACGCCATCCCATAAGAGATTTTCATGGATGAGTGCTCAAAGATTCATCCTTCGATGAAAATTAATGCATAGCATCGAGGTGATGCAGAGGATGCCCGGCGCCTGTTCAACGGCCGACGCATCCCTGCCCGACCACCCGACAGCCCACGACGCCGATGCCCGCCGCCCTTGCCTCCACCGCCGCCGCGCCCGCCGCGGCCCGTTCCCGCCCGCCCGCCGCGATCCAGCACGAGATGCTGGGGGCGATGCCGGTGCCGACCTTCGCTGACGTGGAACGCGCTGCCCAGGCGATTGCGCCGCACGTGGTGCATACGCCGCTGCTGCGCTCGGCACGGCTCGATGCGCTGGCTGGCGCGCCGGTCTGGCTCAAGGCCGAAAGCCAGCAGGTGACCGGTTCGTTCAAGGCGCGGGGTGCATTCAATGCCCTGCTATCGCTCTCGCCCGAGGCGCGCGCGCGTGGCGTGGTGGCCTATTCGACGGGCAACCATGGCCAGGCGATCGCCTGGGCGGCGCGTCAACTGGGTGTGGCCGCCACCATCGTGATGCCCGTGGATGCGCCCAAGAACAAGGTGCAGCGCGCGGCCGTGCAGGGCGCCCGCATCGTCCACTACGACCGCCTGCGCGAGAGTCGCGAGGACATCGGCATGCGCCTGCTGCAGGAAACCGGCGGCACGCTGGTGCCGCCCGGCGACCACCCGGCCGTGCTGGCCGCCCAGGGCACGGTGGCGCTCGAGGCGCTGCGCGACCTGCCGCCGGCCGCGCTGCAGAACCTGGGGACGTTTGCGGCGCCCTGCGGTGGCGGCGGGCTGATGGCGGGCTGCGGCCTGGCGGTCGATGCACTGGCGCCCGGTGCCCGGCTGATCGCGGCCGAGCCCGCCGGCTTCGACGACACGGTGCGCTCGCTGCGCAGCGGCCGGCGTGAGACCAACGCACCCGGCGCCCGGACGCTGTGCGACGCGCTGCAGGCGGTGACCCCGGCCGAACTGCCGTTCGCCATCAATGGCCGTTTCCTGAACGACGCGGTGGCGGTCAGCGATGAGGAAGTGGCCGCTGCCATCCGCTTCGCGCTGGAGGAACTGCGCCTGGTGGTGGAACCCGGTGGCGCTGTGGCGCTGGCCGCGCTGCTGGCCGGCCGCATGGACCTGCAGGGCCGCGACGCGGTGCTGGTTCTGTCGGGCGGCAACATCGACCTGCCGCTGCTGGCGCGCCTGATTGCTGAAGAAGCGGCCTGAGCCGCGCTTGTCCCTCTCACCAAAGACCATTCCGCCGTGACCGTTGCCACCCCCGACAACCTGTCCGCCCTGGCCCAGGGTCCGATCGCCCTGTGCTGCAGTCACGTCGAAGGCGCGACCTGGGAGGCGGGCCTGCGGGCCGCGCTGCCGCAGGCCCGCCTCAGCGCCTGGCCGGCTGCCGCGCCCGAGGCGCAATGCGCCATCGTCTGGTCGCCCACCCAGGAATTCATGGACGCGCACCCGAAGCTGCGGCTGATCTTCAACATGGGCGCCGGCGTGGACGCGCTGGTGCGCCTGAAGCTGCCACCGCAGGCACGCGTGGTGCGCATCGAGGACGGCGGCATGGCCGTGCAGATGGCCGATTACGTGACCCACGCGGTGCTGCGCCATTTCCGTGAGTTCGACGTCTACGCCGACAGCGCGGCCGCCCGCACCTGGGCACCGCGCAAGCCGCGCGAGCGGGCCGACTTCCCCATCGGCGTGATGGGCTTGGGCGCGCTGGGCCAGCGCGTGGCTGCCACCTTGGCGGCGTTCGATTTCCCCGTGCTCGGCTGGAGCCAGTCGCCCAAACAGATCGTGGGCGTGCAGTGCCTGGCCGGCGCCGCGTCCTTCCATGACTTCCTGGCACGCTCGCGCATTCTCGTGTGCATGCTGCCGCTGACGCCGGACACGCGCGACATCCTGAACCGCGACACGCTGTCGCGCCTGCGGCCCGGCGCCTACCTCATCAACGTGGCGCGCGGCGCGCACGTGGTGGAAGAAGACCTGTTGGCCCTGATCGACAGCGGCCACATCGCCGGCGCCACACTCGACGTCACGCGCGAAGAACCCCTGCCGGCCGGCCACCCGTTCTGGCAGCGCCGCGAGATCGTGCTCACGCCGCACATCTCGGCGCAGACCGTGGTGCATGAAGCCATCCGTCAGATCGCCGCCAAGATCAACGCTGGGCTGGAGGGCGCGGCGCTTTCCGGTGTGGTGGACCCGGCGCGTGGCTACTGAACCGCATCGACTTTCTTCGAAAGAACCCTCATGACCACCGCCTCCGCGCCCATCGCCCTGCCGTCCATCTTCCATTTCGCCTTCAACATCACGGACCTCGACCAGGCCCGCCGTTTCTACGGTGACGTGCTGGGCTGCCGCGAAGGCCGCAGCACCAAGACCTGGGTCGACTTCGACTTCTTCGGCCATCAGATCTCGCTGCACCTGGGCCAGCCGTTTTCCACCGCCGCCACCGGCAAGGTGGGCGACAAGCTGGTGCCCATGCCGCACTTCGGCCTGATCCTGCTGCTGCCCGAATGGAAGGCCATGGCCGAGCGCCTGCAGGCCGCCGGCACCGAGTTCGTGCTCAAGCCTCAGGTGCGCTTCGAGAACCAGCCCGGCGAGCAGTGGACGATGTTTTTCCTCGACCCCTTCGGCAATCCGATCGAGATCAAGGGCTTTCGCGATCTGGCCGCCGTGTACGCGACCTGAGTGGCGCTGACCCCATGAAAGAAGCCGCCCTCGGGCGGCTTTTGCGTTGGAGCGATGTATGGGCGGCTAGGCCGCCCAACACTCAGAGGATCTGCATCGCGCGCGGCGTTTTGCCCAGTGCGCGGCAGCCGGTCTCGGTCACCACCACGGTTTCGCTCACGCCGACGGTGAACTCGCCGTAGACACGCAGCGCCGGCGGGATGTGGAAGGTCATGCCGGGCTGCAGCAGCGTCTTCACGCCGGTGTACAGGCTCAGGATGGCGCCTTCACCCCAGTCGGGCGCAAACGAGATGCCGACCGAGTAGCCCGTGCGCTTCTTGAACGCGTCGGTGTAGCCCGCCTTGTCGATCACGGCCTGGCAGGCCAGGTGCGGCGCTTCGCAGGGCTCGCCCGGCTTGATCGCATCAAGCGCGGCCTGCAGCGCGTCCTGGCAGACCTTTTCCATGTCGATGGCGATCTGCGGCGGCTGGCCGATCCAGGCCGAGCGCATCAGCGCCGCGTGGTAGCGGTCGTGCGCGGCAGCCATTTCCAGGAAGGCCGGCTCGCCCTGCGCGATCTTGCGGCGGCGCCAGGTGCCGTGCGGGATGCCGCTGCGCGGGCCGCACGAGACCAGTGTTTCCATGCCCATGTATTCGGAGCCGGCGGCGATGGCGGCTTGCATCATGGCCGCCACGAAGTCGTTCTCGCTGGCGCCCACTTGCACGGCGGCCAGGCCCGCACGCAGGCCGGCATACACATAGCTGGCGGCCAGTTCGAGCTTGCCGATCTCGGCGGCCGACTTCACGGCGCGCAGCTTCTCGATCAGGCCGGCGCCGTCGTGGATGGTGCCCAGGCGGCTTTGCAGCGCCTCGTAGACCGTGATGGGCAGGAACCAGCCGCGTTTGTCGATGGCGATACGTTTGCCGGCCCAGCCCTTTTTCTGGATCACGTCGACCAGGAAGCCCACGGGCTCGTCGCCGTCGGTGTAGATGGCAGCGTCGCTGATGAAGGTGTTGCTGATGAAGTTGAAGTACTCGAGCTGGCGGATCACAAAGACCGGATCGCCGTCCACGGGCAGCACCAGCGCCTGGAAGGTGTAGTAGCCGGGCGTCTGCTGGCCGGTGAGGTAGAAGATGTTTTCCGGGCCGGTGACGACCATGACGTCGATGCCAGCCTGCTGCATGTTGGCGCGGGCGCGGGCGATGCGCGTGTCGTACTCCGCACGCGCGAAGGCCGATTCGCTGCCCTGTTTCACGCTGGGGGGAAGGGAAGGCATTCAGGAACTCCAGAGGGTTGGGGTGAGAGAAAAATCAAGGTCGATGCCCAGGCCGGGGCGGGCGGGCACCGCAAGGCCGCCGTCCGCGTAGACCAGGCCACTGGCGGGGTCGTCGGCCAGGCCGTCGGCGCCGTAAAGCTCGGCGAACGGTGGCGTCACGGCAGCGGCCAGGTGCAGCGCGGCGGCCGTGGCCGCGCCGCCTTCGTTCATCTGGCCGATCATGAAAGGCACGCCAGCATCCGCCAGCTGGCGCGATGCGGCCAGCGCGGGCGCCAGGCCGCCGAGCTTGACCAGCTTGAGATGCGCCCACAGGCGCGTGCTGCCGGCCCCGCCCGCGCGGCGCAGGTCGCACAGCGCCTGCACGTCCTGCAGGCTGCGCAGGCCTTCGTCGAGCATCAGCGGCATGGGGCTGGCGGCGGCCAGGGTCAGCAGGTCGGCCGGCTGTTCGGTGGCGACGGGCTGCTCCAGGTAGGCCAGGCCAAAGGGTGCGAGCGCGGCCAGCCGTGCCGGCGCTTCGGCCATCGACCACTGCGCGTTGGCGTCGGCGGCGAGCTTGATACCGTCGCCAAAACGTTCACGCAGCGCGCGCAGCCGGCGCAGGTCCTCGGCGAAATCGCCAGCGGCCACGCGCACCTTGAGGTCGCGAAAGCCGCGCGCCACATAGGCCTGGGCCTGCTGCATGAAGACCTCGAACGGCGACCAGAACAGGGTCTGGTTGCTGGCGTAGGCGATGGTGCTCTGCGTTGCACCGCTGCCGCGCAGCCAGTCCGCCAGCGGCAGGCTGGCGCGGCGGGCGACGAGGTCGTGCAGCGCGCAGTCGATCAGGCAGCGCACGGGCATGGGGCTGGCGCCGGCCCAGTCGGGCAGGGTGGCGAGCAACTGCTCGGGCGGCTGTTGCCAATCGACACGGCTGAGCAAAGCCAGCGTGCTGCTGCGTACCGCGTCGGCGGTGTAGCCGTTGAGGTAGGCGATGTTGATGCGCACCTCGCCGACGGCCTGGTGCACGCCGTCGTCCAGCCGCAGGTAGAGCGACTGCAACTGCGCCAGGCTGCCCGAAGACGCGGTGTGCAGCACCACGCCATTGCCGTAGTGCAGGTCTTTTGCGTGGAGGGAGGCCCGCACGGGATCAGCCTTTCTTCATCATCTGCAGCGCGATGTCGCGGTAGATGCGGGCCGCGGCAATGAACTCGTCGATGGGCACGAACTCGTCGGGCTTGTGCGCCACGGCCAGCGTGCCGGGGCCGATCACGGTGCCGGTGGTGCCCAGACTGCGGAAATGCACCAGGTCGCAGCCGCCCTGGAAACCGTAAGGGCCGGCTTCGCCGTGGTTGTGTTCGCGGCAGGCCGCCAGGCTGGCCTGCACGATGGGTTCGGCCAATGCGGTCTCGGTCGCGCCGCCCGTCGTGGCCTTGTATTCCAGCACCTCGGCGCGCACGCCGAATTTTTCCTGGGCCAGGGCCAGCAACTGGTCGATCTCGGCTTTGACGTCGGCTTCATCTTCGCCGGGCACCATGCGGCGGTCCAGCAGCAGGTCGCAGGCACCGGGCAGCACGTTGTCGGCATGGCCGCCGTGGATGCGCGTGACGGTCAGGCTGGCGCTGCCGACCAGGTCGTGGCAGCGGCACTTGACCACGTTTTCGTGGTGGTGCTCGACCAGGCCCAGCAACTGGCCGGCGCGGTAGATGGCGTTCTCGCCCAGGTGCGGCGTGCCCGAATGAGCCGTCACGCCGTGCACGCGCACCAGCGGGCGCAGGCTGCCCTTGTGGGCCGTGTAGGCGCAGTTGGAGGTGGGCTCGCCGATCACGGCGAAGTCGATCCTGGGCGGGTGGTGGGCCACGTAGTGTTTGGCGCCTTCGCTGGCGATCTCTTCGTCGGCCGTGAACACGGCCATCAGCGTGCCGGACCAGCGGTCCCTGGCGGCGACCAGCAGGCGGCAGGCCTCGATCATCGCGGCCATCGGGCCCTTGGCGTCGCAACTGCCGCGGCCGTAGAGCTTGCCGTCGGCCTCGGTCAGCACGAAGGGGTCGGTGCGCCAGCCCTCGCCGGCGGGCACGGTGTCGATGTGGGTGTTGAACGCGAAGGTCGGGCCGGCGCCGTTGGCATAGGTGGCGACCACGTTGACGCGGCCGGGCTTGTATTCGGAGAGTCGGAGGTCAAAGCCCTCGGCTTCGAGCAGGCCGTGCAGGTGCTGGGCGGCGGCCAGTTCGTCGCCGGGCGGGTTTTCGGTGTTGATGCCGACCAGCGCGGCCAAGTCGCGCTTCATGCGCGCGAAGTCGGGCTGGGGCAGGGCGGAGGCGGGATGGGTGTCGACAGGCGTGGTCATGAGATCAATGCAGGATCTGTTCGAGGAAGCGTTTGGCGCGCGGGTGCACGTCGCCGCCGAAGAAGCCGGCGCTGGTCGCGTTTTCGATGATTTCGCCGCCTTCCATGAAGACGATGCGGTCGGCCGCCTGGCGCGCGAAGCCCATCTCGTGCGTGACGACCAGGCTGGTCATGCCTTCGGCGGAGAGGTCGGCCATCACGTCGAGCACTTCGCGGATCATTTCCGGGTCAAGCGCGGAAGTGGGCTCGTCGTAGAGCATCACCTTGGGCTTCATCGCCAGTGCGCGGGCGATGGCCACGCGCTGCTGCTGGCCGCCGGACAGCTCGTCGGGGAAGTGGTCGGCCCGGTCGGGAATACGCACCTTGCGCAGCAGTTCGCTGGCGATGTCGTGCGCGTCGTGCCGGCTCATGCCCAGCACCTTCATGGGGGCGAGCATGATGTTCTCGGTGGCCGTGAGGTGCGAGAACAGCTCGAAGTTCTGGAACACCATGCCGATCTCGCGGCGCAGGTAGGGCGCGGTGCGCGCATCGCGCGTGACGTCCTTGCCTTCGAAGAAGATGTTGCCGCCATCGGCCGGGTCGAGCTGGTTGATGCAGCGCAGCAGCGTGGACTTGCCCGAGCCCGAGGGACCGATGATCACCACGGTTTCGCGGGCCTGCACGTTGAGCGTGCAGTTCTTCAGGATCTTGCTCGTGCCGAAGCTCTTGTCGATGCTGACCAGTTCAAGCAGGGGCGGGGTCTTGCCGGGGGCGGTGTGGGACGTGGTCATGGGGAATTCCTCAGCGCACGGTGCTGGCGCGGCCGGTGCCGATCAGGCGGCTGAGCACAGGCGTGGCCTTGCGCTGGCGGCGGGACTTGGGGTCGAGGCGGCGTTCGATCAGCGACTGCAGCGCCATGAAGACGGTGGTGAGCACCAGGTAGTAGATGCCGGCGGCCGTCAGGGCCTCGAAGTAGCGGAAGTTGGAGCTGGCCGTCTGGTTGGCCACCAGCAGCAGGTCTTCGACCGCCACCACGGACACCAGCGCGCTGAGCTTGAGCATGCCGATCATCTGGTTGCCGATAGGCGGCAGGATGATGCGGATGGTCTGCGGAATTGATCTTGCCCCCGTTTCACGGACACCCCTATAAGCGATTAACTATCGCAATAGGAGGTGGACGATGACCAAGAGCAAGGCAGGCAGAAAGGGGCAGGAGTTCAGCCTGGAGTTCAGGCAGCAGGCA